>CAUPZH010000004.1:0-132407 GCA_963515865.1 uncultured Veillonella sp.
GGATTTCTATATTTGATATTCTTCAGACTATCAAGTGCAATCATTATAATTTGATCTTCACACACTTCATTAGAAAGTAAATACTTTCTATACAGTTCAAATAAAAGATAAGATTTTCCACATCTTCTAATACCTGTAATAATCTTTACTCTTCCATTATCTTTTTTGTCTATAAGTTGATTTAAATATCTTGGTCTTTGTACTTCCACTCTCATACCCCATTTAATAATATATTGTAAATACGCATTTTTATTAAATCTATTTACTATATTATAGCATTCTTAACCCACAACTCCAATTAGCACTTTTAAAATAAATGCGTATTTACTACTTTTAATTAAATCATTGTAAAATAAAGCAAAAAACGTCACATACTTTCATCCTATAACAGGCTATGAAAGTACATGACGTTTCTAATAGATATGTAATTGTCTAATGCACTAGCACCCAAAGTACCTTAACTTATAGATTAGTGTGTACTTTTAGAATCGTTTCTTCGGCAAATGCCCGCAAAGATAGATCCTGTAAAGTTATGAATAATGGAGAACACGGCGCCTGCTACGGCTGCTTGTGGTGTAAAGTGTTTCAATGCCAAGCTAGCTGCCAAGGCAGAGTTTTGCATCGCCACTTCGATTTGCATAGCACGACGATCTGGTACGTTAGAACCGAACAGACGGCAAATGAAATATGTCACCACATAACCACTCACGTTTTGCACTAAGCAAGCCAAGAAAATCATCACACCATGGGCTAAGATATTATCACGGCTAACGGCAGTGACGCCAGCTAAGATGATCAATACAGCTACGGCACCTACTGTTGGCAAGACTTCTTTCACAGGTTCAATGCGAGAACCGATGAAATAGTTCACAATAATGCCCAATGCAATTGGCACGGCAATGATTTTCACGATGGACATGAACATCGGCCAAAATGCAATATCTACGGTTTGTCCTGCGTATAAGACGATGAAGATTGGTGTTAACACTGGTGCCAACAAAGTGGATACTGTCGTTGCAGATACGGACAATGGCACATTACCATTTGCCAAGAATGTCATTACATTAGATGCGGTACCGCCTGGTGCTGCCCCTAACAAGATAAATCCTAAGGCGATTTCTGGTGGGAATCCAAACAAGGTACCTACTAACCAACCTGCTAGTGGCATCCACAAGAATTGAATCAAGGATACCAAGATCACTTGCCACGGTTGTTTAAATACGTCTAAAAATACTTTTCCTGTTAATGTTAAGCCCATGCTGAACATAACTAATTGTAACAAAGGAACTGTTTGTTTCGCTGCGCCCATGAATAGTTCTGGCACTAAAAATGCGATAACTGCCATAGCTAACACAATCCATGCTAGGTAATCATTGAACAAGCGATTAATACTACGAATAAAATTCATATGTAACCTACTTTCTATAAAAAATGAGAACTTTTCAATTATAACAAATATTTCTCTCTAATAAAAGGGATTTATCTTAAATTTATAATATATTTGTCCATTTATGTGTTACAACTATTAGCTGTGATGTCCATCGTATAGTTTTCGTCCTACTCCCCTGATCATAACTAGGATCCGTTATTTTATATCAGAAAATGTTATCTACTTAATTGTATAATGCAATTTCACTTTAAAATAAAAAAGAAACATAAGTGACGATAACTCCTAACATCAACATTAGATGCCTAGATTCCTCATCACTTATGTTTCTTCCTTGTGAGACAGTTGTATGCAAACTGATTAACTAGCTATTTAAAAACTCCTCGATTACAGGATTTTTCATCATCTCAGCTTGTTCTTCTGCCGTAATAACTTGCACCTTATCTCGGTCCACATTAACCAAGCAGAGGAAGCCTAAATGATCGCCTTGGTTCGCACGAAATTGGTGTGCCATCAATTTAGGGATTTCAATCATATCTCCTTCTTGGACGTCTTCCACGGTGTCGCCTAGTAAACATTGGCCTTTCCCACGGAAGATCATGACCATATGCGTATGCTCATGGCGCTCCATAGTGCTATACCCACCTGGTTGTACCTCAAAATAACGGAATTGGCATGGAATATCCCAAGCTCCATCAAACAAAACTTGACGAGTCACATCTTTAAAAGGGCTATTATCTTGCTTGTACACCAACGTGTCGACTCCATCCCAGGTGTATTCTTTTTGATTAAACTTGCGTATCATACTAACTCCTATAAAAGGGCCATCTTAGAATCAATCCAGATAGCCCCTCCTTGTATTCTAATATATACCTGGCATATCACCAGATAGTACGCCTTATTTGAATATTTTCTTAATAGCGCCTAAAATGCCACCATGTTCATGAACATAGTCTTTCACAGATTCCACTTCAAAACCTGTTTCGTCGATAGTTGCACGGATAGTTGCTTCATCCGTTTTAGTATGGTCAAAGCGAATGCGCACTTCTTTTGTTTTTAAATCTACAGTGGATTCCAGTACCCCTGGTAAACCACGAACAGCTCCATTCACAGTATTTTCACAGTTCACGCACATCATACCTGGCACGTGAAATAATTTTGTAGTCACATTACCTGTGCTACCACAACCGCAATCTTTACACATAGTTCCTCCTAATTATTTTGTTTATGACTATTAGTAGCACCAGCTTCTACATCAATGGTTTCCGCTTTTGCAGGTTCTTCTTTAGCTACTTTTTTATCGCCACTGACAGCATCTTTAAATTCATTAATACCTTTACCGATGGCCTTACCAATTTCAGGTAATTTTTTAGGACCAAAGATAACAAGAGCAATAATTAAAATAAGAAATAATTCTTGTGTGCCAAAATTAAACATGCCTAATACCTCCTATTTCAAATCAATTAATTTTTATGGGCAGAATCATCTACATACCATTCTACTGGTTCATGAGTTAATACCGCACCTGGTAAACAATGGTCTACTCGATCCTCCCAAGAATATTCTTCATATTCCTTACGTTGGCGAAGCACGCGAGCTAAAGCCGCCTCTTTAGAAGCCCCTACCACCGTGAACCACACAGATTTCGCATTCACTAGCATTGGGAATGTCAATGTCACACGTTCCCATACTTTGCCGTCTTTTACGGCCACTACCATACGATTACGTTCATACAAAGCTTCCGATTTAGGGAATAGGGACGCTGTATGTCCATCATCACCTAAGCCTAATAAGACTAAATCTATGGATTCCTTTTCTGTGCGCTTCAAGACCATTTTTACTTCTTGTTCATATTTATCTGCTGCTTCCTCCACAGTACCATTATTCGTTGGTACTGGATAATAGTGAGCAGCTCCCATAATATTCCCAAATAAGCGATCTTTTGCACGACCAAAATTATTATCTGGATTCGACTGTGGTACAAATCGTTCATCTACCCAAAGGAAGAAAATATGCTCCCAATCGATACGATTTGTATACTCATCAGAATCGAGCAAGGAAAACAATGCATTGGGTGTAGTCCCTCCAGATACAGCCACCACGCAAGCGCCTGTTTCTGCAATGCATTCATTTGTATAAGTTAAAAATCGATCGGCCACTGCTTTCGCCACGTCATCTCCTGTAGGAAATGCATGAATTATATCTCTCGCCACGACCAAGATCCTCCTTCTAATAACTCTTCTGCCTCTTTTGGGCCCTCACTGAAAGCTGGATAGAAGCATAACGGTGTTTCTTCATCATTTCGTTCCCATGCCTCAATCAATGGCTTAAATAAACGCCAAGATTTTTCTACCGCATCATTGCGAACGAATAATGTTTGGTCTCCTAATAAACCATCTAAAATCAATCTTTCATAAGCATCTGGAATGTCTGCTAATTCCTTGGAATTGCTATAGGAAAAATCCATTTCTAGGGTGTTAACACTCAGCTTAGAGCCTGGAGATTTCACCTCTAAGGACAATCCCATTCCTTCATTTGGTTGCATGCGAAGAACCAATACGTTTTGGTTAAAGTCTTTCGCATGGAACGGTTTAAAGATGGAGTGCGGAATTGGTTTGAAAGTTATGGCAATTTCGCTAGATTTCTTCGGCAATCGTTTTCCTGTGCGAAGATAAAACGGCACATCACGCCATCTCCAATTATCGATGAATAATTTTAATGCCACATAGGTTTCTGTCGTTGATGTAGGTGGCACATTTTCTTCCTTCCGATACTCTGGGGCTGGACGTTCTGTATTACCAGAATCTACATATTGACCACGCACTGCAATATCGCCTAATTTTTGACGATGTAAACTGCGGATAGAAGAAATTAACTTACCAATTTCATCACGGTAATCGTCAGCATTAAAACTAGCAGGTGGTTCCATGGCAATCAAAGATAATACTTGAATCATATGGTTTTGCACCATATCACGCAAAGCGCCTGCCCCATCATAATAGCCTGCACGTTTCTCTACACCTAATTCTTCGGCTACAGTAATTTCTACACGCTCAATATATTTGCGATTCCAAAGCGGTTCAAATATAGCATTGGCGAAACGAAGCATTAAAATATTCTGTACCGTTTCTTTCCCTAAATAATGATCGATACGATAGATTTGCTCTTCCGTAATATATTGTTTCAAGGATTCATCTAATGCGATAGCACTTTCTAAATCATGTCCAAATGGTTTTTCAATGATGACACGGGACCAAGAACCTACTTCTTCTAACAGCTTTGCCCCATGTAATTCACGCACAATAGGTTCAAATAACTCTGGTGGCATGGCTAGATAAAATAGTGCATTCCCGCCTGTACAATGAGCATCTGCCACACGTTCTAATTCTTCTCGCAACGCTACATACGTAGACGGCTCTGTATATTGACCAGCTACATAGGAAAAGCGTTCAATAAATGCTTGTTCTTCTACATTTGGTTCACGGTCACCTAAGATGGATGCTTTCACTTGTTCACGAAATTCATCGTGGCTCATCGCTGTCCGTGCTACGCCCACTACGGCTACCTTCGGTGAAAGTAAACCACGTTGAAACAAGGAATAAATAGCTGGCAACAATTTACGCTTCGTCAGGTCTCCGGAGGCCCCAAAGATAACAATGGCACCTGCCCCTGGTGTATGTTCAATACATAATTCTTCTTTTACATTATAGGACACATTCATGGTGAATCTCCTCTTACATCATTTCCTAACGGAAACACTAATACTGTATCTTTTATTATAGCACATACACGGCCCTTGACAATGGTTATAGCCCTTTGACTTTTTCATTTTCATAGGGTATAATAATTAAGCACAATTTGTGCAAAGTTTTATTAATCTATGAGGTGATAATCACATGGCAACGAGAAGAGAAGCACGATTTAAGTTATGCCGTCGCTTCGGTGTGAACGTTTTCGGTCACGCGAAGGCTTTAAAACGTGTAAAAAAAGACCAACGTCAAAAGAAAATGTCTGAATATGGTCTTCAATTATTAGAAAAACAAAAAGTTAAAGCATACTACAACTTGCTAGAACGCCAGTTCGTACGCTATTACGATAAAGCGAAAAAAATGCACGGTGTTACAGGCCAAAACATGTTGAAATTGTTGGAATGCCGTTTGGACAACCTTGTATATCGCATTGGCTTCGGTAACTCCATCCGTCAAGCACGTCAAATGGTAAACCATGGCCACATCCTTGTTAACGGCAAACGCGTTGACATCCCTTCTTACCAATGTAAACCAGGTGATGTAATTGAACTTCGTGAAGCTAGCCGTGACAACGAAATGTTCAAAGTAAACTTTCAAGAACTTCGTTCTTTTGAACTTCCTTACATTGAAAAAAATCTTGACGCTTTCCAAGGCACATTAACTCGCCTTCCTGAACGTGAAGAACTTCCTATCGAAGTAAACGAGACACTAATCGTCGAATTGTACTCCAAATAATAGGATACTACAGCAACCAATCTTCGGATTGGTTGCTTTTTTTATTTATATAGTTGAAATTAGTTTTCACAGTTTATATAATGAAAGTATCAATATATCTAGTATGTAATAAAGGAGGTACAAACATGAAGAAACTATTCTTTTTACTAGCAATCCTTTCGCTCTTTGCAAGTTCTGCCTTTGCAGTTTCATTAGACGAACTGAGAAATACACCTGAAAGATACAAACATATCTATGCAGATCAAACTCTTGATGGATATATAGAAATTCCTTCAATCAATGTAACACGTTATAATCCACCATATTATATTATCAATGCAACTATCTATATAATACAATACAAAACAAATATCATTAGTAAAGCAGATCATACTTTTTTCTATGATTATAATCGTAGCTCAGAAGTTTTAAATAAAAAGATTTCTGATAGTATGTTAATTTTTGATGAACTGGAAAAAAATTCTGGAATACAACGGAAAATGACTGGATTAACAAGCTATAACTTTGATGGTTCAATATACAAACCTTATCGTCAAATAAGTTCTACTAACCCTAAGTTTGCCCCAAAAACAGCTACTATCGCTTCACTAGGTTATTTGGCAGCAACATATAGCTTCTACAAAGCTTACAATATGTACTTTAATCCACTTGCTGATCAATATTTATTCTAAAGGTATCAACTATGTCACAAATTCTTTTATCAATATTTTACTTTATCCTAGCCGGCATTGCCGAAATCGGCGGTGGCTATTTAGTATGGCTCTATCTAAAAGACGATAAAAGCCCCTGGTATATGCTCGCTGGTGCTATTACCCTCATCATTTATGGTATTATCCCTACTTTACAGGAAGCACCTTTCGGCAAGGTCTACGCTGCCTATGGTGGTATCTTCATCGCCCTCTCTATTTTATGGGGCTATTATGTGGATGGCATTACACCCGATCGATATGATATCATCGGCGGTATTGTGTCCATTATTGGAGTACTGATTATTATGTATTATCCTCGTTAATACACCTAATGAATGCGAGACTGTATATAACGAGGCAACTATTGCTTCTCTATCTATACCGTCACTCCTAATACATTAGAATTGTTATGACACAATGTATCCCCTTACATATGCTTTTTTAGGATACATCCATTACATCATATATACAAATATACAAAAATCTCTAGTCAAAGCTATACCTTACGCACTCGCTTACACTAGAGATTTTTTATTATTCACATAATCTATCCTTCTACAGCTTATAAAAGCTACCTATTGTTCTAGTTACGGTCTATTAAATTTTTTCACCATAGAAGATTAACTCTTCGTCCTTCACAAGGGCGTAGGAACGTGTACCCAATCCCATGCGGTCTGCACGTAGTAAGATGGCTTGCCATTCGCTGTTAGGGGAAATATCTTTGAAATAATCCCATGTGCGTTTTTCCACTGTGCTCAACACACCGTTTTCTACTGGTGTTGCTTGGGTAATAATATCGCCCAAAGCTTCGTCCATAGCCACCATATCATAGGATACAACAATGCCCAAGTTGCCTACGATTTCATTGGTCGCACCAGCCTCTTTCAGCTTGTCTTGGTTCACATAGTCGGCTACGATGTCCATCGCTACCCCTACGTGAAAGCGTTGACGATTTCTGGTGGCAGCTGCTGCATATTCTGCCACCGCTTTATGATGCTCTGTCCCTGTCAATCCCACTAATTCACGACGGCCTTCTAAGCTGGCGGAGTACCAACCTGTATTGTTCACAGCCCCAGAGAATCCGCTGTACTCATTCGCTTTAATGTGATTCACGGAAATCACCACATCACTAGTGGCAATGCGTTCATCGATATAGGCTACTTTCACAGATTCACCATCAGGAATGATGACCTCGCAAGAATGGTTGCTAGGCTCATCGACATAGACCACAGTGCCGCCTTCGGATTCGATGCGTGCTTTCATGTATGCCACTACCATTTCATACGCCTCATACTCGCTATGCAAATCATTGCGAAGTAGAGCCACTTTTTTGCCAGCGCAACCAATTTCACCAAAACCGATTTTACGCAACAAAAAATCTAATCGTTTATGAATTAATTCTTGATTAACCTCTTGTAAAGGGGAGTAATATACTTCCATATCATGCCTCCTACAACTACGTCATTTTATAAAAAAGGGCTGCATCTACTGATACAGCCCTTACTTTGGCGGAGAGAGGGGGATTTGAACCCCCGCGCCAGTTTCCTGACCTACCGCATTTCGAGTGCGGACTCTTCAGCCACTTGAGTACCTCTCCGTATACGACGGCGTTCTTTGAAAAAATCTTTCATCATCTGACTGCATTCGTCTTGCAGTACACCTGCCAACACCTGTGGCTCATGGTTTAAATTCGGATGTGAAAGTACATTGAACAAAGATTCTACCGCACCGCCCTTATAATCGCTACTACCATAGACAACGCGATCAATGCGACTGTTAATAATAGCACCAGCACACATAGGGCACGGCTCTATCGTAACATAAAGCGTGCAACCGGTCAACCGCCACCTTTCAAGCATGGTATTTGCCTCACGAATGACAAGGACCTCTGCATGGGCCGTCGCATCATGGTCAATCTCACGACGGTTGTGATGACGGCTGATAATTTTGCCTTCGTGCACCAATACAGCGCCAATGGGAATCTCACCCATATCATAGGCTTTACGTGCCTCTACCAAGGCTTCACGCATATACTCTTCATCAGTCATACAGTCACTTCCTTTCTAATTACCACTAAAATTATATCGTCTCTTGCTCGTCTATGCAACCTGTGGCGGCATTTGCTAGTTGGACAAAGGGAAGAGCGAGGCACATCCCTTCGTAAACTGACGTTCCACTGAAGTTTACTCCGGGATATGACACGCTCTTTTTGTGTTTTGCTTATGTAACTAGTAAAACACCACCACAAGGATACTACTCCCAACTGCGTTCCTCTGAAAGAAGTTTATGCATATTTTTGTAGGCTAATGCCACAGCAACCAACCGCTTTACCTGTTGAGTCTCTTACGATTTGTCCTGGTGCTATCACTTGAGGATGATTGATTCGTGCTGATACCATGGCACTTACTATATAGTATACTCCCTTTTCGATTGTTTCTGGAGCACCTTCAACCTCAGTATATTCCATACGAAAAAAATCAAGACCACCCGATTCAGGATTTCCTTTCACCTCATGTATTGTATAATTACCATCCTTATCATACACTCGATAGGTAAAATTTTTACAACAAAAGGAGCCTATTTTTTCACTCCTACTTCTAACCCTCGCTACCTTATTACTCGCTGGAATCGATACAATGACCCGTCCTTTCATATCCATAATGGATACACTATGATCCGTCATATTAATAAACTCCATAAAACTCACTCCTTTACTATAAACTCATCAATTCATTACTATGTAATCAGTATATCGCAAAGGATGATTTGTATTTTATAAAAACCCCGATAGTTAATCATTTATTTACAACAAAGAACCACCTAGCAAATTGCTAAGTGGTTCTTTTCATTTTACATGCCTCCGCATTGGTCGGGCATAAATAGTTCAGTGCAGTGTTTATGCATAGGATGAGATACTTTGTCGGATAACGCACCGATATCTGTACTCTAGGGAATAGGCTAATGTCATTTTGATGTCCCCGCAATGGGGGTAGTAATTCTAAAGGATGAAAGAAACTACTCTGTAGAAAGCTTCATCGCGTTTCAGTCCCCGCAATGGGGAGATAATTCTAAAGTGTAGAGCTGGAGTCACTTGGCACTCCATTCTTTGTGTTTCAGTCCCCGCAATGGGGAGATAATTCTAAAGCTGAAACTACTTATGATGTCTCTGAAATTTCAGAAGGTTTCAGTCCCCGCAATGGGGAGATAATTCTAAAGCGTTTGGCGAATTAGCTAAAATGCCAAAAGATAAGTTTCAGTCCCCGCAATGGGGAGATAATTCTAAAGGGTCCCCCTTAGAATCCGCATAACCACGCCTTTCAAAATCCACTTTACAGCACAGATTTTGATTCACTTTAGAATTTTTTTCATAAAAAGGCTTACTTTCTAACGCATTTTATTTAATAGTTAGGTAATCTTTTTACTGATTAATACTATACCACACTTTCCATAACCCTTTCAAGTACTTCCCATCTTTTTATTACCACAATTGTGCTATGCCTTATCGCAAATTTACATAGTATATCCCCCATAGTTCATTCACAAAAATACACTCCCCATCTTGCAAGGATTTTCACCCTCAATCTATGATATAATAAAAAGTAAATGCAAACATTTTGATAACTTCACTGAGGTGACAATCTTATGGAACAACGAGCTTTTAGTAAAATCAATGTGGGCCTTGCTATCACGGGCAAACGTGATGATGGGTACCACAATATAGATACCATTTTTCAATCTATTTTCTTAGGGGATTCTCTTTATTTCGCACGCCACCATTCTGTGGTGTTCTCTGGCGATGCACCTGAACTGCCATATTATATGGCACAATTAATTCCCTATACAGAAAGCAATATTGCTATGAAAGCCCTTCGTATGGTCCAAGACTATACGGGCTGTACCCAAGGGGCTGCCATTCATTTGTTAAAACGGGTTCCTCCTTGTGCTGGCATGGGCGGTGGCAGTGGTGACGGTGCCGCTATGTTACTAGGTCTTAATAAATTTTGGGATCTTCGCTTAACCGATGAGGAACTATTGACCATGGCAACTAAACTTGGTTCTGACGTACCTTTCTTACTGAAAGGCGGTACTGCCCGTGGCACTGGTAGAGGAGAACGATTAGAAGTCTTGCCAACTAGTAGCGCTCAATGGCTACTAATCGTAAAACCAGAAGTGAGCATTTCTACGGCAGAAGCCTACGGAAGATTCGCCGGGACTTCTCGTGTGACTTCAAATACGATGGATACTGTTACCACACATATGAAAGCAAAAGACTTCCGTCAGGCTTTCACAGCTAGTGACAATACCTTTGAAGAATTAATGTTTCCTATCCATCCAGAACTTGTGGCATGCAAACAATTCTTCTTGGACCGTGGATTCCCTACCATCATGACTGGTAGCGGTCCTACTATGGTGGTTCTATTGGAAAAAGCACTGGATGCGATTCGATTACAAGAAGACATCAAAAAAGCTGGTCATAACTGGCTTTCACTAATTACGAAAACACATGATGAGGAGGCCCTACGATGAATGCACCACGTTTACAACCCATCCGTTTAGACGCGTACAAACCGCTTCGTGAAATTGTTAGCGATGCTTTACGCCAAGCCATTCGTGACGGTCTATTGCCCCCAGGCGAACGCCTCATGGAGATTCCTTTGGCGGAAGAGCTCGGTGTGAGCCGTACTCCTATTCGTGAGGCAATCCGCATTTTAGAGCAAGAAGGTCTTGTGGTGATGATTCCACGCCGTGGTACCTATGTGGCGGATATGAGTTTGAAAGATGTAACAGAAGTGTTTGAACTTCGCTCTATCTTGGAAGAGCTTGCCGCAGAACTAGCTGCAGAGCGTATTACCAACGAAGAAATCGAGGCCTTAGAGCAACATCTGGTAGAAATCGGCAACTACATGAACGAAAATAATTTAGACAAAGTCGTACAAGCCGATATTCTATTCCATGAAATTCTTTATAAAGCGTCTCGTAATGATCGTCTTGTTGAAATGATAAACAATCTACGAGAGCAAACGTTGCGTTTCCGTACATTGTCTATGAGTCAAACAGGTCGTCTCGCCAAAACTTGGGATGAACATCGTCAACTTGTGGAGGCAATCTCCGATCGCGATGTGGAACGAGCTCGCCAGATTGCTCGTATCCATATGGAAGAATCTGAAAAAACATTGCTTGCAGGGATGCAGCTCAAAGGACATGAGGAATAATTACATACTATATGGAAAGGCTCCTATGGAGCCTTTTCTATTTCTCTATATATACATAAAATCATATTAGTATGGCATCAACACAAAAAAGGAATGGTTCTGAAGTATCAGTTCCATTCCTCTTTTTAATTTCTATATTATATTGGTTCTATCATATATTTTGAGGGGATAGCAAAAGCCCCCTAAGATATATTTTTTATGCATACAGATGCGCATATCATGCAGTTTGCGTAAGGCACAACCTCTATTTTCCACTCATATATTTCGCTTTAAACGCCGCCAATTGCGCTTCTTCTAATGACATACCTTCACCTTGGTAATGAGCAATACTTTGCTCCATTTCTTCGTAAGCTGTTGGCACGATTTTCGTAAAGCGATCTTTGTACAATACCCAGTTTTCTAACATATGTCGACCTTGTTTAGAGTTCGTATGCAATACATGCTGTTGTACTAGCTCATGAATCCGTGCTAGATCACTTTCACTAGTTTTACGAAGTTCCACAAGTCCTGTATTGCAGTAGCGTCCATCTAAATCAAGCACGTACGCATAACCACCGGACATGCCAGCCCCAAAGTTACGGCCTACACGGCCAAGGACAAGAACCTCACCACCGGTCATGTATTCGCAACCGTGGTCACCCACACCTTCTACAACGGCTGTGATACCGCTGTTACGAACGCAGAACCGTTCCCCAGCCACGCCGTTGATATAGGCAGTGCCAGAAGTAGCCCCATAGAATGCCACGTTACCGATCAAGATGTTTTCATGTGCCTCATAGGTAGCAGCCTTTGGTGGGTACGCAATGATAGTACCACCAGACAAGCCTTTACCAAGATAATCGTTGGCATCACCTTCGAGTTCCAATGTCATACCATTCGGGATGAAAGCACCAAAACTTTGACCAGCAGAACCAACGAAATTCAATTTGATCGTATTCTCTGGCAAGCCCGCTTCGCCATAACGACGAACTACTTCGCCGCCGACTAAGGTACCTACCACACGATTCACATTACTGATAGCCAATTTAGCACGAATTGGTTTTTGATCATCCAAGGCAGGACGGCACATGCGAAGTAATTTTTTCATATCCAAGGTGCGTTCCAATTCATGATTTTGGTCGATGCTGTGTAAATGTCCCACAGAGGCATCTGTATATGGTTTAAACAAGATTCGTTTCAAGTCCACACGAGACAATTTGAAATTATCGTCTTGTGAGCGTTGGCGCACTAAATCGATACGACCTACTAGCTCACGAACACTGCGGATACCTAAGCGAGCCATGATTTCGCGCAATTCTTGGGCGATGAACTTCATCAAATTTTCCACGTATTCTGGTTTACCTATGAATTTAGCCCGCAATTTCTCGTCTTGTGTGGCCACCCCGTACGGGCATGTATTCATGTGGCAAACCCGTGCCATACGACAGCCCACTGCCACTAATGGCAAGGTACCAAATCCGAATAATTCCGCCCCTAACAAGGCTGCGATTGCTACATCATAGCCAGTCATGAGTTTACTGTCTACTTCCAGTTGTACACGGTCACGCAAACGGTTCAACATCAAGGTTTGATGTGTTTCTGAAAGTCCCAATTCCCATGGCACACCTGCATGTTTCACCGATGTACGACCTGCTGCACCAGTACCACCATCATAGCCGGAGATGAGGATGCTGTCTGCTTTCGCTTTGGCTACCCCTGCGGCAATGGTACCTACCCCAGCTTCTGAGGTCAATTTTACGGAAATCGCTGCATTTGGATTGACGCATTTCAAGTCATAAATCAATTCTGCCAAATCTTCGATAGAGTAAATATCGTGATGTGGTGGCGGAGATACTAGTTCTACCCCTGGTGTGGAGTGCCGTGCTTTAGCAATCTCTGGATATACCTTTTTGCCCGGTAATTGACCACCTTCACCTGGTTTAGCACCTTGGGCACATTTGATTTGTAATTCTTTCGCATGGACCAAGTAATTCGTTGTTACCCCAAAACGACCTGATGCAATTTGTTTTACTTCACTATTGCGATTATCTCCATTGGCATCGAGAACAAAGCGACTTGTATCTTCACCGCCTTCCCCAGAGTTCGATGTAGACCCTAAGCGATTCATAGCGATTGCAATGGCTTCATGAGCCTCTTTACTGATCGCGCCATAACTCATAGCGCCCGCTTTGAAGCGTTTTACAATGTCTTCCACTGGTTCCACTTCTTCCACAGGAATACCGCCACCCACAGGGAAGTTCAATTCCATCAAGCTACGCAAGGTCACATGATAGTCATTGCGAATCATTTTGGAATATTCTTTGTATGTATTATAATCCCCTTCGATTAAGGATGTTTGCAACAACTTAATCGTATCTGGATTAAATAAATGCTCTTCTCCATCTTTCATAGGTCCGTACCAACCGCCTGGTTCAAGGACTTTCACATCCTCTTTGAAAGCTCGTTGGAATCGCTCTAATGCTTCATGAGCGACGCCACCTAAGCCGATACCACCAATGCGAGTCGGTGTATTCGGGAAGTAGGTACTAATAAAGTTTGTATTCAAGCCCAATGCCTCAAAGATTTGCGCCCCATGGTAACTGCGTACAGTGGAAATACCCATTTTAGACATGACTTTCATAATGCCCGACACAGAGGCCTTGATGTAATTCGCTTCTGCTTCCTCTGGTGTAAGGTCGCCCAAGCGATTCGTTGCTTGTAACTCACGAACTGTTGCTAATGCCACATACGGGTTAATCGCTGTTACACCATAGCCTAAGAGTGTACAGAAATGATGCACTTCACGAGGTTCCCCAGATTCCAAGATTAGCCCCATTTCTGTGCGCAATACAGTGTTAATTAAATGATTATGCACCGCTGCCACTGCCAATAAAGCTGGAATCGGCGCATGGTGTTCGTCCACGCCACGGTCAGACAAAATCAACACATTTTGGTCCGTGCGAGCTGCTTCCTCTGCATCTTTGCACAAACGGTCGAGGGCTTCTTTCATACCCTCCGCACCTTTGGCTGGGTCAAACAAGATGGACAAGGTCACGGATTTCATGCGACGGCAGTCCAATTGTTTAATACTTGCCAATTCTTGATTCGTCATGATAGGTGTCCGCATGGATACTGCATAGGTGCCCACTTTGTTAGGGTCCGTCAAGTTACCGCTATTTCCGAGCATCACTCGTGTGGAGGTGACCATTTCTTCGCGGATAGCATCGATTGGGGGATTTGTCACCTGTGCAAAAAGCTGTTTAAAATAGGAGTATAACATTTGTGGTTTATCCGACAAGATTGCTAGCGGCGCATCAGCCCCCATAGATCCTACAGGATCTTTCCCATCTTTTGCCATAGGGATAATCATGCGTACCAAATCTTCTTGGGTATAGCCGAATACTTGTTGTTGCATGAACAAGTCACCTACCTCAGGGATACTCTCTTCCGTAGCTTGTTGAATCTCCGACAAGTGGATCACATGTTCTTTCACCCACTCATTGTAAGGAAGTTCTGTAGCCACACGGTGTTTGATTTCTTCATCAGAAATGATGCGACCTTCTTCTGTGTCGATTAATAGCATTTTACCTGGTTCTAAACGGCCTTTGGCACGAATCATATCATCTGCTTCGTTTACAACGCCCACTTCGGATGCCATAATCACACGGTCATCTGCTGTCACATAGTAACGCGCTGGGCGCAAGCCATTTCTGTCTAAGACACCACCGATCACAGTCCCATCAGTAAAGCCCATCGCCGCTGGACCATCCCATGGTTCCATCATGAAACTATTGAACTCATAGAAGTCATGTTTTTCTTGGCTCATCAAGGTATTGCGTTCCCATGGTTCTGGAATCATCATCATGATCGCATGTGGTAAGCTACGGCCTGTCATATGCAAGAACTCAAGGGTATTATCGAACATAGCAGAGTCAGATCCTGTATCATCAACAACAGGGAACACTTTTTTAATATCTGGGAACAATGGAGACTCTGCTTTACCTTCACGAGCATTGATCCAGTTTACATTACCACGAATGGTGTTGATTTCCCCATTATGTACTAAATAACGGTTAGGATGAGCCCGTGCCCAGCTTGGGAATGTATTCGTACTGAAACGAGAATGAACCATCGCCAAGGCAGAGGTAAAATCTAAATCATTCAAATCTAGGTAAAAGTTTCGTAATTGCACTGGTGTCAACATACCTTTGTAGACGATCGTTTTAGAAGACAAAGAGGCAATGTAGAAATCGCTACTCATTTCTTTGCTCAATGGGACGATACGCTTTTCTGCAATTTTACGAATCATATATAATTTGCGTTCAAACTCCGCTTGGTTTGTCACATCTTGACCTTTACCGATAAGAATTTGGATCATCCAAGGACGAATTAATGCCGCCTCATGGCCAACTGCTGTAGAATCTACCGGTACTTCCCGCCAGCCCAATACGATTTGTCCTTCTTCACGGACTACCTCTTCTAGGATGCGTTTTTGCTCATTTCGCAATGTTTCGTACTTATGAGCAAACACCATACCCACACCATAGTCCCCTGCAGGTGGTAAATAGATACCCAACACTTCGCACTCGCGGCGGAAAAAGTCATGTGGAATTTGTACTAAGATGCCCGCTCCATCGCCAGTATCCTTATCGGCGCCAGCACCACCACGGTGTTCCAAGCGCTCAAGAATACGCAAGCCATCGTCGATAATATCATGGGACTTTTTACCTTTAATATTGACTACAAATCCCATACCGCAGGCATCTTTTTCAAATTGAGAACTATACAAACCATTCGCTTCCAAATGTCGCTGTTCCTCATGTTGTTTTGCAATGGTACTCATTTCCATCATAACCCTCTCCTCCTGTAGGCTCTCTATTACAACACTAGCGTACTTAACACTAGGCATACATATACTGAAAGTTCTAATTCATATGTCAACTGACTGTACTTCACAGTAGTTCGGCTACATGCTGTATTAGCATCCACCTACTATATACTCACTCTGTAAAGAATTAGCCTCTTATGATAATCAGTAACTACATTTCATAATAATCATAAAATATTGTTCTAATTCTATAGAATATAGAACTGTATACTATACTAGCAAAAATTATATTATTTTTCAATACATATTACTTATGTATACATGTATTCTTAAATAATCCATCTCTTTTTACTTCTAATCCCATGACTTCAAACTCATATATTATCATGTATCATCTATTAACTCTTCAAAAATTTATATATTTACTATCATGGGGTCTTTCAACATTACTTTCATCCATATCCTTATATATGCCTACTATACAAGAAAACGCACAGCTACCCTAAGGTAACCATGCGTTTACGTCATTGTAAAAGTATTCTATTATACGATGCGAACAATCCAGCCTTCTGGTGCTTCGATTTCACCATGTTGAATGCCAAGTAATGTTTCGCGCAATTTTGTTAATGTTGGACCCATTTCATCCATGCCGCTTGGGAAGAAAATATCTTCTTCTTTGGAATGCACCATGCCAACAGGAGAAATCACAGCTGCTGTACCGCAAAGACCACATTCAGCGAAGTCTTTCAATTCTTCTTTGTACACTTCACGATGTTCTACTGTCATACCCAAATAATGTTCAGCTACATACATCAAGGAACGACGTGTGATGGATGGAAGAATACTATCGGATTTAGGCGTTACTAATTTACCATCTTTCGTGATAAAAATAAAGTTCGCTCCACCAGTTTCTTCTACTTTTGTACGAGTTCGGGGATCCAAGTATAAATTCTCTGCATACCCTGCTTCATGCGCTGCTTCTAGAGCATGCAAGCTCATAGCATAGTTCAAGCCCGCTTTAATATGACCTGTACCATGTGGCGCTGCACGGTCAAAATCGGAGATTTGGATTTTCAGCGGTTTCACACCGCCTTTAAAATAATCCCCTACAGGAGTACCAAAAATACGGAATTGGAACTCATCTGCTGGTTTTACACCGATAACACTGTTCGTACCCATCAAGAATGGACGAAGATACAAACTACCACCTGTGCTGTATGGAGGCACAAAGTCTTGGTTTGCTTTTACCACTTCTTTCACAGCCTCGATAAAACGATCTGTTGGGAATGGTTGCATTACAAGATATTTTGCAGAATCATGCAAACGCTGTGCATTTAAATCTGGGCGGAAACACACAATATGACCATCCTTCGTATAATACGCTTTCAAACCTTCAAAAATCGTTTGCGCATATTGGAATACACCAGCACATTCATTGAGGACAATATTCGCCTCATCCGTCAAACCGCCTTCATCCCATTGACCATCTTTGAAATTAGACACATAACGGAATGGCGTTTCTTTATAACTAAAATCTAAATTGTTCATATCAATCTTTGCCATACTGTCCTCCTATTATTTCATATCTGTAAAAGCCGTGAAAGGATACATATATCCATCCTTCTAGCCCTTCACATTATATGAATATTTACTAATTTGTATTTTATATAAAAACTATTATACACCCAACACGGAAAATGTACAAGAGTACAGACTTAAAAGGTAAAGTAGATTCTAATTGTTTGTTTTACTTTAACATTGGGGAACTTTTTTGTTCTATTTTTCTAAAAAAGTTCCCCAATTATTTATCACATTAGTTTCACTATAGCAAGCAACCCTAGGATTAATTCGCAAATCACCTTGCCAGGCAGTTCTTTTCAAGTAAGTTTCTAAGTCATGATTTATGAAAACTTACATTGATTGAATACATACAAGCTCATTAAGTGTTAACTCCTTGCCTTTTACTTCTTCCCAACCTGTATTCTTATATATCTTTTCTAAAATACTATGTGCAATCCAAGACCCACCTGATAGATATCCAGCATTAGTAGATTGATATACTTCTACATAAAACCACTTTGCTTCGGTCTCCTCATTCTCTTCATCTGCTGATATTTGATGAAGTAACATAGTAGCTATATCATAAACCTTTTGTATTTTATCCGCATCAATTTTATAAAAAGAATCTGTAATCGTAGGTACACCTTCTCCACAACCTGTTTTTCGAACATGATTTCTCAATGCACTATCATTCTTCAAGGTACTTATATCGTTTGCTTTATCCCAACACATTTCATGAAGAATCATCATATCAGCTTTTGCTATGTCCATATGATTAGCATAAAAACTATACACATATTTTTTCTCATTAGGTCTATCTTCCACAATTTTAATAAGAAGATTATCCATCACTGCTGCAGGATTTTCTATTAGCTTGATCCCCTCTATCCGTTCATAATAGGAATCTATGTATCCCTCAACTTGTCTCATCACCAATGTAAGATATTTCCTATGTTCTATATACTTTTGGTCTATCAAACCGCTTTCACCCCTATGTATACTATATCAACTACCGCTTTTCCGAAATCGCTTCCGTAGAAACTATACATACCAATAAATATTCCCCTTTCTCTTGTTATATTCATTCTCCAGAGAGCTATTTGTATCTCTTTTATATTCTAATTATTGCACTATCTCTCCACGTTTTTCCTTAACCTTTTTAACCGCCTCTACATAAAATTTATATATCTCTTGAGATGAAACAGGTATCTCATCTATATTATGTACGTATATGCTATTAAAAACACTGGGTCTTTGATAATCATGATTTCTAACTTCTGTACTAGTATTAATCACATGTACAAATTCATTATAATTCATAATCCCTTCTTTGCTAGAAAAAGGGAACTCCTTATCTTCAATAGTATATATCTGCTTCTGCTTCAAATCTATAATCAGAATGCCAACCTCAGTATATACATACACATACTTAGATTGAATCCTTATATATTTCGGATATGTTAACCAATGATGTTGCGTTATATCCATTAATACTCCATCATATCTAAAAGGTAAATATGTTAACTCTGATACTATAGCTTCACTAGCTACTGTTTGGTCTGAATATTCCTTCATCCACTTTTCCCAACTCTGTTTTCTATATTTTGAAAGTAAAACCTCACCTCGTTAAGCAGAATACTCCTTTGTCCACATTCTTTCAGAATAAGTCCTATCATAAGTTTCAGAATACACTAAAGTTTCACCTAAAAAAATATAATATCCATCAAGGGTTACAACTAAGACCTCATTATCATCCTCACTGTAATAATCTAACACTGACTGTAAAACAATCGTATTATCACGATTCCTAACTAAAATTAAAGTCCAATTTTTATCATCCCAAGTATGTGTATCTTCCACCTTATAATACTGAAAGCCATGCACAACATCATTACTAAGCATATAAAATATGCCACCAACGAGAATAGAACAGAGCAATAACAAAATGCCACAAACCGTCAGAATGATCTTAACAATCTTCATTAGCACCTCACAGTTTCAATCAGACATCATCACGCTAAATACAGTAGCAGTCATCCAAACTAATATGTCCAACACCATTTAGTTACATTCTATCATAATTACTATCCATTTCCCTACGATTGATCCCTAGGTCATCTTGGGATGATTCATTCTACTACATTAGATACCTCTATAAGAGTACGGCATATTCTGGAACAAACCTACCGTAGGATTAATTTGTGGAGAAATGTGCCGTACTCCCCCCTAGAATTGCCCTCATTCGTAGAGCATCTTTGTGACGGTCCTCTACATTAGAACCCCCCCAGAAGAGCGGAACATGTGTCGGGCAAACATTACCCATAGTAGCCTGTGGGTACTATATCTAAATTAAGCTAACCTAGAAAAGCGGAACATGTGCCTGAACAAACATTATGAAATACCGTTTGTGAAGGTATATGTTCCACTTTTCCATCGTTAAGAGTATCCCCCCAGGCTACAAATGGAGCCAGCATATATGTTCCAATCTTCCCCTGCACTACATCAGAGTAGAACGCCCTAAGATGGAATGGAATAGAATAGAAAAGACTCTTACGGGATAATCCCCATAAGAGTCTTTTCGTCTTGCAGTATGTTGTCATGCTTAGATGACTATATAATAACTTCGTTCAGCAGCAAACCAACTTACACATTCGCTGACTCACCGGAGTTGAAGTTACTAACTAAATTATTCCGGCTTTTTAAATTTTGGAGATGTTGGACATGTTTCAGGAGTCACATCTTGACGAGCTCCTAAGTCACCACTGCGATCTACATACGTAGTATGTAACAATTCATGCGCAATATGTCCTAATGGTTTTTCCAAGAAATTAGCGTATGCATCTTTAATTTCAGGGTTTTCATAGGAAGAACGAAGCTTCATGTTGGAATCCCAGTTATAAAGACCTTCAATACGTTCACCTTTTACTTTATTAGCCACTGGCAATTTAGCACGTGGTTGTCCGCCACCACCGATACAGCCACCTGGGCATGCCATCATTTCAATGAAATCATATGTTTTACCAGATGCTTTCAATTCGTTCAAGAATTCACGGATATTTTTACCACCATGGCAAACAGCCACGTTGATGGTATGTCCACCAATTTCTACGGTTGCTTCTTTCACACCGTCCATACCACGCACATCTGTTAAGTTAAGAAGTGGAGCTGGAGATGGTTCGTCACCAGTGATGAATTTGTAGGATGCACGCATCGCTGCTTCCATAACACCACCAGTATTACCGAAGATAACACCGCCACCAGTAGCAGCACCGATGAATTTATCGTATGCAGAGTCTTCTACTGCGGCAAAATCTAATTCTGCTTCACGAATCCATTGTGCAAACTCACGTGTAGTGATACAGATATCTGTATCTGGACCCAAGTCTTCTCCAGTGAAACGAGCTGCATTATTTTGCTCAGGACGACGAATTTCCGCTTTTTTAGCAGTACAAGGAGCGACAGATACGGATACAATTTTCTTAGGATCAATATTCATATTTTTTGCAAAATATGTTTTTACCATAGCAGATTCCATAGCGATACAACTACGAGCTGAAGAAATATGAGATACGTATTCTGGGAAGAATGTTTCACAGAATTTTACCCATGCTGGACAACAGCTAGTAAATTGTGGCAATGGACCTGTGCCATGTAGTTTACGTTCTAATAATTCATTCGCTTCTTCCATGATAGTTAAGTCAGCACCGAAGTTAGTATCAACTACATAGTCAGCACCTAACGCACGAAGAGCGCCTACCATTTTACCTTCTTGGTATGTACCAGGCTCAAATCCAAATTCTTCACCGATGGATACACGAACAGCTGGTGCTGTTTGGATAACCACGATTTTCTCTGGATCGGCAATAGCTTCTTTTACTTTATCTAATTCTGTACGTTCGTACATTGCACCAAATGGGCAAATTACCGCACATTGACCACATTGGATACAGATAGGATTATCTCCTGTTGCTTCCAAATCGTAGTAATCAAGTACGCTCATAGTGTCAGCACATGCTTTACGACAAAGAGTACAGTTCTTACATTTTTCTAAATCATGAATAATCGCCACATTATCCTCAGCAATAGGGGCACGGCGATCAAGATGTTGGAATCGACTTTCGAAACTCATTATTATGCACCTCACATAGTGTAAACAATACTAGTTATGTATTCATTAACTTTCCGTCATATTATAACAAAAATAAGCATATAATGTGTAAAAAATCTATTGTACAAATTATAAGCTATTCATTTTGGTTATGATAAAAATCACGTTTTCCACCTGAAATATATTTTTATATTATTTTTTTAATATATATTAACATTCCATCATATTTTGCAACACAATTTATATGCTTCATATTTCAAAATTCATATACCCCAAAACCTACTAGGATTTAGCCCTCAGTAGCACAAAACAGGAGAGTTTCCCCTCCTGTTTCTATTTTATTTCAGCTCAAATAATGGGGTGTTCTTTGCTTGATCCCCCAAAGCTGTTTGTGTAAATGTATTAATGAATTGTTGCACTGCCAATGTAGGAGTTAAACGTCCCTCAATAACCGCATCTTCAATGCCTCCACGGCAAGATACAATTTCTGGTGCACGATAGAACAAGTTTTGTAAATGTTCTTCTACCATAGAATATACCCACGATAAAGTTTGGTCACGGCGACGTGCTTGTAGCACTCCATTGCCTTTACATTGTTCCATGAATTTTTCAATAACGCCTTGCCACAATTCCATGATGCCATCCCCAGTGTAGGCAGAACATGTGTAGGCATGAGTTGTCCATTGTTCCGTGGCATCACGAATAAACCATAAAATACGTTCGTATTCTTGGCGTGTCACTTTGGCCCGTTGTAAATTATCGCCATCAGCCTTATTGACTACTATGGCATCTGCTAATTCCATAACGCCTTTTTTCATGCCTTGTAATTCATCACCAGCACCAGTCAACACAACCAGTAAGAAGAAGTCTACCATAGAACGTACTGTAGTTTCACTTTGACCTACCCCTACAGTTTCTACTAGGATCGTATCGTACCCAGCGGCTTCACATAACAACAAGGTTTCTCTACTTTTACGAGTTAAACCACCCAAAGTACCGCCTGATGGGGATGGACGAATGAATGCATTCGGCTCCCGTGAAAGTTGTTCCATCCGCGTTTTATCCCCTAGGATAGATCCGCCTGTCACTGTACTCGATGGGTCTACTGCAAGAACAGCCACCTTATGACCGTTTTGACATAGCTTTGTGCCCAGTGCTTCAATCAAAGTCGATTTACCAGCACCCGGTACCCCTGTTATCCCTACACGGGTAGATTTACCAGTATATGGCAATAATCGTTGGATTACCTGCTGCGCCATTTCGAAATGGGCAGCTGCATTACTTTCAATTAAAGTAATGGCACGGGATAAAACCATTCGATTACCAGCTAGCACCCCTTCTACATAGTCATCGACGGTCAATTTTTTCCGTTTTACTACCTTAGGAGCTACTGGCTTTTGTGGCGCATGGGTATGTGCATCCATCCCATCATGGCCACCGTCCACACCGCGCATAACACGGCATGCAAATTTATCATCTTTCTCCTCAGGAACCCAAGAAGGCTTATAGGTATCATCACTCATAAGACACCCTCCTTTCACCGATTCGAATATGACAAACACGCAATCAGTAGCCAGCTACAAAGTAGCACGAGGCACTGACTACGTGTCATGTCTTACCTATATACGTATATCAGATTTTGAATACTAATTATTCTTCCTCTTCTAGACGTTCTTCTAACAATTCAAGTACTTTTTTAGCACATACTGGAATGATGGTACCAGGTCCAAAGATCGCTGCTGCACCATGCTCATAGAGATAATCATAATCTTGAGCTGGGATAACGCCACCGATAACAACCATAATATCTTCACGGCCTAGCTTTTTAAGCTCTTCACATAATTGAGGCATCAATGTTTTGTGACCAGCTGCTAAGGAACTCATACCTACGATATGTACGTCATTATCTACCGCATCTTTTGCTGCTTCTTCTGGAGTTTGGAATAAAGGTCCGATATCTACGTCATAGCCCATATCTGCGAAGGCTGTAGAAATTACCTTAGCTCCGCGGTCGTGACCATCTTGACCCATTTTCGCTACGAAAATACGTGGACGGCGACCATGTTTCTCTTCAAATTTTTCAGTCATGCTGCGTACTTCTGTGATTACATCATCATCGCTGAATTCGCTGCTGTATACGCCAGAAATGGAGCGAATAATCGCTTTATGACGGCCACATACTTTTTCTACTGCATCAGAGATTTCACCTTTAGACGCACGAGCACGAGCTGCTTCTACGGCTAATTCAAGCAAGTTTCCTTCTCCTGTTTCCATCGCTTTTGTAATCGCATCCAAACAGCTACGTACTTTGTCATTATCACGATTAGCACGCAATGTTTTCAAGCGTTCGATCTGTGCCAAACGTACAGCTGTATTGTCTACTTCCAAGATATCTAATGGATCTTCTTTATCAAGGCGTAAGTAGTTGACACCGACGATTTTTTCACTACCAGAGTCAATGTGCGCTTGGCGACGAGCTGCCGCTTCTTCGATACGCATTTTTGGAAGACCTGTATCAATCGCTTTAGACATACCACCCAAGGCTTCAACTTCTTGGATATGAGCCCAAGCTTTACGAATCAATTGATTAGTCAAGAATTCTACATAGTAAGAACCGCCCCATGGGTCGATAACTTTACATACGTTAGTTTCATCTTGGATATACAATTGCGTATTACGAGCAATACGTGCCGAGAAGTCTGTAGGCAATGCAATCGCTTCGTCAAGAGCGTTTGTATGCAAGGATTGGGTATGACCCAAGGCTGCTGCCATCGCTTCGATACATGTACGAGTGATGTTATTGAATGGATCTTGTTCTGTTAAAGACCAACCAGAAGTTTGGGAGTGCGTACGCAATGCCATAGATTTAACATTTTTCGGACCAAAGGATTTAACAATCTTAGCCCATAACATACGTCCTGCACGCATTTTAGCGATTTCCATGAAGTAGTTTTTACCCATTGCCCAGAAGAAGGATAAGCGTGGTGCGAATTGGTCAACTGTAAGACCCGCTGCTACACCAGTACGCAAGTATTCCAAACCATCGGCCAAGGTGTAACCTAATTCGATATCTGCTGTAGCACCTGCTTCTTGCATGTGGTAACCAGAGATAGAAATACTATTGAATTTAGGCATGTATTTAGATGTATAGGCGAAGATATCACCAATAATACGCATAGATGCTGCTGGTGGATAAATGTAAGTATTACGCACCATGAACTCTTTTAAGATATCATTTTGGATCGTACCTGCCATAACGGATTTATCTACGCCTTGTTCTTCACCAGCTAAGATATAGAAGGCCATAACTGGTAATACAGCGCCATTCATTGTCATAGATACAGACATTTGGTCCAATGGAATACCAGAGAACAAGATTTCCATATCTAGGATGGAGTCTACCGCAACGCCGGCTTTACCAACGTCACCGACTACACGAGGGTGGTCAGAGTCATAACCACGGTGTGTGGCCAAGTCGAAGGCGATAGACAAACCTTTTTGACCTGCCGCTAAGTTACGACGGTAAAAGGCATTGGATTCTTCCGCTGTGGAGAAACCTGCATACTGACGTACTGTCCAAGGACGTTGTACATACATTGTGCCATATGGTCCACGAAGATACGGAGGAATACCCGCTACATATTGTAAATGGTTACATTGATCATAAATGGAGGCATCATACACAGGACCCACATCGATTTGTTCCATAGTACGAATGAAGTTGTCATCATAGGACTTGCCAGTTTCAGCTTGTAATTGCTCTTTCCATGCATCGAAATCGGATGCTTTTGGGTTAGCAGCTGTAAAAGGAATATTTCTAAAATCCGGAATCATCTACATCATTCCTTTCTCGCGTTGCATTGCTAATAATGTTTGATAGCAATTGGAGCGTACACTAATATAATCATCCATGCCTGCTGCATCGCAAAGTTCTTTTAACTCTGGAGATGGAGCCCCTGCCAAGAATACTTTCATAGCTGGGCGAGCAGTTTTGATTGCTTTTGTCACTGCTGGTGCCAATTCTGGGTATGTATCGTCAGTGGAACATACGATTGTCACATCTGCATTCGATGCTAAGGCAGCTGCTACCGCTTCGTCTACAGTTGGGAATCCATCATTTGTAAGCACATCAAATTCAGCTACTTGCATGAAAGAAGTAACGAAATCGGCTCTCGCTTTATGTTGAGGAATCGGACCCATGTTAGCCAAGAAGATTTTAACATTATCCCCATTATGTGTTTCTTTGAAGTTTTCAGTGCGCATACGCAATTCTTCGTATTGTTCTGTCCAACGATGAGATAGAATTGCTTTCACAGTGATACCTTCACTGCCATCTGCTAAGGCTTCAAAAACTTGTCCAAAGCTAGCGCCCGCTACTAATGCAGTATACGAAGCACTTACCAAAGAACCAATTTCACTGAAGTCGGATTCTTGTAATTTTTTTAGAGCTAATTCAGCTGCATCAGTTGTACCCACATTAGCTAATGCTGCTACACGAGCTTGGCGTAAGCCCTCAAAATCTACCACTGGTACTTCTAGTAATTCTTCCGTCATATTTGGATACATGTTACTACCAACGGCACGATCTTTACGAGTTGCCAAGTTTTTAAAGCGGCTTTGTAAAATAGCATCCACGGCTTCTTGCGTTTCACCAGATACTAATGTTTCTAAGATGCCACCTTTACCTTCTAAATCTTGGAACAATGCCCAGGATTTTTCAGTCAATTCTTCTGTCAATGGTTCTAAGTACCAGCTACCACCGGCAGGGTCAACTGGTTGAATGAAGTTGAACTCTTGTTGCTCCATGATTTGAATATTACGGGCAATACGGCGAGAGAATTCATCACTTGGACGAATGCAGCCATCAAGAGGTCGTACAAACATACCATCCATACCACCTACTACTGCGGAGAAGGATTGAGACCCAGCACGTAATAAGTTTACATATGGGTCAAATACAGTTTGTGTAAAGTGAGATGTACTTACGAACAAATTAATTTTCTTCGCTTCTTCATCACCGCCACAATGTTCAATAATTTGAGCCCATACCATTTTTATAGCACGTAGTTTAGCTATTTCCATGAAGAAATTAGCTCCTACACTGACATGGAAACGAATTTGTTTTGCAAACGTATTCACATCGATACCACGGCGTTCCATCTCGCGTAAATATGTCACAGCCGTAGACATAGCAAAACCCAATTCTTGTACGTCATTGCCACCACCATTATGGTATACATCTGTATCTACCAAAACTGTGCGCAATTGTGGTGCATGTGCAGATGCCCAAGCAATGGTATGTGCCATATCATCGAAATATTCGTCCATAGGGCGTGGTAAATGACCATCTTGTGCCAAAGTACCAATTGGATCTGCCCCAATCATACCGGACAAGGATTTTACATCCACCCCTTGAGATTCGCAAAGTGCATGTAATGCAGCCGCCCAGCATACGCTACTAGCACCTGTACGAATATCTAATTCTTTTGTAGTTAAGTCCATGCCTTTTAATAAAGCTTCCACTTCTTCTACAGTAGACAAAGATACCCCTGCGTCAGCTACATCTTTAGCTTCGGCTTTCGTAGCATCTTGTCCTTTCCGTGTAGCACTGTCTAGTGTGAAACTGATAGCTGTGCTACCTTTATCTAGTTCAAATTGTAACATATCATGCATGTCAGCAATTGTTTTTCCGTCACAACGTTGTGCAATTGTCCAAGGTGTATGGATATATCCACTAGCTTTCGCACCCCGTAAATTGCTATCACGACCAGGATATGTCAAGTTTTGAGTCAATCCCTCTTGGTCGCTCAACCAATACATTGGTTGTAAAGTAATTCCTTCGTATGTTTTTGTATACATACTTTTTTGGAAATCTTTCCCTTTCAAGATACCTTCTACCGTCGTTTTCCACTCCTCGTAGGTAGGGATAGAAAACTCATCAAACGATACATCTGGTAGCTCAAACTGTTCTTCGTGAACTTGTGGTTCATGATGCTTGTCTTGTCCCATAGTCTAGCTTCCTTTCTCTGACCACATAGGCATACGTTCCCTTACTCAAACCACTTTTCTAGTGAGATTTGCCTCATCATAGAGATTCTAATAGCTTATGTAATCGTTGCAGCTCTCATAAAAATAAAATAAACAATTAGAAACTGGGTATACCCTACCCACCCCTATAACTCATCACCCTACCTAGTCTCTTACTGAAAGATATAACTATCATTCATAAAAGAAAAACCGTTTTCGATTGAAAACGGTAGGTTATGATTTAGCGTATACACCTAGCGCAAAACCATCTCTACCCGTCTCTCGCGGATCTAACGACATGCTTCTTACGGCAGTTCTTCTGACTCAGGATCTTCGCTACGCTTCGCCTTCCCAGTTTCCCAGTGACGTTACATGAAGTTTCACTCCCCTTTACAGCGGCGGGACCGTGTTGGCTTTTCACCAAGCTTCCCTATTAAGCCTTTCGGCACCAGTAAGGCGAATATAAAGTTATACCTTGATTATAAACTGTTTTCTGAAAGAATAGAACGGTCTTTATGGACTATAACAACTTTTCACATTGATATAATTTTCAGTTATCGTAAGATACCTATAATGCATTTTATAGTCTTACTAGCGCAATGGTTAGCATCTATCTCATAATAGACCACCTATTCATTACTAATAGTTATTTAATGTATAATCAATATTTATCCTCAATATAAAACAGAGGTACGCCTACAGTAGCATACCTCTGTTCTATCGCTTATATTCTATTACAAAAGCTTATTTCTTTTTCCATTCCATTACTTCAAAACCATAGTTACGAATATGTTCTTTCAATAGTTTTAAATATTTTTTCGCAATGGGACTTGGCTCTAGCATATGTGGCATTAAGTACCCCATAGTCATTGTATCTTCTACATCTAGAGGAATGGCGATGATCTTATCATCATTTAATTCACGGCTCAAAATACCAGAACTAATGGTATATCCATTCAAACCAACCATTAAATTGAAAATAGTAGCACGGTCAGATACTTTAATAGTCATTTTTCTATCCAAAGTACTTAAAATTTCCTCTGAAAAATAGAAGGAATTATCTTCCCCCTGGTCATAGCACAAGTAAGGGAAATCCTCTAGTTCTTCCAAGGTGATTTTATCTTGGTTTGCCAAGGGATGTTCTCGGCACAGAAATACATGCGGTTCCGCTTCAAATAATGGGTAGAATGTCAATTTATATTCTTTAAATAACTTTTCCATCACTTGACGATTAAAATTATTCAAATACAAAATACCCAATTCGCTTTTAAATGTAGCTAAATCCTCAAAAATATTTTGTGTTTCTGTTTCCCGCAAACCAAATTGATATTCATCAGTATCTACACTTTTTATAAGCTCTACGAAAGCATGTACCACAAAGGCATAATGTTGAGCAGAAATAAAAAAATGTTCTTTTCGTTTGGTATTCGATTTATATCGCTCTTCTAATAATTGAATTTGATCTAATACTTGTCGAGCATAAATCATAAATTCACGTCCATCATGGGTTAAGGTTACCCCTGACTTAGTGCGCAACAATAGTTGAACACCCATTTCGTGTTCTAGTTCTTTTACCGCATTGGATAAGCTAGGTTGGGATAAATATAATTCCTTAGCCGCTTCATTAATAGATCCTTTTTCTGCAATTTTTTCTAAATATTGTAATTGTTGTATTCTCATCTGTTTTGGCCTTTTCTATATCTATCATGAAGTACATCCTTTTTTCATTACTTTCATAGGAATGAAAAACCTAACGAGTAAGGTACGAATACTTACACGTTAGGTGCTTCATGTTGTTAACGATTCCATTATTCACCCTCAGGGGGTAATAGTCTTGTACAACTATAATACATAAAAGACCACTCATCGTCAACATTTAATTTCTATTAAATCCTTAGGAATTACAGAAAACCTTACTTTTATGCGACTTTCACCAATTAATGAAAAATCAAAATACAAATGGTAGAAGTAATGAAAGTAATCAATACTGGTACTGCAGTTCGTTTTACTAAGTCAAAACTAGAAATATTTGCCACACCAGCTACTGCAATCATAACTGCACTAATTGGGCTCAACAAACGTCCTACAGAGGCTGCATTTTGCATGCCTAGTAGCATAGTAATCGCATTACCACCTAATTCTTTAGCAAAATTTGGCACTAATGGCGAGAATGCAAACATAGAAGCTACACCAGAGCCCATCACAATGCTCAATACTAAGATAATCACAGATACGATAACACCCACCATATCTGCTTGAATAGAGAAGGTTTTAATAAATGCTACAAACTCATTCACAATTCCTAAGGATGTCAAACCGAATGCAAAGGTTTCCCCTGCTACAATCAACGTTACCGTATTGGTAAATTGGTCTCCCATACCTTTAAAGAAAGTTTGAATAGATGCAGCTACTTTTCGGAAATCACGGAATCGAATCAATTCAAATATCATGGCGATGAATAAGCTTAGGAACATAGCCAAGTTAACATTCATCTTAATGCCTGCAATACCATATTTACTAAATCCTAACATAAATACAAGTGGCAAGAATGGCAATATTAAATACGCAAGAGGTCCTACTGCTACTTCTTCTTGTGGTTCTGTATGTACAACTTCGGAAGGAACATGACCAGATTTTTTATCCATATATTGTTGCCATATGTAATGCGCAATGGCTGTCACAATACCACAGATAATGTATACTTTCAATTGGTAGCCTACGAAGTATTCTTCTACTCCTAAGCCCACTGTTTTAGACACTAATAAGCTTGTAGCAGAGGCTGGTCCAATGTCCAACAAATGGCCAGTAGCTACCGCTGCCGCTGCCCCTACCGGGCTTACGCCTAAACGCACCAAAATAGGGAAGATGGTCACCATCATCAACATAGCTAGACCAGATGCGCTTGGGATTACCAAGGACATGAACATATTTAATAAGAATGTTAAAGATAATACTAAATAAGGAGCTTTCATCGCTTGCAAAGGCTTAATCGCAGTGGTAACTAAGCGAGAGCTAGCGCCAATGTGATCCATGTATTTAGCAAAGCCAGTACATGTCATAATCATGAGACCCAACCCTGCTGCATCCTTTGCAGTGGTATTATTAATCCACTCAAAAGCATCAAAGAACATCATACCTGTTCCTTTTTTCGCATCTACAAACTCCGTTGTATAGCCAAGGAAGTACGCCCCTAGCATCATGATTAAACCGCCTAAGAGCAATACTGTTTGTGCTTTAAACTTTTTAATCACCAATGTACCTGCGCATAAAATTACGATAGCGCACAACAATAAATTCATAACTACTTCTCCTTTACCTATGAAGATAGGCTAATTAATAATTTGCTTTCGACTGTTGAAAGTCTTCTTGAATCTGAGCGAGCAAACCCGGTGTGGTGAGAATTTCCTCTACTGTAAGAGCAATCCCCTTGGCTCCGTACATAATAGCATCCTCTGCTAATTGAGTTTTCCCATTATCTAACCATTCTTGAGAATGACTAGTCACACCTCTACCTACAAATTTAACCCGTAAACAAGCTCCTGGTACGCGGAACGTAACACTGGAAAAGTCAGTAGAACCAGTTACCTTTCTCGGTTCTGAAATGTCTGGAGTGCCTACGATTTCCGCATTCTTTAAGAGTAAGTCATTCAAACTTTGCACATTGACCTTGTTATCATAGGCTTTTACTTCGTCCCATTCCATAGTAGCTCCCACTTGCAAGGCAGCCCCTTGCGCCACTTGTTTCACACGCTCCACCACTTCATCTAAGCGAATGCGACTAGAAGAACGAATATACCACTGTGTACACGCATAGTCTGGAACGATGTTGGCAGCCTTACCACCATCTGTGATAATCCCATGCATACGTACTTCTGTAGGTACATGCTCACGAAGGTATTCCATACCATTAAAGAATAACAACACTGCATCCAACGCACTGATGCCTTTTTCTGGAGCAATCGCTGCATGAGCCGATTTGCCATGGAACTTAATATTCACCAAATTAAGTGCCAAGGACTTGCCATCTACCGTTGTAGAATCACTACCGTGCATCATGAACGCCACGTCTAAATCGTCAAAAACGCCTTCTTTTGCCATCACCAATTTACCAGATGCGGTTTCCTCTGCTGGCGTCCCATACACCACCAATGTAGCTGGCACTTGCAAGGTACGACGTAAACCAATCGCTGCCGCACAGATAGAAGGCCCTTGTAGATTATGCCCACAGGCATGACCCAAACCTTCTAAGGCATCATATTCACAGAGAAGTCCAATTTTTGGTCCTCCTCCTTGCACATGGTACACAGCACGAAATGCTGTTTGTAAGCCACTCACTTCACGATCTACTGTAAATCCTTCGCTTTCTAGTAAATCTGTTAATTTACCATGTGCTAAAAACTCTTCATTCCCTAGTTCTGGATGGTCGAAGAAAAAATCATTTAGTGTTTTCATGGATCCTCGCAAGGATTCAATTTCTTCTAGTAATTGACTCATCACTATCTCCTTTCTTGCACAATATAGCTGCACAACTCTATGACTACAGGAATTAGATTCCCTCTGTTTTCTCTTCTTCTGAAAGTCCTACTATAACTAACTAGCAATAGCAGTATTCCGAATACTTCTATTATATAGATTTCCAGTGAAAGTTCCAATACATATGGCATACGATTCTCCTATTTTCTCTATGCTAATTTCATATGCATATCCCTAGACTCTAACTTTCATTACATTTTATAGCTTTTACCTATAACAAACTATATATATTAAGAATTGGTCTATATAGAAAAAAATTGGTATTATAAGAACATGTTTTACAGATATGAAAGGAACCAGCCATGAGCGAAACTATACAACAAAAACGACCAACATTATCTTACGAAATATTCCCTCCTAACACGCAAGTAGGCGATGAAAAAATCATTACTGTATTAGATGAATTAAAAAGCCTAAAACCAGAGTTCATCTCTGTTACCTGCAGTAATAAACAACGCAATATTGAAGAAACAACGATCAAGTTATCCAACTATGTGCAAAATACATTGCATATCCCTACAAAAGCTCATTTACCAGCTATTTATTTATCTAAAGAGCAAGTTAAATCTGTAATAGATAGACTAGATGAGCTAGGAATCCATAAACTATTAGCCCTTCGTGGTGATATTTTAGAAGATTTACCACCAGTAGGAGACTTCAAATATGCTTCTGAACTAGTACATTTTGTAAAAGAGTATGCTCCGCATTTCCAAGTTTCTGGCGCTTGCTATCCAGAAGTACATCCAGATTCACCTAACCAATTACAGGACATTAAATTCTTAAAAGAAAAAGTAGATGCGGGCTGTGAACTATTAGTCACACAATTTTTCTTAGATAACAATGTATTCTATGACTTCCAAGAAAAATGCGCCTTAGCAGGCATTGATGTGCCAATCTTAGCAGGAGTAATGCCTATCATCAACCGCAACCAGGCCTTACGTCTATTAACAAGCAATGCTACTGCTATTCCACGCAAATTTAAGGCTATTTTAGACAAATATGAGCATGATCCAATCGCCCTTCGTGATGCTGGCCTTGCTTACGCCTTAAATCAAATCGTAGACCTTGTAACAGAAGGCGTATCTGGCATTCATTTATACACAATGAACCAATCTAATACAGCCTTGTATATTGAAAACGCAGCACGTTCTTTATTTAGCTCTCCTATTTATGAAAACCAATAAATAAGAAACTCTATATAGCCTACAATACGTATAGTATACATACAAATTACAATAAAAATGCTCTACCCAGTGTCTCTCTCAAAGAGAACCTAAGTAGGGTATTTTTTATACATTTTATAAATGTGTTGCCCGAACAAACCTACAAAATAAAAGAGGAAAGTTGATCGAAATACATCAACTTTCCTTTATTGGTTCTATAATATATATATTTTTTGGGGAATAGCAAAAGCCATCCTCCTCAAACCTTTTCTATTCGTCTCATTATTCATATTGTAAAGAAAATTAAATGATATGCTTATTTTTAATATAAAGATAGTCATTCCATTCAGTTTCCTTGCATTTTAAATCTCGACAGATAAGAATTGACTAGTAATACTTATGCTTTATCCATATCCATATCCTCTAAATATAATGTCGTGGTACTCGTTCTGAGAAATTACAGAATATTTCATAGGGAATTGTCCCAACCAAATAGGCCAACTCAAGTGCTGTAATACTCTCTTGTCCTTGTTGCCCTAATAGTACAACAGCATCTCCTGGAACTACGGTAATATGACTTGGCACTTTCACCATAAATTGGTCCATGCAGATGCGCCCTACAATAGGACAACGTGTACCATGGATCAGTACAGAGCCTTTATTAGACAACGCCCTAGGATATCCATCGGCATACCCTACAGGTATCGTAGCGATCGTTTCCTCAGCCATCGTTGTATAGGTACTTCCATAACCAATAGATGACCCTTTCGGTAAATGTTGTACATGTACTACCTTACTATATAAACTCAACGCTGGTTTCAATCCCAATCGATTAGGCACATCCATGGAAGGCATAATGCCATATTGAATAATACCTGGTCGAGCATCGTTAAACAGACTATCTTTCACCGCCAATAAGCCTGCACTATTAGCTAAAGAAAAGCGATAGTCCTCAGTACGATTGGCACGAATTAACTCCACCACATCTCGAAATTGTTGTACTTGTTGATTAGCATGGGTTTGATCCGCCGCATCACCATTAGCTAGGTGTGTAAAAAATTCATCTACTCGTAAATGTTCATAAGATTCTACTGTTTCTAAAAATGCTAATACATCCTCTGGCTTACTACCGATACGATGCATACCTGTATCTACAGCAATGGCACACTCTACAATTGTTTCATGTCGACGAGCACATTCATTCAACGCTTCTAAATCTGTAGATTCACAAATAGCAGGTCTAGAATGCCCTTCTATCACTAAATCAAAGGATTGAGGCAATGTCAGACCTAATAGATAAATAGGTACCGTTATACCCGCCTCACGCAAAGGAATCGCCTCTTCTGGAAATGCTACGGCTAGCGACTCATAGCCTTCCTCTACGGCAATACGCCCTACCATAACACTACCATGTCCATAAGCATTTGCTTTTACCACTGCTGTACTGGTGCACCACTCTGGTAAACAATCTTTAATTTTCCGTAAATTACTTCGTATTTGTGCTGTATCAATTTCTACATATGTAGGTCTCACACATTCACCTTCTTATTGTTAGTATATAGACTTTAGTATTAGTTATTATACTATCTACCGATCTAGTATAATAACCCCTAACTATTCAAATTTATTATTTGTATAACTTATGTATCATCTACAAAAGTGACTGGTACCATTTACTTATAGTGCACAATGCACACCTATAAATAATCAAGGACGACTACAGATAACTATAGACAACTACGAATGACCATCGCCGATGATAGATTTCTACACTTACCCTACTATTATACACCCAAATAGAATCAAATTCTCTAGATTATCAAATATTTTCTTTTGAGTAGTGAAAACTTTCAGTATCATCTAATGTAGCCATCCGCCTCAGGTCTTTTTATAAATGTCATTATTCATATTGTAAAGAAAATTAAATGATATGCTTATTTTTTACATAAAAATATAACTTGGGGGTATCTTTTGCTACTCCCAAATATATTATAGAGCCAACAAAAGGACTGACTACAAAATCTTACAAACAAGATTCTGCATCAGTCCTTATTTATTACCTATTTAATTTTGCATTATACCCAAGCAAAGTATATTACATTATGGCATATTAAAAGGCCATACCATTGGAATCACGATAAGACTTACGATGAAGCAAACCAGGATTAATGGAGTACCTGCTTTCACATAGTCCATAAATTTGTAATTACCAGGTGTTAATACGATTGTATTAGGTGGTGTACCTACTGGTGTAGCGAATGCGCAAGATGCGGCAACGCCAATCGCCATAAGTACTGCATGAGGGCTTGCGCCCATCGCTTGAGCAATGGAGATACCAATTGGTGCTAACAATGCGCAAGATGCTGTATTAGACATAAATTGTGTTAATACGCAAGATAAGATAAATAATACAGCTGTTGCAAAGTAAGGACTTGGGTTATCACCCATGATACTTACTACTGCATTGGCAATCATTTTACCTGCCCCAGAATCATTCATAGCAGCTGCTACTGGCATCATACCAGCAAATAGGAAAATAGTTACCCAATCTATGGATTGATATGCTTGTTTCTCTTTTAAGCAACCAGCTAATACGGCTAAAATAGCACCTACGATAGCGGCTACATGAAGAGGAACATTAATACCAATGCTTTTCAATGGATCAGACAATGCCATGAATAATACAACACCTAATAAGATGATACCAGAGTACCACATTTTTTTAGGGTCATTAGAAATTTCACTAGCATCTACTTCTTGTTCTACTTCAGCATCTGCATTACCATCATGTTTAGGTAAGAAATGTTTACCAATCGTTACCATGTAAATCATGAATGCAACTGTTAAAGGAATACCAATCCATGCGAATTCAAAGAAACCAAATTGAGGTAGTTTAGCTTGGCCTAATGCACCATTGATGATGATATTAGGAGGTGTACCTACTAATGTGATGATACCACCAATCCCTGCAGCAAATGCCATAGGCATCAATTGACGGGACGCTGGAATTTTAGCAGATGCACAAATACCAATAACTACTGGCAATAACGCTGCTGCCGTACCTGTGTTAGAAAGCACAGAGGACATACCTGCTGTTACAAGCATCAAAGCAATCATAAGACCATTTTCACTTTTACCTGCTTTATTAACAACGGAAATACCAATTTTTTGTGCTAAACCAGTATGGAATAATGCAGCACCAATAATAAACATACCTGCGAATAAAACTACTGTACTATCAGATAAACCACTAAATACTTGTTTCATTGGAATTACACCTAATAAACCAAGCGCCATAGCACCACCGATAGACGTAATTGCAAGTGGAATAATTTCTGTTACAAATAATAACGCCATTACACCAAGGACAATTAAGGTTTGTACAGCCGGATCCATAAGAATCAACTCCTCCCTAAGGGATACATTCCTTATTAGCCGCAAAACGCTTTAAAAAAAAGCGTATATAATATAGGAAGATAGGCCAATAAGAAATAACATAATCGCCGCTACTCCATACCCTTCTGCTGTGCAAGGGTATCCAAAATGTAGCCACTCTCCAAGTAGGCCACGGCGGAGAAAAAAGCTATATGTTTTTCGTTTTTGAAACCATTTAGATTTTCGCTCTTCACCTAATAGGAGTGCGGTGATGATAAAAATAAAAAGCGCAATACAAATACAAGCAAAAACCTTTCCTTCGTCTGATAATATCATAGGCGTCACCTCATACATAATAAAAGTGAAAAAAGTCTGAGTATTTCTAAAGCGCTGTAAGACAAACTATATAGTTCATCATAAAAGTATCTGTAATTGCCTAGGCAACCCTTAGGCGGATTGCCTAGACACTGTTACAAATTATTTCATCATAGCAAGCATCGTACCAGCTGCTACAGCTGTACCGATAACACCTGCTACATTTGGCCCCATCGCATGCATTAATAGGAAGTTCGAAGGGTTTGCCTGTGAACCCACTACTTGCGATACGCGGGCTGCCATTGGTACCGCAGATACACCTGCAGAGCCGATCAATGGATTTGTTTTACCACCGTCTGCCCAGCACATTAATTTACCGAAGATAACACCACCAGCGGTGCCACCGATAAAGGCAACTAAGCCTAATACGATAATTTTAATGGTTTCCAAATTCAAGAAACTGTCTGCTGTCATTGTAAGACCAGTACCAGTAGCCAAGAAGATTGTTACTGTGTTAATCAAAGCGTTTTCAGAAGTATCTGCCAAACGAGCTGTTACACCAGATTCACGGAATAAGTTACCAAGCATCAACATGCCTAATAAAGAAGTGATCGGTGGTAACAACAAGGAAATGGAAATTGTCGCTACTACTGGGAAAACCACTTTTTCAAAACGAGTTACTTCACGCAATTGTTCCATTACGATTTCACGGTCTTTTTGAGTTGTAAATAACTTCATAACCGGAGGTTGAATCAATGGTACAAGGGACATATAGGAATATGCCGCCACTGCGATAGCCCCTAATAACTCAGGAGCTAATTTTGAAGCTAAGTAAATGGATGTAGGACCGTCAGCACCACCGATGATACCGATAGCTGCTGCTTGTTTCGCAGTAAATCCAACCATCATCGCACCACCAAGAGCCACGAATACGCCGATTTGAGCTGCTGCGCCTAATAATAATGTTTTAGGATTTGCAATGAGTGGACCGAAGTCAGTCATAGCACCTACCCCTAGGAAGATAAGAGGTGGGAAAATTTCGTATTTAATCCCTAACCCAATCAAGTTCATAACACCTTCATGGAAACCATTATTAGGAATATTGGCCAAAATACATCCAAATGCGATTGGACTCAACAATAGAGGTTCAAAGCCTTTCGCAAAAGCTAAATACAATAAGATAATTCCTACAAGGATCATGATACCATGACCCATTGTGAAACTAATAAAACCACTATCCACCCAAACAGAGTTGAGTGCAACAAGAAAAGCGTCCATATGGAGTTCCTCCTTTAGTAATAGAAGGGTTTAGTTTAAGCAGTATAAAGTTATGATTAGCCTAAAACAACTAAAGCGTCGCCAGTTGCTACAGTTTGGTTAGCTGCTACACGAACTTCAGCTACTGTTGCATCATGTGGAGCATAGATTTCATTTTGCATTTTCATAGCTTCTAAGATGCAAAGAAGATCGCCTTTTTTAACTGCTTGACCAGCTGTAACTGCTACGGATAAGATTTTACCTGGCATTGGGCATTTTACTGTTTCTGCGCCTGCTGGTACTGGAGCTGCTGCCGCTGCTGGAGCTGGGGCTGCTGCTGGAGCTGCTTTAGGTGCTGGAGCTGCTGCTTTAGGTGCTGCTGCAACTGGAGCTGCGCCGCCAACTTCATTTACTTCTACTTCATAAACTGTACCGTTTACTGTAACATTGAACTTTTTCATTATAACTTCCTCCTGAATTACCTATTTGTAATGAAACTTTTTCATAAGCTTAGATTAGCTTATAGGGCCTGTAAACGACTAGCTAGTCGCCAAGAATTAGACACTACTGGGCGAATGGATGCAATTTGATTTTGCGAATAGCCCATAGCAACGATAGCACTGACAATAGCTGCTACAACTTCTGTTTCTTTGTTTGCAGCTTGTGCGTTGGCAGTCTTATTCATTAAGTTCTCCTCCAAACTATCTGGTTACATTCCTACCTAGCAGTCTACCGTCCAATTTCCAACCTGTGCTCACAATCGGTCTTACGGAAGCAATTTGTGATTTGGAATATCCCATCGCACATACTGCTGCCACAATGGCTGCAACCACTTCATCATGTTTTGTTGTGGTACTTGCCACACTAGGAGCTGTGGCTGATGGTACCTCTGCTACCTCAGCCTTAGTTGACTTTTTTTTTGTAGGATCTACTAGATAAATAATATGCATAAGCACGCCTAACAAAATTAGAACGGCGAATACAATTGTCATATTGATGGCCATAATTAGCCACGGATTATCTGTCATACTTTCACCTCATTAATAGAGAACCATGATAGTAGAATCATGCAAGAAGCAAAGTGTGTAGTATGCCTCTAGGAAATAGTTTATAGAGGGATATTACCGTGTTTTTTCGGAGCACGGGTTTCGCGTTTACTTGCCAACATTGCTAATGCATTGATGATAGCAGGACGAGTATGTTTAGGTTCAATTACTACGTCAACGAATCCACGTTCAGCAGCTTTGTATGGAGTTGCGAACTCTTCTACGTATTTAGCTGTTTTTTCATCTTTATCTTCATCACGTTTGAAAATGATGTTCGCTGCACCAGCAGGTCCCATTACAGCGATTTCAGATGTAGGCCATGCATACACTTGGTCTGCACCCAAATCTTGGGAACACATTGCAAGATAAGATCCACCATATGCTTTACGAGTGATAACAGTAATTTTAGGTACTGTTGCTTCAGAGTAAGCATATAACATTTTCGCGCCGTGACGAATGATGCCACCCCATTCTTGGTTTGTGCCCGGTAGGAAGCCCGGTACGTCAACGAAGTTTACAACAGGGATATTAAAAGCATCGCAGAAACGGATAAAGCGGGAAGATTTGTCGGATGCATTGATATCTAAGCAACCTGCCATTACGCGTGGTTGGTTAGCAATGATACCTACGCTTTGTCCAGCAAAACGTGCGAAACATGTAATAATATTTTGTGCGTAGTGTGGTTGTACTTCATAGTATTCACCATTATCTACTGTTGCACGAATCACATCAAACATGTCGTAAGGCATATTTGGATTGTCTGGAAGTAAAGTATTTAAACCTTCATCCTCACGAGCTGGGTCATCACCAGTGTCAACTAATGGAGTATCTTCCATGTTGTTGCTTGGTAAGAAGCTCAACAAGTAACGAATTTGTGCTAAGCAATCATCTTCGTTTTCTGTTGCAAAGTGAGCTACACCAGATACACTGTTATGAGCCATTGCACCACCAAGATCTTCTGCTGTTACTTCTTCTGCTGTTACAGATTTGATAACTGCTGGACCAGTGATGAACATTTGAGATGTATGTTTAACCATGTAAATGAAATCAGTCAATGCTGGAGAATATACCGCACCACCTGCACATGGTCCCATGATAACGGAAATTTGTGGGATAACGCCAGAAGCGTTCGTGTTTTCAAAGAAAATTTTACCGTAGCCAGCTAATGCGTCTACTGCTTCTTGGATACGAGCTCCACCGGAGTCATTGATGCCGATAATAGGAGCGCCCATTTTCATTGCCATACGTTGTGCTTTAACGATTTTGGCAGCATGCATTTCCCCAAGGGAACCACCTTCTACTGTGAAATCTTGAGCAAAAGCAAATACCAAACGTCCGTCGATAGTACCGTAACCAGTCACTACGCCTTCACCTGGTAATTCTTTTTTCTCTTGACCGAAGTTCACACAACGATGTTTAACGAATTGATCCAATTCAACGAAGCTATTGTCGTCGAATAATTTCTCAATACGTTCACGAGCTGTATATTTACCGTTCGCGTGTTGTTTTTCTACGCGTTTTTCACCGCCACCTTGTTTTACAGTGGACAGCTTTTTATGCAATAATTCAATTTTTTCCTGAACCGTTGCCATTTTACACCTCCATAGAATATTTACGGATATAGTTTATTATTTCATACGTTGGCAAAGTTCTAATAAAACACCGCCAGTAGCTTTTGGATGAAGGAATGCAATTGCAGATCCACCAGCACCATAGCGAGGTTCTTCGTCGATTAATTGAACACCTTTTGCTTTTAAGTCAGCAATCGCTGCTTTGATGTCATCAACGCGAAGTGCTACGTGTTGGATACCATTACGGCCACCATTTTTTTCGATGAAACGACCGATAGGGCCATCTGGAGTTGTAGATTCTAAGAACTCAAGTTCAGCATCACCGCAAGGGAAGAAGCTTACTTTTACTTTTTGTTCTTCAACTACTTCATCTTCTGGTAGATGTTCCATACCAAGTGCGTTTTTATAAAATTCTTTTGTTGCTGCTAAGTCAGATACACCGATACCGATGTGGTCTACTTGTAATACTTTGAATGCCATAATAACTCTCCTTTCAAATGAGCTGCAACTCGAAAGTGATTTTTATCATCCTTCGATTACTTATATGATACCACGATATTAGATTTTTATCATTCTTTTTATTATCTTTTTAAGGACTTTTCTAATACCGAGTTAACAACACTATAAGGGTCATTAGTTCTATTATTAACAGCTGCTACATCTTGTTTGAAAGCGTCGCTTTCAACCACATGTTCATGAACATAACGCATAATCTGCTCATTGATCATCGCTACTAGTTCATCATGCGTACGTTCTGCACGGCGAGCTGCTAATTCTCCACTATCTTCAAGATATTCAAAGTGTTCATCTAGTGCTTCCACTAATTCATCAACACCTTCATCTTTACTAGCGATAGTTCTCTTAATTGGTGGTCTCCAATCAAGTTCACGAGAATCTAAGTCTAGCATCATTTCAATTTCAACATTAAGCTTATCACAGCCATCACGATCTGCTTTATTGATAGCGAATACGTCGCCAATCTCTAAAATACCCGCTTTGATTGCTTGGATATCATCACCTAAACCTGGCACTAATACAACCAATGTAGTATCTGCATTTTTAACGATATCTACTTCAGATTGTCCAACACCTACGGTTTCGATGATAACAAGATCCATGCCAAATGCATCCATTAATTTAACAACATCTGCTGTTTTTTTAGATAATCCACCTAGGCTACCACGTGTACCCATACTACGGATAAATACATTTTCATTTAATGTCAAATCGTTCATCCGAATACGGTCACCTAAAATAGCGCCGCCTGAGAATGGACTTGTTGGGTCAACAGCAACGATGCCGATTCTCTTACCTTGTTCTAGATAATGCTTAACCACTTTATCTGTCAATGTACTTTTACCCGCTCCTGGAGCACCTGTGATGCCCAAGATTCGAGCTTTACCAGTACGTGGATAGATAGCTTTCATGATGTCGATCGCATTATCGTATTCATTTTCTACAGCCGTTATGGACCGAGCCAAAGCAAGACGAGAACCTTCTAATAGTTCTTTGATTAAATCCATATTGTCACCGTCCCAATTATATATACGTCTAGGCTCGAACATACATGCCCGAGCCTAGCTCAAGTATATTATTTTACGTTAGCTTTGATGAATTCAATTACATCAGCTGTTGGAGTGCCTGGTGTGAATACTGCGGATACGCCAGCTTCTTTTAAACCAGGGATATCAGCGTCAGGAATAACTCCACCACCAACTACTAATACATCGCCCATGCCTTTTTCTTTAAGCATTTCAACGATTTTAGGGAACAATGTGTTGTGCGCGCCAGAAAGAAGAGATAACGCAACTACGTTAACGTCTTCAGAAAGAGCAGCTTCAACGATTTGTTCTGGAGTTTGACGAAGACCTGTGTAGATAACTTCGAAACCAGCATCGCGAAGTGCGCGTGCTACTACTTTTGCACCACGGTCATGACCATCAAGACCTGGTTTTGCTACAATTACTCTAATACGTTTTTCTGCCATGATTTATTACCTCCGAAATTAGCCGATATTATAATGTAGAATGAGCTTCGTATTCACCGAATACTTCGCGCAATACATTACAAATTTCACCCAAAGTAGCATATGTTTTAACTGCTGCAAGAATTAATGGCATCAAGTTAACAGATTCGTCAGCTGCGCCAGCTTTCAAATCAGCTAAGGCTTTATCAACTGCGGCTTGATCGCGGTTAGCACGAACTGCTTGAGTTTTCTTAGATTGGTTAGCACCTACGGAAGCGTCTACGCGAAGCAAGTCTTTTGGAGCTTCTTCTTCAACTTGGAATTTGTTTACGCCAACGATTGTGCGCAAGCCAGATTCAACTTCCATTTGCCATTTGTAAGCGGATTCTTGAATTTCTTTTTGGATGTAGCCTTTTTCGATTGCTACTACAGCGCCGCCCATTTCATCAATTTTCTTGATGTATGCCATAGCTTCGTCATAGATAGCGTTAGTCATAGCTTCAACATAGTAGGAACCGCCCAATGGGTCAACTACGTCAGCTAAACCAGATTCGTAAGCCACGATTTGTTGAGTACGAAGAGCTACTTGTACAGATGCTTCTGTAGGAAGAGCCAAAGCTTCGTCACGAGAGTTTGTATGTAAGGATTGAGTACCGCCCATTACAGCAGCTGCAGTTTGAAGAGCAACACGAACGATGTTGTTGTCAACTTGTTGTGCAGTCAACATGGAACCCGCTGTTTGAGTATGTACACGTAACATCATGGATTTAGGTTTTTTAGCACCAAAACGTTCTTTCAAGATATGTGCCCATAGACGACGGGATGCACGGAATTTCGCAACTTCTTCTAATACATTGTTGTGTGCATTCCAGAAGAAGGATAAACGACCTGCGAAATCGTCAACTTCTAAGCCAGCTTTAAGAGCTGCTTCGATGTATGCAATACCATCAGCAATTGTGAAAGCGATTTCTTGCGCAGCAGTGGAACCAGCTTCACGAATATGGTAACCGGAGATGGAGATAGTATTCCATTTTGGCACATATTGAGAGCAATATTCGAAAATATTAGTGATCAAACGCATGGATGGTTTTGGAGGGAAGATGTAAGTTCCGCGAGCTGCGTACTCTTTCAAAATATCATTTTGAATTGTACCGCGAAGTTCAGTGGAAGGTACACCTTGTTTTTCAGCAACTGCAATGTACATAGCAAGAAGTACAGATGCAGGAGCGTTGATTGTCATAGAAGTGGAAACTTTACCTAAGTCGATACCTTGGAACAAAATTTCCATATCTTTTAAGGAGTCAATCGCAACACCTACTTTACCAACTTCGCCTTCAGCCATAGCGTCGTCAGAGTCATAACCGATTTGTGTTGGTAAGTCGAATGCGCAAGAAAGACCTGTTGCACCGGACTCGATTAAGTAACGGTAACGTTTGTTGGACTCTTCAGCAGTTGCGAAACCAGCATACATACGCATTGTCCAGAAACGGCCACGGTACATAGTAGGTTGCACACCACGAGTGTAAGGATAGAATCCTGGGAATCCAAGATCACGTTCATAATCAAAACCTTCTAAATCAAGCGGTGTGTATACCGGTTGTTCTGGTAAGTTTTGACGAGCAGGTACTTTCTCACAGTTTTTAGCGTACGCTGCATCATATTCAGCAAGTTTGGCTTTTAAGTTGTCATTAGCCATGTTCATCATCCTCCTATAAAATTAACCTTGTTTTTTCATGCTTCCTGTTTCAGTGAAGCGTTTATGCCAAGAAAGAGCTTCATCTAATAAGATAGGTGTATGGGCGCCATTTGTCTTTTCAATAGCTCTTTCGAGGTAGTTAAGTAATTCTTGTTTGTAGTCTGGGTGAGCACAGTTTTCAATGATTTTGTATGCTCTTTCAATTGGAGCCAAACCACGAACATCGGCAATACCTTGTTCTGTACAGAATACTTGTACATCATGTTCTGTATGGTCAATGTGAGATACAAAAGGAACGATGGAGCTGATATCTCCGCCTTTTGCTACAGAGTTCGTACAGAAAATGGAGATATAACCATTTCGAGTGAAGTCCCCGGAACCACCGATACCATTCATCATTTTGCTACCCATAATGTGAGTAGAGTTTACATTACCGAAGATATCGAACTCGATTGCTGTATTCATAGTGATTACACCAAGTCTACGAGCTAAACCAGGGTTATTGGAAATCTCTTGCGGACGCAATAGAATGTGTTTGCTGTATTTGTCGATATTGTCATAGAAGCGTTTCAATCCATCTGGAGATGGGGACAATGCTGTACCAGAGCAATCTGTTACTTTACCTGCATCGATTAAATCCAACATGCCATCTTGGATAACTTCAGTGAAAATAGATAAGTTTGTGAAAGGACCTTCAGCCAAGCCAGACACAACAGCATTTGCTACAGAACCTACGCCGGATTGTAATGGCAATAAGTTTTCAGGTAAACGACCTGCTTTTACCTCTTCTAAGAAGAAGTTAATCAAATGTTGACTCATCGCTTTTGCATCATCATCGATTGGTGCTAGTGGACGAGTTGTGTCAGGTACATCACATGGAACGATAGCTACGATTTTCGCAGGATCACATGGGATGTAATCTGTTCCGATACGATCGCCAGCCGCTTTGATTGGGAATGGCTCACGGTATGGAGGATCTTGTGGTTCATAGATATCATGCATACCTACCAAGGACATTGGTTGGGATACGTTTACTTCTACGATAACTTTTTTAGCTTGACTCACAAATGTTGGAGAGTTACCAACGGATGTACTAGGAACGATACCACCATCTTCACGGATGCAAACCGCTTCAATGATAGCTACGTCAGTGTCACCGAAGAAACCATAACGGATTTGTTGAGCCATTTGGCTAAGGTGCATATCAATATAACGAATTTTTTGGCTATTTAAAGCTTTACGAGTATCGTTATTTGTTTGATATGGGAAACGACGACGAATACCGTTTACACGAGTTAATGCTCCGTCTGCTTCATCACCAACTGATGCACCAGTCCAAAGATCGATTTGGAAAGGTTCCGTTTCCATGCGTTTTGCTAGAGCCAATGGCACTGCTTTAGGGTAACCAGATGGTGTAAAACCACTGATACCTACATGGTCTCCTGGATTAATCAATTTAGCTGCTTCTTCTGCTGTAGTAATTTTTGCTTGCAACGCTGCGCCTTGCACGCGATCTAAAATGTCGATCATACTACCATCTCCTTTAGTTTGAATGACTTATTCAGCTATCTAACAATCACACGATACATTCAATTCTTTTATTTCTGTTATGAAAGAAATTTCTTACTTACAAAACTGTTACAGAAATATAAGATTAAATATCTACTCAAAGTGTGATATTTGTTAATTCTCATAAATACTACTCATTTTTCTTATTATTGTCAACCATATATGTAAATATATGCATAATAGGCATACAGAATAGATAATTCCAATGTGAGTATAACTTTTTGTTATACCCTTTATCTACCTATATCTATAAATATTGGTGTAGTACAACTTTTTTCGATATTTTAATTATCACATATACACTCTATTTATGTTTATGCATTTCTGCGTGTTATATTATTCATAACTAACAGTTATTTGCTTTTATTCTTTTTTGTTATTTCCCAAATCGTATTTCTTAATCCGATTCATAGTCTGCGTTAAAACTATATCACTCATGATACGTTCACACTTTATTTTTTAACCTCACTGCCAAGAAATACTCTCTTATAATTGGCAGCTCAGCATTCTCATTCGTCTATAGCCATTGATGTATACAAATATTGTTATAGACAATATACAATCTAAATACAATGATTACCACATATAAAAAGTATAGAGATTGTCATAAGACCTTCTCTATACTTTTTAAGTTTTATATTATTTTTTATTTCGTATGACACTCATAGAAAAGCCTAATAGTTGCCACAAGACCATACTTACTTGCTGGCTATATAAAGCATGATCAAAGAGACCGCTTACCAAAACAACTACGGTGATTAAGGTCATACTATAGCGATATGGAATGGAAAGGCACTTTTGTTTTTGTACATTTCTACTATGCCCTAGCAATATTGCTAACAACAAGCACAAGGAAATGGGGCCCGTTTCTGCAGCCACTTGCAAATACAAATTATGAGCATGATAGATTATGACCGTTGGATCTTGGATAAAGTAATTATAGTCTGGATAGGTCATCCAAAACGCATCCCAACCAATACCAAAGATAGGAAAATCTTCTATCATGTACATGGTACTATCCCACAATGCCCACCGAAGCATGACCGATGTATCTTGCCCACTAAAAAGGGACCATAATCGACTGGATACTTCCCCATGGTAAAAGAATAACACTAACGGCACTACTAGAAGAGCATATAATAATCGTCTCTCTACGCAAATACCTACCACAAATACAACAACAGCCAAACTAAGCCACATACCTCTCGAATAGGTCAGCACAAGGCATAGCAGCATAAATAGAACAGCTAATGCCATACAAGCAAAGCGTTTCCAATCTTTAGCTTTCAATACCTGCATCGTTCCTAATCCACTAACGGATAGGACAAACAATAAATACTCGCCCAATAAATTAGGGTTCTGTAACGTACCATACATGCGCCGCATGAGTCCTGGAAAATGAACATTATCCACCCATTCATGAATATGCTCCGGAGTCATATAAAAATACTGATATCCCGCACCTAAGCACACAAGAACCCCAGTCATACAAAATAAGAACAAAAATGTTTTCTGCCGTAATTCATTATCTATATAATATGTCATCAACCAATAGATACTGCCATACATGCCTATATGGTATAACCAGCTCATAGCCGACCATTGTATATTCATGGAATTAACGATAGAAAATCCCGTCCAAAGAATAAATCCCAAAACTGCCCATTGTAACCAATGTAAAGCCCCAGAAAATCGTTGCCTATCAAATAGTAATGCCAGTATCCCCGCCACAAGGACAAGAATATTGCCACCTATGGGTAATAAAGGAATGCACACGGTGGCTCCATAGAGGAGGTAGACTATCCATTGATCTATAGATAGCCTGCGTAGGGCATCCATTAGTGCCCCATCTCTTGGGCGAGCCATTGTTGCACGTCACCAAGAATGTATAAGGATCCCACCACAGCGATGATATCGCCTTCTTTAGTTGTTTTCATAGCATGGTCTAAGCCCTCTTGGATTGTCTCCATAGGATCTGCTTGGACGGGCATTTGTTTTGCCAATTGTTCTGGTGCAATGCCTCGTGGTGTTGGTGCTGGCACCGTAATAACACGGTCTTTTTGTCCCACTAAATAACTAACCATAGTAGATACATCTTTATCTTCCAAAATAGAAAGCACCACTGTTTTCGGTTGTCCTGGATACAGTTCATTATATGTCATAGAAAAGGCTTCTGCTCCGCTCGCATTATGAGCCCCATCTAAAATGATTGTCCTGCCATGGACTTTGAAGGTTTCAAATCGTCCTGGCCAAGTAGCACGAGCTAAGCCTTCACGGTACGTTTCTTCGCTCACCGCTGGCTCTTTGTCTTTCAAGATTTGTAATACCCTTGCCGCACAGGCTAAGTTTAGGGCTTGATGAATACCATGCATAGATGTGAAGAGCATGTCTTTATGGCCTGATTTATCTTTTACAGTAATCATTTGTCCCATCGCCATGGCACTGCGACTATCAATGGTAAAATCTTCGTTGAACACATGGTATTTCACACCTAAGGATTTTGCCGTTTCTTTAATCACATCAAGAGCGCCGCCTTGAGCTGCCGTTACCAACGGTACACCTTTCTTGATAATACCTGCTTTATGGCGAGCAATCTCCTCTACTGTATCTCCACAATACGCTTGATGGTCGATGGTCACATTTGTAATCACCGCCACTTCTGGAGTAATGACATTGGTAGAATCCAATAATCCACCTAACCCCACTTCAATGACAGCGTAGTCTACTTCTTGATCTTGGAAGAACAAGAATGCCGCTGCTGTTAAGATTTCAAATTGTGTAGGCGCTTCCACACCGCGGTCCATGATGGCTTTCACAGCATGGCTGACACGCTCAATCAAATCAGCAAAGGCCTCTTCTGTGATATATGCCGTATTCACACGCATGCGTTCCGTATAGGATTGCAGGTGCGGGGACGTAAATGTCCCCACTCGAAGACCGCTCATGTACAATCCATAGGTAATATAGGTAGAAACGGATCCTTTCCCATTCGTCCCCGTCACATGGATGGTTTTATATGTATGTTGTGGATTTCCTAGCTCTTCTAATAGCGCTGTAATCCGTTCTAATCCTGGATGAATCCCAAAGGAGGCTACCTCTTCTAGGTAGGCAATCGCTTCCGTATAATTCATGATGGATCTCCTTATGCTAATGTTTTTAAGAACTCTTCACGTTCGTTCAAGGCTTGTTGTTTTTGTTTGTATTCTTCCAATTTTTCTTTTTCTTTTGCTACTACCGCTTCAGGAGCTTTCGCTAAGAATCCTTGGTTGTTCAATTTTCCTTCTAAACGGGCGATTTCTTTCAATACTGTGGCTTGTTCTTTGGCGATACGTTCTTTTTCTTTGTCTGCGTCAATTAAATCTTTCAACAACAAGTACACTTCTAACCCGTTCACCACAGTTACTGTAGCGTTTTCTGGTTTTGGCGCATCCGGTGAAAGTATTGTCACTTTTTCTGCCCAACCTAAGGTATGGAAGTAATCACCATGTGTTTCTAAGATACCTTTCAATTCTTCTGTAGCTGGCACTAAGATAACTTCAGAACGTTTACCCATTGGTACATTCATTTCTGCACGCATGTTACGAATACCTTTGATACCGTCCATCATCACATTCATATATGCTGCTGCAGAGCTGAACCCTTCCATAGATAATGTACTTGGCCATGGAGCGACCATGATGCTCTCTCCTTCATGTGGCAAATGTTGCCAAATATGTTCTGTTACGAATGGCATGAATGGGTGCAATAATTCCATCATATGACGAAGGATGGATACCAATAGGTATTGAGCTGTTTGACGGTCACGGCCACCTTCTTTGTTGTACAAACGAGGTTTCGCTAATTCAATGTACCAGTCGCAGTACGTATTCCAAATGAAATCGTATACAGCGCTCGCTGCTTCTCCTAATTCAAATTTATCAAGGTTATTCGTAATGTTCGTTACCGTTTTATTGTATTCTTCTAGAATCCATTTATCTGCTAATGTGTAGTCGTCTGCGCTTGGTACGAAGCTTTCATCAAAACCTTCCAAATTCATCAACACAAATTTAGAGGCATTCCAAATTTTGTTGGCAAAGTTACGATTTGCTTCCACACGTTCCATGTAGAAACGCATATCGTTGCCCGGTGTATTGCCTGTTACCAACGTAAAGCGCAACGCATCGGCACCGTATTCTTCGATCACTTCTAATGGATTGATACCATTGCCCAAGGATTTACTCATTTTACGACCTTGGCTATCACGCACTAAGCCATGAATGAATACGTGTTTGAAAGGAATTTCGTCTTTAAATTCTAAGCCCATGAAAATCATGCGAGCTACCCAGAAGAAGATGATATCGTAGCCTGTTACCATAACGCTAGTAGGATACCAATGTTTTACTTCCTCTGTATTTTCAGGCCAACCCATTGTGGCAAATGGCCATAACGCAGAGCTGAACCATGTATCTAGTACGTCTGGATCTTGTTCTACTTTGCCATGGCAACATGGACATTCTGTCAATGTTTCTGTCGTTACGATCGTTTCACCGCAATCTTGGCAATACCAAGCTGGGATACGATGGCCCCACCATAATTGACGAGAAATACACCAATCACGAATAGATTCTAACCAGTTTGTATATGTTTTAGTAAAACGTTCTGGTACAAATTCAATGGATTTATCACGTACCACTTCTAAAGCAGGTTTTGCCAATGGCTCCATAGATACAAACCATTGTTTCGACACCATAGGTTCTACTGTTGTGTTACAACGGGAACAATGGCCTACGCTGTGACCATGGTCTTCCACTTTTTCTAATAAACCTTGCGCCTCTAATTCCGCTACGACTTGTTTACGTGCCAATTCACGAGGCATGTTCACAAAGTGACCTGCCCCTGCATTCATAGTCCCATCTGGATTCATCACCACGATACTTTCTAAGTTATGGCGTTGTCCCATTTCAAAGTCATTAGGGTCATGAGCTGGAGTGATTTTTACGCAACCAGTACCAAAAGATTGATCTACATATTCATCGGCAATGATCGGGATGTGACGGTTCACGAATGGCAATAACAACTCTTTACCTACTAAATGAGCATAGCGCTCATCGTTAGGGTTTACCGCTACGGCTACGTCACCAAACATCGTTTCAGGGCGTGTGGTAGCTACCGTTAAGAATGTATCTTCTTCGCCGATTACAGGATATTTAATATGCCATAAATGACCATTTTCATCTTCGTGTTCTACTTCAATATCAGACAAGGCTGTCAAACAATTAGGGCACCAGTTAGTGATGCGTTCTCCACGATAGATTAAACCTTTTTCGTATAACTCTACGAATACTTTTAATACCGCTTCATGGTAACCTTCATCCAAAGTAAAACGCTCTCTCGTCCAGTCACAAGAAGCACCTAAACTACGGATTTGTTTTACGATGGTGCTACCGTACTCTTGCTTCCACTCCCATACACGTTTCAAGAACTCTTCACGACCTAAATCATGACGAGATTTTCCTTCCGTTTTCATGATATTTTCTTCTACTTTTACTTGCGTTGCAATCCCTGCATGGTCTGTACCAGGCATCCACAATACATTGTAGCCTTGCATACGTTTCGTACGAATCAAAATATCTTGTAATGTGTTATCAAGGGCATGACCCATGTGCAATTGACCTGTTACATTTGGTGGCGGTAACACAATACTGAAAGGCTCTTTATTCGTATCTACTTCTTCGTGAAAGTACCCTTTCTCTTCCCAATATGTATACCATTGTTGTTCAATCTCTTTTGGATTGTAAGTTGTGAGATTTTTATATTCTTTCATGTGTCCTCCTATATTTGAATATATCACCAAGTTACCACTGTTCTGTACAGCAAAACTGTGAATATCCCTCCCATATATACAAAAAAGACCCCTCGTCCATTAGGACGAAAGGGTCTATACTTCCGCGGTACCACCTATATTATTGCCGTAGCAATCACTCATTATCGTTAACGCTGATCAGCGGGCACACTTACTCTAGTTCACCATGCCAACTCCGAGGCTACCCTCTTTCTATTACATACATTGTTCCACCAACCCAATGCTCTCTGTGATGCGTTCAAAAGATTTTTCCTCTTCTTAGTTATTATCTATATAATATTAGTATACGTGAAAGCATGTAATGACGTCAATATGACAAACTATAAACCCTCTATATTTTCTAGAGATAGTACAGGTTCCCCTTAATAATAATCCCAGGGTTCTTTTTAGACACCTTTAAAGCCTGTATAGTTGTACTCATATAGGTAACATGTCCTTTGCATACATGAAAAGTAATAAGTACACTCTTACTTTGCAAAAGACACATTCATTTCATCTAAAGACTTCGTCAAGCTCGGAACATACACTTTCAAAAATAAATTCACCTCTGGTAAATTCATATCCTGCAAACGTTTATAAATACTGTCATAGGCTGCATTAAATTCATCATTACCAGCAGCTTTTTCTGTGACGCATTTCATAAATGCTGACATCGTATCTGCTGCTTTAATTAAGACTGCATATTCATCAGAGCTACCTAATAAAGCTTCCTCATAGCACGGTTGAACCTCTTCTGGTAATGTGTGCCACAAAGTTTCATTTGCCAACTGTTCTACTTCTCCATAGAGAGCACGCAACTTAGGGTTAAAATATTTTACCGGTGTCGGCATATCTCCTGTAAAAACTTCACTCACATCGTGATACATAGCCAATACCGCTAATCGGTTCACATCCACATCCCCCTCAAAATATGTATTCCGAAGCACTCCTAGTTGATGGGCAATCATAGCCGTTTCTAAACTATGACCTTGCAAGTTTTCTACCTCTGTATTGCGCATCAAGCTCCAACGCTGAATATATTTCATACGCCCTAAGAGAGCAAAAAAATGACTTTCTTCCATGGTACACGCCTCCTTAATCCATTATATTCATTATACAAAAAAAAGCCCATTACCGCTATTCCGGTAATGAGTTGTTTAGTACGTCCCGATAGTTATTATGTTAATCTCTGATATATAAAATATACTAAAATCAATATCCCCTATGTTCCGTTTTATGGTACTATAACTATATAAAATCTTATGTTACTTACTAGGAGGATATATGCCCAATCACAATCAATATAAAGCTCCCTCTACACTACGTAGTGGTGGCTATGTAGATATACACAATTCTGCCATTACTGTAACCTATGACATGCCCTATTATGCCATCAGTACGAGCCCTTTCAACGGTGGCTTGCACCATGTCATGGCTGTGCGCAATCAACAACTCACATTTTTCGTCAACGATGAAAGTGAATTACCTGGTGGATCCACGTCTGCTTATTTAGCAAAAGAATGCGTACAGTTAGACTTGCCCATCCATTTTTGTACAGCCTTATTGACTAGCGCCTCTATGGAGCGACATGCCTATGTATGCTTACAAGAGGGAAGCATCATAGTCGAAGTCATTGCTACAGCAGGTGTTGAAAAAACAGCGCATCGAGCAGGCGATGGATATACATACTACGAAAAAGATGGCGCCTTCCATGCTGGAGGCACCATCAACCTATTAGTATTTACCAATTGCGCCCTCACCGACGGGGCTCTCACAAAATCATTGCTAACTATAACGGAAGCCAAAACCGTAGCACTCCAATCCATGGGGATCACTAGTATACTATCCGGAGAGCCTGCCACTGGCACATCTACAGATGGCGTCATCATGACCATCGACCCAAACGGAGAACTCCTCACAGACTCAGGCACGTTCTCTCAATTTGGTGATACCTTAGCCAAAGCCGTGCGAAGTGCTATAGAAAAAGCATTAGAAAACACAGCTACCTTGGATCTATAAATATTATGGGCTTATTTGCTACCATTCCGTTAACCTAGACCTCCATAGACTTCATAGCAGAACAAGAAGGAACTTAATAGAGTGTAAATAGTTTCTCTAAATCTTCTCGACTTCGTTCTTGTTGTAACGCCAACATCAAAAGTATTCTAGCTTTCACAGGTGACAAAGAATCGCTAACGATTAATCCCTCTTTCACATCTGATGAATTACTGGACACAATACCATTTCCAATGCGAGATGATCGTACTTTGGGAATGGTAATTTTTTTGAGCGTATCTCGTACAGCCTGTGGCAATGTGCCATGCCCAAAACCACCCACAATTAACCCTTGTGATCGACTCGCTACCATAGTGAGTATTTCTGTATCCATACCTCCATAGAGATTCACAATTCCCACTTGTGGCAATTCCACTTCCTCATGCAAAATAAATTCGCTGTCACTTGTATGCTTACGACACGGAGTATAGTAAAAATAAGCTTTTTCATTTTGTACGCAACCCATATGACCTAATTGGGCATTTCCAAAGGTAGCCACATCAGTAGTGTGTAGCTTTGCCACCTCTCTAGCGCTATCAATGTAGCCATTCATGACCACTAATACCCCCTGGTTCCAAGCATTTTCACTGCGTGCTACTTGTACTGCTTGCAGCAAATTCACTGGACCATCCGCACTGAGTGCTGTAGCAGGACGCATGGAGCCAGTCATCACAACCGGTTTCTTCGTATGCACCGTCAATTGCAAGAAATATGCAGTTTCCTCCATCGTATCTGTGCCGTGGGTAATAACAATACCACCTATATCATCTCGCTCAGCCACTTCATTCACAAGTAGTGCTAAGCGTACCCAACGATAGGGGCTCATTTCAGAACTATCGATATTAGAGAATTGTACACTTTCAAATGGGCCATACCCCTCCAAGGCTGGCACAGCTTGCATCAAATCATCCACGCCTATGGATCCCGATCTATATTCCGTTAATGCACTAGACCCATTTCCTGTACCTGCAATGGTGCCTCCTGTGCCTATCATCATAATCTTTGTATCCTTCATGTGGTAACCTCCTTTGAAATCACTATTTTTATTATAGCATTCCTTGGCACACCATTGACATAGACTTTCATCATAAAAGAATCCTTTATTCTTATATTGACCCCTTACGGCTAATAGAGTATAGTTATTTTATTGAGTATTTCATCCATCCTAAGAAAGGGTTTATTATGACACATACTAACTATACAACGAATGTATTACACTGGTTCCGTGAAATCAGTCAAATCCCTCGTGAATCTGGCAATGAGCAGGGTATTAGCAATTTTCTAATGCAATTTGCCAAAGATAGAGGTTTAGAGGCAGAACAAGACGAAGAATTAAACGTAATCATTCGTGCTAATGCAACCGCTGGCTATGAAAATCATCCATCTATCATTTTACAAGGTCATATCGATATGGTGGCAGAAAAATCTGACACATCCACTCACGATTTTTCCAAGGACCCGATCGAGCTGATTGAAGAAGGTGAATGGTTACACGCCAACGAAACTACTCTAGGTGCCGATAATGGCATCGCTGTGGCGATGGCACTGGCCGTGCTAGATGATCCAACCATCCCTCATGGACCTTTAGAATGTCTATTTACTACTAATGAAGAAACAGGTATGAACGGCGCTATGGCTGTGAAAGGCGACCGCCTACACGGACAATATTTGCTCAATATCGATACAGAACAAGAACATGAATTTATTGTAGCCTGTGCTGGGGGCTGTCGTTTGGACCTTACCTTACCAACGAACGCTGTACCAACACCAGCTGGATTAACTGCTTTGAAAGTCTCGGTAGATGGACTCCATGGTGGTCACTCTGGCATCGAAATTGGCGAACAACTTGGTAATGCTGTGACAATCCTAGCTCGCTTATTAGTGGAAGCACAACAAAAATCCCCTATTTCTTTAAGCCATTTTACAGGTGGTTCTAAACATAATGCAATTCCTCGCTTTGCAGAGGCAACGATTCTTTGCCAACCTTCTGATGTAGAGACATTACAAGCTCATATCCAAGCCAACACTGAGATCATTCGTCGCGAATTATCTCCACAAGATCCAAATCTACAAGTGAAAGTTACTCCTTGTGACACTCCTGCTACGATCTATAGCGATGAGCAAGCACATAGCTTCTTGCAATTCTTGTACTTAGCACCTCATGGTGTATTTGGTATGAGTAAAAAGTTAGAAGGCTTAGTAGATACCAGTAACAATATCGCTATCGTCGAAGATAATGACACACAATTAGATATTCTTATCTCCGTACGTAGCTTGACTATGAGTCAACTAGCTTACCTACGTGACCGCATCATGACATTGGCAAAAATACATGGCTTCACGGCCTCTGAGCAAGGTCGTTACCCTGCTTGGGAATACGAACGCGGTAGCCGTTTAGAGGAACAAGCGATTGCTCTATACAAAGAGGTAATCGGTGTAGAACCTCATGTAACAGCCGTGCATGCAGGCCTTGAATGTGGCTTATTAAAAGCACAATTACCAAATACACAAATGATTAGTTTTGGTCCTACTATCTTAGGCGCTCATACACCAAAAGAACGGTTACACTTGCCAGCAGTAGATACAGTGTCCAAATTCTTATTAACCTTATTAGAAAAACTACAATAATGCTATCAACAAGGGGAGTCGCTATGCGGTTCCCCTCTGTTATATACATATTAGCTTTGTGTATTGCATAACACAGCAAAAGAGCTGTACTCACATGTCACATAGACATGCTAGTACAGCTCTTTTTAGGCTCTATAATAAATGTTGGGGCTACTCATATAAGAGTAGTCACCAACATTTTTTTGTTGCAATAAAATAGACATATATAAACTCATACCGTATCATAAAAGTAACCACACAATTAAGAAAGGGTGAGTCATATATGTCTATAGTTAATTATACAGAAATTATCTTTAAAATTAAAGAGGAATATATTAAACATACAAGAGTAAATGAGGATGGTTCTGTTCATTTTACACTAGAAATACCGGTAGCTGAGCAAGTATGTCCTCATTGCGGAGCGAGCACTAGAAAGTCTAAAGGCAAACGCTCTAGAGACGTTAAATTTGGCGCTATGCAGCATCATACAGTGACTGCAACCTACTTACAAAGACGTTACAAATGTCAGGAATGTAATCATACTTTCATAGAAAAGAATCCTTTTGTTAGTCGTTATTTGCGATTAAGTAAATCTAATTTGGAATATCTATTTAGGCAACTTGGTGAAAAAGGATCCTTTACTGAGATGGCTAAACGCAGTGATGTTTCTGTATCTACAGTCATTCGATATTGCTCGAAACTAGCTATTCCAAAGCCTGCTCAATTACCTACGGTACTAGGTATTGACGAATATAAAGGAAATGCTGAAGGACAAATGTACCAAGTTATCATAACCGACTTGAGGAATCATTCTGTGGTGGATATTTTACCTAAACGAGAGACGCGCGCTCTTATCCAATACTTTAAAACCTTTTCTAAGGAAGCTAGAGAACAGGTTAAATATATTGTCATGGATATGTGTCCACTATTTAAGTTAGTGATGCAAACTATGTTTTCTCATGCGCATATTGTGGCAGATCGTTACCACGTGTGTCGCTTGGTGGATTGGGCTCTTGAACGCGTACGCAAGCGTGAACAAAAACAAATAGTAACACACTCAAGAATGCTCAAATATAACCGAAGGGTTCTTATGAAGAATCCCGATACATTAACTGAAAATGAGCGAGTAAAGCTGCTAGAAATATTGCGTATATCCGATGACCTACGGCGGGCATATGGGCTTAGATTAGGCTTTAGAAAAATATTTAAGACATACAGCATACCTAACATAGAAAGGCATATACAATTATGGTTAAAGATAGTAGAAAGCAGTCATCTACCAGAGTTTAGTAATTTTAAAACTTCTTTTATTAGTTGGTTCCCTCAAATTGTTAATGCCTTTGTATTACCCTATTCCAATGGGTTTACCGAAGGATGTAATAATAACATTAAAGTATTAAAAAGAATAAGTTATGGGTTGCGTCATTTTGAACGCTTCAGAGTTCGTATACTTCTATTAAGCCAAAAGAATAGCACTAGCTATTTGAATAGCTAGTGCTAAGAGCTTTTTATATGAGTAGCCCCCACATTTGACAAAGAGCCTCTTTTTATAATCATCTTACTGGGTCCACTACCTAAGCTACCTGCCAATAGTTCTAGTTATTACGCAAGAAACCAAGTTGACCTAAATCATCTAATGTACTATCTACCACAGTACGGCCTTTTAACGGCACCACTTCACCAGATGGTTTCGTTTCATCTACTTTCAAAATTTTATCCGCTACTTTGTATAGTTCTTCCAACGTTTTTGGCGTTTCCAACTCTTTCATCATCAGTACATGGGCGGAATTAAAGCCTGTAATGCTGTCATTGTACAAATCAGAAATGTTGATAAATCTAGAGCCACCTCTATCCACAACAGTTTGTACATAATTCGCCATCTCTTTTGGCACTGTGGACACACCTTCTTGGAATGTGGTGATTTCTTTTTTCTCTGTCACAGGTGCAATAAATCCACACAACAAGAAACGAATCAACATGCTATATAATTCCACATCATCATGCTCTGTATCATCTTGTAGTCGTTTTAGATCTGCTTTGCAATCAGCAACGGTGAACATATCTCCTTTACGACATTGATTAACAATGGCTTGTTCTACCACATTTGTTGTATCCTGTAACTCCTTACCCTTATTGATCATACCGAAATAGAGGGAATCAAGAGTGGTAATTAAAAACTCTTCATTATGACGTAGTAAATGAGCTTGTGACTCATGGCATAATAAGGAACGACGGAATTGGGTATCGAAATAGAAATCTAGAATTTGTTCTTTCGTATTCCAATCTCCACCAGACATAGCTTCAATTAATTCTCTGCGTTCTTTTTTCATCCACGTAATAGCAGACAGTTGGAAATCTGTATCAGCTACATAGACTAATTTATGTTTGTTAGCGCGGCCAATAAAATCCGTTATATATACAGGGTCATTAATAGGCTCTAAATATTCGTGAGCAATATAATATGTTTTATGATCTAACGCAGAATCAAAGCTATCTGTTTTCCAGCCTAATCTAGGTACCACATCCTTAGAGCCTTTGATAAGTTCATTCATATGATGTACGAAGGAAATCCCTTTTTCTGTGCGAGGTAATAAATCCATATCCTGATCATACCGTGTAGCAAAGAGCATCATCTCTCGCACTTGATCCAATCGATGCCAACCTGGATATACATTATAAGAAACGTAGGCTACCCCACGCTCGGACAAATTCACATTACAGATCTCTAAAATTTTATCTTTCACCACATCTGGCACCCAAGACCAAATACCATGAACGATAATGTAATCAAACATGCCAAAGTCTTTATCAATTTTTAGAATATCTTGTTCTATTAATTTTACATTTTTTAAATCGATAGCATCGATGATTTCATTGCCAATTTCAATTTGAGATCCACTAAGGTCAACCCCTACAAAAGACGCCTCTGGATGATACACGGCTTGACCAATAATATTGCCTCCCATAGAACAGCCCAGTTCTAAAACACGAGCCTCTTTCGCTGGAACTGGATTTAGACCCCATAACTTTGCCTTTGCTTCTAAACTGTTGATAGAGGTTACTCCAAAGGATTTTGAAGGATATACCAATTCATCATAGGAGTTTTTTAAATGTTCAATCACGGCCGTTTCTTCTTTAGAAATTGTTGTTTTCTTGTTTACGTTCATTATCAATGCCTTTCTTACTAATTGATTTGTATATATGCTGTCATTTGCACTGCTATGCTCTAACCATATTTAATGTAATCAATTTATTATAACAGACCACCACAACTTTTGCTAATATCCTATAAACATTAATGACAAATTTTCTTATAAAATATGCAATACTTGTAAAAGTATAACAATCGTGTAAATGGCAAATCCCGCATATAAAATATGTAATATCCAGTTCACAATAACCTCTAGGTTCATACGCCCCTTTTTAAATAGTCTTTCATGGCGCACTAAAAAGAGATCTGGTTGACGAGAATTAGATGCACTTAGAACAATGCGATACGCCTCAATAGCAGAACGGATGCCTACTATAATACTTACGCAAACGAGGCCGACTAGCAAAGTATCTAGCCATTGAGGGTCTCGTATGAAGCCTTTCACTAGCAAAATGCCTAACACATCTGCAGCCCCGGTAAAAATGATTCCGCTCATGGCCAACCCAGCCACTGCCTTAGGCGAAATAAAGTTTAAAACCTCCTGCAATGCATGACCCGCATTCTCGGCTTTTTCCTCTTTTGACTCCGATTGTATCCATCTGTGAATTGACCACAATTGGTATATGGTCCATGCTGTCAAATACGCTAAATACATGTGTAGTTCTGTCATACAATCCCTCCATTCTGCTTTACTTACTCAAATTTGATATGCTAACTTCTAACTCTCTTAAGGTCTCCTCCCATTATTTTCTAAACTTTATCTTTGATGTACTAGCATCTATACACCAAATAAATCTACATTATATGCAGATAGTTTTCCGAACCTTCTATAATCCATACTAACACAGTACGTTAAAATGTACTACTAGAAAATGATTCATGATGTCGTTAGAAACCCATTTATTTGCCGATTGCAATACTAATACAATCATTTCCTTTACTAATGAAAGAATACCTAGCCTAGTAATTAGGTTAGGTATTCATTGTCTTGTAGCAAAATATTAATGACCTTCTTTAATTTGGAAGATGTCTCCTGTGAAAGCGTCAATTTTTATTTCTACTTCACGAGTTAATGTTTCTCCGTCGATTTCGTAGTGCGGACGACCATTGTCTGTATCGAACTTCACTTTTTCAATGCGATAGTCTGGGTATGCTGTTTTAAAGATTTCCATCGCTTTTTCTTGTGTGATTTGCACTTGTTGCTGCGTTGCTTGTGGGGCTACGGCTCCTGCTTGTTGTGCCACTGCTCCATTTGTCGCTCCTGTTGGCGTTCCATTCACCACTGGCGTCACTTGGATAGCCCCTTTTACAGCGGGGATGGCACGTGTGTACTGTTCACGGTCTTGATACCAAAACCAACCCATAGCACATGCCGTCACAATGGCGCCTACTAAAAAAGAAATAATGCTTCGTTTCATACTATGTCTCCTTACTTAATTTTCACATTCGTAATTCGTATATAGAAATAGGGGGAACCTATACTGCGTTTGCTCAGTGTATTTGCACATTACATTTATGTACTAGATTTGCACACTACATTTACATAGAGCATTTTCTTAGCACATCTATATAGTATATCTACATATTTCTATATAACTTATAGAAATATAGTATCATATCTCTATTTCTGTGAGCAAGAGATGTTCCGAAACTTCATGAAACTTTTAAATTACTATTATACTACCTAGCATTACAGCATCTAGAAATAGCAAGGTTTCCATCATGTCTCTATATTAGTATTCTATGGCACCAGAGTTCTGTTGAAACCCTCACAGTACATCATAGATTTTATAATGTCCTAAGACTTGTAAGTAATTAGACAGATCTTGAACTTCTGTTAAAGCTTGTTGCACTTCTGCTTCACGATCTTCCCCTTCGATGTCAATATAAAAGAAATATTCCCACGGCGTGTGCATACATGGTCGTGACTTGATATTCACCATGTTCAATTGGTGATCTTCAAAGACTCGTAACACTTTCACCAACGCCCCTGGCGTATTCGGTGTTTGTACGATGATGCTCAACTTGTGTGCATCACGAATTGTTACCTGTTTGTGAGTGATGATGAAGAATCGTGTAAAGTTTTCCTTAAAGTTTGCAATGTCTGGCGCCAACAATGTGAGACCATATAATTCTTTCGCAGATGCATTGGCAATGCATGCTTTCGTTATATCCTGGGTATCACTTACATATTTCGCGCTCATGGCTGTATTGTTCATAGGACTTAGTTGCCACGAGCTGTGAGTCGCCAAAAATTGTGAGCATTGCATGAGGGCTTGCTCATGAGAGTACACCTCTTGAATCGTATCTAGGCTAGCACCTTGCACGCCCAATAAACTATGGCTAATACGGTGGCGTACTTCTCCCACGATGTGGATATTCTTATCTTTGATTAAATCTGTGCTATCCCGCACTTCACCAACGATGGAATTTTCAATAGGCAATATGGCATAATCGATGCGTCCTTCGTGGACAGCCTGTACGAGCTCACGATGACTTTGACAGCGCTCAATCCGTTGTCCTTCCACGGAGCCACCCTTTTCTATATATTTTGAAAGTACATTCTGCAGCACTTCATAGGCATAGGCCCCTGGAACCCCAGTATAGCCTAGCACAGAGTGTGCCAACTGTAGATCTGTAACTCGTTCATCTGACATAGTAACTCCTCCTACATTCCGTTCCCAACACTGACATATGTACACTATTATACACAAAAGTACATGAAACCTTAACTAATATATATATATTTCTTGTGAAATTGGTATGTACAGACCATCATCTCTTTCCTAGAATCATACTTATCCGCTTCTCCCTAGAGTCCCACCATAGCGCACAAAGGCTAAGCAGTATCGGCGATATCTAACTAATAACATACATAAAAAAGCGCGGCATGCTCCGGAGCAAACCTAACGATAGTATCAGTTTGTGGAGGAGTGTGCCGCGATTTTTTATACCTTATATACTCTTACATCTTATCCTAAGTGCGCTATGACAGCGTCAGTCATGCCTTGTGTATTCACTTTCGTGAATCCTTCACGGTACATATCACCTGTGCGATAGCCCGCATCAAGAACGGCTGTCACTGCTTGTTCGATGGAATCTGCTACTTCTGGCAAGTCCAAGGAGTAACGACACATCATAGCAGCAGACAAAATCGTACCTAATGGATTGGCAATGCCTTGTCCTGCAATATCCGGTGCCGATCCATGGATTGGTTCATACAAGGAAGTACCTGTACCAATGGAAGCAGATGGCAATAAACCAAGAGATCCAGAGATAACAGCCCCTTCATCGCTCAAGATATCTCCAAATAAGTTCGTTGTCACTAGTACATCAAATTGACCTGGGTTTGTTACCAATTGCATAGCTGTGTTATCTACATAGTAGTAATCCATATTGATATCTGGATTCGCTTCTGCTTTTTCTTTCGCAATTTTTCTCCATAAACGAGAAGACGCCAATACATTAGCTTTATCTACGCTCACCACTTTGCCAGATCGTTTACGAGCTGTTTCTACTGCTACGTCCATGATGCGTTCCACTTCATAACGAGCATAGGTCTCTTTGTCCCAAGCAAATTCGTTCGGACCTTCTCCTTGCGCTTCTTCCCGTTCCCCAAAGTAGATACCACCTGTTAATTCACGAACGATGACGAAGTCAACGTTTTCTACCAATTCTGGTTTCAATGGAGAGAACTCACGCAATGCTGGATAGATTTTCACTGGTCGCAAGTTACAGAACAAGCCTAATGCTTTGCGCAGACCAAGAATAGCTTTTTCTGGACGGATGGACGGATCTACATCATCCCATTTAGGGCCGCCTACAGCACCTAATAATACAGCATCTGCTGCTTGGCATGCATCGATAGTATCTTGTGGTAATGGTTCACCAAAGGCATCGATAGCCGCACCGCCGGCTTTTTTCTCAATCCAGTTGGCTGTTACACCAGCTTTGGCAAAAGCTGCATCCACCACAGCACGCGCCGAATTTGTTATTTCTTCCCCAATGCCGTCGCCAGCAATTAGGACAATTTGTTTTTCACTCATAGTATTCCTCTTTTAAAAGTCTCTACACATCTACAATATACCAAGATATTCTACCTAGTTAGTACCCATACTATAGGGAATACCTCTAGGCTAATCAATAGTAGTTGCCTAGGGCATCCTATTAGATATATTAGTTTTGTCTTGTTTTTGCAAAGTTTACCAATCCACCTGCTTTAGCAATATTTTGCACAAATTGTGGTAATGCCGTTCCCTGGTAGCTTTCACCGGTAGTCACATTATGGACAACACCTGTGGCCATTTCCACAGCGATTTCGTGACCTTCTTGAATGCGGTCTACTGCATCGCCAATTTCGATCACAGGTAAACCGATGTTGATAGCATTGCGGAAAAAGATACGAGCAAAGCTATCTGCTACAATGCAGGAAATACCTTTTTCTTTAATTACCGCTGGCGCATGTTCACGAGAAGAACCACAACCAAAGTTTTTGCCAGCTACCATAATTTCACCAGCTTTCACATTCGGTGCAAAGGTCGTATCAATATCTTCCATAGCATGTTCTGCTAGTTCCGCCATATCCGCTATGGCCAAGTAGCGCGCCGGAATGATTACGTCTGTATCTACATTGTCGCCGTAGCGCCAAATCGTTCCTTGAAAGTCTGCCATATTATACCTCCTCAGGGCTTGCTAAATACCCTGCTACTGCACTTGCTGCCGCCACATAGGGGCTTGCTAAATATACTTCACTGTCCACGTGTCCCATACGGCCACGGAAATTACGGTTTGTGGTAGACACAGTGCGTTCTCCCTCTGCCATGATACCCATGTAACCACCTAAGCAAGGACCGCAAGTTGGTGTACTTACAGCACAACCTGCTTCGATAAAGATGTCCATTAAGCCTGCTTTCACAGCTTGGTTATATACATCTTGGGATCCTGGGATTACGATGCAACGCACGAAGTCCGCTACCTTGCGACCTTTAAAAATTTCTGCACACATTTCTAAATCTTCAAAGCGACCATTCGTACAAGAACCAATGATGACTTGGTCGATTTGAATGCGGTCTTCTTTCACAATATCTTTCATGTAATGCGTATTGGAAGGAAGATGTGGATACGCCACCACTGGAGTTAATTCGTCCAATTGAATGGTTACCACTTGGCAGTACTCTGCATCTTCGTCTGCTGCGATTGGTTCGATAGGACGTATGATACGACCTTGGATATACGCCTCTGTCACTGCATCGTAGGGGAATACGCCACATTTACCGCCTGCTTCAATAGCCATGTTACAGATCGTCAAGCGGTCTGCCATTGTCATGTATTGCACACCAGATCCATGGAACTCAAGGGCTTTGTAACGAGCTCCATCCACACCGATTTTACCGATTAAGTCCAATACAATATCTTTACCGGAAATCCATTTAGCAGGTTTTCCTTCTAACACGACTTTGATTGTTTCTGGCACTTTGAACCAAGTTTTGCCTTCTGCCATAGCAACCCCAGCATCTGTAGAACCAACACCGGTAGCAAAGGCATTCAATGCTCCATAGGTACAAGTATGAGAGTCAGCACCAATAATCATTTCCCCTGGCCCAATCAAACCTTGTTCTGGCAACAATACATGCTCAATCCCCATACGACCTACTTCAAAATAGTGCGTAATCTGATGTTGTCGCACGAAATCGCGCATCACTTTGGCTTGCGTAGCCGATTTAATATCTTTATTCGGTGTGAAATGGTCCGGTACTAAATAAATGCGGTCTGCATCGAATACAGGTTTACCGATTTTTTCAAACTCTTTTTTCGCTGGCGGAAATGTAATATCGTTCATCAAGATGAAATCTAATTGACACTCGATCATTTGACCTGCTTTTACTTCTGCTAGCCCTGCATGACGAGCCATATTTTTTTCTGTTATGGTCATACCCATGACATTAACCCTCCTGGTTTCCAAACTCTTGTTCTAATTCTTTTGCTAAATAAATGGCGTTAACTGCGTTAATATAGGCATTTACACTAGATTTTACGATATCTGTGCTAATACCACGGCCTTGGAATCTGCGGCCATTATAATTGACTTTTACAACCGCCTCACCAAGGGCATCCTTACCCACTGTTACGGAACGGATTTGGAAATCTTCCAATATAAATGGTGTGTTCACTAATCGTTCGATAGCTCTGAAAGAAGCATCTACTGGGCCATCACCGACAGCAGCATCCATACGTTCCCCATTCGGAGTTAACACACGAATGCTAGCAAGAACGTATCCAGCTTGATCGGAATGGTAATCGTGTTGTACCACGTGGAATGCCTGTTCGTGATGCATTGTATCCATCACTAAAGCGTAGATATCTTCATCGTAGACTTGTTTTTTCTTATCTGCTAAAGCTTTGAATTGAACGAACAACTCATTCACTCGTTCTTCTTCTAATTGAAAGCCTAAATTCACTAGATGATCTTCAAAGGCATGACGACCAGAATGTTTACCCAATACGATGGACGTTTTTTCTGCCCCTACACTAGCCGGTGTCATAATTTCATAAGTTGTTGGATTGTTCAACATACCATGTTGATGAATACCAGACTCATGTGCGAAGGCATTCGCACCTACGATGGCTTTATTAGGAGATACAGCAACTCCGCAAAGTTTGCTCACCAATTTGCTAGTACGTGTAAACAAAGGTGTATCGATATGAACATCGAATGGATAGTGGTCATGACGAGTTTTAATAGCCATCACGACTTCCTCGATAGCCACATTACCAGCTCGTTCGCCTAAGCCATTCATAGTACATTCTACTTGACGAGCCCCTGCTTCGATAGCTGCCAACGTGTTCGCATTCGCAAGGCCTAAGTCATTATGACAATGTACACTGATGATTGCTTTTTCAATGCCTTTCGTATGCTCTTTAATGTAGCGAATACGATTGCCAAATTCTTCTGGTGTCATGTAACCTACTGTATCTGGTACGTTCAAGATCGATGCACCACCTTCGATAGCCACTTCAAAGACACGGCATAAATAATCTAAATCTGTACGAGATGCATCTTCTGCGGAGAACTCGATTTCATCAAACTTACCTTTTGCAAACTCAAGGATGTGTTTCACAATGTCTAGCACTTCTTCACGAGTCTTTTTCAATTTATATGTTAGATGAATATCGCTAGTAGCGATAAACACATGAAGACGACTACGCTCTGCACCTACAAGTGCTTCAGCCGCTTTTGTCACATCATTCTCATTGGATCGAGCAAGGGCTGCGATGGTACATCCACGCACTTCTCTAGCAATCGTAGATACCGCCTCAAAGTCGCCTTCCGATGCAGCTGGGAACCCCGCTTCGATGACATCTAATCCAAGGCGCACAAGAGCTTGTGCAATTTCTACTTTTTCTGGTGTTTGAAGGGACACACCTGGTGTTTGTTCTCCATCGCGAAGTGTAGTATCAAAAAAATAAATTCTGTTGTCCATGATGATTCCTCTTTCTGACTAATCTATATCTGTACGTATTTCTATTCTAACGAATGATTTTAAGAAAACTGAATATGTGGCCTCCATATCTCACCTTTGATAAAATCATTCCTATGGTGGTTTTGAATACGTGCCGCTGAAATTGCTTTCAGAGAATAGAAAAACGCCCCCAGAGATGACTATGCATCCCTAGGGGCGTTATATATTGTGTATGCTCGTTGCCTGTTGGTCCTTATTATTTCTAATACTTAATTGATAATCTAGTATTATGTATGATTGAGTATAGCATGCTAGAATATTCAGCAGCATAGACTGTACTATCTATACCGAATTTCTAAACAATCTCATTCTTAGCCTCTTATACTAGATCACTAACTCTTTAATAAATTAGATACGGCTTGTACTAAAGGCCTGCTATGCTCTTTCAATCTTAATAGTATATATCTAATGACTACTAAAATACTAGAAACGTATGGACGCAACTAGTACAACCTATGATACAAAAAAGCCCCTCAATATGCAGTGCACATCAAGGGGCATTATCATTCAATAACACGGTCCCACCCTAGTTGGTTCTCACAGTTATAACGGAACTACCGTCGATGACTACTTGATTTCACCATCGCTGCTCACAGGGGAGTTTCAATATAACCGTTCTACTACTTCGCACCAACCAGTAGCTCTCTGAAAGCAACTAACTATATCTTTATACCTGTTCATCGCATTTACTTTATGTAACTGAAGACTATTCTATAGCATTTCGAGTCGCTTGTCAATAGACTAATGTATTTTTTATTTTTGGCATATACACAATACGAATAAACTCTGTTATAATGCAATTATAGAAGAGTCTTCAACGTGCGTTGGGCTCATCTCTTCCTACTCTATAGGAGGAGGTGGTACTATGAAAAAGTTTTTTAAAAAAGTCAATGTATTGATTTTGATTTTAAAACTAATAGTACAAATCATTGATTTATTCAAATAATTAATGATGAAGCCTAACGAAAGAGGTTCGCACCCTCTATACGTTAGGCATCATCAATTTACGCATTTGAGATGAGCCTAACGCCAGCACACGTTGACGGCTCTTCTTTTTGTCTCTTAAGTATAGCACTGTTTGGGATAAAAAACAATACATGATACATATCATATTACCCTAACAATAGATATACATCGTATTGTTTTTGTATTTTCTTCTATAGATTTTAGCCTACAATTCTTCTGTTTTATACAAAGTATACCCTTCATAGTAATAACTATAGTCGATTCCTTTCATATATACTGTTCTATCATCTATCCTTTCAGTTAAAGCATTTTTTAATAGATGCTTGATTTCAGTATCTTTAATAGGACTTCGCTCCATGGCTAGCAAATAATCATCTTTGTCTATCAGACTCCAATCTACCACAAGTTGCAATTCCTGTTTCAACATTAGGTCTAGCCAGATTCTAGCACTTCTTCCATTGCCTTCTCTGAAAGGATGTGCCACGTTCATCTCCACATATTTTTCAATAATTTCATCAAAAGTAGATTGTGGCATGTTCTCTATACTTTTAAGGGCAGCCTGTAAATACATAACAGGCACAAATCTGAAATTACCTTTTGCTATATTTACAGGCCTAACTTTTCCTGCAAAGTCATAGATACCTTCAAATAAATATCTGTGTATCGCAGCTAATTGCACAAAAGAACCTACAGGATACTTCTCTAGTACAGTAGTATCAAACAGATTTAAAGCTTTCTTCTTACTAATCCGCTCTTCCTCTCTAGCAAGTTCTACAGAGTTAGTGATTCCCAACTTATTTTGCAATACCATACCATCACCACCTTCTAGCACAAAATATACAGACGCCTCTAACATTCATCATTTTTATAAAAATCTTCTAAGATATATGTTGTCACTGGTGTTACAAACAATTCATATTTTATAATTAGTTCTACAAGATTATCTCCATCAATTCATACAAAAGGACTGCACCCAGAATCTATTGTATTCTCGTTACAGTCCTTTCTATATTACATACTCACTATGTCTTATTTTTTATTTTCGATGGCCGCTTTCACAAATCCTTTGAACAATGGATGTGCATTGTTTGGACGAGATTTCAATTCTGGGTGGAATTGTACGCCTACGAACCAAGGATGATCAGCTATTTCAACGCATTCTACTAGACGATTATCAGGGGATGTACCAGAGATAATCAAGCCTGCATCTGTCAATTGTTGACGATAGGCATTGTTGAATTCCCAACGATGACGATGGCGCTCGTAAATCAAGTCTTCGCCGTATGCTTCATGTACTTTTGTACCAGGTACTGTTTTACATGGATATACGCCAAGACGCATTGTACCGCCTTTTTCATCTACATCTACTTGGTCGTCCATTAAGTCGATTACAGGGAACTGGCAACTTTCATCAAATTCTGTGGAAGTAGCGCCTTTCATATCTAAAACGGAACGAGCAAATTCCATCACAGATGTTTGCATGCCCAAGCAAATGCCAAGGAACGGCACTTTGTGCTCACGAGCATATTGGATCGTAGAAATTTTACCTTCTACACCACGGCAACCAAAACCGCCTGGTACTAAGATACCATCTACATCTTTATATACTTCGGCTAAATCAGTACCTTCAGCTTCTACCGCTTCAGAATCAACCCATTTAATGTTCACTTTTGTATCTTCTACGATACCTGCATGACCCAACGCTTCTGCTACAGAAATGTACGCATCATGTAATGCTACGTATTTACCAACAAGAGCGATGGTAATTTCTTGTTTAGGATGTAAGATTTTATGAACCATTTCTTTCCATTCTGTCATATCTGCAGGACGATCTTCTAGGTTCAATTTGCGTACAACAATGCTGTCTAATCCTTCATCTTGCATCATCAAAGGCACTTCATAGATCGTGCTGCAAGTGCGGTTTTCCACGATAGCATCTGGATCCACGTCACAGAATAATGCCAATTTATCTTTCATTTCACGGGAAATTTCTTTTTCCGTACGGCATACAATGATATCTGGTTGAATACCGATGCCACGAAGTTCTTTTACGCTATGTTGTGTTGGTTTTGTTTTCAACTCACCAGCTGCACTAATATATGGTACCAATGTTACGTGGATATATAACACATCATCACGGTTCACTTCTTTTTTCACTTGGCGGATAGCTTCCAAGAACGGTAAGCTTTCAATATCACCTACAGTACCGCCGATTTCTGTAATTACCACATCAGCATTGTCTTCTTTACCTACACGGAACACAGCATTTTTGATTTCATTCGTAATGTGAGGGATAACTTGCACAGTAGAGCCAAGATATTCACCTTTACGTTCTTTATTGATCACAGACCAATACACTTTACCAGCTGTAATATTGGATGTTTTACCTAAGTTAATGTCGATGAAACGTTCATAGTGGCCTAAATCTAGGTCAGTTTCTGCACCGTCGTCAGTGACGAACACTTCACCATGTTGATAGGGACTCATTGTACCTGGGTCAATATTAATATATGGATCAAATTTTTGAATTGTCACCTTATATCCACGGTTTTTCAACAAACGTCCCAAGGATGCTGCAGTAATGCCTTTACCTAATGATGATACGACGCCACCTGTTACGAAAATATACTTTGTTGACATGATGCCTCCCTAATAAATTATGCGCTTCTGATTACATTTTTTCAGGAGCAGAAATACCTAAGATACCAAGACCATGTTGTAATACATGTGCTGTTGCCGTAATCAAGCCTAATCGAGCTTGTTGCAATTCTGGTTCAACGCCCATGATACGACCTTGTTTATAGAAGGAATGGAATAGACTTGCTACATCGTACAAGTATTTAGCGATACGATGTGGCGCTTTATTATTAGCAGATAGTTGAACTTCTTCTGGATAAGCCGCTAATTTTTTAATCAATTCCACTTCTTGTTCACTTTGCAATGCTGTGAAAGATGTATTTGCCCAGTCACCATAGGCAATACCTGCTTCTTTTACTTGCCCAAAAATACTATGAATACGAGCATGTGCATACTGGATATAGTACACTGGATTGTCGTTAGATTTAGAGGATGCCAAGTTGATATCGAAGTCCAATTGACTATCTAAGGAGCGCATCAAGAAGAAGTATCTTGCTGCATCCACTCCTACGTCTTCAATCAATTCATCCAAAGTTATGGTTTCACCAGTACGTTTGGACATTTTTACAAGTTCCCCATCACGGTATAAGAATACCATTTGTAATAACAGAACTTCTAATTTATCTGGATTGAATCCAAGCGCTTCCATCGCTGCTTTTACACGAGCAATATAACCATGATGGTCAGCACCCCAAATGTTAATTAATTGTTTGTAACCACGTTCGTATTTATCTTTGTGGTACGCAATATCTGCGGCTAAGTATGTTGGCTCTCCATTATCACGGATAACTACACGGTCTTTGTCATCTCCATATTGCATAGATGCCAACCAGTAAGCCCCATCTTTTTCATACATTCCGCCAGATTCTAATAACTGATTCACTAATGTGCGAATCTCACCGCTTTTATGCAAACTACGCTCGCTAAACCAACGATCAAACCCTACGCGGAAATTACGTAATGTTTTACGTAACCCATTTAATTTTTCTGTTAAAGCAAATTCTTTAAAGAATGGAACACGTTCTTCTTCTGGAAGCACTGCAAAGAAATCGCCTCTCCAATTAATCAATTCCTGCGCTGTATCGATAACATCTTGACCACGATAACCAGACTCAGGGAACTCATGTTTCATATCTAATAATTCCAAATAACGAGCATTCACAGAGGCCGCTAAGTTGTCAATTTGTTTACCTGCATCATTGATGTAATATTCAGCAAACACATTATATCCAGCTGCACGCATTAAATTTACCAAGGCACTACCATAGGCAGCACCACGGCCATGACCTACGTGTAACAATCCTGTTGGGTTTGCGCTCACATACTCGATTTGAACAGTATCTTCTTCACGAAGTGGTGCATTACCGTATGTTTCACCAGCTGTTAATATATTTTTTAAAGTATCGTAAATCACATCAGAGGCTAGGAAGAAATTAATAAATCCCGCACCTGCTACTTCTGCGCGCGTTAACCAATCATAATTCATATGGGAAATGATCGTTTCCGCAATAGCACGTGGGTTGGATTTCGCTATCCGTGCAGATTGCATAGCAATATTCGTAGAAAAATCGCCAAATTCTTTCTGCGGTGGCACTTCCAAATGTGCTTCTGGATAGGCACCTTCTGGTAATTCTCCTTGTTCTAGAGCTATCTGCAAAGCATCCTTAATGGCTGCTTTCAAAACTTCTTTCATGTCCATAATGTACATCCTCCCGAATCTCTACATATAGCTGGTTGTAAAATTGCCATTCACCACCAACAGAGATATCATATCCTAAACAAATATGGCCCTTGCCATCTTTCAAATCTATGTCTAATTCATGGGTTAACATAGCTAGTTCTACCGCCCCATATGGCGTTTCCAAACTTGCAATGTTAGTCTTCCCTAGTTGATACTCATGGCGCATAGAAAATTCACCAGTTCTTAGGAGTACCACCGAATCCTTATAAGCTTTAATGGTTGTTTTTGTATTCCCCAAACCAGTGACTTCACTTTCATCATAAATGATGTGTTTCGCCAAGGCTGTTTCATAATACTTACCAGAGGATACTAATTCCACCACCGTATCTTCTCCATCCGCATCACGTTGCGTACTTTTCACGGACACAATGACTCGTTTCATTAGCATTCCTCCTCTCGTATTCACGCACTATCTGTATCATTTCATTATATCACAATTTGCTGCAATGAGGGCATCTTTTTGGGACCGTTCCATGCGCTTTACTTGCTGTTCCATGGATTGAGCCTCTTGCTTTCTACTGAAAGCAGTACTCCATACCAAAGTGACCGGTCTTCGACTTCGTGTATACTTGGCGCCCCCTTTAATTTCACCATTATGGGCTCGTATACGTTTTTCTAAATCTGTAGTCCATCCCGTATAGAGAGATCCATCTGCACAGCGCACCATATAGGTATAAAATTTTTCTTCCATCTTATTCACCAGCTGGGATTGGTGCTAAATCAACAGACTGAATCACCACTGGTTCTTTTGGAGTATCCCGTTTATCTCTCGGCACACGACTGATCGCTTCTACCACATCCATACCCTGTACAACCACTCCAAAGATGGTGTGTTTGTTATCTAACCATGGGGTTGGTGCCACTGTAATAAAGAACTGAGCATTCCCTGTATTAGGGCCTGCATTAGCCATCGCCAAGATCCCCATTTTATTAAAGTGTAAATCATTGCTTACTTCATCAGGAATTGTATACCCAGGACCGCCTTTTTTATTATCTCCACCTTGGATCATGAATCCATCGATAACACGGTGAAAGGTTAAATTATTGTAATATCCTTGCTCAATTAAACTTTTAAAGTTTTTCACAGTAATAGGTGCCTTACTACCATATAGACGCACTTTGATATCGCCTTTATTCGTATGAATCGTTGCATACTCATCGGCGATTGGCGTCGCATCAAAGCTAGGCATTTTTGTTTCTACTTTCACTTCTTTCCCTACTTCAGATTTTGCTTGCTGAGCTGCGTCAGTACCACAAGCAGCCGTCACTACTAACGTTGCTCCTAATAGCGCACTCAGTAAGATACGTTGTATATTCATTAATTATCTCCATTTCTAAATATAAAAACCACCGTTAGATGAAACCTCTAACGGCGGTCTTTACTTATTATATCATACTTGACGCAGATGTGCAAAAAGAATCTACCCTATCTCGCCAAGACTTGGCGAATATAATAGCCACGTGCTCGCAAAGAACCATTCAAGTAAACAATCTCATTCGATTTCACACGAATCAAATACAATGCATCATCACGTTCTAATAATTTTTCCATACCAATTTCTGTTAGTACCTTAGCATACTCTTCATCATCAGGGCCTAGCACCGTTGCTACACCTTGAATCTGAACACTCTTCGCCGTGCCTGGACCCTCATAAGGATCAAACACAGTAAGAGATACATTTTTATCTTCTTCTAAGTGAAAGAATTTCTCACCACCTTCAGAGAAAATATCAATGTATCCACCATGCACAGTATACGATAATGGAGTACAACGAACACCCGTTTCACTATGCGTCGACAAAGCACACGTATGATGGGCTTTCAAAAAATCAACAATCTCAACATGCAATTCACGTGGATCCATCTTTCTTGCAGTTTTATCCTTCTCTGTCCAAAAAGAAGCTGCTACTTTATAATCCATCAATTCTCCTTTCAACCCCTGCACGAACTTACCTCATTCTATTATAGCACTAACAGCCATGTCCATTTCAAGTACCTTAGTAATAATTTTGAAAATTATTATTAAAAATAATCAAAACTACAACAAAAGAACTACCACAGATTTAAAGCAAACTAAGCAAAGCGTAAAATTGCAAATGATACTGTCATAAGCGGTCCCTTTGAGGAACGCAATTAGACGTAGTAGCCTTGTGGCGTTCCATAACTACCCAAATCACCCAAATCACACAAATGCAAAAAGAGCACGGTGCACCTCCGAACAAACATTATGAAATACGGTTTGAGAGAGGTATGCCGTGCTCTTCCTATCCATTGAGGAACGCCGTTACGAGTAGCAGCCTTGTGGCGTTCCTTTACTCCCTAAATAAAATAAATACAAGAAGAGCACGGTGTGCCCCAAATAAACTAAGGTAATGTCACGTTCATTTATATCATAATTACACCTATCCTAAAAGAGCACGGCATGTTCCTGAAGAAACATTATGAAATACCGTTTCTGAAGGAATGTGCCGTGCTCTTTATTTGCTTTATATAGTATTGTTTGAACGTGACAATCATCAACAGGAGAGCATCGTGCTCTTCCCTTTATCATATTTAGTTAAGAACGCCACAGGCTGCATAGAGAAACAAGTGACGACCTACAGGCTACATAGCATCACCAGTGACGCTTAGAAGATGATATACTGAATGACAGCATAGGTAACTGCCAGCATCACGAAGAATGCCACATAATCCACTGCTTGCAAGCTAACTTTCCTCATAAATGTATGTTGCTGATTTCCAAAACCTCGAAGTTCCAAGGACAATGCCATTGTCTCCGAACGGCTCAACGACTTCAACATCAACGGTTGGATTACCGTCATATAGGACTTAATCTTTGTCAGCCAATTCCCTTCTAACGACATACCCCGACAGGCCTGTGCTTCTTGCACCGCTTTACTTTCACGTAAAAAGTCTGGTACAAAGCGTAAAGCCGCTGTAAACATAAAGGCATACGCATAGGGAATGCGACATTGTTGCACAAGAGCCACTGTTAAATCTTGTGTTTTTGTGGTTACGATGAGCATCATAAAGATAGTGGTCATTGTCAACATGCGCAATGCTGTCACAATCGCAGAATCCACGGACCAGCTACCCAAATACTGTACAATACCTAAGAATGCAGAAAATCCAATTAAGGCGAATAATGCTTTCCATTGACGGAACAGAATACCACTGATAAGCATCAGCAGTACTTCTACCCCGAATAATGCCAACAATAATTCCGGAGTTTTCATAGCAATGGCTAAGATGGACACGAAGATCGTTGCCCAAATTTTTGTTAATGGTACAAATTTCATCGGTCTCCTCCTACTCTTTCACATACTCTGCATAGCGCAGTTCAAACTCTTTCATCGATTTGCAATACCCTAAGGCTGGCACTGTTTCACTGAGCACCACACTCGGCGGTTTTGTCAAACCAAGTTCCAACAAGTCCTCACGGCTTGTAAATAATTCTTCCGGGGATCCATCGAAGGCTTTTGTGCCATATCCCATAATGATCACTCGTGTAGAATATTCTGCCATAATTTCCATATCATGGGTAATGAGTAATATGGTCAAATCTTGGGCTTGCAATTCTTGTAACAACACAAGTAAACCTTTTGTTTCTGTTCCATCTTGTCCACTAGTAGGTTCGTCAAGAATCAACAGTTTAGACTGCATCGCTAACGCTGAGGCAATCGCTACTCGTTGCTTTTCCCCTCGGCGTAAGCCTAATGGATAGGATTCTGCTAAATGGGAAATACCTACTCGTTCTAGAGCATCTTGTACGATGCGGTCTACCGTTGCTTTGTCGTATCCCAATTGTTCAGGACCAAATGCCACCTCTTCTGCCACAGTCTGGCGGAACATTTGACGATCTGGCTGTTGAAATACATAGCCAATAAAACGTCCTCTTTCAGAGGTAGGCATATTCGTAATATCTTGGCCGTCGTAAGAAATCTTACCTTCTACGGGTGTTTCCAAACCCACTAATAAACGAGTTACCGTTGTTTTACCACACCCATTACGGCCACCTAATGTAATGAATTCTCCATCTCCTATGGTAAAAGTTACATCTTTCATAATATCTTGTCCCGGTACATAGGAAAAGCGCAGATTTTCAACTGTCAACATATTAGCGTTCTCCTTTCATAAGACTAGACTGCGCAGATGCTAAAGACAACCATGGTGTATCTAAATCAATCCCTTTTGCTGCTAAGGATTTATAGGTCACAAATAAGGATGGCAATGCATCTACGTATGTGTTCGTATCATACATATAAGACAATACATCTTCTACAGAGCTGTCGATTTTTAGCTCCCCACCATCGATTAATACCATACGATTTGCGTACGGTAAGACAGCGTGTAAATCGTGGTCAATAACCACAACGGTAATACCATGGTCACGATTCAAGGAACCTACTAAGCGATATAATTCTTCTGTGCCTTCTGGATCTAAAGAGCTAGTCGGTTCATCTAACACTAAAATAGATGGGTTTACAGCTAACACAGAGGCAATTGCCAACCGCTGACGTTGCCCCCCAGACAAGCTGTACACATTGCGGTCTTCCAATCCAGTTAAGCCTACTTGTTCTAACACGATGGCTGTACGCTCTCGAATCGCCTCCGCTGTATAGCCACGATTTTCAAGGGCAAAGGCTACTTCCTCTGCCACTGTCATGGTCACTAGTTGTGTATCATAGTCAGCTAAGACGATACCGATATCATCTGCTACATCTGGAATTTCTAATTGCGTCACTGCTTTTCCATTGATGAATACCATGCCTTCCATGGTACCCCCATAGAACTTCGGTACAGCTCCTGCCATGGCCATACAGATGGTAGATTTACCACAGCCTGCTGGGCCTGTAATGACAAGGAAATCGCCTTCGTTCACCACTAAGTTAATGTCTTTCACGGCATACTGCGTTTGATTACCATAGCGATAACTCATATGCTCGATAACAATCGGTGCTTTCACAGACGGTACAATATGTAAATCACTGTGATCACTGCTGTCTGTCAATTCTTGCCCTTTCACAGTTTGACGAGCCAATAATTTTTGCGCTGGAATGTACAAGAATGGTGCCACTACGGCATTACAAAGAGATACCATCAATACCAATGGCCACATAGCATTCCAATACACATTGCTAGGCAATCCTAACACGAGATATAAGCAAGTAATAAAAGCTCCACCAGATGCTACAGTACTGATGAAAGCACTTAAAATCGGCATTACATTTAGCCTACCAATTTTCAGATTAGAAATATAATGCACTAACACAGCACAAGTGAAAGCCCCCAAAGGCTCACTAATCAGGTTGCCATATGGCAATGCTGATTTTGACGTGAATACATTAATCAAGGCCGCTACCAAACCAATACCTAAACTTTGTCTAAGGGTTGGACGCGTTAAGTTGATAGCTACGCAATAAGTAGCTATAGTCCAGTTCGGCGTCACCCCTGCTACACTTGGCGATACTGCATGCAAAATCGTTCCCAATGCTAGCATGATGGTACTCACCGTTATCCAACGAAACTGACCACCTTGTACATGCGTGTAAGTCAGTTTCGACATATCTTTGATTTCTTTCATTCGTTCCTCCCTATCATCTTCTATATCACTTATATCGTATATTCTAAAATACAATTATACTATTTTTTTACGATTCATGCTATCACTAGGGTAATATTTATATCAAAAAAAGACCACAACACTTTCACAAGGAAATGTTATGGTCTTTGCTACTATATAGGCGATAGCCATTTACCCACAGCTAGCTGCCAATAATTGTTTTGTATACGGATGCGTTGCCAATCCCAAATCTTTTGATGCCAAGGTTTCTACAATCGCACCTTCTTTCATCACAATAATACGATCGGTGAGAGTTTGCAAAACGCCTAGGTCATGGCTGACGAACACATAGGTAAACGGTTGCTCTTCGTAAACATCTTGAATCAATTCGATGACCCGTGCTTGATTGCACACATCGAGGGCACTCGTCGGCTCATCAAATAAGACAAGCTCAGCCCCGACTGCCATCATGCGGGCTAAAACCAATCGCTGTAACTGGCCTCCGCTCAATTCATGGCGGTATTTCTTCCACACCGATGTATCCAATCCCACCTTTGAAAGCCACCATTCACAGCGCTCTTTCGCCTCTTGTTTTGTGCCTATCCCAAAATTCACGCAAGGCTCTAGCATAAATTCACCTACTGCCATGCGAGGGCTAATGCTGTGAAAGGAGTTTTGGAACATCACTTGCAAGGAACGATAGAGCTCTCTCTCATTTCCTTTCCATTGGGAGGTAGATTTTCCAAACAAAGAAAGGTTCCCTGAAGTTGGCTCTTCTTGCAAGGACAGTAATCGCAACAAGGTACTTTTACCAGATCCACTGCCACCCGCAATTCCAATACGCTCTCGTTCTTGCACGGACAAACTCACATCTTGCAGTGCTGTCACCGTTTCCCCTTTGCGGGTATATAGTTTGCTGACGCCCTGAACTTCTAGTATCATACTTTCACCTCCTGCAAGGACTGTAAAAGTAGTTTCGTATATTCATGTTGCGGATTCGATAAAACCTCTTCGGTCTTACCGATTTCCACTAACACACCTTCATGCATAATGCCTACGCGATCCGCCAATCTACGGGCTATCTGAATATTGTGCGTGATAAACAGCAACGTATTCTGCAAGCGCTGTTGCACCTCTTCTAGGACTTTCACAATATCCTGTTGCACCAATACATCAAGAGCGCTAGTCGGTTCATCTGCAATAAGTAGTTGTGGATGTATGAGTAAACTCATAACGATGGCCACACGCTGTTGCATGCCCCCACTCAGTTGAAATGGATAGGACTCAAGCAATGCCTTTCCTCGTGGTAAGGAAACAGCCTCTAGCAGGTTCAAAATATCGCCTTCATCGTAGGCCTTTCCATGGGAGGCTAAGATTACTTTCATCTGCTCTCCAATGCGTTTGAATGGGTTTAAATAATTACCTGGATTTTGGTAAATCATGGCTATATGTACACCACGTACACCTTGCCATTCCTTAGGTCCATAAGTGAGCAAATTATCTCCCCCATAGTGGATGGCTCCCGTTAGGTCTGCCTGTTCTAACAAACCTAAGAGAGCTTTCGCTACAGTAGATTTTCCGGACCCACTTTCACCAATGATGGCAAAGGTTTCATTCTGTTTTAACGTGAAAGATACTTCTTTCACGACCTTTACTCCATCGTAAGAGACGGATAAATTGTCTACGCTTACTAAATCTGTATTAGTCAATGGTACTATCCTTTGTCATTACATAAGAATCAAATTGGGGCTAATATTTGGCCCTTTACACATGCCTACCATCTTGTAAGGCATCACTAATGTAATTTAATAACACAACAGTGATAAAAATTGCTAACCCTGGATAGATCAACAGCCAAGGCGCTGTTTGCAAGAAATCTCGAGCATTCAGCAAGATAGCACCCCATTCTGGTGTAGGCGGTTGTACACCAATGCCGATCAGGGAAAAGCTTGCCACCGTAATAATCGTGTCCCCCATATTTTGAATGATGACCAACAATAAAGTCCCTCGAAGATTGGGAATCATGTAGCGACGGATAATGCGCCATAAGGACGCCCCAGACATACGTGCTACAACCACATATTGTGCTTGTTTTTCCAAATTCACCAAGTTCCGCGTAATCTTTGCGTATTCTGCCCAACGAGTTAGGCACAGTGAAATAATAATATTTTCCACAGACGGCCCCAATATACCGATGCAGGCAATGGCCACGATCATGCTAGGGAACCCTAGTAACATATCGATGCAACGTGATCCCAATTCATCAATATACCAAGGGCTCATACTTAGCAAACCACCGATACAAATGCCAATGATACTGCTAATGGCAATGATGGATATGGCTATGAACAACGAATCTTGTCCGCCCCATAATATCCGTGAAAGCACATCACGCCCCAATTGGTCCGTACCTAATAAATGCGTTGCACTTATATCTTGTAATCTAGCCCCTAAATTTGTCTCATTAGGGTCAAAAGGAGCTAACTGAGAACCAAATAGAAAGAGTCCCATCCAAAGTATAGTCAGTAAAATGGCCCCTAAGAGCACCTTATCTTGTTTCCATATACGAATCATGGGCGCCCTCCATATCTTCTTTCAGGATGAAGTAAGTACATCCATATATCCACCGATGTATTGACCACCACATAGACTAGAGAAATCCATACGATATAACTTTGAATCACAATATAATCACGACTAATAATACCATGCACCATGAGTTGGCCCATCCCTTTGACAGAAAATACCGTTTCAATCACTGCAGAACCGCCCAACATAGCGCCGGTCGTAATCCCTAACATGGATAACAGCACAAGGCGCACTTGAGGAATGATGTAATCACGATAGATATATGCAGTACGTATACCCATCGTTTTTGCTCCTATCACCGGCAACGATGCATACGCTTGCACCACTGCATTGCGAACGCGACGAATGTATAAGCCACAAAACCAAATCGCCAAGGTAATACTCGGCAACACGTAAGCACTTAACCCCTTCGTATTTGTCACAGAGAAAATAGGAATCTTCACAGCTAGCGCATATAATAACAACAATCCTACCCAAAATGCTGGTACTGCCAATGCTAGAAAAGATACTATACGCACCACATAGTCGACCCAAGTATCTTTATAATGCGCTGCCAGTCCTCCTAACCCTATCGATAGGATACTGCCTAAACCAATGGAAACCGCCACCAAGGATAAGGTCCTTGGCAAAGCACTTTGCAACAAATCTACAACGGGTACATTCAGGAAGATAGACTGCCCAAAATCTCCATGTAACATTTGCCACAACCAACGACCATATTGTATATACCAAGGATCATTAAGGCCTAACTCTTGTCGAATTTGTTCCACTATAGTGGGATCTGGTGTCATACCTTGCAGATAAAACCGTGCCGACACTGGATCTACAGAAGACATTTGCATTAAGAGAAACGTTCCCAATGTGACTGCCAATAATACACCTACCATAGATGCCAATTTATATAATAATACCCGTACCATATCAATCCACCTTTCTTATATACATTCTCTATTAAAGTATATAGGATAGGGCCTCTCTTTGTAAATATAACATTTTTATTTTATTCCTCATATCTGATTAAATATATAATTGCAAAAGCATTTAGCAACTTATACACTTCCAATATATATCCGCTTTTATGAGAATCATTGTCTTTTATAGAAAAATACAGTATAATATAGTTATTATTAAGTTTTTTTATAAGGAGGATATATGAAAAAATGGGTTGCACTAGCAATGACGCTGTTTGTTGCTATCGGTTTAATTGCTGGCTGTGGTTCTAATGAATCAAGCAAAACTGGCAAGCATTTGAATCTTGGTTTATATTGGTTTGGTGAAACATTGAACCCTACACATGAATGGGATGCGTGGACATTGACACGAATCGGTGCGGGTGAAACGTTGGCAACGGTAAGTTCAGATATGAAATTTGAACCTCAGTTAGCCGATTCCTGGGAAGTGGTGGATCCTTTAACATGGAAATTCCATATTCGTGAAAACGTAAAATTCCATAATGGTTCTATGATGACGCCTATGGCGGTAAAAGCATCTATTGAACGTACAATCGCCGAGAGCAAGCGTTCCAAAGAAGCTGTAAAGATAGACTCTATTACAGTGGATGGTCAAAATCTAATTATTAAAACAACAGAACCAAATGTTGATTTACTAGCTAGTTTAACTGAGCCTGCTTTTGTCATCGTAGATGTACAAGGTACAACAGATATGGATAATACGCCAATTTTGACTGGTCCTTACAAAATTGTAAAACATACAAAAAAAGAAGAAATTCAGTTGGCGCAGTTCAAAGAATACTGGGGTGGAACACCTGCTTTAGATTCTTTAACAGTTAAAGATCTAGAAGATAATAATAAACGTGCTATGGCTCTACAGTCTAAAGATGTAGATATGATCCAAAAGGTAGATAGTGCTAATCGAAGTTTATTTGAAAAGAGTGATTATAACATCATTGAGTCCGCAGGGGTTCGCACATATATGCTACAGTTGAATGTCCGAGAGGGCAATGTATTATCAAATCCGACCGTACGAGCAGCTATCGCAAATATGATCGATTATGATGCATTAGCAAAAGTAATCGGTAATGGTGCCGTTACTGGAGGTGCGCCATTCCCTCCAACAGCCAACCTAGGCTCTGACGAGCTAAAAAATAAACAACATAAAGATTTAGCTAAAGCAGATGAATTACTAAAACAAGCTGGTTACACAAAACAAGGTGATACCTACATGAAAGATGGCAAACCATTACACTTAGTGTTAGCTCTTTTTGGTAAAGATAGTAGCGTTTACGAAAAACTTCAAGATGATTTAAAACGAGCTGGTGTTGAAGTCGAATTAAAACGTGTACAAGGTCCTGATGAATTACTAACTTTAGCTCCTAATGGTTTTGATATGGGAGAAACAAACTGGGTAACAATGTCCACAAATGATCCATATTGGTTCCTTAGCCTAGCTTTCAAAAGTGGTGCCAAATCCAATCGTGGCGACTATTCGAATCCGAAGGTTGATGAGTTAATTAATAAAATGACAACCACATTTAACGAAGAAGAACGCACAGCGATTGTCAAGGATATTCAAAATGTGTTGCTAGAAGATAACGCTGGTTATTTCTTATACTATCCAAGTGCCAATGTAGTAACAACAAAACGAGTAAAAAATGTGAAAGTATTCCCTATTGACTACTATGTGATTACAAAAGACACCACTGTAGAATAAAGGTATACTATGTTCAGTTTCTTGCATATAAGAGCTGTCTAAAATGTAACTATAAAAAATAAAAAGAAACATAAGTGAGATGCATGATATATAACTGATTTCAGGTATAACAAAGTAGCCTCACTTATGTTTCTTTTTTATAGTTTTACGTTTCTCATCAAAAGGACATCATGAATAAAATTTGCTAAGATATTTAGTCAACAGTAATATCCTTCGTCATTAAATAGTAATCGATTGGGAATGCTTGTGCATTGTGAACGCGTTTGCTTGTTACCACAGAGGATACTGGGTAGTACAAGAAGTAGAACGTAAAAAAGGACGGCAGCCACCGTCCTTTTTTGTTTGATAACATGTTGAAGTCAACGCTTAATTTTACTATTCTAATTATATATCCGCATCCCTTATTATAATCCAAAGCGAGCCATAATGGTATCTACATGACGTAACAATGGTGTTGGATCAAAGCAGGCATCAATTTCTTCTGCACTTAGGTATTTTGCAATCTCTGGATCAGATTTTAATCCTGTAGCGAAGTCTTTGCCTTCTAACCAACGAGCCATAGCATGACGTTGTACCCAGCGATAGGCTTCATCACGAACAGCACCTTTATCCACTAAGTGCGTTAAAATCGTTTGGCTAAATACAAGACCACCTGTTAAGTTCAAGTTTTTCATCATATTTTCAGGGTATACCAATAATTTATCTACTGTGCGTGTGGCTAGATGAATCATGTAATCCAATGTGATCGTTGCATCTGGTAAAATTACGCGTTCTACAGAACTATGGGAAATATCCCGTTCATGCCATAAAGCTTGATCTTCAAAGGCTGCTTGTGCATGACCACGCAAGATACGAGCTAGACCACAAATTCTTTCGCAAGTAATAGGGTTTCGTTTATGTGGCATCGCAGAAGAACCTTTTTGTTTCGGACTGAAATACTCTTCCGCTTCACGCACTTCGGTACGTTGTAAATGACGAATTTCCAAGGCAATGCGATCCAAGGTACCACCAATAACAGCAATCATGGACAACAATTCTGCATGACGGTCGCGAGATACTACTTGTGTAGCTACTTTCACTGGTTCTAGACCCAATTTTTCACATACATATTGTTCCACAAATGGATCGATATTAGAGTATGTTCCTACAGCACCAGACAATTTACCTACCGCTACGGATTGACGAGCCTGTTCTAAACGAGCAATGTCACGATCAATTTCGGACATCCAATTCACTAGCTTCACGCCAAATGTAATCGGTTCCCCGTGAATACCATGGGTACGGCCAATCATCGGCGTATATTTGAACTCTACGGCACGACGAGCCAAGACGTCACGGAAATTACGCAAGCCTTTTAACAACAAGTCGCAAGCTTGTTTCATCATGTATCCTAATGCTGTATCCTTTACATCTGTGGACGTTAAGCCAAGATGAATGTATTTCGCAAACTCAGGTCCTACGTATTCGCCTACAGCAGTGACAAAGGAAATGATGTCATGATTCGTTTCTCGTTCAATCTCACGAATCCGTTCTACTTGAAAGTCACCTTTCTCACGAATCGCTACGGCCGCTTCTTTTGGGATAATCCCCAATTCTGCCTGCGCTTCCGATGCCAAAATTTCAACTAATAACATCGTATCGAACTCATTGCGTTCGCTCCAAATATGTCCCATCTCTTCACGAGTGTAGCGATTAATCATACTATAACTCCTTTATCTAATCCGTTTCTTCATGGAAATCCTTTGATCATCCATTGTGAAAGTCATACCTGTTAAGGTATTCCATATTACCTTATCATTATACAAAAATCAGGGGCAACTGTCAGCTATTAGTTGACAGTTCAACAATTATAAAGTGGTTGTCAACTAGTAGTTGACAACCACTCAGCAACAGAAAGCGCCTTTTCAATTCTCTAACTATATCAGACTAGCGCATCACAAGAACCGCTACGTCAATTCTAAAAACTGACCTACGTGAAAGTTTTTAGAAACAACATGGCTGTTCTAATCAATCTCTATGCACTACTATTCGTTATCTCATGATGAAAAAACCATAATCAAGTACATTTGCATTATATACTCTTTTTATTCCATCCAGCAGGAATCGCCCCAACCAAGCAAATAATACTAAACACAACTAATGCGATAGTACTGTTATACTCCATCATTTGTAGCGCCGTTCTTCCTTCTATTGTATACGCAAGAATAATCCCTATAAGTGCCATACTCAATGTCTGCCCCAATAGCCGCACTGTGGAAATGGTAGACGATGCAAAACCAATGTACTCTTTCGGTACAGAACTCATAATTAGATTATTATTCGGCGGTGCAAAGCAACTAACTCCAATACCAACAACAGCTAAGCTCACCATAATGATTGTCATGCTTTCAGTGAAAGTACCATAAGCCATGCTAAGTAATCCTATGCCGATAAGCACCATACCCCAACGAGCAAATACTGCGGGATTATATCGATCAGACAGTGCGCCCATGCGAGGTGCCAAGAACACCATAATTCCGGTTTGTATGCACAAAATCAATCCTGTCATACGAGAATCAAATCCCATAATCATTTGTAAAAATAAAGATAATACAAAGCCTACACCAAAGGTGGCACTAAAGTTCATCATCGCAGCTATACTGGACATCGTAAATACTATATTAGACAAGAACATTCTAACTGGTATGAGTGGATCTTTACTATTCCACTCCACATAACCTAATAGGCATAATGCTAGCATACCAGCTCCCACAGCATAGGCGCTCCACCAAAATCGAACCCATTCGGTAATACCAATCATCACTGCACTGATACCCAAGGCGTATAAAAGTAAACTTCTCGTAGAAATACTACTATCTGGTGTATGTACCCATTCCTCATGCAAAGAGCGAAAAGCCATCACATTTGCTACAACACCTAGTAAGGTAGTAAACACAAAAATACTGCGCCAACCATAATAATAATTTAGAAATCCACCTACGGCCGGCCCCAAGGATAATCCCAAATAGACCATACCTCCGATCATACCAAATGCATAACCGCGCCGTTCTAATGGTACTGATAAAGTTAAAATAGACATAGACGTAGTATATACAACCCCTAAGGCAATTCCTTGCAAGGCTCGATACACCGTCAGCATCTCTACTGAGCCAACAAAGCACATAAACCCAGATATCATCGTAAATACAATACTACCTACATAAAATAGCTTGCGCTTTCCATAGATGTCCGCTAGCTTACCAGCAGGAATCACCGCCACCGTACAGCACAGTAAAAAAGATTCCACCACCCATGCCATATCATTCGTAGTAGCCCCAAACTCTTGCATCATATCTGGAAAAGACATCGTGAGAGAGCTCGATACAAATGGATTCAAAAACGCCGCTACCATCATCGTATATAAAACAGCTTTCATGCCAATATCACTCCTCATTTCAATATACTCTCATTATAACAATACAATTGAGGTTTTGAAAGCAGATACCCCACACAGTTACCTCTAGAAGATTCTACTTTTAGATGACAATTCTCTTTATTTATGATATACTAAAGTCATCAATAGATTGAGTGTTTCCATCGAAACAAAGAAACCCCACAGTGGCATCTGTGGGGTTTCTGCTTTTTTCAGAGAGCTACCTCTAGGCTAATTACCTCTAAACTTTCTATCTAGCCATTTACAGATATAGTAACTGACTATACCTGCCACGATAGAAATAATTAGATTGAGCACTAACTCCATCGAAACACCCCCTTCCTGTCACCAGTATCGGGGAGGTAACATCTACAGTATAGCAAAAATCCACAAACTATAAAATAGCAAAAATACACGTACGCATCATAACAATCCACCAAGAAAAGCCGAATCACTTCACCAAAATATTCACGAAGAAAAGCCACGTTACTTACTAAAAACTTTCACGTATAGCAATTTTCAGAAGCGCTGCGGCTTTTCCCTCCCCCTCGAGTCCCCCCAGTAGAAACAACATTTCTCGCCACACAATACGATAATGCAAAAAAAGCCGTATAACTTCAAGAAAACTTTCGCGTAGGGCAGTTTTCTGAAGTTGTACGGCTTTTCGCCACATTTCATATCCTCAAACGAGATATGTTGTTTCTATTTAAACTCGTTGCAAAGAGCTGCAAACATCTCTGCATCTGGTTTCACCACGTCATGTACTAATGCACGAGCATGTGGACCACCGTTAGCAGCATATAATGCTTGTTCAAAAGATGGTTTTGTTGTATCTTGATAAATCAAGCCAGTTACAAGACCATTAGTTTCACCTAATGTAGCAAATGCTTGCGCACGGTTCGTTGGATCGTAACCTTCTGGCAAGTTTACTAGATTATCTTTGAAGTAATCATAGCCATTTTGTTTATTGTACGTTACGCAAGGGCTGAACACGTTGATGAAAGAGAATCCTTCATGTTGCATACCTTGTTTAATCAAGTCTACTAATTGCGCACGGTTTACCATGTAACTTTGCGCCACGAATGTCGCGCCAGAAGCGATGGCTGTTTCACAGATTGGCAATGGGCTTTCAAAAGAACCATGAGGAGATGTTTTTGTCACAAATCCCACGTCAGAACGAGGAGATGTTTGGCCTTTTGTCAAACCATATACATGGTTATCCATAACCACATACGTAATATTGACATTACGTTTGAACGCATGGATCGTATGGCCCATACCAATAGCGAAGGCATCACCGTCACCACCGCAAACCACAACGTTCATATCTTCATTCGCTAATTTCACACCTTGTGCATACGGAAGTGCACGACCATGTGTAGTATGCGCACCATAGGCATAGAAGTAACCACCGATACGGCTAGAACAACCGATACCAGAGATAACAGCCAACTTTTCAGGCGCAATATCAAGAGCAGCTACTGCATCAGCGATGGCTGCTTGTACCCCATAATGACCACAACCTGGACACCAGTTAGGGCGGATATCATTTCTATATTCATTTGCTGTTGCCATTATAAAACCTCCTTAATTGCCGCTTTTACATAAGATGTTGTAAATGGATTACCATCATATTTTAAGCAACTAGAAAGTTTTTCTTTATTCGGCATGTTGATGCGGAATAAGTTAGTCAATTGACCTGTCGCATTTTGCTCACAAATCACAACTTTTTTAGCACTGTTATAGAATGGTAGCAATTGTTCTTTTGGGAACGGTTTAATCAAACGAAGTTGTAAATGGTTTACTTTGTGGCCTTCTGCCTCTAATTCCACCACTGCTTCTTCGATAGCACCACGGCTAGAGTTAATACCGATGACAAGAACATCTGCTTCCTCATGTTTTGCATTATTTAAGAATGGTTCATATACATCTGCTACTGTAGATAATTTACGGAAACGTTTATCTGTTTGTGCCACGTGCATAGAAGGTGCTTCTGCTGGTTTACCTTCTTCGTTATGCTCTAGACCAGTAGACAGGAATAGACCGTTTTTCATACCTGGAATCGTACGAGGGGAAATACCGCTTTCAGTCAATTCAAAACGTTTGAAGTATTTAGGATTTTCCAATGCTGGTAAATCTTCTTCTTTCATCAAATTACCACGTTCAATACTAACACGGTTCAAATCGAATGTTGGTACAGATTGTTTATTCAAGCCTTGTTGTAAATCAGGCATGAAAATAACTGGACATTGGTATTGTTCCGCCAAGTTGAAAGCATGTTGAATTTCATAGAAACATTCTTCAATGCTTGTTGGAGCAATTACGATATTGGAATAGTCGCCATGCGCATTGTAGCAAGCTGCATCGATATCGGATGTTTCTACTTTTGTAGCCATGCCTGTAGATGGGCCAGAACGCTGCACATCGATGATCAGCATTGGCAATTCAGCCATAGATGCCATAGACAAGGATTCCGCCATCAAGCTTAAACCAGGGCCAGATGTACATGTAAAGCCACGTACACCAGCGTATACACCGCCCATAGCCATCATGCAAGCTGCAATTTCATCTTCTGTTTGTACCACAGTAGAACCAACTTTATCCATTTTCTTAATCATGTATTCCATGACTTCAGAAGCTGGAGTAATTGGGTAGGATGCCATGAAACGGGAGCCCGCTGCAATCGCACCTAATGCTAATGCTTCATTACCAAGCAAGAACATTTGATCTTTTGGTGTTGGTTTATCCAATGTATCTACTTCTACATCACCCAATTGGTCTTTTACTAATTGATAACCCAATTGGAATGCTTGTAAATTTTTGTTAATAATATCTTCAGATTTTTTCGCAAAGCGAGCTTTAATAGCTGTCAAGAACAACTCTGTTTCAAAGCCCAATAGCGCAACGGACATACCTAGTGCCACGATATTACGCATCAACAAGGAGCCTTGTTGTAATGCTGTTTCAGAAATTGGCAATGCTAAGCATGTTACACCAGTGCCTGTGAAAGCTTCAAAATTAGGATTTACTTTGCTATCGCAAATGATAAAGCCACCTTCACGCACTTCTTTACCGTGCATATCTACAGTTTCTTGGTCAAGCGCTACCAAGAAATCGATATGCTCACCGACTGTCATAATTTGTTCTAATGCGATACGTAATGCAAATGTTGTGTGACCACCTTTGATACGAGATGCAAACAAACGTTGGCTGTACAAGGAATATCCTTCTTTGGCAAGAATAGTCGCTAGGATTTCGCCGCAACTTTCAATACCTTCACCTTGTTGACCGCCCATTTTCCAGATAAAATCTTTACGTTTTTGCAAGAGATTCACCCTCCTTAGGATTGTAATATAGGACCACAGAAAGACTGTATATAGTAAGTGTTTTCAATACACATCAATCTCTCAAAGTTCACCTCTAATAATAGCATTTTTACCGCTTTTCATCAATCATATTCCCCACATTTATAAAGTATTTTTGTTCTTACTGAGGGCTATCTATATATTCATTGTCTAAACATATACAATAGCTTCTATATATAGATATTCCCTATAAGTAAAAAAATACAAAAACCTCGGCCAAGAGAATAAAGCCGAGGTCTTTGTATTTGAGAAAAAAGAGAGAGAACATTTGAAATAGCTTCAAATGTTTTGTTGGGGCAATGGGGGGCGCCCCTTCGGTAAAAGTAGGGTCTTTTACCTGGGAAGGTATAAGATGAACCCTTCCCTATTGTAAGTTAGGTAGATAAAGAGAGAGATCTTTATCTAGCAAAGGTAGTGTGAACCCTTTGCTTGAGTTATTATAGCAAATGATTGTGTAAAAGTAAACACATGATTTTATAAATTCCTAGCCTTTTTATATATTTTTTATATATAACGCTATAATTTATTAATATCGTAACCTATGAACTCTTTAATAACTAGGTTTCTTACTTCTCCTTTTGCTTTGCTAGTAGCTCTGCATGAGCTTTTTTAAATACAAAGGCATTTCGCACATGACCTCGCATCCGCTCTTCTGCTAATTGTCCATTGCGATCATGGATAGCTTCCATAATTTGTTGATGTTCTAAATCGCAAGAGATGGTACGTGTCTTATCGGACGTACTAATATACATATCGCGATTTACCATTTCCCGAAAATCCGCTAAATAATCTGCCACCCGGTCATTGCCAGAAAATTCTGCAATCAATGTATGAAAGCGACTATTAATAGCCACACGTTCCTCTGGATCTTCTGTATGAATCCCTGCATCGCACACTTCTTGTAACTCTGTTAACTGCTCCTCTGTGCATCGTTCTGCACAAAGTCTAGCTCCTAAGCCTTCCATCACTTCACGACATTGGTACATAGCTACAATTTCCTCTGGAGAGTATCCTTTTACGGTAACACCTTTCCAAGGTTTAATGACCACAAGATTATCTTTCGCCAGTTTACGAAATGCTTCACGTACCGGAGTAGCGCTCACATTTAATTGCTCTGCAATACGCACTTCACTTAACTTCATTTTGGGTTTCAAAGAACCCGTCAAAATAGCTTGCTTTAATGACATATATACTTGTTCACTCAGCGGCAATCGCCCAATTGAGTCTATACTATGTAAACGATACTCTTCTGTTTTATCCATCGAATCCCCCTCCAGGATGTTACTGTTCTATACTTGTACCTAGTCTTGGTATACGTAACATATTTCTTTCATTATACGTGAAATAGCTCCTAAAAATCAATGAAATCTAATGTCCCTGTGATATAATAGTAATAACTAATGTATCTGTGTATAGAATAGGAATCAACCATGAGTCGTTGTCTAATTATTATAAACCCTGTATCAGGTGGTGGTCGGGCCCGCCGATACGTAATGGAACTACAATGGCAACTAAGCGCACTTTTTGATCGTTTAGAAGTAAAATTCACCCGACAAGCCGGCGATGCTACCCGCTTTGCCATCGAAGCCTCCAACGAAGGGTTTGACGCCATCTTTTGCATGGGCGGTGACGGTACTATTAATGAAACTGTTAACGGCATTGTAAAAGCTGGCTGTCGCTCCAAATTCGGTTTCATTCCCCTTGGCACTGTCAACGATATGAGCCGTGCTCTAGGCATCCCCTTACAACCATTAGAAGCTATTCACGGCTTAAAAAACAGTACCATCCGCCATGTCGATGTAGGGCGTTGTAACGATTCGTTTTTTTGCAACAATATCGCCATCGGGGTCATCCCTGAGGTTGTGGCCTCCGTCACTCCAAAAGAAAAACAATTACTGGGCCCCTTAGCCTACTTTGCCAAAGGCGGACAAGCCTTATTTACAACCAAGGATTATAAGTTCCGCATCACTACCGAAGAAGGAACCCAAGAATTTATGTCTCCATTGGTCATCGCCTTACTAACCAATGTAGTCTCTAGTTTTGAGCATTTCATGCCCACCGCTTCCGTAGATGATGGATATATGCGCATTATTATTTTCAAAGAATACTTCATTATGAACCTATTCTTCATCTTGCCACTCATTCTAAGCGGTTCTATTTATAATTCAAAATATGTAACCATCCTGAAGGTTAAACAAGCTCGCATCGAGGTGTGTGACACTATGGATGCGTCCACCAACATGGATGGCGATATCGGCCCTGATGCACCAGTAGACTTAGAAGTATTACCTAAATTTTTACAAGTCTACGTACCTAGCAACCGTCGCAAGAAAATACAAGGATTATTCCACAATCCATTACAAAAATAAATTCAATAGTTTTTAAACAAGCAATAGAGGAGAGTTGAACCATCAACTCTCCTCTGTTTTTTGTTGCCTTTGAAATGTTACCGAACTACGAATCCATTCCACAGGACTATTTCGTTTGTTTCCTGTATCTATTTGTTGTGCAATCCCTCGTAATTGAGCCTCTCGTACCACAATATCACGAATGCCGCCTCCTATGGTTGTAGTCTCATGAACACGCATAGCGAGTAGTACATCTTCCATCGTCAATCCTTGTAAATACATATGTTGAATCCAAGTATTTCCTGTATTGGCAAAGACAATGCCTACGCGACTATGATGAATCTGTAAATTGTACGCATTCCACTGCTCCGTTACACTGGATCCTATAGGGTGTCCTGCTAATACCACAATCCCTTGTTGCATACGTTCCATCACAAGATTCTGTGTCAGTAACCCTACACCATCCCAATGTAAGCCATCACCACTGTACATACCTTCCATGCGCACATCCTGAATGCTCAGTTGGTCCACTTGTGTAGCCTCCACCATGTGAGCCGATGCATTTCTTAACACCGTATGTTTCATCAAAATATCCTTACCATGATGGATCACCACTAAAGAAGACCGTGTGGTGTTTCCTTTCTCATAACTAGCCCCTCTACGCATCGCTGCTTGTACTTCCGACTTACTTAACAAACCAGTATGATCAAGCACATCCTGCGGCACTGCATCCGCTTCGGATGCATTCTCCTCTTGTAAAAGATCTTCTTTCCACCCATATCCATCAATAGTACCACCACGAATGACAACACTTTCAATAGGACCTTGGTCATCCCCTTCTAATTGTAAAAGCCCTAAATACGGCGTACCTCCTGTTACCACATAATTAGGTTTCACAAAGGCCGCACTATCATTGACCGCCATCAACACGGCATCCTCATCTAGTTCCAAAGTCATATAGCTATGTAAGAATAGCGTTCCTGTTCGGTATACACCTTTACTGAGATGTAAAATGCCTCCTGCAGGGGTATCACGTATCGCTTTTTGCAAAGCTACCGTATTATCTGTAATTCCATCCCCTACAGCACCATAGGCTGTCGCCTCTAACCGTGGTTCTCGAGGCAATGTTTTGACCGGCACCTTGGAAGAATCAGACAAGATAGCGCCCGTATCATCCACAGCTTTTACTTGCACTAAGTATACTGTGTCGGATTCTAATCCATCCAACTCTAGTCTAGGAATGATAGATGCGCCCTTTACATTAGGTCGAATTTCTTTCGCTTTTTCTTGATTAACGTAAATATCATACCCCGCCAATCCGTCATCATTCACTGGATTCCAAGCTAAGGAAATCGTTGTACTAGTTACGCCTAACTTAGGGATTTGCAATTCAAAATCGCCTGCTTCTACCACATATTTCGTCACTGGCGTTGTATATTTCACATACATATTCCAGCCTACCCCTAGCAAAGCTAAGAGTAAACTCAATCCTACAGCCCACCATCCATACGCTTTATATCGTTTCTGTTTCATTATGTCCATCCTGTTCTCATGTATTCGCCATAGCTCGTATATCTAGCACATGGCTTATATGTACCATTCTACATGATTTACAAAAATGGTCAATACTCAGCCGATAGTGGTAACTCGCATAATATGAGACATAGGTACAAGCACGTCTCCTACGGTCATCGTTCGATACACTGTATCAATTTGCTGTAATCGCCCTTGTACCGTGTCATAGGCTCGTCCATTGTGATATACCACACTGACTACATTTCCTATCACTAGCCCCTTACACTGTTTGTCTAACGTTTCCAATTGCTCCTCTGAAAGCTCTTTACGACACTCTTTATATCGTGCTGTTTCATCCAATAATTCTTGAAATCCCTTCAATGCCGCAAAAGGCATAAATTGTTTAGCCCTCTGTAACAATGTCATCTTCGGTCGTTTATGTTGCATTATGTCCTCCCACCAAGGTATTACGAAACTGCATGGTCCCCTCTTCTTGCAAACTGCTAGCACGAAGTATGGAATTACCGCCAAACTTTTCCTTAATCGACAATACGGTTCGTTCCACTTGGTATGCTTTTTCTTCTCTATCCTGAGACTTAGAAAACAAATCTTCTTCCCAAGGTACAGCCTCACGACTGACTAAATCATCAAATCCCACCGACAACTGCCGTATCTCCTGATAAGGGTGAGTGGTTTCTTTATATAGCTCCAATACTGCCTGTGAAAGTACCTCTAAGGAGCACGTATACTTCGATAACCGTCTCGATCCACCGGTACCTTTCACCGTTCTATCTGCATACCGCACCCCTAAGGAGACATATTTCGTCAGCGCTTCTTCTGCAATCAGTTCCAACAATAAAGATTCCACCATCTCCCGAAGAGGGACAAAACACTCCTCGTAGGAATAATTCCTCAGCAGAATTTGCCCTCTCGACAGAGAGTGTTTCGCTGGTCGGTACATATGAATCTCTTTCATAGTGCATGTCTCACGCCCCCAAGCATGGTCAATGAGCAGCTCCGCATTAATCCCAAATTCCTTATACCAGCGTTCCTCAGGCACAGTCGTAATACCATGTAAATCCACTACGCCATACTTATGCAACCGACTTGCGATTCCTCTTCCGATTTGCCAAATATCTGTAATCGGTTGATGATGCCATATTTTTTCTTCAAATAGCTTCTCATTAAGAATACCAATTCCCTGTGGCGCATGCTTGGCCAACACATCGAGAGCTACCTTAGCTAAAAATAAATTAGTTCCTAATCCAACTGTAGCATGAATATGAGTCTGTTCTAATACCTTATATTTGAAGAGCAATGCTAGTTCCCACCATGTTTTCTTATACAATCGGCTATAGGGAGTCACATCAATAAAATACTCGTCAATAGAGTACACATGAATATCTTCTGGTGCCACATAGTCCAATAAAACACCATAAATAGAGGCAGATACTTCCATATATCGTCGCATCCTAGGCCTTACCGCCATATACTCAATGGTAGAGGGAATCTCAAACAACCGACATCGATTCTTGACGCCTAATTGCTTTAATGCCGGAGAAATAGCCAGTGTAATCGCCCCTAGTCCACGTGATGCATCCGCTACAACTAATGGCGTAGTGAAAGGATCTACCCCTAAATCTGCACATTCCACAGACGCATAAAAACTCTTCAAATCCAAGCACATATACACTGCCATACTATCCCTCCTCCATACTAGTATGGTAGCATATTTGTTCTATATTTTCAATATATATGTTCGATATATTAACCCTACAACAGTATAGTAATTTACTATATTAAAAAAGATTACTACGCAATACTCCCTATATTTGACTTGGTTTACCACTAGGAAATGCATCTCATTATATCCGACCTCAACGTTTTTAAAACAACTTTAACATTCAATGAGCCTAGTATTTAACTAGGATCACCAATATTATAACCAACTCATTTTGTCCTATAAGCCCCCTATAACCCGCTTTTTATATAAGTAGCCCCCACATTTGACAAAGAGCCGATAAAGAAAACAGGTTGCCCCGAAGGACAACCTGTTGTAAGTTTGTGTAATACGATTGTATTTCTGATTATAAGAAACGGTTCAAGGAAGCAGTGCTTGCCAAGTGACGATCAGTCATACCCATTTCTGCTGGAGTGCAACCCAATGCAAGTCCAATTAATTGGCTCATGTGGATGATAGGCATATCACCATTCATTGGAACAGTTGCTTTTGCTTCTTTTTGGAACATATCCAATTGCATTTGACAAAGTGGGCATGGTGTTACGACACAATCAGCACCTTCTTTTTGCGCATCTGCATTGATAGAACCAGTCATTTGCATTACAGAATCATGTGCAGGGTATACTGCATGGAAACCACAGCAATCTAATTTACGGGAGAAATCGATTGGAGTCGCACCTAATGCTGTAATCAAATCTGCCAAGCTTGTTGGGATTTGCATATCTTCAAAACCCATTTCTTCTTCTGGACGAAGGATATGGCAACCATAATATTCAGCAACGCGAAGGCCAGTTAATGGACGAGTCACCTTTGCTTTCAAATTATCTAAACCATATTCGCGGATAAGAACCCACAAGAAATGTGTTACTTCGCTAGTACCTTTATAGTTCATACCTGCTTCGCCAAGAATGTTGTTAACTTTTTGACGAGTTACTTCATGCTCATCAAGCTCTTTTTTAGCTTCACGAAGCATCAATGTACAAGTGTTACAAACTGTAAGAATATCTAGACCTTCTTTTTCAGCCAACGCGATGTTACGAGCGTTAGTGGAAAGAGTCAATAATGGATCGATATCTTGAACGTGGGACGCGCCGCAGCAAGTCCATCCGTCTAATTCTTGGATTTCGATACCTAATTTTTTCGCTACTGCAACGGTTGCTAAGTAGTCTTCTTTAGATGCGCCTTCTAATACGCAACCTGGGAAAAATCCGTATTTCATTATTTTCCAGCCTCCTCTACTGCACGACCGATTGTATGAACACCTTCAATACCATTCACTTTTTTATGAGGTACGATCAATTCGAATGGATTGATTTTGCCATGTTTCCATAAACGAAGAGCGTATAGACCTTGTTTTGCGGAATCCAATAATCCGTCTGTTTTCAAGCTCATTGTTACTTCATTTAGGCGACCAGTTTTTAACAAGTCTTGTTTGAATGCGATAGCATGACGAGTACCTTTATTAGACAAGCCTGCTTGTGTCGCTACACGGCGAAGGTTGGAAATATCTTTTTCTGGTTTCAAATGTTTTGGACAACGAGTGATACAGTTCATGCAATGTACACATTTCCACAAGCCATGGTTGAAAGCTGGTGTAGTATGCGCCATTGGGGACACATCACGAGAATCCATTACAAAGCGGTTAGCTTTTGTATATACATATGGATCCAAGAAGTCTTCACGATTAGCAGACAATTTATTACATTCGGAAGCACAGCATCCACAAAGGATACATTCTGTGTTCATAACGAATTTTTTGAAATCTGCTGCTGTTTGACGAGTTCCTGTTTTAGTAGTGAATTCTGGTTTTACGAAAATCCAAGGAGCTACTTCTTTCAAGCGGCTAACTTTTGCTTCCCAGTCAACTACTAAGTCACGGATCACATCAAAGTTACCGATTGGTGCTACTGTGATTTCGTCAGAACCAAAACGTTCTGTAATTTCATCGATTTTAGCTTCACAACCAAGCATTGCTTGACCGTTAACTTTCACAGAGCAAGCGCCACATACTGCGGAACGGCAAGCTGCCACGAAAGTTAATGTTGGATCTAATGTATCTTTAATTTTTTGTAAGCCCCAAAGGATAGTACGGTCTGCTTCATAATCGAAAGTATAAGACTGTACATACGCGCGGCCTTCGTTAAAGCGGTGGATATGATAAGTAATTTGTCTCATCTTAGTACTTCCTTTCTTGTGGTTCGTATTTAGTGAACACTACATCGCGTTCAGACATTTCGTATTCGCCATTTGCGCCAAGTTTCCAAATTGTATGTTTTAAATATTGGGAATCATCACGTTTAGGGAATTCTTCACGAACGTGAGCACCACGGGATTCTTTACGGTTTAACGCACCTAATGCAATAGCTTTCGCAACTGTCAACATAGATTTAATTTCTACGTAGTTAACGAATGCCATGTTGTAAGTACGGTTGGAATCACCTACGTAGCAAGTTTCATACTCTTTAGTTAAACGTTCAATAACTTCAAGAGCTTCTGTGATACCTGCTTCGTTACGGAAGATACCTACTTTATTCCACATAGCTACTGCCAATTCATCACGAATTTCAGCTACTGGACGACCAGATGTACGGGATGTAACTTCAACGAATTTAGCTTCCCACTCATCAGCTTTTGCTTGTAATTCAGCATCGCAATCTGCAAATCCACTAGCTTGCGCATAATCAGCAGCACCTGCACCAGATACTTTACCAAATACAACGCCGTCAGCTAAGGAGTTACCACCTAAACGGTTAGCACCATGGATAGAGATACAAGATGCTTCACCAGATGCGAAGATACCAGGGATTTCTGTTGCACAAGTTTTGTAGTCAACTACGTCGATACCGCCCATAATGTAATGGCAAGTAGGACGAATTGGCACTGGATCTGTTAAAGGATCGCAATGTTCAAAGCAAAGAGCCAAGTCACGGATACCATGAAGTTTTTCGATGATAACTTCTGGTCCTAAGTGACGAAGGTCAGCTACTACATATGCATCAAGTCCAGTTCCATTGAAACCACGACCAGCTGCGATTTCATCTTCAATTGCTTTTGCTACAACGTCACGAGACGCTAATTCCATTTTGTTAGGAGCGTATTTTTTCATAAAACGTTCGCCCTCAACATTTAACAAGTATCCGCCTTCACCACGAACAGCTTCGGACATCAAGATACCAGTCTTACCAAGGCCAGTTGGATGGAATTGGATCATTTCCATATCTTTCAAGCCTACACCAGCACGGAAAGCTACTGCCATACCGTCACCAGTGGAAAGGAATGGGTTAGTTGTACGAGTCCAGAATACACGGCCAGCACCACCAGTAGATAATACGATGGATTTAGCTTTGATAATTTCTACTTTACCTTTTTTCATGTTCCAGATAATAGCACCACCAGCTTTACCGTCTTTTACAACGATATCTAAAAGGTACCATTCTTGTAAGAAATGTACGCCTTCTTTAAGACATTGTTCATATGTTGTATGAAGAATTACGTGACCAGTTTTATCCGCACTGTAGCATGTACGTGGATAGGATTGTCCACCAAAGTTACGTTGTGCGATTTTGCCTTCGTCTGTACGAGAGAAAGGAGTTCCCATGAAATCCATTTCTAATACGCCTTCTGGGCAACGTTGACAGAAGAATTCGATAGCATCTTGGTCGCCAAGATAGTCAGAACCTTTTACAGTATCGAATGTGTGAACTTCTGTGGAGTCTTCTTTTGCTACGTTATTTAACGCCGCATTAACACCACCTTGTGCCATTGCTGTGGCAGAACGTGTTGGGAAAATTTTTGTGATCAATGCTACACGCAAACCATCGCGTCGTGCAGCTTCTAAAGCAGCTCGTTGGCCTGCTCCACCACTACCTACTACGAGAACATCATATTGTTCCATACGTACCTCCTCAAAAACACTTGTCTTATTTTGAACTATACCTCTTACATACTGTTCTTAAAATAAGGAACTATGTTTAACTGCATACATGACTGATATATGCATCAATCTATAGCCTTATTATATACGCTATTTCAAAGTGTTACAATTGTCACACCACCCCCTTAAAAACCCCTCTTTTACAAGGGATTAAGCAGTTTTGATAACGTTTTTCATAGGTTCTAAATAGATATATAACAATAATAGTATTTCAAGCTAACTCCCACTCAATTTATACTTATACAGTGTACTTTTATCTTTTCCCTCAACTATCTTGTTATTACACAATTTTTTAGGTTATATAAATTTTTGTCATTATTAAATTTTATTTCACAAGTATATTAATTAAATACTTTTAAAATGTTTACTTTTCTCTATGTGATATTTTTTCTCACTAATTATTTTCATATTCTATTATACTTATTTAGCATTAATAGTATGAATTTATTTTATAATACAACATATTGATTTTTATCACACCTTAACTACAAGTCATATCTATTTTTTTCCATTTTCTTTTTCTGAAAGTACCCATTACAAATTATCTTATACAAAAACGACAAAATTTTTCATCCTCTTTATTTTGTAAAGTATCTTTTCCTCATTATGGTATGCATTTTTGACATGCTGAGGGCGTTGTGAAAAAACGACTGGTATAGTATAATTTTAGAAGATGTTGTGCTAAAGCACTTTATCTCTATACAACATATTGATATTGAGTCCGTGTGAAAACATATCTATGCACTCTCATTTGCAATTCGTAAATGGGAGTCCTTTTATGGTCAAGGCCTAATACATATGTTAAACGGATATGCTTTCACATATATTCAATATATGTGGATAATCTTAACAATGGATACAAGTATCCTACACTTTTAGAAAAGGGAGATCTTTCATGAGCATTATGATCAAGAAACGGGATGGCCATTATGAGCCATTGTCGGTAGAAAAAACAAAGAAAATGGTTGCCTTTGCTTGTTTAGGCTTAGACTCTTGTGACCCGATCGAGCTCGAAATGGACTGTAAATTGCAGTTCGTGGACGGCATGACTACGAAACAAATTCAACAAACTCTTGTTCAAACTGCCATCGAGAAAGTCATCCAAAAAGTAGACGATGGTTTCGGTAACATGGTAAACCGCATGAACCAAGATTGGCAATTCGTGGCTGCTCGTCTATATTTATTCGATTTATACAAAGAAGCCGCTATCAACCGTAAATACAAAGCTTTTGGGTATGGCAACTTCACTGATTTAGTAAAAACCTTAGTCGCTGCTGGTCGCTATGCAGACTTTTTCTTAACACAATATACAGAAGCTGAATTAGAAGAACTTGGCGACTATATCAAGCCAAAACGTGACTACTTGTTTAACTATGAAGGTATTAAACTATTAGCAGACCGCTATTTAGTGAAAGGCTTCAACAAAGAAATTTTTGAACTTCCACAAGAGCGTTTCATGGCTATCGCTATGCATTTAGCTGTCATCGAAGGGAACAAAAAAGTCTACTACGCTAAAAAATTCTATGATTTGATGAGCGAATTAAAAATGACTACAGCTACACCAACATTGGCGAATGCTGGTACACCATTCCATCAATTGAGTTCTTGCTTCATTTCTGGTGTGGAAGATAATCTATGGTCCATTTACGATGTGAATGCAAAGTTCTCCCGTGTGTCTAAGCATGGTGGCGCTCTTGGTATTTATCTTGGTAAAGTACGTGCCTTGAACTCTGACATTCGTGGCTATAAAAATTCTTCTGGCGGTGTCATCCCTTGGATTCGTTTATACAACGATACTGCCGTTGCGGTAGACCAGTTAGGTAAACGTAAAGGTGGCGCTACGGTAACACTTGACGTGTGGCACAAAGATTTCTACGAATTTGTTGAACTTCGCACGAACAATGGTGACGATCGCCGTAAGGCACACGACATTTTCCCTGCTCTATCTGTACCAGATATTTTCATGGAACGTGTTATCAACCGTGAGCACTTCACCTTATTCGATCCACATGAAGTATCTCGTGTGATGGGCTTCCAATTAGAAGACTATTACGATGACGATACGAATAAAGCGTTCACAGAAAAATATTTAGCTTGTGAAGCTAGCCCAAATTTACACGGCATCGAAGTAAGCGCTTTGGATATGATGAAAAAAATCATGCGTTCCGCTGTAGAAACTGGTACACCTTTCATCTTCTTCCGAGATACGACGAACCGTGCGAACCCTAATAAGCATGCAGGTATGATTTATGCATCCAACTTGTGTCATGAAATCGCACAAAACGTTGGTTTCACCGATTTAGATGAAGAAATTATCCAAGACGATGGATCCATCGTGACTCGCACAAAAGCAGGGGACATGGTGACATGTAATTTGAACTCTATCAACCTAGGCCAAACCTCTGATGAAGAATTGGAAGAAAATATCGCCTTACAAGTTCGTATGTTGGACAATGTTATTACTATCAACCAATTCCCGGTGCCTGAAACACGTGTAACTAGTGAAAAATACCGTGCTATCGGCCTTGGCACTAGCGGTTACCACCACTATTTGGTGAAACATAAAGTACAATGGGAAAGCGACGCTCACTTGGAGATCGCTGATACGTTATTTGAAAATATCGCCTACGCTGCTATCAAGGCATCCATGGAATTAGCAAAAGAAAAAGGGGCGTATCCTGCTTTCAAAGGTTCTCAATGGGAAACTGGAGAATATTTTGAGCGCCGTGGTTACACCTCTGAAAGATGGCAACAACTGCGAGCAGATGTGGCAAAATACGGTATCCGTAACGGTTACTTAATGGCTATCGCTCCAACAGGTAGTACATCCAACATTGCTAACACCACAGCTGGTATCGATCCTATCTTCAAAAAATTCTTCATTGAAGAGAAAAAAGGTAGCTTTACACCAAAAACAGCACCTGATTTGAGTAATGAAACAATGTGGTTCTACAAAGAGGCCCACACGATTAATCAACAATGGTCTATCAAGGCTTGCGGTATCCGCCAACGCCATATCGACCAAGCACAGTCTTTCAACTTGTACATTACGCCACAAATGAAAGCAAAAGAAATTCTTGATTTATATGTGGAAGCGTATAAACAAGGCATTAAGACAATTTACTATATCCGTAACCAATCCTTAGAAATGGATGAATGCACTAGTTGTTCCTCCTAATCTTTGGCGGGGTTATATGTAATCAATAAAAGAGCACGGCATGCTCCTCTCAAACGGTATTTCATAATGTTTGTTCGGAGCACACCGTGCTCTTTTGATATATTTCAAATTAGGTAAATCCCCCGCCAAAGATGTAGTCGGAACGCCGTCGTTTCTTCGGGGAGGGGGGTTTGTATTCTGTAAATAACTATGGTATACTTGACGTAGAAACAAGAAGAGCCATCAACGTGTTCGAGGCGTTAGGCTCATCTCAAAAGTAGTGAAATGTGATTTGCCTAACGTGTTGAGGTGGTGAGATACCTCTTTACGTTAGGCTTTTCATTGTCTATTTTACAAGATCAATGATTTGAATTGCTAAACTAATAATAGAAATGACTAAAGTAATCTTTTCATATTTTGTCATAGCAACCACCTCCTCCCATAGTAGGAAGAGATGAGCCCAACTCACGTTGATGACACTTCTTTGTCTTCATTATATCGCAAATATTTACGATATGTTGATATTTTAGGCGTTTTATATCATGAAACTCCTACAGATGTCGACTATAATCGAACTTACGCTAATATCTACTAATGATTTCGAGTATACTCGAAATTACATATATAAATTCTAGTGATTTCGAGTATAATCGAAATCACTGTTGGAATATACATCTATTTCGAGTATAATAGAATTAATGAAAGTGAGGTGTTAGCCGTGGAATATATTAAACGCCCTAAGTACTTGGCACAAATAGAACCATTTATTGATAAACCAGTGATTAAAATTCTCACAGGTATGCGTCGTGTGGGGAAGTCTACTTTATTAACAATCATTAAAGATACTATCTTGCAGGAAGTACCTGATGAACAAAAAATTTATATTAATTTTGAATCCTTAGAATTTTTAGAGATAAACACTGCAGCACTACTAGCTAAGCATCTCATAGAAACAACGAAACACTTGGATGGAAAACTCTACTATTTCTTTGACGAGATACAATTAGTCCAAGATTGGGAAAAAGTTGTAAATGGTCTGCGCGTTGATAGAGATTGTGATATCTATATTACTGGCTCCAACTCCACCTTAATCTCTGGCGAGCTTGCAACACTTCTTGCTGGCAGATACGTAGAGTTTGAAATACAACCATTTACATTTGATGAGTTTATAGAAGTATTTCAGGAAAAACATCTAAGTAAGGAAGAGCTATTCACTAAGTTTGTTCAATTAGGTGGTATGCCTACCTTAAAATACTTTAACCTAGAAGAAAATAGTAGTTATAAATATCTAAATGATGTGTATCATACGGTTTTGATTAAAGACGTGTTAACACACAATAAGATTCGCGATGTAGATATTTTCAATCGAATCCTATCATTTACTATACAAAATATAGGGTCCCCTGTTTCGGCAACTAGTATTAAAAAGTATTTAAAGAGCGAGCATCGGGATGTTTCCATTGATACTATACTGAATTATTTAGACTATTGTCAGCAAGCTTTCATCCTGAAAAAGGTGTCTAGATTCGATACGGTCGGTAAAAAGAATCTTAAAATCGATGAAAAATATTACCTCACGGATCATGGATTTCGGGCTGCTAAAGGGTATTCTAATACGAAAGATATTGAAAGAGCCCTAGAAAATATCGTATATATTGAGCTGATTTCTAGAGGATATACCGTAGAAATTGGGAAAGTAAAAAATATGGAAATCGACTTTATCGCCACTAAAGATAAGGAACGAATATACTATCAAGTATCCTATCTCATGGAAACAGAAGCCACACGACAACGTGAATTTGGCGTCTATGCTCATGTACAAGATAATTACCCTAAGTTTGTTCTCTCCATGGATACGGTTGACTTTAGCCAGGATGGAATTGTTCACAAACATGTAATAGATTTTTTATTGGAGAATGCGGAAACAGTAAACATATTCTAGCATATAAGTACACAAAAGCACAGGACTGCTACTCCTGTGCTTTTTATATGCCTTAATTTCCTGCTATTATACCGTTGCGTTCCCATTCTTCCACTAATTCTTGGGCCTTTTCTTCATTAGCAGGATATATATCATTCATCTGATAGTTTAAAGTAAATGTTGCAAGCTTTATTTTCTCAATATCAGTAAACTCTAATAAATCATTTTTATTTAACTTTTTAATTCCATTATAAATTTCATCTTTAGAAATATATTGCTCATAATTACTAGACTCAAATCTCCACCCTTTGCCACCAGTGCCACGCCATCTTATTGCAAACGCACAAATAAATTTGAGCATATTTATATCACTTCTAGCTATCTTAGTGAAATATTCTAGAGTTTCTTCTTTATTGAGTTTCTCCCACAAGAAAAAGGCAAATCGAAATTCTACTATATTTGATATCACTTCTGTTTCAGTTATCAATTTGATATTCAGTATATATATTTCTTCTAGCTTTTGTAATTGCTCTAAACTTATAAGAGCTTTAGTATCCACTAACTCCCGATTTTCTTCATAAAATAATTTTATTCTACCTAATATGATAGCTATTGCACCCACTTGATTTCTATTTATCTTTTTTAGTATTGAATACAGAACTTCGAATCGTTCTTGTTCTGTCTTAATCCTATGTAGAAGAGCTTCTACTAAATCAATCGACATCTCATATGCAGTTCTTGCAAATATACCTGCAATAGTTTCACCCTTGAAGTTCCATTGGGAAGAAAGTATTACAGAGACTATTAAACTTATTCTCTCGCAAGAAATATCATCAATTAAAGATCGTACTTCTTCTAAAAAATAAACAATATTTCCATTTTGATTGATCCCTTCGATAGTCGTATCTAACTCTTCCTTATCAAATTTGAAAAGGCATCCCTTGATTATGCTTCTAGAGACTTCTACACTATCCAAATCATGTCTAAAGTATATATCGAACTTTTCATCATCACAGATTCTCATCATCTTCTTATTATTATCTGCATTTGCTTGATAACTCCCTTGATATTCATTAATCTCTTTTGCAAAAGCAGGAAACATCATTGAAAGAAATCGTATAGATTTATCCGGAGAAATATCCATATCTTTAAATTCATCATAAAATCTTTTTCTATATTCTACACTTATTGCTTTATTTCTAAAATTTTTATCCTCTATTTTTTTACAAAGAATAGCTTTGTGATTGTAAATCCATTTATACAACTTTGGCTCTAGTACTTCAAGCGTTGTAATTCCAATCATATCTTCAACACTTACCTCTTGATACAGTGCTTCGTATTTAAATTTAAAAATATTAATTAGACGATTGACATCTCTCAAGTTATTAATATACGGAGTTACACAATGATTAAGGACCTCACCCCAATATTGGCTATCTATCATTATATCATTAGGTTTCTCATTAACAATTTGAGTCAGTTGATTTAATAAATAATCTCTCACCTTACCTTTACTCATCTGTGGGATCTCAAATGGAACTTGAATAATCTTTTCTAAGTATTCATTTCCATCTATATTATGGATTTCTTGTAACGCTCTACAAACGATTTCTCTATCCATGGACAGTATATACACTATATTAGGAAAATTACCTACTTGTTTAGCCAAATGAAAGATATCTCTAATTTGTGAATTAGTAAGGCGATCAATGTCATCAATTACGACTATGATTTTTTGATTACTCTCTTTCAATATTCTTTCAAGCTCTTCTTTCGCCTTATCTAGATCCGGTACCTCTAACAGCTTATCCACATAATCTGTAGCAAAACCTTTCGATACAGCAGCAAGAACATTGCCAAATACTGGCACAAGTGCTAGTCCATCTAAAATATTTACATATTTTTTTAAATTTTCCCCTAATTCTTTTTTCTTTGCTTGATTATCTTCTCCTTCTATCCGAGTTATCAATCTATGAAAAAACAATCTAGTAAGGTTATCCTTATCAGAATAATTCCAAGGTGAAAATGTAACAATTAACGGCTCATTTTCAGATTCCTCTCCCATGTTTTTAATCTCGTTCATCGTCATATTGAGTACAGAGGTTTTACCAGACCCCCATTCTCCAAATAAGCCTATCACTAATCCATCGCTAGCATCACATTCATACAATGCCTTTGCTAACTGTTTTGAAAAAAATGATCTTCCTAATAAATCTTCTGCGCCTGTTTTGATTGGTTTATCTGCATTATAGTTCATATAACTCTTCTCCTATCTTCCGTATACTTAAAGTTTTATTACTTCCTATCAAATTTTTCTAATTCCATATATTTCTTACCAGTACAAAATATAGAATGTTCAAACACATCATTCTCTAGAGTATATATTTCAACACCTTACACTGACTTTCCTATATATGTTTACATAGTTCTTTGGATAAGCCAAAATACATTATAAAACATTATTCTTCATACGATACGTATGCAAAAAACACAGGACAAAATACCCTGTGCTTTTTATATGCCATATTTCTCCATAAAAAATGCATCTACTTCCTCTGTAGTATAAGATCGTTCATTTTTTAACGAGTCTATTCCTTTTTGCAACTCCTTACTCAACTCTTCCTGCGACAAACTGGCTAAAGATACTAATTTGTGCTGTTTATTTTCTTTTGATACTTTATATATCTTTTTAGATAGAGAACTTGTATATACCATGCTTATTATACCTGAGCCTTTATATTAATCCATCAATTATATTACTAATGAAAATGCCTAACGTATAAACCAGCCTCAACCTTAATACGTTAGGCTTTTCATTATTTGAGCTAATCTAATTCCAATCGAATAGTATCTAATTTTCTAATACTTATAGTGATAGTTACGAGGGTGCTCAAAGGTCCTTACTCCCCTATCAACGCCTGATAGAGTTTCATTAACTCCGCTACACACTCTTCTTCTGTCATTTTTAAGTCAAAGCCATAGGCCCGCATCACAGCTCGATTGTTATCTCGATGGGCTTCTCTTAATTCGATTGGCATGGTTACCTCATCATATAGTTCTGCCAAAGTGGAATTAGGATACAGTTTTCTAGCCTCTAAAATTTGTTTTGCTGTCTTTTCAATGGCTACGCGATGTTGTTCCTGTAATTTTGGCCATGGGAATGTGTTATATATAACATCTTTTGAGTATCTATAATCGCTCTTCAATCGTCCTGCAAACGCACGCATCCATGCCATATGAACATTAGATGTAATGATGCCAAAATCATATAAGGTAGCATTAGGAACAATTTGTACCGCATCAGTCACTTTAATATTTGCATCCATAAATCCAATAGGAATATATCGTCTTTTTTCAGATGATGTTCTAGGTATAATTAGATAATTACAATCTTCTGGTTGTGTAATTTGAGCAAAGATAGCTGGCACATCGGCAAACTTCCGAATCCCTGCCGCTTTACTATTAGACCTTGCTTCCTTGCACTTAGAAAACCGATTATATAAAAAGGGATTATTTTTAATAATCGATGGATCTACTCCTTTTAACCATAAACAATATCTTTCTTCATTATGTAAATACTCCTTAGCTCCTACTAAAGGATGTATATATTTCACGATATCAGGATAGTTTTCACAAATTTGAGGATATTCATCCGCTTCAATAATTAAATAGCCCCCATCTGCAGGTTTATTTCCATACACCATTGAATTTGAGTTTACAAGTGCCTTACTCCTACTTTGTATTAGAATATCTGGTCCATCCATTAAATACTTATTAATAGATTCAACCTTTAAGGATTTTCCATCATCAAACAACCACTTATTGTCCTTGCCTTGTATTGAAAACCCTATAATGACACAATGTACATTGGCACTATTTTTAGATTCACTGCTCCAAATAAAGCTTTTATGTGCAAAATTGATAGAAACAGGAATATCTTCCCACATTCTAGCAACGGTTTCTCCTTGTACAATAGAATTAGTCGATACAAAGGCACACTCTACTTCCGTATCCTTCATGTACTCATAGGCTTTTTTATACCAACAGCAAACATAGTCTAAATTTTTCTTTTTAGGAAATAATAACTGCAGATCTTTTTTCTGAAATTCATTCATATACGTAAATCCTAAAAATGGAGGGTTCCCCATAATATAAGATAGTTTTGTAGATGGAATCACCAGTTCCCAATCCATTTGTAAGGAATTCCCTTCATGGATATTAGCATTAGTATGAAGTGGTAAGAAGTCCATATCTTTATGAATAATCGCTTCTGTTTCTTTGAACATCTGTGCCTCTGCAATCCAAATTGCAGTCTTAGCAACAGAAACAGCGAAGTCATTAATTTCTATGCCATAAAACTGTTGAATACTCACCTTGATAGGATTAAATTCTTCTTCATCAAATCCAAGTACCCCTGTACCCGCTGCATCTGTTATGGTTTCTCGCAAGATATCATTTTCTAATCTTCGTAAAGATAAATAGGATTCTGTTAAAAAGTTACCCGACCCTGCTGCTGGGTCAAAAAATGTTTTAGATGCCATTGATTCTTGCAATTGCTTCAGTGCCTTCATCCTAGCCTTGCCAGTTTTTAATGTCATCGCTTCTTTATATTCATTTTTGAATGCATCTAAAAACAATGGATCAATGAGTTTATGAATATTTTCAATACTTGTATAATGCATACCTCCATGACGTCTTGTTTCCGGATTCAACGTACTTTCAAAGATAGCACCAAATATGGTCGGAGATATTTCACTCCAATCAAAATTACATGCATCTTGCAATATTAGCTGAATAGCCTCTTCTGAGAATTGTGGAATTTCTACAGCATCGCTAAATAAACTACCATTGACATAGGGAAAGGCTAGTAAACTTTCAGTTTCATAGGGGCTACGATTACTTTCTGGCGTATCCAAAATACGAAACAAGTCCATCAAAGCGTTACGAACTTGATGAGGTTGGAAATCTTTTAAATAATCATGAAATATATTTTTCTTACCAAACAGCCCTGAATCTTCTGCATATAGACAAAATACAAGTTTTACGCAGAGCTTATTAATATTATGTAAAATCTCATCTTCTGTTAGAAGCGCATTAATTTTATATTGTTGTAATAAACAATCATATAGTCTACCAACTAGTTCGCCAGCACCTTTTGAAATTTCCATCTCTCGTTCTATATGACTACTTTTCACATCTACTAAGAAATTAAGCCGATAAAAATCAGTACCTAATTTTTTCAACTCTATAATTTCTACTGAATCATTAGGGCGCTCCATATCTAATACATGAAACTCTTTGAAATTACAACTCACAATCCATCTAGCTCGTTTACTATACGACAAGTTAGCCGCGTACCGTTTTGCTTGCTCAACTGGCGTTAATTCAGTGCCATCTGATTGACGAATAGGCGCATTTAAATCCTTTCCTAAGCTTTTCTGTTCAATCAGTGTATGTGTTGCGGGAATCATAGCATCAATATAGCTAGTATGCTCTAGTTGCACACGTTCTTCAAAGCAAATCATATCAGCAGGATTCTCCACCCCATACACGGTTTGTAATAATTCCATCCAAAACCTTTGTGTATCCTGCTTTTCATCACCCTTATTTTCCCATTTCTTAGCAAACTCTTTGGCTGCTTTTTCTTGTTGCTTCAGTGTTAATTGCATAATATATCCCTTTATAGCAAACTGCTATCATCTAAATTTGAATCTATAGATATTCTCTTTACTACTATCCAATTCAATATATCTTCTTCCTATATCATTGCTTTTATTATATCATATACGTGCCCCATAATAGCTCAGGAATCTATTGCGCCCCATTTAGACATATTTTATTTTCCGCTATATTCTAGTAATAGTGACCACTTTCCTCTTCCTATATCTCTATTATCATGCTATAATAAAAGCGTACTAAATTAACAGGAAACGTATTCTAGCGTAGGGTACACAAAAAAGCACAGGACCGGTATTCCTGTGCTTTTTGCTTGTTATCTGATAGAATAACAATAGGCCAGTCACTATTTACTGTTACTATCTAGCCATTTGCAAATGAAATAACTAATTACATTTGCCATGATAGAAACAATTAACAGGATAACTAAATCAAGCATAAGGCACACCTCCTTCCTGTCACGGAATCGGTATAGTGACACTTTTAGTATAACACAATATTATGATTTTTATTCTTATTTTCCACCAATATACTAGATAGAAAAATTTGAAACTTTTATCTCTGTTTAGTATAATAAAATAGTTCCTGAATGGGAAAATGTATATTATTTAATTGTATCAGTGAATGTCATCTCCTATGTTGACTTTCACATAAACACATAGGAGATATCTCATGGAAAAGAAACTGATTTTTAATGAACATGGTGACCGTGGCACGCAAAGTATGGTGGGCGGTAATACGACGAATTTACGGGAATGGAATCGCATTAAGTACGATTGGGCGAATACATTGTATCGTACGATGTTGAACAATTTCTGGATTCCTGAAGAAATTTCTTTGAACGAAGATATTAAGCAATTCCCGTATTTAACAGATAGCGAGCGCCGTGCTTTCGATAAGATTATTTCTTTCTTGAACTTTTTGGACTCTATTCAAAGCGAAAACTTGCCAAACTTGAGCCGTTATATTACGGCATCTGAAGTGGCTTCTTTATTGAATATCCAAACATTCCAAGAAGAAATTCACGCTCAATCCTATTCTTATATTTTGGATACGGTAACGAATCCAATTACTCGTGACCGCATTTATGATGAGTGGCGTACAGACGAGCATTTATTGGCTCGTAACCGCTTCATCGCTGACATTTACCAACGCTTCAGTGATGAGCCATCGGAGCACAATTTAATCCGCACTATCATGGCCAACTATATCCTAGAAGGCATTTATTTCTACTCTGGATTTAGCTTCTTCTACACATTGGCTCGCCAAGGTAAAATGACGGCTACTTCCACGATCTTCAAATATATCAATCGAGACGAAGTAACTCACTTGGTATTGTTCCAAAACATTATCCGTGAGCTTCGCATCGAGCGCCCTGAATTGTTCACTGCTAAACTAGAAGCTGAATTAACACAAATGCTTCGTGAAGGTACTGAAAATGAAATTGCTTGGGGCCAATACATCACTGATGACAAAATCTTGGGCATCAACAATACATTGATCGAACGCTACATCAAATACTTAGCGAACCAACGTGCTGATTCCATCGGCTTGCAACCGTTATATCCAGACATTAAGGAAAACCCTATGGCTTGGATTGAAAGTTTCTCCAACTTAAACAGCACAAAAACTGACTTCTTTGAGGCGAAAGTTACAAACTATACAAAAGCTGCTGCATTCGATTTCGACGATTTGGAGTAATAATGCCTATAAGCTTATATACATAAAAGCTACACGTAGATATATTCTACTGTGTAGCTTTTTGTTTTCTCTATCAATCTATATGTTTCAATTTTATAATTCAATAAACTTAGTATTTAACTAGGTTCATTGCTATTAAAACCAACTCAAGTTGTCCTATAACACTCATTTTTCTCCGTCAACATTTTTAACGTTTTGTATGCATAAAAAGCACATGCAAAAAGGTCTTCTTTATACTCTTAGATTCTATAAATCTAATTCTAAAGAAGACCTTATAATAGATACTTATTATTATATATGTAACTATGTCAGATAAGATGCAATTGTTTACGCTTTCACCAACGCCCGATGTATGAGTCCAATCACGAATCCTACGCCGCCGAATACAACCCAGTCCATGCCGATACTGTGCATTGGCACTTGTGTAGCAAAGAATTGTCCTAGGCTCCCTAAGTCTACCTTCGCTGTTTCTAAGCCAGATACAAGGGCTGTGATGAAGGTTGCCCCTACTGTCCAAGCATATACGCATTGGCGACCATTGAACAAAGGATGTAAGAATGCCAATACAATCAATGCGATGGATAATGGATACAGGAACATCAACACAGGAATGGCTGCGGTAATGATGGTTTTCAATCCAAACATGCCTACGCCGAAAGAAATCAGCACGAATAGCACTGCATAAGCTTTATAGGATAAGCCACCAAATTGTGTGCTAAAGTACTGCGCACAAGAGGTAACAAGTCCGATACTCGTCGTCAAACACGCCAACAATACGATGACTGCCAAGATCATGGCCCCTAAATCGCCGAATAACAAACGAGCAGATTCTGCCAATACAGGCGCCCCTGTATCTAAGATGCCTAACTGTTCTACGCTGGTAGCGCCTAAGCTAGCAATGAAGATGTACACCACGCCTAAGCAACCTACAGCGATTAACCCAGCTTTCATAGTGGCGCGTGTAATTTCATCACGTGTTTGTGCCCCTGAAAGTGTGACAAATTCGATAACCAAAATACCAAATACGAAGGATGCCAAGGCATCTAATGTGTTATATCCATCTAAGAAGCCTTGTAGGAATGCCGTACCACTAGTAGCGTAGGCCTCTGTCGGTGTGCCGTAGCTACCTAATGGAGTAATTAAAGATTTAACAATCAATACCACGATGGTTAGTAGCAAGGCTGGTGTTAAGATTTTACCAATGCGATTGACCAATTTTTGTGGATTAATGGAGAGCCACAATGTGACTGCGAAGAATACCACAAGGAACAAGGATAACGCTGTATCTGAGGCAGTACCGCCTAAGAATGGTTTCACTGCAATTTCATAGGATACAGTCCCCGTACGAGGAATAGCAAAGGCAGGGCCAATAGATAAATATAATGCCAATGTAAATAAGGCCCCAAACACTGGATGCACACGGCTTGCCAAACTTTGTACGTTACGGCTGCCAGAGTATCCCATAGCCATAACCCCTAACAATGGTAAACCTACACCTGTTACGATAAACCCTAAAATGGCCCACCACACATTGGTACCTGCATGTTGACCTAAGGTAGCAGGGAAAATTAAGTTACCTGCCCCAAAGAATAAAGCGAACAGCATCAGGCCGATAGCAATATAGGCTCGCCCCGATAGTTGAGTATGATCTGACATAATATCTCCTTTCAAATACATCCTATAATAACAAATATACACTGTATAAAAACAATTTTTATGCTTATTATCTTATTATATCTAATTATAGGCGAAATAAAAAGCCACTTCTCTCGTCGGAAATGGCTTTGTCTATACTGATTATGCATATACAGGCGAGCTATGATTAATAGATAAATTACATTGATTAACTATAACCCATCCTTTTAATCGCATGGTTCTACATCTACTTTTACATCGTAAAATGTACTACCCCAACCATAATCGGTAGGTCGTGAGGCAGTCAATACATTCATTGTATGCTCTGTATCATGAGACTGAGATTGCCACCAGACACCACTGCTCACAATAGTCCCCTTTGGCACCGTATCATCGATAACTAAAGCAATCCGCAAAGAACCACGTTCATTATACATACGCACAAATTCACTGTGCCATACGCCTTTACGCTGAGCATCATCAGGATGCATACGAGCGATCATCTGAGGCACATCCGCTTGTAGTTCACAAAAGGACGAATCTAGTATACGTGGATCAGCCCCATTGATGAGGAAGAACTCCGCTGTATCCCCATGAGCTTCACGATACACAGGATATGGATCAGCTTCTACTGGATTGTATAACTCGATTTTACCTGATGGTGTACCGTACTCCAGTTTATATGTATCTGGTAACTCCATCTCTACCAGCTCCCCTGCCAAGATTCTATCTTGCACTTCTCTTGCAATCGGAGCATGTCGCACAATATCTTCAATCATCTCTAATTCTGACATAGCAAACACAGGGTCATCAAGACCCATAGCTCTGGCAATACTACAAATGGTGTCCCAGTTAGAGCGACTTTCACCAACTGGAGGAATGGCTTGATAGCCACAACCGATAGTGTAATGTCCGTAGGAATTATATACATCATTTTGCTCTACAGACGATGTGGCAGGCAATACAATGTCCGCATACTTCGCCGTATCTGTCATAAATCGCTCATGAACGACTGTGAAGAGATCCCCCCTCTCTAATCCCTTACGCACCACCGTTTGATCCGGCGATGTCACCGCTGGATTACTAGAGTATACATAGAGGGCTTTAATCGGGGGGGTAGTCGCTTCTGTTAACATCGGTCCCAAATGAATCATTGGGTTCAATCGGGTCTCTTTTATCTGAAAGCGCTCCCAACTGACACGCTTGCCACCAACAAATTGACTACCTGAAGCACTTGATAACAAACCACCACCTTTGTGTAGGTAGGCTCCCACCAAGGCAGGTAGTGCTACCACACATCGTACTGTATTGGCACCATTTCCATACCGTGACAATCCACTGCCTAAGCGAATAAATGGCGCCATTGCCTGTCCATAATCACGAGCAAACTGGATAATCCGTTCCTCTGGTACACCTGTGATTCGAGCCACTTTCGATGGTGGATATTGAGAAATAACAGTATCACGAAATCCTTCATAGCCTTGTACATACTGATGAATAAATTCCTCATGTACTAATCCTTCTTCCACCAGCACATGGGCCACACCCAACGCAAAGGCTCCATCTGTACCTGGTCGTATGATAATGACTTCATCTGCTAATTTCGTTGTCTCCGTATAGTACGTGTCAATCACCCAAAGCTTGGCACCTTGCTGACGGGCTATAATCACATCATGTAGAACATGTACATCCGTAGCCACTGCATTGAGGCTCCACAGCACCACACAATCACTGTGTTGTATATCTTGTGGACGATTCCCTAGGGTATTCCCCATAAGACTAGCCCAACCATAACGTTTGGCAGGAGAACAAATCCCCTTATCTTGACGGGTGGCACCAAGTATGGCAAAGAGTAGATCACCTGCACTTTTTTGTAAAATGCCCATTGTCCCTGCATAGGAATAGGGCATAATACTTTCAGAACCATACGTATGGATACAATATTGAAATCGCTCTGCAATTTCTTGTAATGCTTCGTCCCATGTGATAGGTCTAAATTGACCACTCCCCTTAGAGCCTGTACGGCGCAAAGGGGTGGTCAGACGTTCCCTATGGTGGACGGTTCGTTCGTAATGTTGCATTTTTTGGCACAAAGTTCCCCTCGTGAAACTGTGCGTTTTCATACCTTGTACCTGTTGCAACTGGTCTCCCTCAATGGTCAAGACCAATCCACAGGCATCTGGGCAATCATAGGGACATACTGATGTCCTTGTATGTATGGGCTTCGTCATCATTTATTCCTTACTAGTCATCATCAAAGTCATCAAACAAGTCAAAATCAACGTCAAAGTCGAAGTCAAAACTATCTCCAGAATCGTGATCATAAGAACTATCAGCCTCTTGTTGATCATATTCTAACTCATCTTCCATAATATCATTGTAGTTGTTATGGAAAAATTGGTCCTGTTCTGTTTCGTTTGCACTAGAAAAACCATAATCTTCATCAGAGCCCTCTGGCAATACATCCGAGTGACTATAATCACGAATCGTCATTGCTTCATAAGGATCCACAGGTACACGATTTTCTTCTGACTCTTCCATCTCCACCATATCCATAGCTCGGTTCAAATCCTTTGACGTCCCCTCTTGTTGCACCATGTCCAAAAACTCATCCGAACTCACTTCATTCACCAGCGTATCCATATCTTCTACCACGGATGTATCCTTCTGCGGTTCTATGGTTTGTAATTGTCCTCGTCGTAAAAATCGATTCATCCTCTATCGCCCCTTTCTCAATCTCTCTTGCATTACTTGTATTGTATCACCTGGCAATGAAGTTTTACAATACATCGTTATTATCACCTTTCAAAGGTATAGCTTATATATTAAAAGAACCCCTGCGCAAAACAGGGGTCCTTTTACATAGTTAGTTGTATAGTTATAGGGTGTTAGTCATATTCAGGATGTTATCACATATAAGGGAGTGTTATGTGATTGGTTCGATGTTACTGTCAGGAGGAGTTAGCCTAAAGTAGCACGTAAGAACCACAATTGTTTTTCATAGTAAGCAATGTGGTCTTCCATGATAGCCACTAATCCGAAGTTGCCTTCTTCATCAGCAGATTCACGGATGGCACGAGCTTCTTTGTTCAACAATTCAAAATCTCCTACTAAGAAGTTGTACACTTGTTCTACAGAGAATTTGTTGCCTGGCTCTTCTTTCAAAGAAGCAATTTCTAAATATTTTGCCACATGCACTACAGGCTCTTCACCTTGCATTTTTACATGCTCAGCTACTGCATCATAATAATCAAATGCTACATCGTAGACTTCTTCTAAATATTTGTGAGTTGGCACAAATTGAGATCCTACTACATTAAAATGAAAATTGTGAAGTTTAATGTTCCAAATTGCTAAGTTTGCAATATATTGGTTGACTGCTTGTAAGTTTTTCATACCTATTTCTCCTTTTCTTTAGTTTGTCTTTGCTAATTATTCTAATTAGCAATTAATAATTATTATTTATTATGTGTATATCTTAGCATAGTAAATCATAAAATGCAATAGTTTTTCATATAGTTTATCGAAATATTTAAATGTAAAAAGTTCCCATTACCTATAACATAATGAGAACTTATAGTATATATTATTCACTTTTTTTGATAAACCCTTGTGTAGCGCTATACAAACAGAACCACACAAAAAAACTAGCCCCTGTAATAATCAGATACATAGTATCCGTTAACTCCCCCGAACGATACATCGCCAAGGTATAAAAGAAAGCTGTCATCGTCATCAGAATATAGGACAATACATAGCGCATGCCACGCTCTACATCTTCATCGGTAAACATTTCTTTCTTAAAACGCATCCAGTAAATCCCGCAAAGGACTAAGCCACCTAGCATATTAGCAGCTAGTAAACTCATATCAGCCCGGCCATTAAAGAACCAGCACAAGGCTAAATGATTAATAAACAACATCCATTTAATCATAGTAGTCAAACGGGCTGTCGTAATCGTCTGTTGTGGCTGTGGTTGGTGTTGTTTTCGTTTCTTTCCCTTTCCCATAGTATCCTCTCCAATGAATCTATTCTCTATTTTTTAGAACAATACGTGGGATGTGTAAATCAAACGCAAGGCTAAGATACCAACCCCAATAGATAACCCAATCAAAATTGTTTTTGCACGCAAGCGTTTTGCAATATAGGCTCCTAATTGACCACCTAGTAAGGCACCAATACCGCAAGGGATAGCCACTTCAAAATGGATATGCCCGCTCAAAAAGTGAGTCAGCGTACCAACAGATGTGGAGGTAGCTAAAATAAAATGGCTTGTAGCTGTTGCCATATGGGTAGGGAACCCCATCATATAAATTAATGCTGGTACATGGATTAATCCGCCACCAATGCCAAACAAACTGGACAAGAAACCTACCACTACACTAACGAGGACACCTACCACTTTATTATAGGTCAACTCTTCTAATTGCAAGGACTCTTCTTTGCGTTCCCCTTTTCTCATATTTTTGTAGCCAATAAAGCCAGACATGATGAGCAAGAAGGAGCCAAACCAGAATCGGAATCCACTAGCATCAAAATAGTCTGCCACATGGGCGCCAATGATAGATCCTGGGAAGGTAGCTATACTGAACAAAATTGCTGCACTGTAGAAAATTTTCTTCTGTTTTACATAGGCAATAGTACCAGAAATGGCATTACAGGTTACCGTAAACAAGGATGTACCTACCACCATAGCTGGCGTCCACTCTGGAAAGAAATATAAAAATACAGGCACAAAGATAATGCCACCACCAGCACCGATGATGGTACCTAACGTCGCTACGGCAACCCCTAATAATATAAAGCCTAAAATACTGATGATATCCATATCTTAGTCCTCCTTCAACAACTTAGCCAATCGATCTAACTTGTGTTTCTTAAAGACCGCTTTCATGCCTCGCTTTTCCGCTTTTTTCTTCGCCTTTTTGGCTACCTTTTGCAAGACTTTTTCTGTCCATGCATCCCCATGCTCTTCTGCATAGCGTTCCCATTTAGACAACTTTTTCGCCCACTTGTCTACAGAGGGAGCTTCTTTTTTATGTTTCGACGTATCTTTACTTTTTTCCTTCTTTTTCTTTTTTTCTTGTTTCACAATACAACATTTGTCTCGTTCTTCTGGGATAGGAGAGTCTTCCGTGCAATGCTTACAACGTTTTTTATGTTTCTTTTTGGATGTTTCCATCTCGAAGGCATCATACAAATTAGACTCTGTACTAGTTTGTTTTGTTAAGTCTATCACGGTCTCCTCTTGACTAGACTCCGCACGGTCCTCTTCTGCCAACTCCCAGTCATCATAGTCATACTCATTGATACGTTTCGTTTCACTAGCACTGCTAAATAAATCCATAAACGAACTAGACACTGGCTTCAGTTCAACAGTTTCCACAACTTCTTCGACAGACTCTTCCCCCTGCCAACGGTCAGCCATCACAAAGTCCACCCCTAATGCAACCCCTACATCATAGCCTTCCACACCTTCCTCAGCTACTGGCTCTACTGATGTTGGATCTTCTAAGGAGGATATCATCTCATACAGATAGTGCTCTGTTACCACACTTTGGAGCCCACGTAATTCTTCCCATTGTTTTCCCAATAGAGCCAACATATGAGCAAAGTTTTCTAAGTCTTCTACCACTTCCATAGCCATTTCAGGGGACTCCATATGGTGCGCTTCTAAATTCGCCACATATTGCTGTTGTATTTCTTTGCAATGACCATACGCTGTCTGCAAGCCTTGTAACAATGTTTCAATCTGTTCCTGGTCCAATATATATTGTTGCATACTATCCTCCTAGGACGATGTCGTATCATCCTTTAATTTTCGTTTCCACAGAGCTCCTGTGGTAACAATATCTTCTCCAAATCGTTCTTCCAAAGTATCTAGCACTTGTGCTAACCGATCTGGCTCTGTTTCTTCACTCTGAAAGAGCGACTCTTGCTCCACCTCTTGGTGAAAGCCACTGACCGTAATCCCCAATAACCGGAACGGCCCTTGTACATTAAGTTTATTATATAATACACTGGCCGTCTCATACAATACATCTTCTCTATCCGTCTGATAGGATAATCGTTTTTGCCTTGTTTTGGTGGTAAAATCTGGCAATCGTACTTTGATGGCTATGGTGTGACCTTTGAGACCTTTCTGGCGCAAACGCTTAGCTACATGGTGGGCAAAATATCGCCATTCGTTGTCGATTTCCTCTGGGTCCATTAAGTCCCTTTCATAAGTCAATTCATTCCCTACGGATTGCAACTCACGATTCCACTCAATAGGGCGATTATCGATGCCTTTAGACAGCAAATACACACGTTCACTTTGATGACCGCAATAGGGTTCTAACTCATGATACGAATCTAACTGCGCAATATCTTGAATCCGATGAAAGCCACCTCGTTGTAACGCTTGTTCCATATGGGCTCCTACTCCCCACAACCTACGCACCGGTAAGTGTTTAATATGAGCGCTTTCTTGCCCATGGGGAATAATATATAAACCATCTGGCTTTCGTAAATCCGACGCTAGTTTTGCTAAAAACTTATTCGGCCCAATTCCCACAGATGCAACCAACCCCGTTAGGCCCTTAATTTGTTCTTTCACAGCACGTCCTACCGCCATAGGAGACTCATAAAGTTTTCCTAATCCTGAAATATCTAAAAAAGCCTCATCCAAAGAAATGGGCTCTAAATAGGGACTAAACCGATGCAACACGTCATGAATTTGATCAGAAATTTCGTGATATCGTTCCATTCGTGGCAATAGATAGATACCATCTGGACATAATTTTCTAGCCTTCCCAATGGGCATAGCAGAACGCACCCCAAATTTCCGTGCTTCATAACTACACGTAGCCACCACACCACGTGAAGAAAGGCCACCCACGATAACTGGATGACCTTGCAGTTCTGGACGATCATGTTGTTCTACAGATGCAAAGAAAGCATCCATATCTACATGCATAATCCAACGTTTCATATTATTCTACCACCGCTTGTGGAGCATCCTCAATACGGCAGTATTTGATTTGTGCACAAATGCACTCATCTTTTGTTTTATATAATTCAGGCAAGAATTTAACAAATTCATCAAATGCTTCTTCATTAATGGAGTAGCGTGTCCACAAACCGCTACGCACAGAATTCACAATACCTGCATCAATTAAGATTTTCATGTGATAACTAAGAGTAGATTGAGATAACTCAAAACTAGCCAAAATATCACAAGCACATAATTCATTACAAGACAACATGTCTACTATGTGCAATCTCGTTTCATCGCTAAGGGCTTTAAAAATCGCTGCCAAACGTTCGTATGTAACTTCTAACATTCTCATTCTCCTATATGTATTTCACTTGTAACCTTACCCCCTTATTATATACAAATTTCTAAACTAAATCTAATAATTTAAATGAATAAAGGATACTTTTTAGTAATACCACTATGTAATTTAGGAAAGATAAAAACGACAAAGCATAGCTTTGTCGTTTTTATGGGAAGTAAAGGATCTAAGATGTGTTCTTAGGAAAGTTTACAAATATAGTCAACATACTCAAGTAGTACATCATGTATTACTGAAGATTCGAGAGAGGGAGAGGATCCTTCAACCACAACTACTACAGGAGCTGTTTATTTACATTAGATTTTGCCAACTAAGCCAAGATCTGCTGGGTTCAATGTTTTTTCACCAGGAGTCCATTTCGCTGGGCACACTTCACCATGTTTTGCAACAAATTGGCAAGCTTGTACTTTACGTACTAACTCAGCAGCAGAACGACCTACACCCATGTCACAGATTTCTGCGGCACGAATGATACCTTCTGGGTCTACCACGAAAGAACCGCGGTATGCTTGGCCAGACTCTTCAGAGAATGTCTCGAAGAAGTCAGCTAATTCATGTTTAATATCGGATAGCATAGTGTATTCGATTTTATTGATGGTAGGAGATGCATCGGACCATGCTTTGTGAACGAATGCAGAGTCAACAGATACGGAGAATACTTCTACGCCCAAATCTTTCAATTCTGCGTATTGATCTTGTAAGTCTGCCAATTCTGTTGGACACACAAATGTGAAATCTGCTGGATAGAATACAAACACGCTCCATTTACCTTCGATATCTTTATTGCTTACTTTAATGATTTCTGGTTTACGGAATGCATCTAATTCAAAAGCTGGTAGTTGTTTACCGATGATTGCCATGCTACTATCTCCTTTGTTGTTACAACCTATGCATAGCACATACTAGGTATGTGACTATGGAATCAAACTATATGTCTATCATACACTATACTTTTACAAAAATCAATATAGAATTGTTCTCATTCTCTATACCAATAATGCATAGATTATTTTTCTAACATCGTTTCTAGGATGACAACATCGGTTTGCTTCATTCCTTCACGAGCAATGGTTGCTACCGTTTGCACCGTATGGTCAATGTCTTCTTTTACAATACCTTGGCCTGCTTTAAAGCTATTATCCGTCTTTGCTTGTGTATAGGCTAATAAGGAATTACCAAGGGACATACCAATTTTCATAGCACAAGATGCCTTTGCCCCATCGCAAACCACACCGGATGTACCTGCCAATGCATTTGATAATGTTTCCCAAACTACTTCCTTAGATTCATTAAGCAAGAATGCTACCCCAGCAGCTGTAGCAGAAGCAGCACTCACTACGCCGCAGTACGCACTCAAACGACCAATGTATTGTTTAATGTATAGAGCTAACACATTGGCTAATGCTAAGGAACGCAACGTATGGTCACGATCGATACCGTATTCTTTAGCATACATCATGATCGGCACAGATAGTGTAATCCCTTGGTTACCACTACCGCAGTTAATCATGACTGGCATAGAACAACCATCCATGCGTGCATCAGAGCCCGCCGCTGCATAGGCACGAGCTTTATCCGCAATGGAAGAAGAATTGGAAATAATCAACTTACCAATGTTGGAACCATAATTGTTTTTCATACCTTCTTCGGCAATAGCCATATTCAAATCTAATTGTGGTCCCAAAATATCTTCCAACTCTTTCGCATCTACAGTACTAGCAAATTCATAGCAAGAGTCAAAGCACAATTCCATAGAATGTTTAGCCACTTCTTCTGCAGATAAGGCAATCAACACTTCTCCGTCTTTTTCTGCGTAAGAAATAGTAGTATGTGTATTTTGAACAATGACCTTAGACGTATGTTCACCAGCCACAGCAGTGACTTCGATGAATAAGTTTTCTACCCCTTCTGCTAGCTCAATATCACAGTAATCCGCTTCAAATAAACGGTCTGCTTCTACCACTTGTTCATGAGTAAGGTCTTCTAATACTTCTAATTCTTTCGCTGCTGTCCCTACTAGGGTGCCTAAAATAAGACTATAATAAATGCCCGTACGCCCTTCTGAATTAGGAATGGTCACACTTTTTGCATTCTTAATAATATTGCCACTTAACCGACCATGAATGTGATCTGGTCGAACGCCCAATAGTTCTGCTGCTTTCGCCGCTGCAAATGCCAATGCGATTGGTTCCGTACAACCAAAGGCCGGTTTTACCTCACGTTTTAATAATTCTATATACTCTTTCATACAAACCTCCTACTTACCTATGTATAAGAACGATACTTTCCACCTCTACTTGAAATGCATCATATCTGTATATATCATATAATTTCATAAACTACTTGCATATTGTATCATACCACATCCACAACCTATACAAGTATATAAATCAGTTATAGGTGCCATAATTTTTTATGTATGCAATACGCCTCTAACGCCTCTATATCAACGTCTACACCCAATCCAGCCCCATTAGGCACCTCCACAAACTGCGAAAGTCTCTCTGTACTGCAGTTTTTTATTGTACTAATAATAGGCGGTCGAGTCAAATCTCGCTCAAAATAGCGTAACGAATCTGACAAATCTCCCGGCATATAGGTATCTCCCAGAGCCGCTAGCTGTACATGCATCCATTTGGAAATACTGGATTCCACCATGGATCCAATCCAGTACTGAATGCCATGGTCACGACAATACTGAATGACCTTAGCCGTTTCTCGAAGACCACCTAAACGCCCCACTTTGACATTGAGTACATCCAACAAGCCATGCGTATGGGCATAGACCAAATCATCATAGCCCAAAATCGATTCATCTAAGCATATCGGTGTCGTAATGTCCCACTCTTGAGTTGACTTATATTGATGGTACATTTTTAAACTTTGTATCTGAAAGGGCTCTTCTATACATGCCAAATGAAACGCATGTAAGGCCCGCACCTTATCTACATCTTCATAGGTGTAACTTTGATTCGCATCCACCGCTAACATAAGGTCTGGATAGGCTGAACGCACTCGCTGTACTCGTTCATAACCATCCTTGGGGGATACTTTCAGTTTAATACGCTGACACCCTTGTGATACATAAGCAGATACCGCATCCACCAAAGTATCCAAAGGGACGTCCCCAATGACAATGCCCGTAGGTACGGTCGGTAGTAAGGATTGCTGTAGCACATATTCCACAGTATTGACTCCTAAGCGATGGCATTGTAGATGGAGCAAGGCATTTTCCACAGATGCTACAGTCATAGGCATCCCGTCTGAAAGCCATTGTTGTGGCAATGTGGTTGTTGTTTCTTGCCCCAACAGGTTTGGTAAATACCTCGTACATAAGGTATCCCAACAAGATGCCACCGTTTCTTTTGTATAAAAAGGGTCTACAAAAGCCACGCATTCGCCGTAGCCTACATAGCCCGCTTCATCTTCCAAACGAACAATGAGAGTATCCCTGACACCGACTTCGCCCTTTGATGTTTTAAAAGTAAACTTCATCGGTAGTTGCATATGGTACAAGGTGATATTTGTAATCATAGGACACCTCTTACTTCTATTATGACAACAGGAAAAATTGTTCCAAAATCTGTCCGTATGCCTCTGGTGCTTCTACATGTACATTATGCCCTACTTTAGGCACAATGCGATGGACATCGCCAAAATACTGCGCTCCAATGGCTGTATATTTCGTATCTAATTCTCCGCTAATATAACAGACGGGCATGGTTAACTCCGACAAACGATGACCTACGTAAGGCATACTCCCCTGTCCGCTTCCTTCCAATGTGAAAGCCAATGCATGGGGGCTATTGAGCAAGCGCCGCACTCTAATCTGCTGTTGCACCTTTATAGGTAAACATTGTTGTGTCTTAAAAATCTCTAGCTTAGCCCACGTCTCGCTAAACCACATAATATCATGTGCCCGAATCCGTTCAGCCAGCCCTTGATCGGCTACATAGCGGTCTTGTCGTGCTACTCTATCTTCTATCCCTACAGAGCCACTTTCCAAGGCTAAGTGCGTCACTTCCTCTGAATACTCCAATGCATAGAGTAAGGCTAACCTAGCCCCCATGGAATACCCCATGAGAGCATATCTTTCACCGGCTATGGTATAGATAACTCTATGCAAATCTCTCAGCATCTGAGGCAATGTATAAGGTTGTAATTCCATAGGTCGAGCCGACCTACCATGACCCATACTATCGATACGTATCAGTCGATAGCCTTGTACCTCAATGCCATCCCAGGTAGACCCGGATTCGGAAAATCCATGAAAACAAACTAACGGTTTTCCCGCCCCCACTACAGTCACCCCATAGTATCGCTCTCCTATGTAGATCTGCATACGTTGCATATCTAAGGTTCGTATATCTTGAATCATTGATCTCATATTATTGCACCCGATAGACCTTGTGTAATTCACGACTACCTTCTTTAGACGTAGGCACTTCTATGAGATGTATCCCCTCTGCACCAATGTACTGTTGCATCGCCCGTTCTAACTCTGCATTGGTGGCAACTTTCACATAGTCTAAGCCATACATGGTGGCTAACCCACTGTAATCAATGCCTTGCGGTGTGTTGAATAGGTAATCGAAATCGTCTGTCCCTTTTTGTGGCAAGTATTGAAAAATCCCCCCTCCATCATTGTTATGTAAAATGATGGTCAAGTTCATCCCCTGCGTTTTTCCAATGGCTAGGCCATTCAAATCGTGAAAGAAACTTAAATCTCCTGTAACCATGACGGTAGGTTTCCCATTCGTGCTAAGCCCTAACGCCGTAGATACAGTCCCATCGATACCATTGGTGCCACGATTTCCATACACCATGGCTTGCGATCGTCCAGTGGCCCAGAAATAGTCCATATCACGAATAGACATGCTATTCGCCACCAGAAGTTGCCCTTCATCGGGCATGATGTGTTGTAATATGTGAATGGTCCGACCTTCAAATAGAGTTGGTTCATATTGTACCTTGTCCAACTGTTCACGACTGTCGGATTCGATACCTTGCCATACTCTCACATACTCTGCATTAGCTATAGTATGGTAAGCAGATACACCATTACTTTCCTCTTCTCTATGTTTCTTATCTATATCTATATTTTCTTGTTGCAATCCTAATTCATAGCCGACAGTGCTTAATCTATCATCTTCCACATCACGCTTATCTAGCGATTCCTGCACTGTATCCCCTATTCTACTACCTAGACCCAATACAGCAAATAAGCCACTATAGATCTCCGCTAAAAATACATCGATATTAGCCATCACATGTATGGTAGTCGTCAAGCTAGGATTTACCACATCTGCATTAGGGCTGACAGTTATATAATCAATGTCCGTCAAGGCCCCCATCCATTGTTGAATCCGCTTCGACACTGGGATTTGTCCCAATTGGATGACCACATCAGGTCGTAAATCGTCCCATCGTTCATGATGAGCCAAGAACGCATCATAGGTGCTAATCACTTTTTCGTATTGGCGCAAATTAGACAAGGGGTCCCCGATAACCACAGCGTCAATCCGATCGGCGAAGTCCACCACCGTTTTGGGGTTCGTAACCGACGGACCACCCAAAATGAGTACTCGTTTTCCAACCAGCAATGATGCCAAGGATGCAATCTCCTGATGTTTCACAAGTCGGAATGGTTTCGCACTGCGCCCCTGTTTAAAATATATTTCCTCACGGTTTGGCACCAAAGGCTCAAACAAAGGTACATTGATGTGTACCGGCCCCAGTTTGTGGTCATTCGCTTTCAAATAGGCACGGCGTGCCACTTGACGAGGGTACGTGTAATAGTGACTTTCACTAGGCACAGACAATTCCTCATAATAGTTCACGGCAGTGCCAAAATATTTTTGTTGGTCAATCGTCTGCGGTGCCCCCACCTGTTGCAAGGTGTACGGACGGTCGGCGGACAAAATAATCATAGGCACACCGCTGTGCTTCGCTTCCACCACAGCAGGTCCATAATGAGTCAACGCAGACCCCGATGTACATACCAATACGGCTGGTTCGCCTTGCGCTTTGGCAATGCCCAACGCCATAAACCCAGCAGACCGCTCATCAATATTCATATACGTGTGAAAGCCCCCATGGCTTTGAAAGAGCATGGCTAATGTAGTAGACCGTGAACCAGGACTGAACACCGCATGGCGCACCCCTAATTGGTATAACTCATCCACCAAACTTGCTATATATTCATTCATATCGTATCTCCCATACCAACCTGTGGTATTGTACTATATCTAATAGTGACTATCTACTATGTATTATACCATTGTTTTTAGATTCTGTACGTATCCATATGAGTTGCACTGGGCATCTATCTAACACCTAGACGCCCCTATCTCGTTCATAATTAACTGATATACATAGACATGGGTTCATAACAAAAAAAGGAATGCTGATTACTCAACATTCCTTTTCATTCCCTCTATCTGTTCAATAAATATATGAGGATTCATCATCGCATCTTACTATATTGCACACCTAATTGAATCTATATGTAGATGTATCATCCTACAATGCATCCAATATGGTACCCATTTTGTTGATGGTTTCTTCATACTCTTCATCACTATTGGATTCGCTCACAATACCGCATCCTGCATAGGCATAGAGTCGGTTATCCATGATGAGGGCAGACCGAATGGCAACCACCAGAATGCCATCCCCCATATCTTTCATAAATCCAAAGGGTGCCGCATACATGCCACGCTCATGGGCTTCATACTTCGCCAGTAAATCCATCGCCAGTTCTCGCGGCTCGCCCCCTAAGGCTGGTGTAGGGTGCAATAATTGTCCCCATTCGATGAGGGATTTCGTGCTATCTTTAGCGGTAATGATGGTCCGCAAATGATATAACCGTGAGAGCTCCATAATCCCTGTCTCTCCTACGGTCACATCCTCCGTTACTTGTCGCATCGTATGCACAATGCGATCTCGCACGATATTGTGCTCCACCCGATTTTTATGGTCATTTAGAAATCGCTCTTTCGTCCACGCCTTAGGACCAAACCTCGGCGCCGTTCCTGCCAAAGCATAGCTCAAAATTTCATCGCCCCGATGGCGCACGAGAATTTCAGGAGATGCCCCCACAAAGGTACGTCCCTCTTTCTCATACCCAAAAATAAAGCAATTCGGGTTGTTCTCCACCAAACGGTCTAATATGCTCACCACATCAAACTTTGTAGGGCTAGTAAACTCTACCTCACGAGAAGAAACAACCTTCGTCATGCGTCCAGTGTGAATATTCGTCAAAATGGCATCCATCAAGGTGTCCCAATCTTGTTTATCATCACTCGTTTCTGTAAACGTATGGTCTACGCGCTCAATCTTATGGCGCTGTATATCCACGCCCTCCCCTGAATGCAGGTAAAAGGACTCCCCATTTTCTACGATATAGTAATGGGTGAAAGCCACCATTTCATGGCCCATGTTGCTCCATTTTTTATCTTTTACAGTAGGGAAGAAGGTACCCCCATAAAATACGTACGCATATTGTTCCCGGTCACGGTCGTCTTCTACCACCGCCAATCGTTTGGCGCCTACCACCACACGATCGCTTTGGCGGTCCACCCAAAAGACCCGTTCCTCTCCCTCGAAGTTTAGCCAAAACTCCAAAGGATTGTCTAATTGTAAAGGCTCCTTAGTATATTTCATATGACTCCTCATCATTCGCAATGTATCTACTGCTATCTATGCTCTATATAGCAAGTTAGTCCACGTTGTTAGCTTAGGTCTATATAAGCACATATCTAGCAATCTACATGTTACTATTCCTAACGCAACCTTTCTATACCCCCTATCCCGTATAGCTAGGAAGTACTAAAAAACTTGCTACATCATACTTTATTACAATTATACCACATGCATCACATAGTATAGGCTACATAATAGTCTGAGAGATTACTATTTGGCTGTATTACAATTATCCCACCCTTCAACAGCTGACAGAACTTCAAGATTAGTAAGCCTAATTATACACTTTTCTTAACAGATCCTCGTACAAACAAAGGACCTTTTACTGGTGTAGTCAAAGATACCTCCGATTGCGGCGTAAACAAATAGTTCTCACGCATACGTTGAATACGGTCCACTTTGATGAAAGGTTTCTTGAAAAACTCCTCCGATGCATCGTTGATAATATTCAATTTCTCATTCACCTCAGACTCAGTGCCTTTGTTCGTATCAAAAGATAATGTATAAGTCTTCTCGGTGCGATGATCATAGTACTCTGTCTTCGGCACCCGCTTATCAAAAGTAATAGTAAAGTCATTATTCTCTTCTACCCACCAAAAGTACCATAGGAGATGACGCATTCGCAAATGATGACCAGTCACCACCTGTACATCCCCTTTCTCCTCAAAGGTCTTTTGTGGTGTATAGCTCACATAATCAGGAACAGACAATCCCCCCTCATGAACATACCCTACAATCCAGCCCGGAGACGCTGTGATTGTTTCGACGCCTCGCATACTAACTATCATGCCGACCACAAAGGCAATTATACATATAGCACTGCCCCACTTTTCCTTCTTCGTGAAAGTAAACAATTCTCGCAAACTCATGTCTCCTAATTCATTCCATGCATCTTTCCATTTGTTTTTCCAATTCATGTTCATACCTCTTTCTGTCAATTAAACATACTATAAAACTATTGATGGTTTTAGTATATCGAAGAGGAATGACAAAATATGTCATCAACAAAAGAAAAATGTTTTTTAGCAACTATTACAGGTAGAGCTCTTAGAGGTATAACGAATTGTATCACTAGTAGTAAAAGGGTTATAGAACAAAAAATACATGCTAGGATGCCCCATGGAGTATACCTAACATGTATTTCTGTCATAATCTTAGTGTCTATACACTAGGAGATACCCTAGTTATCTGTTCTCTAAGTTATTTCTTATTTAGCTTGTAATTTTGCGTAGATATCGTACAATGCTGCTTTTACTTGTTCGTTTTCGGCTGTTAAACGATCCACAGCACTTTGTAATTGAGCTACTTTAGGAGACTCAGCTTTTGCAGTTTCACCGCTGCCGAATCCAATTGTAATGCCAGCATTAGCCATTGTGCCACTACCGTTGCCGAAACTTACCCCTGCATGGTACATCAAGTTTTCACTAGTATAGTGAGCAGCACCTAATGCAACTGCATTTTGTCCACGATATGTACCCACACCTGCCATGATTTGTGTTGTTTGACCAGGGTTGTATTGTAATGGTTTCAACGCTGCCAACGCTGCTGCATTCGCACCTACTACTTTTACGTCTTTTTCTACTGTAGTAATGCGTGCATCATGCGCTTTTTCAGTAGCTTGAAGAGCTGCGATGTCTTTATCATATTTTTCTAGCTTAACAGTGGTATGATCTAAGCCTTGGAATTTTGTTTCTAGTGCTTGTTTAGCTGCTGCAATTTTTGTTTCTGCATTTTGAGCAGCTGTTGTAATGGCTTCATTTTTTGCTGTATCAATTTTGCCTGTTAACTCTGTTTTAGCTGTATTAATTTTTTCTTCAGCTTTTGTGCCAGCTTCTGTTACAGCATCAGTTTTTGCTTTTGCAGATTTTTCAGTAGCGGCTTGAGCTGCCGCCTCTGCTGCTTCTTGAGCCTTTGCTGCTTTAGCATCTGCTGCAGTTGCTGACTCTTGAGCTTTTGCTGCTTTAGCATCTGCTGCAGTTGCTGACTCTTGAGCTTTTGCTGCTTTAGCATCCGCTGCAGTTGCTACATCTTTAGCTTCCGTGATTTTTCCTGTTAATTCTGTTTTTGCAGCAGTGATTTTTTCATCAGCTTTTGTGCCGGCTTCTGTAACTGCATCATCTTTGGCTTTTTTAGTATCCTCATCGATTTTTTTGTCTAAATCGCCAATCGCTTCTGTAACTGCTTTTAATCCTTCTCCTGCAGCTTTAATTTTTTCAGCATTTTTATTTACAACTTCACCTAATTCTATATTTTTTTCTACTATTTCTTTAATGTAGCCTGTGTTTTTAGCAATGCTTTCAGCATTTGTATTAATACTATCTACATTGTCATTAATAGCTTTTGTATTATCATTAATTACTTTCTCATGCTCTGCTAATTTTTTATTAGCTTCGTCAACTGCATCAGTGTTTTTATCGATGGCCTTTGTATTAGCATCAATAGCATCAGCATTATCCTTAATGTCCTCATTTATATCTGAGATACTTTTATTGAGACCAGAAATAGATTTATCATGTGCTCTATCTGCAGCTTCAAGTTTCTCAAAACGATCATTAGCAGCTTTAACATCAGTGGCAGAGTTATATTTAGTTTCTAGATCAGTAACTTTGTTAGTTAATTCTGTATCTTTTGCTTCTAAAGCTTGTTTCGCTGTTGCTAATTTACCATCTGCATCAGCAATCGCTGCCGCTTTTGCTTCATCTGCTTTTGTGCCTGCTGCTGCGATAGCTTCATCCTTAGCCGTACCAATTTTTGTTTCTAGATCTGTTTTCGCCGTTGCTAATTTACCATCTGCATCAGCAACCGCTGCTTCTTTTGCCTTAGTGATTTTGTCTTCTAAATCTGTTTTAGCATCGGTGATTTTACCTTCTGCTGC
>CAUPZH010000005.1:0-119741 GCA_963515865.1 uncultured Veillonella sp.
ACCCGATGATATGTACCTGGCAAGATAGAATACAAAATATCGTAACTATTTTGAATATATTGTGGAATCAAATCGTGAATATCTTCGCCTGTAAATTCTATAGCTGGATCCACATCAACCGTTTCCTCTACCTCCTCTTCCATAAACTGAGACATATCTATGTGTATAGTTCCCGTGATACATCCCTCATGAGGTGCTATTGCATGCGTATGCAGTGGTTCTCCTTCCGGGGAGAAATACCGTTCTTCCCAAGCATTTATCAAAGCTAGTTCATCAGTAAAATTATCTTCTGTTATATTGTCATATACATAAGAGAGTTCACCGGTAGAAATATTAAATATACAATCTAAGGAAGTATATCTTTTTTCTAAAATTCTATGCATATCATAAAACTCATTAAACCAGTCCCAATAAGCAGCTGGCACTCTAAAATCCACTGTACCTTCAAATTTTGATTGTATATTTTTTTCTTTAATCCATGTATTATCCCTATACTCAACATAGATATTCAATTTTTTCTTATCACAGATTGTATCTAAATGAAAATACATTCTTTTAGAGTCCTTAGATATAAAATCTCTTAAATAAAGTGGCTTTTTCTTAATTATATTATTCAAAGTATCAACTAAATCAATAGATTTAATCCTATTCTTGAGCACTTTTTCTGGTGTGATATTTTGTTTCTTCACCAAACTAGATGCTTCATAGTCCCAAAAAGCACGACATTTATACCCTATCTTTCTATACTGCCAGATTAATTCTGGCGTATCGTGATATGTATAATCTAGAGGAATTTCATAATAATTAATTTGACTATTCCCGTCAACACCCACTTCTAACTCTACAATATCCAAAGGACAATTCTCTTTATCCTTTGGACTAATATAGGCACTGTTAGCTATTTTCCCTAATCCTAGCCCTGAATATGAAATATCGTTTCGGAGATAATTAGAGACTATAAATAAATCATTATCAGTTATAAACGAATCGTCATCATATATAACTATAAAGTCGCCACAATATGATCCTAAATATAATTCAATATGAACTAGTATCTTTAACCAATTGCCAGGAATATACGTACTTCCCATTTCTCTAATAGCCTGTATTAAATTTTCTTCCATCAATAATTTATTTTCTTCTGAAAACATTATGCACCTCCATTAGAAAACCTAACTTTCTCTTCATTTCCATTAATAAAATAACTTATATTAAATTCTTTCGGTCTTTTATTTTCTCCATCATATACTACATCTATCGTTACCTCTACTTGCTTACCTTCTTGCAATGCTTTTCCCCATCGATTTTCTATTTTTTTGTATTTACTATTATTCACAATTGCAGCCATAGCAAGTAGATTATCTATCTCTCCAGAACCAGCATACCTATTAGCTATCAGATGTCCACCATGATCGCCCGGTAATTGGTCATCACCACCTGCCTTTAATTGATCTCCTTTATTTCTCACTCCCTTTTCTAGACGCAACTTTCCTTGGGCTTTTTTTATACGTCCTAATTCATCGGTTTGGTAATAGTACCCTTTACTCTCATATACAATATTCTCTTTTAATTCTCTTGTTTTCATACCCGATTTATATTGCTCACCATTCCGATAAATATTCGGGCTATCAGCTAAGTTTGTTGTATTAGTAGTAGGAGTTGCCGTTTCAGTAGTAGATTGTTTAGAGGATACTCATAGATTTCTACATAACATCTAGGTTTTAACTATTATTTAGAAGTATTGTTTATTTCCCATTCCTCTTCATATATTCTTTAATTAAGGAATCATTTAATTCCCGGAGTCCTTGTGCTACTTTTTTTCCATCTTTATAGGAAAAACGAGATTTTTCTATAGAAGATAAAAAGACTTCAATATCTGGCCTTCTTTTATACAAGAAATAAAAGGTATTTATATCTTCATCATCCATATCTTCAAAATTTGTTAAAAGAGTAATATCATCTAAATACCCATATCTTAATTCCTCAATACTCGAATAAAATAAGCCTCTTCCTTCTACATCAGTAATATAATTTTTTTCATATTCACCATTTAAGATTTTAATAATATGTATATCTAATCCCAATTTTGTTTTTGTATATCCTGATAATCCATAAGTATATAAATTATCACCTTTTACAATATACGTATACATATCATTTTCTATAGTTAGATTATTAAAGTAATCTCTCAATTCATAAAGATAGGTTATTTCATATCGAAAAAAAGTTTTTGTAGTCATATACCGATGAATATTAATATATAGATAGAGTAGACCCATTATCGCCACGATTATTAAAAGCCATACACATACTTTTCGCACTTTCATCACCTGCTAACTATATAAAAAGGAATATTTGAGGGATAGCTATATCATTTATATTGTAAGAATTTTCTATTGAATTTACGGAAATAGTCGCAAACTATCTTCAAATGTAGGTTCAACCCTCCAATCTATATTTCGTGACTCTAAGTATTCAAAATAATCAACATTACGCCATATACTAGATTCTAGGAAAAATGAATTATCAATAGTTGCAAATGTATGCTGTAAAGCAAACTCTTTTATTTCTTCATACTTTTTCTCAAATAATAAACCTTTTATAATAAAACTTTCAAATTCCCATGCATTAATTATTAAATATCTATAAAAATGCACACAATTTTCTTTATTTGGATTATACGAAAGTATCTTTTTATATAGTTCTATTGCCAAAAAATATGGTTGGCATATAAGTTGCTCTGACTGAATTAGCTTTTCTAATAGGTCATATAATTGGCTATCAAAATGAACATCAGTGATTAGATTATATAAAATATAATAGATTCTAGATATTTTATTATCCCAAATCTTTTCCAGAAACTCAGTTTTTGTTAAAGAGTGTGTCGTTCTTTTATCCCAATAGTGATCAAAAAGACACCATGAAATACATTTCCCTTCTAGAATACTTGTAAACAGGTATAATAGTATTTTATATCTTTTACACATGTAATAACCTCTACTTAATAAATTGGATAGGATAAAATAGAAAATGACTTTTTGAAAGTTTAAACTTCCAACAACTTGCACAAGATGTATATACTTTCAATACAAACAGAACTGTAAAAGGTATATTTCAAAATATGACGCACTTTATTAGTGAGGGATGATAACAATTCCTCATGTATCCAATAGTAATACCCTATAATGGTGTAAATTATTATTAATAGGGAGTTCCATTTAATCCACTCCTCTGTAAACCCAAATTGAATTAATACACTAAAAGATACAGAGAATATTAATACTCGTAAAATATGAATCCCTATATTGGTAAAAACAGTATATCTTTTATTATTGTATTTAAAACAATATATGCATAATGGAATCAATCCAATGCAATTATAAAACAAAAACAATATATCCTTCACATCAGCTCCATAGCCATCAAGTGTTTGGAGTGTTATTTTGATGATTTCATGCATTTGTATCCTCTTTCACTAAATGACCTAACTTATTTCTCATCTTAACGATAAAATCATCATTTGACTCTGCTACTATAAAACATAATAGATGAAGAGGTATAATAAACATAGCTGTTGCCCAAATGGTTGGAATATTCATTGATCTGAACCGTTTTATAGTAAATATAAATAACATATACTGAGAACCACCTATGATGATAGCTACTATTAAAGCAAGAATGTCAACCTCTGCCCCATTTTTCTCTAAAATAAGTGCAGGAATCCCTAGTAGCCATGACCACAATATTATCCAGCCTAAACTTTTATTATAACCTTTTATCGAAAGTGGTTTATATGGATTAAAATTATCTTTTATTCTCTGCATAATCATTTTTAACTCTCCTTAATTTTACCACTCATTATATATACATCATATCATATTGATAAACTAAATTAGAATAGCTAACCATTTGCTACACCTGTTATTTAACCATTGTTTCTTACTACATACGTTTTTATAAAATCATCACCACATTTCATGCAACACAAAAGGACGCCTATCTCTAAGCGTCCTCATAACTATTCTACTGCCAACATCCGTTTGGCTCGTGCTTTGTCTTTTTTCAATATTTGAGAAAACTCCCTAATGATTTGCCACTCTTCTTCTGTAGCTCTTAATTGGCGTTGCTTTCTTAGCTCTCCACCTGTTAATGGTCTACCCGCACCTTCTCGTGCTCCCCCTCTAGGCATCCTTATCACCACCCATGAATTTAGCTATAATTGTAATTGCATAGCTAACAACGAAACCATTAATCCATGAACTCCAATCTAATCCTGTGTAAATTTTAACGATAAACACAGCAATTGCTAATACTACGTACACTTTCAATATAATTTTCATACCTATCAACTCTAAAATTCCTTTTATAGTTAATCTATGTCATTTTATGATTAGTTTTATTATACCACTTTATCGAAAGAAGTTTGTATAGATAGAGATTATTTTTAATCTTCTGCATAATCACCTATTTTAATCCTCCTTAGCATATTGATAACTAAGTTAGAATAGGTAAGTCTTATGTATGCCCTTTTTCACATTAATATATCTTTATACATAAGAACCACCTACCTTAGTAAGTGGTTAATATCCAAATTTTTTACATAATGCATCAAGAAAGTCTTGATATTCTTTATCTTCAGCTAACATTCTGCAAAGTTCATCAGCACTTGCAAAATAAGCTTCTTTTGTATCCCATGTTATCACTGGCTCTGGATTATTTTTAAAATCATCAAGATAATCATATTTTATAGTATCATTATTGTTTATTATCTTGTTCGACATACCACAACACCCTCTTTTTATCCATTTCTTTTAACACTAAAGCAACAATCTCATGTATTTCTGGTTGTCTGTTATTTATGTCTTTATTATATAAAACACAAAATAGTCTGGCAAGATGATCTCGATGACCTTTAAGGCAACCTATTATTCAAGAATCGTTTCTTACTGCATACATTTTTATAATATCATCACCAAATTTCATGCAATACAAAAGGATGAGCTAATGCATTTCCACTTATATTATTATGTAATATACCGTATTCTATGGGATTGTGACAATCACTTAAAGGAATAATAGATCAAATCAGTTATGATATGACTAATAGAAAAACCACTTACCAAGGTAAGTGGTTAGAATCCCAAATCTTTAAATAGTTTTTTTGTGTATTCTTCCAATTCTTTATTAGATTCGCATAACTTTTCAAACTCTTCAAGCTCTTTGTGATATAAATGAACTGTTTCTAATGTATAAAACGGTGTCGAATCGTTTTCCCAATCGTCCAAAATATCATAAAGTTCGTGGTCTAACTTTTCTTGGTTTAGCTTTTTTTGCAACATATGTTAACGCCCCTTGCTTATCCATACTTTTTAATACCCTATGAGTAACTTTAGATAAATTTTCATCTAGATACTCATCACTATGTTTATTATATAAATTATCATAAATTAAGGCAAGTTTATTTCTATCAAGAATTGTTGTATAGAGGTTTGAGGCACTTATTAGATTATATACTATACTCCATTCTATGAGAGTGAAACAATCAGTTAAGGAATAATCAGTCAACTGGGGTATGATTATTAATAGAAAAACCACCTACTTATGCAGGTGGTTTCATACTTCTCGGTGGGTGTCGCTTACCCCACATCTCAATCCTATTTCTAGTTGTGTAGAGGCCACAAATTTTCTACCTCGAGAAGTTCTTGTAGCTATTCTACCAAAATGTTAGTGATTGGTAAAGCTTTTTTAATAAACTATACAGAAAATATCGGTACAATTCTTATCAATAAAACTCAAAGTTAAATTAATCAATACCATATAATGCTTGCTTCATTCTTGCAATCATTTCTTTGACTTTTATTAAAGCTTTGAAAAAAAATAATTCCGGATAGATTGGATCTAAGCATTCAACCGTAAAGTTGAGAGTTGTTTTATCTACTGAAAATGTCCCATAATCTGTTCCATTATTAGGGTAATAATTATATGCTACCATATTCTCTGTTTCATATTATTTTTGTAGTCTTACCATTTTGTATAAAACCTTTTAATATTTTAGATCTTTGTAACTTTTCCAAATCTTAAACATTCAGTTATTCATTAAAGCAATAATAAATAATTAGACTTTTCCAAGTTCCTCTTCTAATTCTTTTAACTTTTCTCTCGCTTTATTAATATCTTGTTTTACTAAGTTGACAAATGCTTTAACTACTTCCCATTCATCTTCGTGCAATCGGATTTGATGACCTTGTCTAGCCTCGCTATATCCTTTACGCCATCCAACTTTGCGACCTGCACCTTCTCGTGTTCCACCTCTAGGCATTATCATCACCTATCCATGTTCTGTAAAGGTAACCAATCAAAGCTCCATTAATCCATGAGCTCCAATTCATACCAGTATAAATGTTAGATGCAAAGGCAATAATTGCCAACACTAACAAGAATTTGAAAGTAAATATTCTACCCTCTATGTTTTAATATCTCTTCCGCTGCCCCCAAGATTCCTAGCATGGAGTGCTCAAATACAAGTCCGCCTTGCATAAAGATGGTGTACGGTGGTCGTACGGGGCCATCTGCGCTGAGTTCGATGGAAGATCCTTGTACGAAGGTGCCGCCAGCCATGATGATTTTATCTTCGTAGCCAGGCATATCTCCTGGGATGGGGTGAACATGAGCATCCACAGGGCTATAGGCTTGCATGCCACGGCAGAAGTATTCCATTTCTTCTGATCCGTGTAGGTTGATGGCTTGGATCAAGTCAAAACGAGGTGCATCGACTTTTGGGAATACGTCATATCCCAATAAAGTTCCCACTGCAGCAGTATAAACAGCTCCTTTTAAAGCTTGTAATACTACATGAGGTGCTAAGAATAATCCTTGGAAGAATAGACGATATCCCGGTGCGTAGGATCCCATATGATCCCCCAACCCTGGAGCCGTTAATTGATAGCCTACTTGTTCTACTAGGTCATCTCGACCTACTACGTAACCACCAGTAGGAGCAATACCGCCACCAGCATTTTTAATGAGAGAGCCTGCCATAATATCTGCCCCTACTTCTAGCGGCTCTCTAGTTTCTGTAAATTCACCATAACAATTATCCACAAAGGTTATGGTTTCAGGATTTACTTCTTTTACAGCTTTCACAATAATACCAATATCTTCTACAGACAAAGGTTCTCGTGTGCTATACCCTCTAGAACGTTGGATGACCACAACACGAGTGTCTTTTGTAACAGCTTGGCGTATGCCCTCTAAATCGTAGGTGTTATTCACCAAAGGAACTTCTTTATAGATGAATCCTTGCTCCGTTAATGATCCTGGGACATTACGAGAGGCGCCGATGACGGATTGCATCGTATCGTATGGTTGCCCTACGGCATAGACGAACTCTTTCCCTTTCGCTCCATTGCCCAAGATAGCTTGTAATGTGGTGGCTAATGCATGAGTGCCGGACACGAAATGAGGGCGCACGATGGCACGCTTTCCTTTAAACACGTGAGCAAATACTTCGTCTAGTTTCTCACGACCCACATCATTATAACCATAGCCACTGGTTCCATTAAAATGATAATCTGAAAGTTGGCATTCTTTAAATGCTTCCAGCACTTTTTTTGTATTATATAACGCCACAGGCTCAAATTTTTTGAACTCTTTTTCAGCTAACTCAAGAGCCTGTTGACGGATTTCTTCTATTGTCATTATAATCCTTTCTAATTCGCAAATACCCTGATTTTCTATTGGAAAATATCATAAATATCCAATAGCAAACACCAAGAATATCAATTAGCCATCACAGCGGATCTTTAAAGCTATTGTGTACTAGTTCCATAGCTTCCTCATAAATACTTTCTTCACTACGATTCGGTGTAATATGAATCCACTGAATATACGGCATCCGTTTATACCACGTAATTTGCCGCTTTGCAAATTGTCGTGTATGTTGTTGGACTAATTCAATAGCCCGTTCTTTTGAATATTCCCCGTGAAAGTAAGGAATAATCTCTTTATATCCAATGCCTTTGAAAGCCTGCGAATCTGGTTTCACGCCAGATTCCAATAGGTGTTCTACTTCCTCGAATAAACCATCTCGAACCATATACTCTACTCGAAGGTTAATCCGTTCGTATAGTTCTTCTCTGGACCGTTCTAAGCCGATGATAGGTCCATGAAAGACTAATCCTTCTTTTGATGGCGTTAATAAGGCATGTCCCTCACCAGCTAGTACGCACTCAATCGCACGGTATAGGCGATGTTTATCTTGAAATGGTAACGTAAGACCTTTTTTTTCAGCCAATTCATTGGCATAGGCTTGCAAACCTTCTAATCCAGAGGTATCAAAGATGTTATCTAATTCGAGGCGCAAACTGTCATTGCGAGGTACATCTAAAAAGTCATATCCTTCGAGCAAGGATTGCACATACAGCCCTGTCCCACCTGATAAAATGGGGATCTTACCATTTTTGTTAACGGCATCTATGACAGTGTTAGCTTGTGTATTGAACTCTGCCACACTATACGAGTCATTAGGCTCATGGGTATCGATGAAATAATGAGGCACTCTGTTCAATTCTTCAAGGGTAGGTTTGGCAGTGCCAATGGTCAACCCTTTATAGATTTGGTATGCATCCCCAGATAATACAGGAGATTGTAAGGTTTCTGCCATCCGCAAGGTAAGGACTGTTTTCCCTACTGCGGTAGGCCCCAAAATAGTGATTAACTGATTCATCTTACCTCCTTTCATAGATACCATAGGCAATGGAACTATATTTACCACCTACCATTTCTATAGGTGGTATGTCTTTGAATAGACGACTGCCTTTGCGCTCTTTAATGACCAAACGTTTCGATTTTTCCAAGCCGAGTTCTACAATATCTGGATGTATCTTAGATTCTAGTAAATGACCACGCCACTGCTGAAATTGAGGACTTTCATAAACAGGATTTTCAAACATAGGGTCCAAATAGATAACATCATACCGATTAGGTTCTATCTGGTTTAAAAAATCCTGATAATTGCAAATGACTAGTTGAATACGGCGCAATGCCTCTGTTACACTTGGATTCTTATGTTGAAAGTGTCGAAATCCATAATTGGTGATATACCCCAAGATAGGATGTCCTTCAATAGCCGTATGACGTGTTAACTGTGGACAACCATAGCTGATAATAGCACTATCGGCTCCTAAGCCGGCAGTACAATCTAAAACAGATGTGGCCGTTTCATAGCCGATAGCTCGCAGAAGATGGTCTGTATGTCCACGGTCGATTTCTAACAAGCGCAAATGTGCCATAGACAGATGAAATTGATGGGGCATCCCCTCTTTTGTCACAAAAGAAGGACCTTCCTTGGTCACAACTAAGGCACCCGCACAATGATGTGTCTCTAACAAGTCTTCCACAGACTGATGCTTACGCGGCACATAGGGCATTAGCAGGAGTCGACTTAGATCTTTAGCCTGTTCAATGAGATATGTATTTGTCTTTGAACTTGTGCTAATAAGATACATATTAACTCCGTAAAAATAATTTTCCTAATTCGTCTGGTGTAAATTTAATAATCGTAGGTCGTCCGTGAGGGCACACATAAGGCTTATCTGTGGTAAATAAATCATTCAATAAGGCATCAATTTGTACCAAATTTAGATTATGTCCTGCTTTAATGGCACCACGACAGGAGGCATAGGCCAACATTTCATGACGTAATTGCGCCGCACTTGGACTTTGATGATCATGCATGTAGGAAAATACGTATTGTAGAATCTCTGGAACTTTGCTTTCAATAATATCCACAGGATGACCATCAATACGTAAGGAAGTGGGGCCTCCTTGGTCTACTTGGAATCCTAAATCTAACAATGCATCTCTCTGTTCTTCCGCCAATGTTAATTCTTCCTCGCTCACATCCATGTGCATAGGCATTAATAATTCCTGCATAGGGATGGACTCGGAAGATTTGCATAACTTGTCATACCGCACACGTTCATGCGCTGCATGTTGGTCAATAATATATAAATCATCGCCTTTTTTCGCCAAAATATAGCAAGAGGCTACTTGGCCCATAGGCAGTAATCCGCGATTGGCTACTGTTTTACTATTATTAATATTGTTTGAATCACCATGATGAGTATCATAAGAATCATCTGCACCAATAGCTACTCCAGTGTGAGAATCACCTGCTAATCCTTGTGATGTAGTTAAACCTTCAGATTTAAATTCATTTCCACTATGGTTTATATATGGTTCTACAGAGCTTGGAACTAGATTAGGCCGTGATTCACGGATTGCTCTGAATCGATCTTTGTCTTCCTGAGTGTAACTTTTAGGGACAAAGTTTTCATTCACATCTAGTGATTCGTTGAAATTACTTTGTTCATACACAGTGCGCTGTGGTGCTGTATATCCCTTTTGACGGATGGTATCTACGAGATCCTCTGTTTTTTCACGCATCACTGTAAATCCTTGGGAACGTCCAGTGAATACTTTATCGTAGTCGATAGCTGTAGCAATGGTTTCTTCTTGCTGGCTAGTCCTGTGATGAGTCGGATGTTCTAAAGCTTGTAAAATACTGTTATACACTGCTTTAAAAACCGGCTTATCGTCAGAGAATTTCACTTCGCTTTTTCGTGGATGTACATTGATATCCACCGTTCCTGGTGGCACGACAATTTGTAATACTACTAAAGGATAGCCACCTTTCGGTAATAGGGCATGGTACGCCGTATCGATAGCCTTGTAGATAGCTTTGTCGGCAATGACACGTTGGTTTACGATGGTCGTCTGCCATTGACGGCTACTTTTTAGTACCGTTGGCTTGCTGACCACACCTTCCACATAAATACCTTCCGCCTCATAAGCAATGGGAAATACATCTTCACTAACTTTAAATCCATAGAGAGCGGCGATAGTATCCACCATCTTATGATTCCCTGGTGTCATGATGGTAACTCGTGTATCCACAATACATTTGAAAGCAATATGGGTGTGGCTCAGTGCCAGTTTGCCAATCATATCTTGAATCTTATTCGCTTCTGTACGAGTAGATTTTAAAAACTTTCTACGAGCAGGGGTGTTATAAAATAAATCTTTCACCTCAATGGAGGTGCCCACCGATGTGCCACATGGATCGCAATCTACCATATGACCACCTTCGATATAAATCCGTGTGCCCATAGTATCCGTTTCCTGACGGGTCCGTAAGGTAAACTTAGATACAGAGGCAATGCTGGCAATCGCTTCACCACGGAAACCTAAAGAGGCAATATCGTATAAATCGTCGGCACTGCGAATTTTACTAGTAGCGTGACGCAATACGGCTAGCCGTGCATCTACTTCGGACATACCGCACCCATTGTCGGTGATACGCATGTATTCGATGCCACCTTCTGTAATTTCTACTTCAATGGAAGTAGCCCCTGCATCGATAGCATTTTCTACTAACTCTTTGATAACAGAGGCAGGGCGTTCTACCACTTCGCCAGCTGCTATCTGATTAATAGTCGTTTCATCTAGGACATGAATGGTTGGCATTACTTGCCACCTCCTTGTTTCGCCTCTTCCTGTAAACGATATAATTCACTGATGGCCTCTATAGGTGTCATACTCATTATGTCTAGCTTTAATAACTGATCCAGAACAGGTTGTGTAAATAAATCACCAGTCCCGAATAGAGGGCCTATAACACTTTGTTTTTCTTTTTTCTTAGCCACTGCTTCCGATACCACTTTTCCATCTTCCAAATGAGATAGAATTGCGTTAGCTCGATCTAGAACAGCCTTAGGAAGACCTGCTAATTTAGCCACATGGATACCATAACTGCGGTCTGCTCCACCTTTTACAATGCGGCGCAAAAATAGCACATCATTGCCTTTATCCTTAACCGCCACCGTATAGTTTTTCAGTTTACTATATTGGTCTTCCAGTTCAATCAATTCGTGATAGTGAGTAGCGAACAAACTTTTACAGTGAATGGTTTCACAAATGTGCTCCACCACGGCACGAGCAATACTAAGACCATCAAAGGTAGACGTACCACGGCCTATTTCATCGAGGATGACTAGACTGTTGCACGTTGCATGTTCTAGGATATAGGATACTTCTTTCATTTCCACCATGAAAGTACTTTGGCCTGTGGAAATATCATCGCTGGCACCGACGCGGGTAAAAATTCTGTCCACAGGAGCAATGGTGGCCTCTCTAGCAGGAATAAATGAGCCAATTTGCGCCATAATCATGAGCAAAGCCACTTGACGCATGTAGGTAGATTTACCTGCCATGTTAGGACCTGTGATGAGGATAAATTCTTCTTCGGAATGGTTCAACACCACATCATTAGGAATGAACAATTCCTGTTTTAGCAAGGTTTCAATCACTGGATGGCGACCGTCTTTGATGGAAATCGCCCCATTTGTAACAATAGTAGGACATACATATTTATTAGTAAAGGCCACTTCCCCTAAGCTTAAAATGACATCTAATTGTGCAATGCCACGAGCCGTCTCTTGAATCTCTTTAATATGCGCTTTAGCAATCAAACGCAAGTCTTGGTACAAAGAATATTCCAACTTTTGAATCTGTTCTTTTGCATTGAGCATTTTTATTTCAAACTCTTTTAGCTCTGGCGTAATATATCGCTCCGCATTGGTTAAGGTTTGCTTACGAATGAAATAATCTGGTACGAGACCCACTTGCCCTTGGGACACTTCAAAATAGTATCCGAATACTTTATTGTATCCTGTTTTAAGACGAATCCCTGTAGCTTGTTTCGCCTCTTCTTCTAAACGATGTAGCCACTCTTGACTATTGGTAGCCAAAAAACGCAATTCATCTAATTCTGCGCTGTATCCATCACGGATAACATGACCATCTTTCAACGCCAACGACGGCTGATCCACGATAGCACGTGTTAATAGGTCACATAGGTCATTATGGGGGTGAATCATACTATGACAGTCTTGAAGAATATTAGAGGTACAATGTTGTATTACCTCTTGAATCATCGGTAAGACCCGCAAAGATTCTCGCAAGGAGGCAAAATCTCTAGGAGATACACTCCCCGTTTCTACACGGCTTAGAATACGTTCAAAATCATAAACTGATGTCAGTAAAGAACGCAGTTGACTGCGCATGGTTGGATTATCAATAGATTCACCTATGCCCATTTGACGGCGCACGATGCGATGGATATCCATTAAAGGATGTTCAATCCACTGTTTCAACATGCGAGCCCCCATAGGGGTTAATGTTTTATCTAGTACATCTAGGAGCGTACCTTTTTTAGATCCATCTCGAACATTTCTTGTAATCTCCAAATGGCGCAAACAAGATGTGTCCAATATCATGCGGTCTCCCACAGATAGTTGGTGCACATAATTAATGTGAGACGTATCTGTTTTAATAATTTCTTGTAAATAGAGAATTACATAACCTAAGGCTTCTAATACATCTTCTTCTAGCAAGCCAGCGTCAGAAAAATGTTCACGACCTTTCAGGCGAATACTATCCATAGTATCTGTAGGCGAGAACGGAGACAAGGCTATACCTGACATCTGTCGTATCAAAAAATCTTGGATACTAGTAGGCAATTCACCATTACCAGCTAAGATAAGCTCTTTTGGTTGATACATGGTGAAAGCATCAAATAAAGAGCTTTCACTAGAACTATCCATACGTTCCCAGATTACTTCACCTGTGGTGATATCTGTGAACAACACAATGCGCTGCCCCTCTGTTTCATAAGTCAAAGCTAAAAAGTTATTTTCTCCATCCTTGGTGCCATTTTCGCTGAGTACTGTGCCCGGTGTGATCACACGAATCACATCACGTTTTACGATTCCTTTTGCCTCTTTCGGATCTTCTACTTGTTCACAGATGGCTACCTTGTAACCTTTACTGATGAGCCTTTCAATATAGGATTCCGCAGAATGGAAAGGAACGCCACACATAGGAGCTTTATCTTCTTCACCTGCATTACGACCTGTTAAGGTAATATTCAATTCTCGTGATGCGGTGATGGCATCGTCGTAAAAAAGCTCGTAAAAGTCACCTAACCGAAAAAATAATAGTTCCTTTTCATAGCGAGCTTTAATACTAAAATACTGCTCCATCATAGGCGTTTGTTTTTTGCCCATCCTGCTAACTCCTTTCTATAGTACAGTGCCGTATAATACCCACGTTTGTCCTTTATCGATACGTACATCAATGGTATCCCCAACGTTTAAATTATCTTGTTTAGGTAATAGGACCATTTTATTGCCTGATGTACGACCAAACCACATGTTTTCATCAGTACGGCTAGGACCTTCTACGATAATATCGTACACCTTGCCTTCCATGGCTTGGTTAAGCTCCAAGGAAATCTCATTTTGCACGTCCATCAAGGCTTGCAAACGAACACGTTTCACTTCCTCTGGCACTTGTTCTTCAAATTCTGCAGCTGGCGTACCAGAACGTTTGGAATAAATGAAAGTAAATGCCATGTCATAGCGTACATCTTTCAATAATTGTAATGTTTGTTGGAAATCTTCCTCTGTTTCTCCTGGAAAGCCTACGATAATATCTGTTGTGATTGTAACGCCATCGATTTTTTCACGGCAATATTGTAATAAATCCTTATATTGTTCCACAGAATAATGACGATTCATACGTTTTAAAATATTGTCAGATCCAGACTGCACTGGTAAATGCAGCTGTGTCACAATATTGGAAGAACGACCTAAGGCATCTACCATGCCTTTCGTCATATCTTGGGGATGGCTTGTCATATAACGAATGCGTTCGATACCTGGAATGCCATCTAATGCATCTACTAAGGTACCAAAGTCTGTACCATCTTTAAAATCCAAACCGTAGGAGTTTACATTTTGTCCCAACAAAGTGATCTCCTTGAAGCCCTTTTCACCGAGTTCCCGCACATCTTTCACGATGGCTTCTACAGGTCGGCTAATTTCACGACCTCGTACATGAGGTACGATACAGTACGTACAGAACTTATTACAGCCGTTCATGATCGGTACCCACGCAAAGAAGGTACCATTAGGTTTCGCTGCCAGTTCAGGCAATACTGTATTGTCCATATCTACATTTACTTGACGCTTTTTCGTACGTTGCACTTCTTTCACCATTTCATTGATATGTTGAATATTGTGCGTACCCAATACGATATCAATATGAGGAGCCCGCTTAAACATATCTGCTTGGTTCTTCTGCGCCATACAGCCAGTAATAGCAATGATTAAGTTTTTATTCTTTTCTTTCAAATGCTTTAACTCACCGATGCGACCATAAATTTTATTTTCCGCCGTTTCGCGAACACAACAAGTATTTAAAATAATTAAATCCGCAGCAGTTACCTCTTCTGTAGGTACATACCCTACAGACTCCAATTGATGTGCCAATCGTTCTGAATCACTTTCGTTCATTTGGCAACCATATGTATAAATATAGTATGACTTCATATTACTCCTTATGCTTATATTTAACTTTTGATGGCTCAATGGTGCCACCTACCTTAATAGCAAGTCGTTCGATAGACATGCCTGTAATATATTCGATTTCTTGACGTATTGTTTTTTGCAAGGTATCCATGATTTCCTTGACCACGAATCCGAGCATAACTGTAACGTCAATTTGCAAGATTAACCCATTGGTGACTTCCTTGCTCTTTTTGATATCCATACTACGCACATCTGTCACACCTGGGGACTTTTCAATGCTATTCTTGATGAGTGCTTGAATCACTGCATCTTCAAAAACTAGTTTGCCGTAATAGCTGAAAGCTGGGCGTATGACAGATTTTTCCCATCCTTCATCTTGTTTCGTAGACAATCTAGTTCTACGCCAGAACGACTTAATAGGGTCGATTAAAAAGCCTTTAAAGTGAGGCTTTAATTCAACAGTTGGAACAGGAATGATATGTTTTCCCTCTTTTAATCTAGCATGCTGTGCTTTTTCGATATCCTTTGAACTAGCTACGTCTTCAATATGAATATAATAGGAAGGGCTAGGAATTCCCAAGGCTTTCGTAATTTTCCCAATCATATTTTCTGATGTACCCAATATCATAAGGCGTTCTGGTTGAATGTCATCCAGCGCTTTTCTCACGCTTTCCACCTGTTTTTTATCTTGAAAAATAGCACGACGAACCGCTTTGATACGATTTTCCTCTTTTTTTGCAGAAAATCCACCCACAATGCGATTATTATGAATTAAAATACCGTCATCAATAATACAAGATGCGTGGTGTTCATGGGCCACCACCAATGCTCTATGACTTTTACCTGTTCCGCTAGGGCCAATAAATGCGATTACATCCATACTACACCTCTATGCGCCTTGTAAGGCTTTCATAAACTTAGCTACCCACTCACTTTGTATTTCATATTCTCCAAGACCGATACTTTCAGGGAACCGATCTTGTATTCCGTGAAAGTCCGATCCACCGGAGATTAACAAGCCCTTATCAGTGGCAAATTTAGAGTATTTTTCACTATCCTCGGCAGAATGGCTAGAATGATAGACCTCTACACCATCAAAAGGAAGGGTTAGCAATTCATGCACATAAGTGTCATTTTCCACCAATTTAGGATGCGCTAACACAGCAATACCACCGGCACGATGAATCAAATCGATAGCCTGTTGTGGGGCATACTTTTCCTTTGGCACAAAGCAGGGGCCATTAGGGTTTAACATAGTATCAAAGGCTTCCCCTACGGTTTTCACATAGCCGTGAGCAATGAGCAATTGCGCAATATGAGGGCGCCCAAAGGACACAGCATCAGTAAAGGTATTCACCAATTCCTCATAGGAAATGTCATAGCCCGCCTCGGCACATTTATCAACCATTTTATGGATTCTAGAACGTCGTACTTCTTTAAAGTGAGAAATATAGTCCTGTAGTTCCGGATGGTCTAAGGAAAATTGATATCCCAATACATGCACTTCTTTATCATGGTAATAGGTACTAAACTCACAACCATGATAGATTTGAATCCCTGTTCTATCCTCGTTTGTTAATTGACCGTAGGCACCAACTTCATCATGATCAGTAATAGACATCGCTTGTATGTGTTTCTCTTTTGCTAATGCTACTAAATCTCTTGGCATATACGTACCGTCTGATACATTCGTATGCATGTGGAAATCGACTAACATAGACCCTCCTTTCCTAACGATTTTGTTCTTTCATACGGCGTTGAATATCTCGTTTTGCATCTCGCTCCGCCATATCTTGTCGTTTATCGTAATTTTTCTTACCTATCACAAGGCCAATGGTAACTTTTACATATCCATGACTATAGTGAAAGTTTAAGGGAATCAAAGAGTATCCTTTTTCTTTCACTTGGCCTAAGAGTTTATGAATTTCACGCTTATGCATAAGCAATTTACGTGTCCGTTCTGGTTCATGATTAAATTGATTGCCTTGCTCATATTTACTGATATGCACTTGGTATAAGAAAAGTTCCCCATTTTCAATGCGACAAAAACTGTCTTTTAAATTAATGCGCCCAGCCCGAATCGACTTCACTTCCGTTCCTGTAAGGGCAATGCCTGCCTCATAGGTTTCATGAATATGAAAGTCATGCCGAGCTTTGCGATTATCTACAATTAATGCATTGTTATCTTTCGCCATTACCGTTTCCTCTGTTTCTTTCCTTTGTTACGCTTACCTTTTTTATGTATCGTTTCATAAAAGGCTGTTTTCTTTTTTGTGTCTAACTTGCGTAACATTTGCTCTACCGCTTTCGTGGTACCTGTCGTTTCTATTATATCATGAGATTGGCTATCTCGATTATTTCGTTTCTCATCTTTTTTCTTTTTATACGGTGATCTGTTTTTCCTTTGAGGTTTAGAAAGGGATTTTTTTCTTTCTTGACCTCTCCGTAAGTAGCCATCGATGTATTCTACTTCTCCAATAACAAAATCAATTTGTCTAAGTTCTATATCAGCCTTAATAAGAGTCACAGTAACAGGGCTTCCTAAATGATACTCTTTACCGCCTCTTCTTCCATAAGCCATATAATGTGGTTCATCAAAGACATAATGATCATCATCCATCAAATTATATGGAACTAAACCATCCACACCATTATCGAGTTCAATGAATAACCCAAAGGCAGTAATAGAACTTACATGTCCTTCGAAACTTTCACCTACATATTGTGCCATATACTGCACCTTTTTCATATCTAGCGTTTCACGTTCTGCTTCTGTGGCGATTTGCTCACGCTCTGAGCAATGAGTAGCTCCATGTGTTAAGTACGCTTCATCAGCGATGGATGCCATACGTTTAGGCTTATTTTCTAGGACATAGCGTAAGAGTCGATGAATCATCAAGTCTGGATAGCGACGGATGGGGGATGTAAAATGGGTATATGTAGAAGATGCCAACCCAAAATGTCCAATATGTTCCGAGCTGTACTTTGCTTGTTGCATAGAACGAAGTACCATAATCTGTACCACTGGTTCAATCTCTGTACCGCTGATAGATTGCAATAACTCCTCAATATGCTTAGGCTCAACCTTACTTGGCAATTTCACAGGATAGCCAGAATGATGAAGCACAGTGATAAGTTGTTCTAACTTAGTATCCTTCGGATCTTCGTGAATACGATATATAGATGTATCCAATCGTTCACTAAGGAAAGTTGCCACCGTTTCATTGGCCAACAGCATACATTGTTCAATTAATTTTTCTGCAATGGTTCTATCTTTTCGTATGATTCGTTGTGGCATGCCCGTCCCATCTAAGAGAACTTTATACTCTGGAAACTCAAAACTTATGGCTCCTGCTTGTTGGCGCATCTTTATCAATTGGTATGCTAATGTTTCCAAAGTTCGTACCATATCCATGAGAGGTACCAAATCATCAGGAATGATGTTCTCTTCTAAAGCTAAATAGATTTCCTTATAGCTACAACGACGGGTGATATGAATAATGGATGGCTTTATAGAATAGCGCAACACTTTACCTTGAGGACTTACTTCCATAATACAGGACATGGCATAGCGATCTTCCTTAGCCTGTAAGGAACAAATACCGTTTGATAGTTCCACTGGTAACATAGGGATCACACGATCCACCAAATACACACTGGTGCCACGGCGGTATGCCTCTTGGTCAATGATTGATCCAGCTGGCACGTAATGGCTGACGTCTGCAATATGAACCCCCAATTCAATATTGCCATTGTCCAATACTTTCGCATGAACAGCATCATCTAAATCCTTCGCATCTTCTCCATCGATAGTGATCATTTCTTGGTGTCGCAAATCTAAGCGGTCTGCATCATCAGTAACTGTGAAAGAAATCTTCCGGGCCTCTTCTTGCACATCTTTTGGAAACTCTTTTGGCAAATTAAAGGTAGCCATCACTGACAAGACATCTAAATCTGGGGTAGAACTATCCCCTACAATTTCTACAATTTTTCCTTCTGCTTTACGATTTTCTTCTGGCCAAGCAGTTAATTCTACCACTACGGTAGCACCACTTCTAGCATCTAAAGTAGCTTCTAAAGGAATATAAATATCATCCCCTAATCGTTCATTATGAGGTGTCACAAAGCCACTTTTCGTAAGTCGTTCAAATATACCCACTACACGAGTTGTATTTCGAGTCACAACACGACGAATAATACCTTCTGGATTTCGTTCATTAGTGCCTTTTCGTTTAATACTATATTCTACTTCATCATCATGCATAGCTGTACCTGCACAACCATTGGGAATGAATACATCTGGCAAATTACCTTCCGAAGGCATAACAAATCCAAAGCCTTTTTTACTTGCCTTATAAATTCCTATTAGGTGAGGGTCCTCTGTTTTTTGATAGGCCCCATATTCACCGTCTTTAATACGAATGCATCCTTCTTCTTCTAGTTTATGTAACATAGAAAAATAAGCCTGAATCTCCTCACCTTTATAACCCAAGATGAAAGGCACATCTTCTATATGATAAGACTCTGGCCAAATATCTCTAAAAAATCCTAAAATTTCTTCTCTCATAGTACCTCAATAAATCTATAAAAAAAACCTACCATAGGGTAGGATTTTTTATGTATTAATAAGAACTTAACACTAAATCTAAAGCTAAACTAACTAATACGAATAAAGTAGCAAGAACTACTGTGCAACGTGATAAGAATCCATCTACACCACGCTCTTTACCTCCGAACACGGAATCTGCTGCGCCGGAAACAGCACCGCCCATACCAGCACTTTTACCAGTTTGTGCTACTACTACCACAATTAAAAGAATAGAAATAATAATTTCAACAACCATTAAAAAATCTCTCATGAATCTCTTCCTTTCTGTATTAACGGTTATGACCGAAGTAAACTTCCATTTTTTTCTTAACTCGTTGCAATGCATTATCGATGGATTTTACTGAACGATGATGTTCTTCTGCCATCTCCTGATACGACTTGGCATCCATATATCCACGTAATACATCCCACTCCAGAGGACTAAGAACAGCCTCCATCACTTCCTTAATCAGAGCATATTGCTCTCTATTGATGACTACTTCTTGAGGATCAAGATTCTTTTCTGTTTCTAACACTTCAATGAGCGTTCGTTCTGAGTCATCATAGGCTGGCTTATTTAAAGAGATATACGAGTTCAAAGGAATATGTTTTTGGCGACTCGCCCCTTTGATGGCAGAAATGATTTGACGTGTAATACATAATTCAGCAAATGCTTTAAAGCTAACCTCATGATCTTTATTAAAATCGCGCGTTGCTTTATATAAACCAATCATACCTTCTTGTATAATATCTTCTTTATCAGCACCCATTAAAAAATAGGACCTAGCTTTAGATCGAACAAAATTTTTATATCGTTGTACAATATAATCAGTAGCATAATGATTGTTTTCACGTTGATAGATAGTAACAATTTCTTCATCCGTTAATGAGGAAAAACGTTCAAACTCAGCTACTGTTTCTGTTTCATAGGACATAGGATTCCTCCTGTGACTCTGTACTAGGAATGATATTTAATAGTATACACTATCTCTATAAAAAAGTACATATTTTGTAAGAGTATAATACATCTGTGACAAAAAAATAAAAAATAAGAAGGCTCTCTGTTATAATGAAAGTTGCTAAACCGAATCATTATTTCAAAGGAGAGACCTTCTTATGTCATCTATTATAACTGAAGAATTACGCTTTCGTAAACAAGTTTGTGAATATGCTATCAAACATAAAAACAATGCTGAAGCAGCTAGACGGTATCATACAAGTAGACAACAGGTACAACGTTGGGTAAAGCGCTATGATGGAACGATTGAATCCTTGCGGTTAAAGAGCCGTAGACCTCACTCACATCCAAATCAACATACAGCAGAAGAGTTATCCCTAGTTAAGCGTGTATACTCGAAATTTAAGCATGAAGGGCTGGCACAAGTATATACAGAAGCTAAGAAACGTGGATATACTCGTTCCTATGGATCGATGTGCTGTCAAATACGCAGGCATATACCAAAGGCAAAGGAATCTAAACAATATTATAAAAGCAATTGGAAGTCTGATGTAGTTACCTATCCAGGTGAAAAAGTTCAAATTGATATTAAATATGTACCTAATGAGTGCTTACTGTTTAACACTAATGGCATTAAATACTATCAAATTACAGCTATAGATGAATATTCTAGGAAACGTATACTATCCATTGTAGACGAGAAGAGCGTAACTAATACGAGTAGATTCTTAGTAGATTTAGAGGCTCGTATGGGCTTTAAAATACATACGATACAAACCGATAATGGACGAGAGTTTACAAATTATGGTCTTAAGGAACGAGAGTGTTTGTTTGATCGAGTATTACGTAAATTAGGGATAAAACATAAGCTAATACGTCCATTTTCTCCGTGGCAAAATGGAAAGGTAGAACGAAGCCATAAGGTTGATGGAGAGAGATTCTATACCAGAAAGTTTAGGAGTCTTAATGCTTTCTTAAAGGCACATCAACGGTATGCAAGTAGATATAATAACATAGCACAGAAAGTATTGGGATTTAAATCACCCAATGAATATATAGCAGAGTACTTCTTAAATAAATCTTTAGGAGGTTGTGTCACAAATGTTTGACTACTGTAGACTATCTCTATAAAAAAGTACATATTTACATTTGACTTTCACAAGATATATCTATATAATTATAAGACAATAACATATGGGGACGTAAAGGTTTCGACAGGTATGGGTGTATCTTAGAAAGCGAGCTGGTGTCTCACTCGACCATAAATCAGTGAACCTTAAATTAAACGCAGAAGAAAATTTTGCATTAGCTGCATAAGCTACGTCACACCTTCTCTCGCCCGTGGAGAGGGATGTGGCGTCAAACTACGGGCTAGCTAGTTCTATCTGCTCAATTAGAGCTAGTTAAATCTCATGAGCTAGGATAGCTTAGGTTGTTGGTGTCCAAACACTATCCGAAGTTTAAAACATCAACTGCGCTCGGAGAGGTCTAGGGGGCAACATGTTTGGACAGGGGTTCGACTCCCCTCGTCTCCACCACAATACCAAATGAAATAACCGCTTATTCATAAGTGTTCGTAAGTGTTCACGAATACGATGAATAAGCGGTTTTTTAGTGTTCTACACTATTTTCAATGTTCGTAAGTGTTCGTATAGTTTAGGTAATTTTGCCCATTTTTTGCCCATTCAAAATCCACAAAGTGCGTGACGGGGTTCGATATGAGAATACAGCTTTATTAAGCCATTTCTAGTGAGAATAAGTTGATTTGTGTATTATTTTTATTTAAAAATGGGCAAGAGGTCTTATAAATGCGATAACCATGCACCTTTCTAGATTCAATGGTAGTGTCCACTCTGGGCACTATAGATTATGCAAATAAAATGCTCCTAGAATGTATGACGCACTCCGACTTTGAATTGCCAGTTTTGTCGTACTCGATCACGGGTAGATCGTTGCGCCTCAAGGTACACCTGTTCTGTCTTAGCTCGATTCATATAGGAGAAGCCTAAGCCGTAGGTAAACCAATGACCTTTGTAAGAAAGTTGCTGCGTAGTGCTTTCATTAAATATCAGTGTTCGATTGCCGAGGAATTCTTTTTCATACATCACTTTCACATACGGATTCCATGCAGTGCCAGATGACTTATCTACTCCTGCCCGTACGCCAATGCGACCTACTAGGCTGTGCATAGATCCTAACTGGCTATGTAATCCATTGGATATATCCATGCTATATCCTTTGCTCGCTTCGTAAGTCAGTTGTGCTTCTGGTTGTATAAATAAACCTTCTCCATCTTTGCCGGAGCGGTACTTACGTTTTCCCAGTTCCACAGATGCCAAGAATGAGTTCGTGTGCATAGTGGTTGATCGCAAGGCCTCATTAGAATAGTTAACTAAGTTGAAATCACCATGAGAGCGTCTCACTTTACCTACTAGATCTACATATACATTAGTATCCTTGTACAATCGAGTGGAGTAGAAACCAAGCTCAGTACCTGATAACTTTGCATAGCCTTGGTATTCATCAAGAGTAGCTGTCGATTGCATCATACCTACGGTGAAACCACTATAGTGAATCCACGTATCCCGTGGATGTATCCAATTATAGCCACCTTTAAGTCCCCAGTATCGTTGTTGGTAACCACCATGATGGGAAGAGTCAAACTTGCCATTCGTATAATTAGCCCATACCGTATTAGACCGTTCCACATCTTTATGAAGATGGATTTCTCCTAACCGCTGAACCAATGTTTCTATATTGCCTAAGTGTAAATTATACAATAAATTATCGAATTGAATGGTCGAGTGTGCCCCTGGTGTCAATTTACCCTTACCATTATCCTCATAAGGGAATAGATACCAGTTATTTACATTTGCATCATTAATAGAAATAACTTTTGAATCCGTAGGTCTGCCTAATGTATATAGGTAGGCCCCTTTTTCAATGACAGTTTTAGGAAGGCTAGGCTTTTTATCATCTGTAGGAACTGCTACATGATTATCTTTATTAAGTAATGAAAATACTGCCTTATGATCCTCTGGTTTACCTAAACTTTCCACTAATTGCAACACTTCTGTGCCCGTAGATTTGGAATCTGCCATATTTTGGAAATGAATCCCATGTTCCCCTTCACTACTGGACTTAATGGTGAGTTTGTCTGTATGACCTGATCCCACATTGCCAGCCATATGGAGTACACCACCCGTTCCTGCTAGGGTATCTACAGTTAAGGATAGAGGAACCTCTGTATCACCAAATCGAACTTCTCCTGCATTAGATAGGTCCAATCGATTAATCTTAGAGTTATCAGTCATTTCCCAATAATTGCCACCATCTACTTTAACATATATGTTACCAGTACCTGCATTGTCCGCTTTGCCAATGAGATAGGAGTCCTTCGTTAATAGGTTAACATCAACTGTCCCACCATTGTCAGCAAATACATTACCAACGATGGTTGTCGTATCCTTACCCGATACGGAAATAGTCGTATGTTTACCAGCTGCTGCTAAGGCAGGGTCTGTTGAATTACTAACAATGTTTAACTTTTTATTGAAAGTAATACTATTCGATGACGTGTCACTAGTACCTTCACCATCAGTTCTTGCAATCACCGCTGTTTTATATTTTCCATTACCTCGCATCGTGATAGATACATCACCATTAAAAGTAGAATTCGTCTTGTTGGTAGGGTTGGAGTGTATTTGGGAAATACCATTACCTGAACTTTCTGTATCTACTTTAATTGCTAACGACGAATCTGCATCGGAGGTTATGGTTGTACCTGCGCCCGAATTAGCTTTATCTTTCTCAATGCGTATGCCATATCCATTGGCTATTGCCTCAGTGACAACGCTGTTCTTTCCTTTCCAATCAATAGAGTTACTTCCAGCACCAGCGTTTCTAGCGCTCATCAAATTCACTCCATAGGCGTAAGCCCCTTTTGTAGTGATATTCGTAGTATCTAAGGTTACTGTATTAGTCCCCTGATTCTCATCGCGTATATCAATACTTCTAGCCACATAGTTAGATGCTGTTTTTACATCACTATGGGTGAGTTTCACTGTATTTTCACCTTTTACAGCACTCATTTTCACCCCATATACCCATGGTTTTCCTGTAGATGTAGAGTCTGTAGTAACAAGTGTATTCTGTAAATTTACTAAGTTTTTACTATGCTTTGTACCTGAATCGGTTGCATCTGTTGTATCACTCAAATTAGAGACTACTTCAATACCATAGACTTCATCTTTACCAGTGGTAGAAATGTTGTTCTTTGCACCGGAAAGAGTAATTCGATTTTCTCCGTGAGAATCAGCATTGATATACATACCCCACACAGTACCACCAGCGCTCTTTGTGATAAAATCCGTATTAGCCTTCAAATTAAACTCAGAGAAACCATGATTGTTAGTAGCCGTATAGACATGCAATATATCATTTGTGTTATCTGCCGATGTATTGGTGATGGTAGATACGAAATTCTTACCTTCTCTTGATGACACATGAACACCACCATTAATATTCACATTCGATAAAAAGCGCATTTCTGTATCTGTTTTACCGGAGATAGTACTTGTCACATTTCCATCAAAGGTAAGAGTAGACCCGCCTGTTTCTGCACTAATTGTATCCTTAGTGGAGACAGTGCGGTACCGATTTTCTCCCCTATTTTCAAAACGAAACGCTGCAATCTCCAAATTATTCGTAGTGGACTCTGTATGCATGGTCAAATCATCATGAAAATGCACGTGAGATTCTCCCCCTTGATTTGTTTGTAGAAAGAAATTATTCACGCGTTTTTCATAAGATTGTAAATTACCTGGATTAATCGTTTGTGCTCGAGTATCCATAGTAACATTCTTTAAAAAGTTCACAGTAGATACTGGCTTCGTCACTTCACCCGAACCTTGTCCGACTACTTTTACAATACTGAACATAGGATAAAAGTTTCCATGATATTTTTCATGGGTTGTAACGTTAAAATTTGTCTTCGTATCAAAATTTAAAATCGTTTCCGACCGATCAACCAGCTTACCATTGGAGTTATACACATGTATCCCATCTTGCCAATCAATAGAGGTGCCATCATCTACATGAATAAAATGAATCGTTCCTTCCGATGCTATTGTCGTTTCTGTAGTTGGTTTCGTCCGAAAGTCATTCGGAGCCGTCATATTTCGATTTGTGATAATTTCATTAACTGTATCGCCGTTCTTTATATACTTAGTTTTCGTCCCTAAGATAGTGCCATCAGCATAATTATAAACATACTTAATTTTTGTAGCACTATTTTCAGTAATGGTGCCCCCATTCTTAGCTAAAGTCTCACCAAGGGAAATCGTATCTACCGTTTTCCAATCATTTCGAGTTACAGTGTCTACGGTAAAGCCTTCCCCTCTTGCCAATAAAGGAATCGCCGCTAATACTAGTAATGCTAAATGTTTGTGTTTCACAGGTATTCTCCTCTCTCTTAGAATCTATGTATCTAACCTAAATTAAGTTGCCAAGAGTGTTTTATTTTATGTCACCTAATGATTTACTGCATAGACAAATATATACAGTGGTGTTTCTTCAATATGCCTCTCTGCCCCTCACACAGTAGAGACCATGCACATTATAATTAAGCCTAACAATAACTTTCTTCGCTTCATATCGATAACGTTCCCCAACATATGATACACACAACTTGAAATAAAATGATGTAAATAAGAATATGAATCAGTTACCCTCATTCTACTCCTTTTCTATCACTTTCGCTAGTTGAATCGTATATTTTTAATGCTAGTATTACAAAATGGTATTACAATCTTTTCAGTTATGAGAATTTTTGATCATATTTACAGTGCATTCACATGTTATGTATGACAAAACGACTCATCAAGGTATCCTCGATGAGTCGTTCTCTCTAATTCTGTGCAGTTCAATTTGTGCAATTAAATGTTATATCCATCTTTCAACAGACGAAGTAATCCTTGTACAGAAGTCGTTACTTCATCGATTTTTACTGTGCTTATGGATCCATCTTTGCGCACACGCAATTCGACTTCACCAGATTCGATAGTATTTTTACTTACCGTGATGCGTACAGGATAGCCAATCAAATCTGCGTCTTTAAATTTAACACCTGCACGGTCCTTACGATCATCCAATAGTACATCAACATCAGCTTGTTTCATTTCTTTATACAAATGTTCGCTCACTTCCATTAAAGCTTCATCTTTCGCATTAATTGGAACGATAACAACCTCGAATGGAGCAATTGCTACTGGCCAGATGATACCATTTTCATCATAGCTTTGTTCAATAGCAGCCGCCAATGTACGGCCTACACCGATACCATAGCAACCCATTTGGAATGGAGTTGGACGGCCACCTTGGTTTAATACTGTGGCATTCATTGATTCAGAGTATTTCGTACCCAATTTAAATACTTGACCTACTTCGATACCTTTATCGATGCGAAGTTGACCACCGCATTTAGGGCATGGATCATCGAGAGTAATCAAACGAATTGGTGTCACAATGATATCATCTACATTGAAATCACGATTAGGATTGATATTGATATAATGCGCATCTGTTGTATTAGCACCGCCACATACATTATGTAAGTTCATCACTGTTTCATCCACTACAATGGCAAACTCTTCTGATTGTGAAAGTCCCACTGGGCTAATGAATCCAGCTGTCAATCCCACACGTGCTAAGTCTTCTGGGGTTGCCATTTCTGGTTCAATGCCGCCTTCTACAGCACGTTGTACAGCAATTTCATTCACTTCGTGGTCACCACGAACAATGGCAAGAATAACTTTACCTTCAATGTTGTAGACTACTGCTTTAATTGTTTTTTCCAATGGCAGTTGTAACATATCGGCTACCGCTTGAATTGACTTAGCATCTGGTGTAGATACTGTTTCCAATGCTTTAGCTTCTTCTGTATCCACTTCCAATGCTTTTGGTTGGCCAATTTCAATATTTGCAGCATAATCACATTTTGTGCAGTGGATAACATCTGCTTCGCCGGATTCCGCCAAAGCCATGAACTCAAAGCTACCAGAACCACCAATAGCACCATTATCTGCTTCTACTGGTTTACATGTTAAGCCACAACGTTTGAAAATTTTACTATATGCCTCATACATATCCCAAAAAGACTTGCTCATACCTTCTTCATCGATGTCAAAGGAATAGGCATCTTTCATGATAAACTCACGGCTACGCATCAATCCATAGCGTGGACGACGTTCATCGCGATATTTATTTTGAATTTGATATAAACTTAAAGGTAATTGACGATAGGAATTGACTTCTCCTCGAACTAGATTAGTTACCATTTCTTCATGAGTTGGTCCTAAGCAATATTCACGGCCATGACGATCAGAAATGCGCATCATTTCTGCGCCATACGCAGCCCAACGACCAGATTCTTCCCATAGTTCACTAGGTTGTAAGATTGGCATCATGATTTCTTGGCTATTTATAGCTTCCATTTCTTCACGAATGATTTCATTAATTTTATGAATACTGCGCCAAGCCAATGGTAAATAAGTATATAATCCACCTGCTACTTTACGAACAAAACCTGCACGCAACATTAACTGTTGGCTGATTACATCAGCATCGGAAGGCATTTCACGTAATGTCGGTGCATATAAGCGACTTGCTAACATAACATACTCCTTTATATTCTATATGATTCATACTCTTAATTATCTTCTAACGTTAAAAGATATTGATCGATTTCAGCAAATAAGGTATCTACCAACTCTTGTTCTGGTACAGTTTTTAATACTTTTCCTTTACGGAAAATAATACCTTGTCCTTTACCTCCTGCAATACCAAAATCAGCTTCTCGTGCTTCTCCAGGTCCATTTACTACACATCCCATAACAGCTACACGGATTGGGGCTTTTATAGCCTTCAAACGTTCTTCAACAATGTCTGCCATATTGAATAAATTGACTTGACATCTGCCACAGGTAGGACAAGAAATCATAGTCGCTCCAAAGGTACGAAGTTCCAAAGAACTTAAAATAGTTTTTGCTACTTCTACCTCATGGATTGGATCGCCCGTTAAGGACACACGAATGGTATCACCGATACCATCTGCTAAGAGTGTTCCAATACCGATAGCCGATTTAATCGTTCCTTGTTTGATAGTGCCTGCTTCCGTTACACCTAAATGCAATGGATATGGTATTTTACTAGATAATTTGCGGTATGCTTCAATCATTAAAGGTACATCTGTAGCTTTAATAGAAACTTTTATTTGGTCATATTCTAAAGATTCTAAAATACGAATATGTTCTAAGGCAGTATCCACCATACCATCCGCTGTAGGATGTCCACCATGGGCATCTAATACATGCTGTGGTAAAGAACCAGCATTGACACCTATACGAATAGGAATCAATTTTGGTTTCGCTTTTTCCACAACTTTTATCACATTATCGATACTACCTATATTTCCTGGATTAATGCGAAGCCCATCGATACCACTATCAATAGCTTGTAAAGCTAAGCGGTAGTCAAAATGAATATCCGCAATTAATGGAATCATAGCACGTTCTTTAATATCTTTTATTGCTTTTGCAGCTGCCATATCAGGAACAGCTAAACGAACCAATTCACAACCAGCAGTAGCTAGGCGATTGATTTCCTCAATAGATTGTTCTACTTTCACAGGATTTGTAGTAATCATAGATTGGATACTGACAGGTGCGTTATCACCAATATGGACGGTACCCACTTGAATACCTTTTGTCGGTTTACGTTCTATCATAGGATACCTCTAAAATAATCGTAGAATATCTTGGAATGTAGAATATACAAACACTAATAATAATAGGCCTACGCCAGTCATTTGGATGTATTGTAATGCCTTCTCTGGTAGTTTACGGCCTGTAATTCCTTCTAAAATTAGTAATACCAGGTGGCCACCATCTAAGACGGGAATTGGCAATAGGTTGATAACTCCAAGGTTTAAGCTCAATAATGCAGTAAATAGTAGCAAACTGATAAAACCATGTTGTGCTACTTGCCCTGCCATTTGTGCTACACCGATAGGACCCGCTACATCGCCTTTACTATGCCCTGTTACAATATTCCACAATCCTTGTATCATATCAGTAAGGGTAGATCCAGTGTGGGATACAGCATGCACCGCAGATTCGCCAATACTGTACTCTTTTACTTCCAATACTGGATTGATTCCGATAACGGCTCTATCACCAGATTCACGAGGAATCACTGTCGTAGATATAGTATCACCATTTCTATCTAAGGTAACTGACACTACATGATTGCTATGACCTTTTAGAGACTCTGTAATATCTTTCCATTCTTTAATGGATTGACCATTAATGGATACAATTTTGTCTCCCTTTTGGATACCAGCCGTAGCCGCTGGATTTCCTGCTAATATATCTCCAATAATCGGTTCCTGAGATGGTATTGTGGTTCCATGAAACGCGAATACAAAAAAGTATATCACAATAGCCAATAAAAAGTTAAACGTAGCACCCGCAGCGATAACGATGAATCGTTGCCATACAGGTTTGCTATTGAACCCACGGTCCCCTGCATCTTCAGAAGGATCCATACCAGCAATTTTGTTGAATCCACCTAATGGCAAAAGACGTAAAGAGTAGAGTGTTTCTCCTTTTTGCTTTTGAACGACATTAGGGCCAATACCGATAGCAAATTCATCAACACGCATGCCACAGGCTTTCGCAGTTAGAAAGTGCCCCAATTCGTGAATCATAACTATAACGCCGAATACGAAGACAGCTCCTAAAATTGTAATTAACATGCACTTCTCCTTTGTATTTCTTTGGTAGCTTCTTGTCTAGCCCAGGCATCCATAGCAAGTACTTCTTCTATGGATGTAGGTACACCATTTATCATACGTTCAAGAACGGTAGAAACTACTTCATATATATGTCCATAGGTAATTCGTTCATCCAGTAAGGCATACACGGCCATTTCATTGGCTGCATTAAATACAGCAGGTGCATAACCGCCTTCTTTTCCCACCGTAAAAGCGAGTCGTAAGGCAGGAAAATCATCCCACCGAGGTGCCATGAACTGAAGATCTAATCCCTTAGTAAAATCTAAATGCTCCATTTGTAATGGATATCGTTTCGGATAGGTCATCGCATATTGGATAGGCTCACGCATATCTGGATTCCCTAACTGTGCCAAAATAGCACCATCATTCATTTGAATCATAGAGTGTACAATACTTTGTGGATGTACCACTACATCAATATGATCGTAATCGAAATCAAATAGCCAATGGGCTTCAATAACCTCTAACCCTTTATTAAATAAAGTAGCGGAATCAATAGTAATTTTGTTTCCCATATTCCATGTTGGATGAGCTAAACAATCTTTTGCTGTTGCCCCATATAAATCATCTGACTTCCAGTGACGTAAGGCACCACCTGAAGCTGTGACAATTAATTTTTCTACATTACTTCTATCTTGCCCTTCCAAACATTGAAAGATAGCACTATGTTCACTATCAATTGGTAAAATTGAAACACCATTGTCTTGGGCAGCTTTTGTAATTAAGGATCCACAAGCCACTAAAGTTTCTTTATTAGCAAGGCCAATCATTTTTTGTGCACGAATCGCAGCCATGGTAGGTTCAATGCCTGCAGCACCAACTACAGCAGTGACTACCATCATAGCTTCTGGCAAAGTTGCCGCTACAGATAAGGCTTCTTTACCACCAACAATTTCTGTGGGTCCATCATAGCGTTCTTTTAATTGTATATATGCCTTTTCATCTACAACACCCGCCATAATTGGCTTAAATTCAGCAATTTGCTGTTCTAGCAAATCAATATTGCTATATGTTACTAACGCTACTGCTTGAAATTGATCTGGATGTTGACGAATCACATCTAACGTTTGTGTTCCAATAGACCCTGTGGAGCCTAAGATACTTATAGCTTTCATAAAGGTCTCCCTATAATTAAATCATTACAGCATAAGAATGTATGCCAACACCAATGGTGCAGCAAACAATAGACTATCAAAACGATCTAATACGCCACCGTGACCAGGTAATAATGTGCCAGAATCTTTTTTATTTGCCTCTCGTTTTAATTTTGATTCAAATAAATCTCCTAGCGGTGCTAATATGCCGACAATGACACCTATGCCAACACCAAAATTCAGCGGTAATCCTAAGAAAAGAGATCCAATCCACCCTGTTAAAATACAGCCAATGAAACCACCAATAAAACCTTCCAACGTTTTATTAGGGCTAATAGTTGGTACGATGTTTCGCTTTCCAAAAGAACGGCCTACAAAATAAGCAAATGTATCACTAGCCCAAATAGCTATCAACACAAGCCAAATCACAGCCGTACCAAAGCCTTCTTGACCAGCATAATACGTTGTATTTTCATAGATACTATTGTCACGTAACACCATCAATGCTATAAAGCCACTAGTAACATACAATAAATTACTAATCGTAGATTGCACTGTAGAAAGAGTTATTTTTCCGTTGCAGAAGGTATATTCAATGACCATGGCTAACATCACCAAAACACCTAAGAATACTGCTAATGGATAGTTACCAAACACTAAGGAACCGCATACAAGGACAATATAAATCAATCCCCATAGTGGTAATAGGCGGCGTTTCATATGTCGAAATAAGCTGACACACTCTACCCAACCAATAAATGCCAACACGGACATCACAAGATTAAAAAATACACCCCCATAGGCGATGGCAACCGCCAACAAGACCACGCCAATCAAAGCTGTGATGAGACGGGTTTTTAACATATTATTTCTCCTCTTTTAAACCACCAAATCTACGTTCACGTTGTTGGTATGCCAAGATGGCTTCTTCCAACACTCGGGGCGTAAAATCTGGCCAATGCAAAGGGGTAAACCAGAACTCTGCATAAGCAATTTGCCATAATAAGAAATTACTAATTCGTGCATCATTACTTGGTCGAATCAGTAAATCCACACGGTCAAATTCTTTTGTATCTAAGTAGGAAGAAATCAATGTTTCTGTAATATCTTCCTCATTGATAACGCCCTTTGCCACATCTTGGACAATCTGTTTTGTAGCTCTTGTGAGTTCGTCACGTCCCCCATAGTTGATTGCTAATTGCAGTGTGATTCCCTTATTATCTTGTGTTAACTCCTCAGATTCTTTGATAATTCCTTGTAACTCTTCAGATAACTTGGTTATATCTCCCACAAAACGAATGCGCACACCTTCCGCATGCATACGTTTTACATTTGAAAGTAAATACTCTTTAATAAGACCCATTAACAGGCTGACTTCTTCTGCTGGTCGTTTCCAGTTTTCAGTGGAAAAACCATAGACAGTCAATGCTTTCACACCAAATCCTTGGGCTGCTTTCACAATATCCTTTAATACTTCCGCACCTGCGCGATGACCCATACTCCGTGGCATGCCTTTACGCTTTGCCCATCTACCGTTACCGTCCATGATAATGGCAATATGTTCTGGAATATTCGTTGGATCTATAGTCGGTCTCTCTTGATGTTTACTTTTCTTCCATAAGTTTTTTAGCATACTGTACCTCATTCGACTGCGCCACATGACTGGCTACCATAGGATGAAAGAGAACTATCTCCCATGTGCCTTCTTTTACTATGACACGGCCTACATAATATTCTTCGGAAGAAATGGAAAAGAACCGATTATAGTTCTTTTCTATTTTTGTAGTAAAAGGGATAGAGGCAGCCTGCAAAAGAGACTGTGCAAGCTGCCATGGAAATCCCAAAATAGATGTATGTTCCATTAGACAGACATAACATCCTTTTCTTTTATATCGCGAAGTTCATCAATTAATTTAATTTTTTTGTCAGTCAATTTTTGAACTTGTTCTTGTCCATCTTTTGACACATCTTCAGTAATTGTTTTCGCTTTTTCTTCTTTTTTGATTGCATCATTAGCATCACGACGAATGTTACGGACTGCAACTTTAGCATCTTCTGCTTTCTTGCTTACTACTTTTACTAATTCTTTACGGCGTTCTTCTGTCAATTGAGGGATAGCCAAACGAATAGCCTCACCATCGTTATTAGGGTTTAATCCTAAATCGGATGTTAAGATAGCTTTTTCAATAGCACCAATCATAGTTTTATCCCATGGAGCAATTAAAATCATGCGAGGATCTGGAGCAGATACGTTTGCCACTTGATTAACAGGTGTTGGTGCACCATAGTAATCTACCATAACGGAATCCAACAAAGATGTATGTGCACGACCTGTGCGTACATTAGCAAATTCATGTTTTAAGGATTCAATTGTTTTGTCCATGCGCGCTTCTTCGCGGCTAATAATTTCTTTAATTTCCATAGTGTTCACCTTTTATTTTACGATAGTACCGATGGCTTCTCCCTTAGCAGCACGTGTGATGTTACCAGGAATATCCATGCTAAATACAACGATAGGAATATGATTATCTTTACATAATGTAGTTGATGTAGCATCCATTACTTTCAATTCTTTGCTAATTACATCCATATATGTCAATTCATCGAATTTTACAGCATTTGGATTTGTTTTAGGATCGGAATCGTATACGCCATCAGCAAATTTTTTCGCCATTAAAATAGCATCTGCTTCGATTTCAGCAGCACGCAAAGCAGCTGTTGTATCTGTAGAGAAGTATGGATTACCCGTACCTGCTGCAAAGATAACAATACGACCTTTTTCTAAGTGACGAATGGCACGACGACGAATGTAAGGTTCTGCTACTTCTTGCATTTCAATCGCTGTTTGAACACGAGTTGCTACGCCTGCATTTTCAAGAGCATCTTGTAATGCGATAGCATTCATCACTGTCGCAATCATACCCATATAATCAGCAGATGCACGATCCATACCTTTAGCACTACCGGATAGACCACGCCAAATATTTCCACCGCCTACAACGATAGCAATTTCAATACCACTTTCTTTGGAAAGTGCTGCAATTTCTTGCGCTAATGGTTCTACCACTTGTGGGTTAATGCCAAATCCTTGATCACCTGCTAAGGCCTCACCGCTAAGTTTTAATACGATACGTTTAAATTTACGTTCACTCATGTCCTTCTCCTTATGACGTTTCTAACAAATAATTCAAAAATAAGAGAACACTTGCGGTGTTCTCTTATCTCCGTACTTATTTACCTACAGTAGCCATAACTTCTGCAACGAAATCGTCTTGTTTCTTTTCGATACCTTCGCCTAATGCATAGCGAACATAACGACGTACGTTAATGTTTTCACCGATTTTAGCGATTGCTTCATTGATCATAGCTTGTACAGTTTTTTCACCGTCTTTAATGAAAACTTGTTCTAATAGGCAGTTTTCTTTATAGAATTTTTCAACGCGGCCAGCTACCATTTTTTCAAGTACTGCTTCTGGTTTTGGTTTACGGCCAGCTTTAACGTCTTCTTCAGCTTCTACTTTAGCTTGTTCCATCAATACAGCTTTTTCGTGTTCGATTACATCAGCTGGAACATCTTCACGTTTTAAGTATGTTGGGTTAGCTGCAGCGATTTGCATTGCTACATCTTTGCAAAGAGCTTGGAAGTCATCAGTTTTAGCAACAAAGTCTGTTTCACAGTTGATTTCTACCAATACGCCGATACGTCCACCACCATGAATGTAAGATGCTACTACACCTTCAGCTGCAATACGACCAGCTTTTTTAGCTGCCGCAGCTAAGCCTTTTTCACGAAGAAAGTCAACTGCTTTTTGGATATCGCCTTCAACTTCTACCAATGCTTTTTTAGCATCCATCATACCTGCGCCAGTCATGTCGCGTAATTCTTTTACTAAAGCTGCTGTAATTTGAGCCATGATTTTTCCTCCTATAAATAATTAAGGTAAGACCTTAGCCTTACCTTAATTTTACATCGTTATTACTTATTTATCAATTAAGACTATGTCTGTATATATTGTTAAATAATCTTACAGATTCTTAAGCTTCTTCAGAAGCAGTTTCTGTACCGAAAGCGTCTTGTTCACCTTGACGACCTTCTAAAATAGCGTCAGCCATTTTACCAGCTAATAATTTAACTGCGCGAATAGCGTCATCATTTGCTGGGATAGGGAAATCAACTTCGTCTGGATCACAGTTAGTGTCCACAGTAGCTACTACAGGAATACCTAATTTTTTAGCTTCTGCGATAGCGATTTTTTCTTTTTTAGGGTCGATTACGAAAAGTGCACCTGGCATTTCTGGCATATCTTTGATACCGCCAAGATATTTTTCCAATTTTTCCCATTCATGACGAAGACGAATTACTTCTTTTTTAGGAAGAACTTCGAATGTTCCATCTTCAGCCATTTTTTCTAATTGTTTTAAACGTTTAATACGAGCTTCGATAGTTTTGAAGTTAGTCAACATACCGCCCAACCAACGTTCGTTAACGAAGTACATATTAGCACGAAGAGCTTCTTCTTTAACAGCTTCTTGAGCTTGTTTTTTAGTACCTACGAAAAGGATTGTTTTACCTTCTTGAGCTACTTCACGTAAGAAATCATACGCTTCTTCTACTTTTTTTACAGTTTTTTGAAGGTCAATGATATAAATACCATTACGTTCAGTGAAGATGAATTTAGCCATTTTAGGATTCCATCTTCTTGTTTGATGTCCAAAGTGAACACCAGCTTCTAATAATTGTTTAAGTGATACTACTGCCATGTTGGCACCTCCTGTTAAAAAACCTCCGCAACTCTCATCCCTCAGCAAACGCGAAATTGCGCACAGAACTGATAGTCTAGTTGCGTGTGTATTCATACTTTGTTAGTATAACATAAAATGTGGGGTGAAAGCAAGGGGAACCTTACTTTCTATCAATATGTTCGTATATTAGCTAATTATATACAGGAACACAATGATAACATACGATTAGTAATCCCAACCGAACATGTGGAAGAGTTTATCTTTGATGTGTTCCTCTTCAGAATCTGGGACATAATTACCGTAGTATTTACGTTCTATACTACCATTTCTGTAAATTAAGTTACCATGAACGTCATAATAAGAAGTTGGTATGGAATACGTTCCATAATTATGAAAAGAAACTGAATTTACATAATATTCATTCGAGTAATATTCTACTGTTACTACATCTGGTTTAACCTCTCCAAACCCACCTAACCATTGAGATCCCAAAGGTGTAAATTCTCGCTTAAAAACACCTCTAACAACTCGATCCTGAGCTTCTCCTCTTGCATATACTTTGGTTCGATCTAAGTACGTTTTATAATATTTATTTTCAGAAATCAGAATCCATCGTTCTCCTGCTTGTGGTAATTGCAAATTTCCATCAGACTTTTGTGTCACCTGCGTATTACTATTTGGAACTCCTAAAAAATTATCAATCTTATCCAACGTTTTACTCAACCAACTAGCTTCTACTGTAGTAGTACCTGCATTGATTGCAAATACGCTAACTAAAGCAAGAGCAATTGCTGTTCTTTTTCTCATAGCACACCTCATATAAATAACAAAAATACATATATGTTATTACTATAATACATCATAATATCTGTAGTAATCAACCATTTTACTTAGATCTTCTAGAATAACTTTATAACTCTATGCCAAATAGCGAAAATAATTTCTCCATAATCCGTTCATCCTCTGATCCTGGCTCATATTCTCCATATCGTTTTCTTTCTATGCTCTCATTTTTATACAATAAATTGCTATTTTTATCATAATATGAGACCTTCTCATCAAATACAGATGTAGCTACACCATATCGCGAATAAAAGCGCTCATAATATTCTGTCTTTACGGTATTAGGTAATACTTTCCTAGATTTGCCAATTTCTTTTGAACCTAATGGGGTAAATTCTCTTTTAAATATTCCTACAATCTCTTTCCCCGTTTTAGGGTTTTCCGTCATATATACTCTCGTTCTATCTACATATGTAATGAAACTTTTGTTTTTTTCTAATAGTATCCAACGCTCTCCTTCCTGTGGTAAATACTTTTTATGAATAGATTTGTCTATCACCCCTATTTCTTCTTCAGGTATTATCACGTGTTGCCTATTTGTAACCATTTGTTTTTTACTATCAAATGTTTCTATCGGCTTTAAGTCACTGTCAGGAACTACCATATTAATATTTCTCGGACCAAAGTAAGATTGAACTAAAATATTTTTTGCATTTGTAGATGTTATATTAAAAATACATAAGATACTCAATACAACAGCTAAAGTTTGACTTTGTTTCAACATATCCCTCCTATTTATACATCATATTACAATTATCGATTTTATCTCATCTGTATTTTATTAATTAGAATGAACATACATCTTTTTATTACTTTCTTTCAAAGTGAAAGTGATATTCCGTATTTGATATGCTTCATTGGGACTCTTAGCATTATCGATGTCTACTTTCTTTTTTATGTTAGTCGCTTCTTGTTCGTTAGCAAATGTAAAGAAAGAGTCATCGGTCTTATACATAATAGAGTTATCATCTTTACCACTGACAAGCATCAACTTACCATTTTCTTTCTTAATCGTGTGGGTAGCACCAAACGCTGCATCATAAGCCTTGCCATCTCTCACAGTCATTAAAGTATCTTCTTTTATTTCATCATAATAAGGTACCCATTCGTAAGCATCATCATAGATAGGTACTACTCCATTTTTATTTGGTCCCTTTGCAATATCCAGCTTAGTAATTCTTGCATGATCAGTACCATATTCTTTTTCGTTTACTAACTGATGTTTCACGTATACATTACGCATATAAAACTTAGATTCAGTCATTTTATATACATGGTCACTTACTTTTTCAAATGTTATCTTATAGACAATCCCACCATTATAGCCGTTGTCCTCATAAGGAGGGTTGTAATGATACCATGTACCCGACAAATCAGGATTGTCTCCGATTGCTGTATCAGATGTGCATCCTGTGAAAGCTAGCCCCATCATGAATACTCCCAGTATATATAGCATATATTTCTTAATCTTCATACTACTGACCTCGTTTTCGCCAAATCATATAGGCACCTAACACTACACCCAATGCTACTGAACCAATTAGTACATTTCTGACAGTATGTGATGCTTTCAGGAACACAAATCGGATATTTTGATCTTTTTCAAAAGTGATTGTATTACCATTCACAACTCCATCTGTTTTGAAATCGGTTTTAATATCTCCGTCTATTGTGATAGTTGTAGTTCCATAGGACCTGCCCATATTAAACATATATGTATTATTTTCTTCTCCATAAGGATAGATAACATGTAGCGCTTCAGGTTTATCTATAGCGCCATAAACAATCCTGTAACTATTAGTTAATTCACTTTCATCTGAAAAAGAAGCTGTAATTTTCCAATATTCAGATTTAGTATCTGCTTGATAATTCAAAATTTTACCAGTTTCATCAACAGGCTCAACCTTAATATGTTTGGTACTAAACTGTTTCAAAGTCTCTTTCTCTTTATTTTGTTTTTCCTCGAAAGTATCATCATCTATATGCTTGCGTTCTTGAATAATTTTGCTTACGCTATCGTCAAACCCACCTTCTATATTCGTTTTACTTAAAGGTTCAGGAACATGCAATTGCGCCTCCCATTTCCCACTAAAGTCACTATCTACTTGGATAGTAGAGTCCATACTTGCACAACCAGTTAGCGCCAATAGTGCGCATCCCAGTGCCAATAGTTTCCATTGTTTCATCATGCACCTCAAAAAAATCATCTCAAATGTTACTCTCATGTAAATTCACTAGTTGCATTACACAAAAACATATTTACTATCTATATAATACATCAAACCTATTGCTATAATCAATTTATCTATACAACAAAACAACCAACTCCCTAACAGAGTTGGCTGTTTCCTTTCTCATTTATAATATATCAATCTTTTCTCCCTCTAGTGCTTTGTTGATGCTACGTACGGCGCAGAATTTTCCGCACATACTGCAAGCTTCTTTGTGTCCTTCTTCTGGGGCACGGCTTTCACGGATGCGACGAGCTTTTTCAGGATCTAGTGCTACTGAATATTGCGCTTCCCAATCGAGTTTTTGGCGCGCCTCTGCCATGCGGTCATCGCGATCTCGTGCATTCGGAATCCCTTTTGCAATGTCTGCGGCATGCGCAGCAATTTTGAAAGCCATGATACCTTCTTTCACATCGTTTTCATCTGGTAAAGCCAAATGTTCTGCTGGTGTTACATAGCAAAGGAATGCTGCTCCATGCATAGCTGCCACAGCACCACCGATAGCTGCTGTAATATGGTCATAACCTGGTGCAATGTCTGTTACCAATGGTCCTAATACATAGAATGGTGCCCCATCGCAGATTGTTTGTTGTACTTCCATATTGGCTTGTACTTGATTCAATGGCACATGACCTGGACCTTCCACCAACACTTGTACTCCACGTTCACGAGCTCGTTTTGTTAACTCCCCAAGTCGAACAAGTTCTTCAATTTGGCAGATATCTGTGGCATCCGCCAAGCAACCAGGACGGCAAGCATCGCCAAGGGAAATGGTCATGTCATATTCTGCACAAATGTCTAAGATTTCATCATAGTATTCATAGAACGGATTCTCTTGACCAGTCATGGACATCCAAGCAAAGACTAAACTACCGCCACGGCTCACGATGTTTAATTTACGTTTGTGTCGTTTAATTTGCTCCACCGTATGTTGCGTAATCCCGCAATGTAATGTGACAAAGTCTACCCCATCTTCTGCATGAAGACGGATCGTAGAAATAAAGTCTTCTGCTGTTAATTCGCCTAAATCTTTTTGATGATGGATAACACTATCATAAATAGGTACGGTACCAATCATAACGGGACATTCTTTTGTGAGCAGACGGCGGAATACTTTTGTATCACCGTGTGTAGACAAGTCCATAATCGATTCAGCCCCTAATGCCACTGCATGATGAACTTTCTTCATCTCTTCTTCGTAGTCTGTGCAATCCTTAGACGTACCTAAGTTTACGTTAATTTTTGTACGTAACTTCTGACCAATTCCTTCTGGTTGCAAAGACGTATGATGTTTGTTGCACGGAATGGTCACATGACCTTTTGCCACCAAATCACGTAACACCTCAACATCCATATTTTCTTTTTCTGCTACCGCTTTCATCGCGTCGGTAACAATGCCTTTTTGGGCTGCTTGCATTTGTGTGTAAAACATAAAAAACTCCTTTCATTACAAAGGAGCCTATTTGGGGTGCTCTATACACAAAAAGGTATCGACATTACATCGATACCCACATATGTCAGCGTGCTTCCTACGCGGGCATGATCCCGATCAGGTCAAAAGGTCAGGTACTTCATAGTCCTTTCTCAGCCTATTACATAGGCTCCCTTGCAAATCTAAAATATTTACTTACTTATAGTATATCATGGAATGGTGGAATTTTATAGTAAATCATTGTATTTAATTTTGATAGCAGTATAAACCATCTTAATTAATACATAGTTATTTTATGTTTATCCTTTTTAAAAAGTTATCTAACTTAATAAATCTACACTTTTTTTATTTTTAAACCCAAACAGCTGTGCTTCTTCATCATTACTGCATATGCTACTAATAACTTTTTGAATACGGCTCCAATTATACTTTGAATTTATCATTTTCACCAATTCCATAACAATAAGAATTACAATGGAGGCTCCATTAGTTGGCTTTTCTTGTCCACCTTTTTCATCGTAAAAGAGTTGTTCTTTCCATACACTTCGTATTTTAGGTTTCGTCTTTAACTTTATATCTATTAAATTGGAGTTATGTGCACATATATTACGGATGAAATGTAAACATTTTAGCCACGAAACTAATTCCAAATTTGAGCAATTATATGTACTCGCTAATTGCGTTAGATTTTTTTCACTTAAAATTTCTATCATTTTTACAACAGAGCCAAATGTCAATAAATCTATTGCAAGCCAGATGCTTGGAAAATTATCTACATCAAAATTATCCTTAGATTGAGAGGATATATAATCCGAACGTTTCAAAGAGTTTTGTAACTCTTCCTTTATTCTATACTGTTTCTTTTCTATAGTATATCTAGTGGCCTTCGACCGATTAGCCCACTGCGCAAAATTTAAATATCCAAAAGCCCCATATCTTTCACCTAATATTCTAGCTAAGTTCGTTTTTATTGATATTTCAATTTTTTCAATAGCATGAATTAGTGCCACTCGTAGATTTTTATCTTGATAGTATCTCTTTAATACTGTCGAAAAATGTATACAATTATAATTAATCATTCCATCTTCCGAATAAGTAGCAAATGGTTCTGCAAATTCTTTCAGCTTATAATAATTAATATGTTGAATCTTATGATTATCTACTCCATCAACACTCATACCTCTAGAAGAAAATAAATACAATAGTTCATTACAACTTAAAGATTTAGGTGTCCCCATAATTCTCTCCATAATAAAAAAAGCCCCACGTCAGAACTTGTCTGTCCATACGGATGTGGGGGGGTTGTCGTTAAGCTTATTATAAGGCATTACTTTTATCATTGTCAATTCCAAATTTATTAATCGCAACCACTTATGAACGACATACACAAAGCACTCCCCGTCAAGGGAGTGCTTTTTTTATTCTATTTTATTCTTCCTCATCCATGATGGCATTATGATACACATCTTGTACATCGTCCAAGTCTTCCAGCATGTCCAATACTCGTTGCATATTCACTGCATCATCACCGGTTAATTCCATATTTGTATCTGGAACCATTGTGATTTGCGCCATATCTGTAGCAATGGATGCTTCTGCTAGGGCAGCTTCTACGGCATCGTAATCATCTGGCAATGTATAGATAACGAATACATCGTCTTCTACTTTGATGTCTTCTGCGCCAGCGTCAAGAGCCAATAATGTCAATGTTTCTTCATCATTGCCTTCTTGGGGAATCACGAATACACCTTTGCGTTTAAACATCCAGTTAACGGATCCACTTTCACCTAGGTTACCGCCACGTTTGGAGAAGGCATGACGCACATCAGCTGCTGCACGGTTACGGTTATCTGTCATCACTTCTACAAGGATGGCAGCACCGCCTGGGCCGTATCCTTCATAGGTAATTTCTTCGTAATTGTTCGCATCCCCTGCACCAGCACCTTTATCGATGGCACGTTGAATATTATCCTTAGGAATGTTATTTTCACGAGCTTTTTGTAATGCCAACTTCAAGCGCATATTACCGGTTGGATCTGTACCGCCAGCTTTCACAGCTACTGTGATTTCACGACTAATTTTTGTGGTAATTTTTGCTTTTAACGCATCATTTTTACCTTTTCTATGTTTAATATTTGACCATTTAGAATGTCCTGACATTGTGTCCTCCTATTTATTCCACCACGCTTCGCCTCGCAAGCGGTCTAATATAATTGATACGGCACTACGAACTGAAAGGTGATTGTACTCACCATGTCCATAGATGGGTTCTAAGATATAGTCGAAATCTTCCATTGTTTCTTTCGTCATACCATACCCCGTTCCAAATAATACTACCACAGGACGGCTCTCACTTTCAAGTGATTTACGGAGCGATGCATAGGTAATGGTATTATCATAGGTTCGTGCATCCGTAGTACACACGATTGGCGTCTGTCCTTCTAATTCCGTCACCATATCGATGGCTTGTCGAATGGAATTGACAAGTTCCACATGTTTGAAAGCATCCTTTCGATCCGGATTATAAGTACTGCCAAATCCCGTTTTCCAATGACTCATCACGGTTTCTGCCAATTCACGTTGGCTCGGTACATTGTGAATGATGAAATACCGTTCCACATCGTAGGTTGTAGATGCTCTGGCAATATCATGGATATCGTAGTTCGTGATGGCCGTCGTGATTACCTCACCATGTTTATTCATAATGGGATAATGAACGAGACCAATATATAAATTCGCCATTTATTTCCTCTTTTCCTCTGTGAAGGTAGACTGTTCTGTCAATTTTGAAAATACTTGTTGTTCCTCTTCAGAATCCACTCTATCTAGTAATCGTTTCAGAGCCTTAAGTTCATCTACAGTTAATTCTCGTTGCAACAAATCATTTCGCAGTAAAGCAGTCCGTTTCAATGACTCTTCTAATCGCCACTGCTCAATATTTTTATGATGACCACTCAATAATATATCTGGCACCATCATACCTCTGTATTCTTGGGGTTTCGTATATTGAGGACATTCAAGTACTGGATGATAAAAGGAATCTTCTATGGCTCCTGAGGTAGCTCCTAAAACACCGGGAATCATGCGAGCCACTGCGTCAACTACCACCATGGCTGGTAATTCACCGCCAGTTAACACATAATCTCCAATAGATATAGTTTCATCCACTAAGTGTTCTTCCACTCGATAATCTACCCCTTCGTAGTGTCCACAGACAATGACAAGTTGATCATAGGTGGCCAATTCCCTTGCTTTTTCTTGTGTAAATGGTGTCCCTGTAGGTCCCATAAACACAACATGACGTTTATGACTCCCCTTTGTACAACGATGTTCTTCTATGGGAATCTTCAACACATGCTCTACAGCCTCAAAGAGAGGAGGTGCTTTCATGAGCATGCCAGCACCACCTCCATAAGGAGTATCATCTACTTGACCATGCTTGCTATGAGAAAATCCTCGTGGATTTGTCACTTTCATTTCTAATCGATTTGCCTGTAAGGCACGTTTGATGATGGAATGTGTAAAAAAGGCATCAAAAAACTCTGGGAATAGGGATATAATATCTATTTTCATGGACTATGCACCTCCTTTCTAGTCAATACAATATTATATAACAAATTAATTCTATTCAGACTTATGCTATTTATTTATAAAGTGTAACTATGTACTACCAATCTATAGGTACTCTTGTATAATTAACATGGATGTAATAATAACATCGTGTTATACATAAATTCTGACTATTAGATATAATTTCTTACACGTTAATTATACTATTTGTCACTGTCATATGAGATAACAGTTGATCGGCTTCATTAAAGATATTAATCATCCATACATGATTTCGACCACCTTTGTGTAACAACTGACCACGTGCTACTACATATCCTTCACATCGTTTCGGTCTCACATGATTAGCCGTCACCGATTGACCTACCGCTACTCGTTGTTTGATAGGCTCTGAACCTACGCCTCTTTTACTAGGCGCCGTCATTTCTTGTGCCAATATCGCATTTGACGCCATACCAGCTAAGGCTTCTCCATAGGCCAAATACACGCCGCCGTTGACGAACCCAAAGGGTTGTGCATGAAAGGATGACAGTCTCATAGTACTTTGAAAGGCCTGTCCAGCACAGTGAAATGTCTCTATTTGTAATTGTTCTAATAAAGAGGTTTCCTTCATACTATGCCCTTTCTACTGTGTGAATCAAGTCTTGTCTCAATATTTTTCCCATACTATTTTTCGGTAATGCATCAAAATATATCATTCGTTTCGGTACTTTATACTTCGCTAAACGACTGAGTAGATATTGTGATATATCTTCTTCGGAACGATTTGTTACTACGCACAACACTGGCACTTGTCCCCACTTAGGATCTGACACCGGGATGACTGCACATTCTAAAATACCGTCCATTCCGTATAAGACATCCTCGATTTCCTTAGGATAAATATTTTCTCCACCAGAAATGATAATATCTTTCCTACGATTGAGAAGAAATAAAAATCCATCTTCATCTACGTAACCAATGTCATCTGTATTAAAAGCTCCTTTAATAGGTTCTTTATTAAGGTATCCTTTCATCAGCATAGGGGATGAAAGCCACACTTCTCCTACTCCTTCTTCATCGGGATTTCGAATTTCAATAGTAACACCCTGTAAAGGATAACCCACAGAGGCTAATTTATTCGGATACTCCTGTATACTAAAGGTAGTACTTTGAGCAAAAGTTTCTGACATGCCGTATGTCTTATAGACGGGTAAATTTCGTTGTACGCACTCTTGTAGCAGTGGCATGGGAATGAACTCACCACCTAATAAGATAGCCCGTAAAGCCGGTGCTTGTATGCGCTCTACTATGCGTTGTAACACAGTGGGCACCAAAGATACTATGGTAACATCTTCTGTGTCTAATGCATCTAGTACAACTTGTTCCGAGAACTTTTCACGAATGGTAGCTCTTGTGCCATTATACAAGGTACGTAAAATAATAGATAAGCCGCTGACATGGAACATAGGGAGCACAACAAGCCAATTGTCATCTTCCTCCACGCCAAGCACTTTCGCAGAAGCTTTCACATGAAACTCGATTTGAGACCATCGGACAGGGACTGATTTGAATTTGCCTGTTGTAGCACTGGTATTAATGATGCAAAATACTTTTTCATCAGATGGATCCCACTCTAAATTTTCATCACTATGTTTAAGAGAAATAGGGTTGAAATCAATATCTTTAGAAAAGCACAAATGTTGTAAGACTGCTGTACTTTGTCTATGCGAAGACCTAGAAACATCTGTGACCGCTATGTCGCAGACTCCCTTCTGCGCACGCAAAATCTGTGTCATTTTTTCTGACATCAATAAGGTTTGAACTCCCGTACTTTCCATCTGTTCGGTCACTTCTCGTTCAGTCAGATTCGTATTCAGCAACACTGTTTCTATACCCAATGCAGATAGAGCAAATAGGTGTATCGCCATGGATACCGAATTTTCTGCCCATAAAGCAATACGACTCTCTCCTCGAAGATGAGGAGCGAGTCGTTTTGCTGTAGCTATTGTTAGAGTCAACACATCACCATAGGTAAATTCATTTAAGAAACACTTATCTCTATGTGTGTGTGCTCGTTCATATAACCACTTCATAACCTAACCCATTAAGGGAATTTAGGGAACTGTTTGAAATTAGGTTTACGTTTTTCTTTAAATGCATCGCGACCTTCTTTACCTTCATCAGTTGTGTAGAACAATAAAGTCGCATCCCCTGCAAATTGTTGTAAACCAGCTAAACCATCTGTATCCGCATTGAATGAAGCTTTCAAGAAGCGAAGTGCCATTGGAGATAATTGAAGAATTTCTTCACACCATTTCACTGTTTCTGCTTCTAATTGATCAAATGGCACTACTGTATTGACAAGTCCCATGTCTAAGGCTTCTTTTGCAGAATATTGGCGACATAAGAACCAAATTTCACGAGCTTTTTTATGTCCCACTAAACGAGCTAAGTATCCAGCGCCGTAACCAGCATCAAAGGAACCTACACGAGGGCCTGTTTGACCAAATTTTGCATTTTCAGAGGCAATAGAAAGATCACAAACGATATGTAATACATGACCACCACCAATAGCAAAACCGTTAACCATAGCAATAACAGGTTTTGGAGTAATACGGATTAAATGTTGCAAATCCAACACATTTAGACGAGGAATTTTGTCATCCCCTACATAACCGCCATCACCACGAACCCGTTGGTCACCACCAGAACAGAATGCTTCTTTATCTTCTCCTTGACCATGATTAGCACCAGTCAAGATGATAACGCCCACTTCTGCATCTTCACGAGCAATGGTAAACGCATCGATTAACTCCATCACTGTTTTAGGACGGAATGCATTACGCACTTCTGGACGATTAATTGTAATTTTAGCAATCCCATTATATGTTTCGTAAATGACATCTTCGTAATTACGATCTAATACTTTCCAATCGAATTGACTCATAGTTACCTCCAAAATGATTAGTTATTGTCTATAAACTCTAAAGAATATTATATCAAATCTAGTAATAAATTTATAGCACTTCTACAGATTTGGTACAGCACGATGTGCCATAGCCACAGCAATTTCATCTAAATGCAATACACCTACGCCCAAATAGATGGCTACACTTAAATGTTCTTGACTTCGTGCAATCCCTACTTTACCGCCTACATTGAGACCGACGCATTTATTTTTGATTTGCTCTAAGGCTTGTGCTGTAGCACCTACCACAGCGCCTTTGCTAACATGATCATCATAAATCAACCCTTGTCGGTCCGCTGCTACCACAGCCCGTTCAATGATTTTAGGAATAATCTCTGTGAAAGCTCCTCCAAAATCCACAGCACACGTACGAATCCCCTGCGCTTCAAACTCTTTCCGCAATACCATCTCTTCAGCTCGGCTTTCAGAAATGGCAACATGTAATGCAGCTCGTCCTACGCCAATACTTGTTTTTTCCATACAATTTCTCTCCTGTTATGAATTATCCATTGCCTTAAGTATACCGTATCTCAACATATGTTGCCATAAAATTTTAAGAAACTAACTATATATTCTTAGACACTTATATACATACATGTAAGCATCTTATATATAGAAAATAGCTGCACAAGATATAATTCTTGCACAGCTATTCAAGAGGCATCGTAAATAACAGAATAGGATATAAAGGATACTATCACCAAGTAACTCTATCATACATAGGAGTTACCTTAGAATACATTACTATTAGTTACCCACAGCTTCTACCATAGAACGAACGTACTGATATAATTCTTTTTCTCCATTAGATCCCCACTCACCTATTTGTTTCACAATAGCACTACCTACAATAGCACCATCAGATAATGATGCCATTGCTTTTGCTTGTTCCGGTGTGGAAATACCAAAACCAACGGCTACAGGAACATCTGTGTATTGACGGATTTGTTGTACAATGCTAGCAAGGTCTGTTTTGATATCACTGCGCATACCTGTTACACCAAGAGATGACACACAATATACAAAGCCTTCTGCTTGACTAGCAATCTTCTCAATCCGTTGCTCTGAAGTAGGTGCAATTAATGAAATGACAGCAATGCCATGCGCTTTTACTTGATGAGCTAGTTCTTGTTTTTCTTCCAACGGACAATCTGGCACAATAACACCTTGGATACCCACTTCTTCACAGCGTGTCATGAAACTTTCAACACCATACACATAGATAGGGTTCAAATAGGTCATGAACACAAGTGGTATGGTCAACGGCTCTGTACCGGTGCGCAAACGTTTTACCATATCAAAGATATCATCTGTCGTAACACCTGTGGATAGAGCACGCTCACTGGCGACTTGAATGACAGGGCCTTCGGCTACGGGATCTGAAAAAGGAATGCCAATTTCAATCAAACTGGCCCCCGCCTTCGCCATAGTACGAATGTATTTCTCTGTGGTATCAATCCCTTGATCACCAGCTGTAATGAAAGGGATAAATGCTTTCTTTCTGAAAGCCTCTGCTATTGTTATCTTATTCATGTAAGTTCACCCCTCTGTATCTCGCCATAGCTGCTACGTCCTTATCACCACGCCCCGATAAGCAAATGATGATACTTTCATCAGGACCTAATGTAGGTGCCAATCGCATAGCATGGGCTACGGCATGAGCACTTTCAATAGCTGGAATAATGCCCTCCATACGAGACAGATATTCAAAAGCATCCACTGCCTCATCGTCTGTAATCGGCACATATTGAGCACGGCCACTATCGTGTAAATAGGCATGTTCCGGACCTATACCTGGATAATCTAAACCTGCTGAAATAGAAAATACAGGTGCGATTTGTCCATAGGAATTTTGACAGAAGTAAGATTTCATACCATGGAAAATACCTACTGTACCTTTTGTCATGGTTGCTGCATGTTCTTCTGTATTGATACCTTTGCCAGCCGCTTCACAACCGATGAGTTGTACGCCTTCATCCTGAATGAAGTGATAGAACATACCAATGGCATTACTACCGCCACCAACACAAGCCAACACAGCCGCTGGTAATTTACCTTCTTTTTCTAAAATTTGAGCTCTTGCTTCCCGACTGATAATGGACTGGAAGTCACGTACCATCATAGGGAACGGATGAGCCCCCATAACAGATCCTAACACGTAATGGGTGTCTGCCATTCGATTGGTCCATTCTCGCATCGTTTCAGATACGGCATCTTTCAGGGTACCTGTTCCAGAAGTAACAGGATGTACCTTAGCACCTAATAGCTCCATACGGTATACATTTAACGCTTGTCGCTCACAGTCTTCTTGTCCCATGAAAATTTCACATTCCATGCCCATTAATGCCGCTACTGTGGCAGTGGCTACCCCATGTTGACCGGCACCCGTTTCTGCAATCACTCTCGTTTTACCCATTCGCTTAGCCAGTAACATTTGACCTAACACATTATTTAATTTGTGAGACCCTGTATGATTTAAGTCTTCTCGTTTTAGGTAAATTTTAGCGCCCCCCAAATCTTTTGTCATTTGTTCTGCAAAATATAGTAAGGATGGACGTCCGGTATAGGACACATGTAAATCTTCTAATTCTTTAATAAATTCAGGATCATTTTTATACGTTTCATAGGCTGCTTCCAGTTCAATGATGGCATTCATTAGCGTTTCTGGCATGAATTGTCCACCAAATTCACCAAAATAGCCATGGCGATGTGTTGTCATAGTCTATCTCCTTATCTGTTTGTTACTATTTTAACGATCTGTTCCATAGTTTTCATTTTCTTAGCATCTATTTGTTACTGTTTTAATAATCTGTGCCATAGATTTTATTTTCTTCACATCTTTTTGTCCATTTATCTCTAGACTACTACTCATGTCGAGCCCATACGGCTGTAGTCGACGAATGGCACGAGCTACATTGTGTAGCCCTATACCGCCTGCTAGGTAGTATGGAACCTGCACATCATCAAGCAATGACCAATCAATAGTCTTACCAGTGCCTCCACGTTCTTCCTTTGAATAGGCATCTACCACTAGTCCATCGATGGGAGCTTGTTTCCATGGCAAGATATCTTCTTTACCTTGCACTTGTATAGCTTTCCAAATCTCAATGGATTCTAATTGTTCTTCCTGTAATTGGCTCCGTAATGTTTCAATATATGTTACAGTTTCATCTCCATGTAATTGCACTACTGAAAGTGGTACTGCCTTTGTAATCTCTACAATAGTAGGTATCGTTTCATTCACAAATACGCCTACCCGTGAGCAGCATTTGTTACCGCTTGTAGTGTGTACACTATCTTGCAAACTTCTAGTAATGGATTGGGCTTGTTCTACCGTCACTTGTCGTTTGCTCGGTGCAAAGATGAATCCCACATAGTCTGGTTCTGTCTCCAGTAATACAGGAACTGTATCTTCTTGGGTTATGCCACAAAATTTGACCTTTACCTCATAACTAGATTGAGTAGCTTCATCTACTGTTGGTGCACTTGGTACCTCTATGTTAGATGTATCTTCTGTTCCTAACCTGTCTCGTTCTGTATTATTATGTATAAAACATTTCGGTCTGATAGATCCATACAATTCAGCTAATTTAGCAACTTTATCGTTAGTTCGCATAAAGCTTTCACCCATAAGTGCAGCGTGAATCTTGTTGTCTCGTAACCGTTGGATATCTGCGGCTGTATCTAGGCCACTTTCAGAAACGAAAATCACTGAATCATCCACTAGCTTTCGTAGGCGAATACTATTATTTACATCCACAGTGAAATCTTTTAAGTTTCGATTATTCACCCCAATGATGCGGGCTCCTATGTTCACCGCTCGTAACACTTCCGTTTCATCGTGAGCTTCTACCAAACATGATAGACCCAAACTATCTGCCAACTTATGAAATCGTGCCATTGTTTCATCATTCAAGATAGCGGCTATGAGTAATATAGCTGAGGCACCCCACAATTTTGCTTCATAGATTTGATATTCATCGATAATAAAGTCCTTCCGTAATACAGGAATATGTACCGCTTCAGCAATTTCTTGTAAATATTGCGGGCTACCTAAAAAGAAATCTGGTTCTGTCAACACGGAAATAGCAGCCGCCCCTGCCATTTCGTACTCCTTGGCTATCTCTAAATAGGGAAAATCTTCTGCAATTATCCCTTTTGATGGAGACGCTTTTTTCACTTCACATATAAAATTAAAATCTAATTCTTGTAATGCCTGTTCAAAAGGAAAGTCCTTCATAATAGGCATTCTTTCTACTTGCTGTTGCAACTCTGACAAGGGTAAATTATCTTTTGCGTCATAGACCCGTTTTTTAGTAGCTGCTACAATCTTATCTAATATCATAACTATCTCTATTTCTATCCTACTATTAAGCATTTTGTGATGCTTTCACAAATTTTAAAAGTGCCTTTGCTCCAGCACCAGAATACAATAACTCTTGCACCGTTTTAAAAGCATTCTCTAAGGTTACCGTTCCCTCTTTGGCTAAATAGTATGCCATCCCCGCATTAAGTATCACTGCAGTAGCACGACCACTTCTATCTTTTCCTTCTAGTAAAGTACGTGTAATCTCAGCATTTACCTGTGCATCACCGCCCACAAGTTCATCTGCTGTAGCATAAATGAATCCATAATCCTTTGGATTTAGTTCATACGTCTTAAACGTGCCATGGTTGATTTCACATACTGTTGTAGTCCCTGTAGCTGTAATTTCATCTAGTCCATCACTACCATACACCACGGCACCACGATGCACACCTAAGTTAGATAAGACCTGTGCCAATGGTTCCACTAAGGACCGATCGTATACACCCATGAGCTCTATCGTAGCACCGGCTGGGTTTGCCAAAGGTCCTAAGATATTAAATACCGTTCTGACTCCCATGGCTTTTCGCACAGGACCCGCATATTTCATCGCTTCATGGTATACAGGGGCAAACATAAAGCAAATATTCGCTTCCTCTAAAACTTTTCTATTTTGTTCCCCATTCAGTTCTAGTTTCACGCCCAATGCTTCTAATACATCAGCAGCACCGCACTTACTAGATACACTGCGGTTACCATGCTTAGCAATCGGAATCCCTGCTGCAGCTAATAGGATGGCAGATGTGGTAGAAATGTTGAAAGTACTACTACCATCTCCACCAGTGCCCACAAATTCTACTACGGTACTGTCATGTGGCACAGAACCAGCTTTTTCTCGCATCACTTCAGCAAAGGCTGTAATCTCTGTCACGCTAGGTCCTTTCGCTTGTAAGCCCCCTAAAAAGGCTGCCATAGGCACTTCCTGTACGTCTCCACTCATAATCGCATTCATCGTTGCTTTTGCCACTTCATACGGCATATCTTGTCCCTCTGTAACGAGACGTATTGCTTGTTGAATCATACTCTATCTCTCCCTTATATAATCTTATGGTGTTTCAGGAAATTCTTAACCATTTGCGTTCCCTGTGGTGTCAAAATAGATTCTGGATGGAATTGCACTCCATATATCGGATGTGTTCTATGTTCCATGGCCATAATTTCTCCATCTACTGTGCGAGCTGTTACCACTAGTTCATCTCCTAATGTATCTTCTAGTACTGCTAAGGAATGATACCGTGCTACTGGGAATTCTTGAGGAATGTCTTTCCATAATATGGATGGATAACATTGGGTAGCCACACTTTGTTTACCGTGCATCACTTCTTTTGCATACCCTACAGTAGCTCCATACACTTCGCCCATTGCTTGATGGCCCAAGCAGATGCCTAAAATAGGAAACTCACCTTGACATGTTTTTAGTAATTCTTCATACACTCCTGCATCCTTTGGTCGTCCTGTTCCTGGTGAAAGGATGACACAGTCAGGTGAAAGTTCTTGAATCTCTTTTACTGTCATTTCGTCACTGCGGATGACTTTAATGTCTTTCACTAAAGAACCGATTAATTGATATATATTGAATGAAAAACTATCGTAATGATCGATAAGTAATACCATGTTATACCTCCTGCGCCAATGTAATGGCTGTCACCATAGATTGTGCCTTGTGGATAGTTTCATTGTATTCATTTACTGGTACACTATCTCGCACAATGCCACCGCCAGACCGAACAAAGACTCTTCCCTCTTTTGCCATCGCCATACGAATGCCAATACACACATCCATATTTCCGGAGAAATCTAAGTATCCTACGGCACCGCCATAAACACCACGAGGGCTTTTCTCTAATTCTTGTAAAATCTGAATCGCTCGAATTTTAGGAGCTCCCGATAAGGTTCCTGCCGGCAAGGTAGCGCCAATAGCATCTAAGGCATCAAACTCTTCTCGTAAGGTTCCTTTTACAGTACTTGTTAAATGGATAACATGAGAAAATCGTTGAAGTTGATGAAGAGCTTCCACTTGAACAGATCCAAACTCACAAACTTTACCAATGTCGTTACGGCCTAAATCGACGAGCATATTATGTTCTGCTAATTCTTTTTCATCTTTACTTAACTTAGCCTCTTGCGCTCTGTCTTCCTCTTCATTCTTGCCCCGTGGCAATGTGCCCGCAATAGGGAAAGTGTAAACACTTCTATCTTGTAATTTTACCAATGTTTCCGGAGAGGCCCCTGTGAGTTCTACAGACTTACCACTCATATAGAACATGTACGGAGATGGATTCATCGTTCTTAGTACACGATACGCATTGAGTAAACTGCCCTTGAACTTAGCTTCTCTACGGTTGGATACGACCGCTTGAAAGATATCACCTTCTGTTATATAATGTTGTGTTTTTCGCACCACCTCTTGGTATTCTTCGGACGTAAACTCAGAGGTGAATTCACTTTCCAGTGCACCACATTCGATATCAGCTTCTTCGCCATCTTTCACTAAGTCTGCCAAGGCTTGTAGTTCTAATTGAGTTCGCTCATAATTCCGTTCTATATCATCTGTACGTACATGACCGATGATATAGATTTTATTTTTGTAATGGTCGAAAGCAATGACTTTATCGAAGAGCATAAGATCTACATCGTTCACCATACTAGTATCAGTATCGCTAATATGTTGATCTAAGGTAGGCTCAATGTAACGAATGTATTCATAGGCGAAGTATCCCACAAATCCACCTGTGAAAGTTGGCAATTCTAATACCCTAGGGCTTTTATATTGACCTAAGATGTTTCGAATTTCTTCCGCCGGATTATGACATGTGAAAGTACGTGTCATATCTCCTTTAATCGTCATCGTATGGTTTTTACATGTTACTTCTAACAATGGATTATAACCTAAAAAAGAATATCGCCCCCAGTGATGGGTGTTATCTGCACTTTCCAATAAGAATGTATGAGCGCTCACTTTTTTTAATGCTTTCAGTACAGAAATAGGTGTACGAATATCCGATAATAATTCTACATAGACCGGTACGATATCAAATCCCTGTCCCAATTGTTTCACTGTTTCTAATGATGGTTTCATAAATCCTCCTGCAATAAAAAAACTCGCCCTAGACTATACGTCAAGGACGAGTTCATATGCCAAATAACTGCACTACTGCGCAGAAAGACTCATATAAATCGCGGTACCACCTTGTTTGAATGCATGCATTCCCCTTTGCAGGATACTATCATATCCCTCACGATTAACGCTCATGACACGTTATGCTATACTAGGACAATCGTCCGTTCCCCATACCCTCGGTGGTCCATTTAATAGACTGCGTTCTGCGGGGCTCTCAGCTACCCCCACTCTCTGGAAGTGCACGTTCTATTTTTATCTCCACCTCATCGGTTTCGTAGGCGAGTATTAAATTATGTATCAAATATTATCATACAAAGATACATTTGTCTACTGAATGTTAACATTTTTTCTATATTTTTTATAGGAATATCCTATATCACCTATAGATACTCCCTATAGATATATATCTACTAAGCATAAAAGCGAATAATCGCATAAGTGTTCCCTATAGCTACGTAACTACTCCGCATGAAAATGAATAATCTCAATATCTACTCCTTACCATGCAGAATAGCAGAAAAAAATCTTCTTGATGCCATAGTATAGTAATTATAAAACAATTTTACTATCACATTGATTTTTGCCTTATACTAGTTGTTTTAAAACCGCCACCTCTACCTGTCCAGGTGCTGATGCTTGTCCCAGTGTGCCAAAGGTCAAGCAATTTCCAAACACATGTCCACAAGTCCGTGTCATCTGTCCTAATTTTCCCATAGACATAGTAATCCGTGGCAATTGTGGATACCGTTCAGTTAACTCCTTTGTAAATTGTAACACTGAAAGTACATCATCACTCGTAGTTGGCATCAAGGCAAACTTAATCACTGAGGCTCCTGCAGATATCATTTGTTCTGCATAGAGATGCAATGTATCTCTATTCAAGGTTTTGTGGAAATTATGATAACTCATTACTGTTTGAATCCCTTGATGATGAGCTTCTTTGATAATTTGACCGATCGTATCTGTATAGGTAAATAATTCCACATCCACAACATCTACTACATTTTGATCCACAATTGCTTGTAATAGGTTACAGTAATTCTCGTTACTTAAAGGTATTTCTCCGCCCTCAGATAATGTACGCCATGTAAACAATATCGGTATTTTTTCATATCTGGAACGCACTTCTTCTACCAAGTTTACTATTGTTGATATATACTCTTCTTCAGATATATGGGATCCCTTCATCCACATATCTGGACGCAACTCAATGAGGTCTACCTCTGCTTGCACTGCCTCTTGCACCTGTGAAAGAATCTCCTCGGTACTAGGTCCTACAATAGGAACACAAATACCACATCGATCTCCTTGTATAGGGCATTGTCGTTGTTTTGATTTCATAGTATTCCGCTCCTAATTATAATCTATACATATACACAACTATGTATTGCTACAAGCATTTTTAACAATAAATGCATATGTCATCAAGTAGATTGAATCATCCTTAGTGTATACTTCATAATACTCACTATGTATGGTAATGATAGATTCTGTAACATAACTTTCTACCAGTACACCCAATGACGCAAGTTATATTTAAACGTTGCTACTACTATACCACATACACCCAACACAACAAAAGCCAAATCACAATGAAAATTCATTCATGATTTGGCTAATACAACTATTCTATCTGTATGTGTACATCATATTCAGTAAAATACAAACATGATAAACTTGCACTACTACTAAAATAACTATTGCTCTGCTTTAGCATCAGGTGGCGCCGTCTTCACAATAAACGCAAGAGCAATCACATGACCTATCCACACGACTCCCATAACATACAATGCTACAGGCATATTACGCATACCATAAGCACCAATGCCTAATAAAATCGATACAGACACTAAAATATTAATCTTAGTGCGTAGTGGCATGCCACTTTTATTCTTAAAAGGTTCTACATAATTTGCATAAAGCTTAGAGTTTACAAACTTCTCATGGAATCGTTTAGAACCTCTAGCAAAACAAAATACGGCGAATAAATAAAACGGTACCGTTGGTAATAATGGTAATACAATTCCCAACGACCCTAAGCCAAAGCTAATAGCACCTAATACAATCCAAATATAACGAATCACACCTGTTGATTCTTGTACCTCTTTTGTTACTGTTTCTTTCACTTGTCACCCCTATATTATACATATTCTGAAACATTTATTTATGATAATTAATGCCACCACGAGATAAGCATTATTTCAATTCAGGTAGTATGTTTTTATTCTGATTCTCAAGATTAACTACAAAAAATGATGATACACAAATCAGCCTGTATATCATCATATTTTCTCAATCTTCTTAAATAGATATAAAATATCTAAGCAAATCTTCATTTAAACTTTTATTAACCAGTTTAAATCCACATTCTTCATAAAAATTACGTAAAGCACTACAATCTTTGCATTCTACTAATAATGTTCTTCCGCCGATTTTATATTGAATATCCCTTATAATATTTTGAGCTATACCTAGTAATTGTTTTCCAGTTATTAGTTTTTTTCTATGAATACCAGCTTTTTGATTCTTTCCTAACTGTCCAAGCAATAAAACCACGCACTGTTTTTTCCCTTCGTTACCAGAAATCTTTCTAATAACACTACGAGAAACATTAGACGACACATCTATAGTAATTAAAGCTAATGAAAAATATCCCACTAATATATGTGTGTCACCATCATCATAGAAAACAAAATATGTACGAGACAAATTTTTTCTTTCATATTCAACAGCTTTATCTTTCAAAAAATTTTCCACATCAGCATTAATGGGACACGAAAATCTATTAAACAGATTCTCGCATACATTTTTATTAGATAAAATATCACACAACTGTAGAAGCTTATATTTCATTTATTCCTCCATATTTAAAAATTTTGGAATATCCTCTTTGCTTATGCGTTCAACCTCAAAATCCGAAGGAATATTCAATTTTTTATTTTCATCAAATATTTTAGAAATTTTATTTGTTGCCGTTTTATCAAACTTAAACTCTGTTAAAAAACTTGACGTTGCCATAAATACCTCCTTCTTATAACTTACAATCTATATGTGTATTATCTCATTTTATTATCATTTCATCAACAAAATATTTTAAAAATACCTATTCTATCAGCCATTCCAGCACGTTTTTGTATTCTCTTATAGAATATCTTATTATATCACAAAAATACATCAGGATGCAATCTTCACTATCATTTGACCTAAGTTTGCATTCCAATGCAATCATTGATTAAAATAAATTGCTTTTTCCATTCCAATGCATTTTTTGTTCTATAACAGACAATCTTTGCTTCTCAATGTAATCTTTTATAGCAATGTAGTCGTTGTATCTCAATGTAATTTAGGATACGCAGTGAATATTCCTTGCCACTAGATAGATTACAGTCCTATGTTCCCCTACTTTTGCACAGAACATGGTAATAGAGGATAGCTAACTTGCATCGTTAACTATCCTCTATAGTATATCATTATGTACTGAATACCAGTCCATCTTCCTATGTAGTTATACACAGGCATAGTCCAACATCTATAAGATTTCTATTCCTTTATCTTAGAACTTGTACGTACCTTGGATACGAGTGTAGTTACCTAATTTAAAGTTTTCTCCGCCGTATAAAGTATCACGTTGTCCAATACCTTTTGCATCGAATGTGTAGAACGCTTCTACCAAGAAATCTTTGCGAGGAACATAGCCACCACCCAATGTAAAGCTACGGATACCATCTAAGTAACGATCAGGTACAGCTCCTGTGCCATTACCACCGAAGAAGGAACCATGAGCGAAGTATTTGTAATCCATGAAGGCATTCCAGCTACCAGGTCTTGTGTAGTCAGATTGACCGATGTCAAGACGAGCTGTCCAGAAGTGTGGCGTACCACCCATGGAGTGACCTTTTACCGTAAAGTCTGCAGTACCACGAATATGATCGAAGTTGGTATGACCGTTCATGTAACGACCAAAGTCACTGCGGTTGAAACCATAATCTATGGAGATAAGAGCATTATCACCGACTTGATATTGTGCACCGATGGCAAAGATATTAGCCAATCGTTTGCTTGTGTATGTATCATTAGTAAAGTCTGGAACTTCAGATGTTACATCGCCATAAATTGGCTCTGCATACCAACCAGTCGTGTAACCAGTGATTCCAGTATGCGTTTCCATCTTAGTTTTCGCATGACCGGCTTGCATTGTGTGTTCATTATTGTTCAAGGAACGTAAGAACCATGCTTGAATACCTAATCGTGGATTGATTTGCGTTTTATACTGAGCAAATAATGCCTTATCAATGGCTGGAATTACATCACGTTCCAATTTCAAACCAGTTACTTTTATTGGTTTGCCCACTACTTTTTCTAAGGCAGCACGAGGTAATGTATTACCTTGTTCAGAATCTTTAACTGCAGATAGCAATTCTTTTAAGTATTCTTTCGCGATAGCTGGTAATGTAGTCTCACCATATTCACTCTTATCGGATTTAAAGTTACCACCTTTTAATTCTTCTACTACATTATAGTCAAGAATTTTATCACCTTTAGGCCACTCAGATTCGCCTTTTTTGAACACTTTTACTACACGTTTAAATTTGTAATCTTTTACTGGATTAGAGTATTTGGCAGCTTCTGGTTTCCATGAGTAAATCTTCTTGTAATACCCATTTTCCATACTAAAAATATCCATATTTTTCATAGCAGAGTTGTTATTATCTCTGTCATATACATAGATTTCATTCCAGTTAGTTTTAGCTAATAATTCAGCTGCTGCTAAATAGCCCTCTTCTAACTGTGCTTTATGTGCATCAATATAGTCTGGTGTTAAAATCGTCGGATCAGCCAATGGAGATGCCATTTTTTTATTTAACGCTTCTTTTTCTGCAACTTTTAATTCATATAAGACTTTATTTTTTTCTGTTTTGAATTGTTTTTCAGCATCAGAATCATTAGGACGAATTTTATCTTCACTATACGTAATATTAGGAGTATAATTGTTCATATTTACTTCTAATAAAGCTGTATTATGATTAGCGTCTTCTACTTCATATAAAACTTTCATGGTTTCAGGATCTTTTTCCATTCTGTAACCCATGGATTTACCTTTTAAAAGTTCTGGATACGCTTGATTTAGAATCTTAGCCATACGTTGGATGATTTCAACTTTTTTTGCATCTTTTTCTGCATCCGTTGCATTCGGCATAGATGCATCTACGTTTGCCAATTGCTCTACAAAATATAGATTTTCATTTTTACCTTTAAATTCTTTGAGGTATGTGTCCATTGGTGATCCTTCACCAGGTACTTTTTTACCATCTACTTCAGGTACAATACCCCATTTATCGGCTAACATTGCTTTATCATTGTCATATGCATATAAATGATTTAATCCGATAAACTCTTCTAATGTTGGAGCTCTAAAATATGTAGAGTACGTACTATGGTTATAGGCGGAGTCTGTAATACCCGTACTTGCTTTAAAGGAACCAATACCTGTGCGGAATTGACTTCTTTGGTCCGTCCATACAGCACGAACTCCATCAAATGTTTTATTAAACCAATATCCAGTAGCACCCATGGATTCAGATAAGCGACCAACAGAGAAATCCCAATGTCCACCAGAATGTGTAACATCTAAGTTTTCTAATCGTTGTTTATTTAATCCTTTAGAATTAATTGTCGTATTAGCTGTATCAATGGAATGAGTTCCACTAGCACTAGCAAGAATTTTTACATTTGTATTGTCATTAATTCTTGCATCTACACCAAAACGGATACGTTGTTCTAATCCATGTTCTTTTTGATCTTTTAGATTATATTCTGCATTACCTACATAGGATGTACTTGTGTACAAGGATTGTGGACGTTCAGAACCTCCGTGCGCCATTAAACGTGTACGATAATCACCAATAAATTCAGTACCTTTTTCTTTTTTAGCATCAAATGGTCTTTCTAAGAATTGATGCTCACGTCCCATATCATCGCCATTCACAGTAGCTATAGCTTTATCTGCATGAACTTTTGTAATAGGAGTTGTACCATTTATACCATTTGTTGATGCAGGATTTTGCATCTTCGCATCTTGAGCTTTACTATCTCCACCTGCGCCGAATTTAAGATTTACACCAAAACGATATACGCGAGATTGTGTTGCTCTATCATCATCACGATGATCAAAGATATTATTAACCCCGAAATACACTAAGGAATCATTACCAAACTTACGTTGTACCATGGCATTCCATGTACCGAATGATTTCTCTTCGTAGTCATTAGATACATTATAGATGGCACTATCGGAATCAATACCACTAATCCAGTAGTTGGAACGATTTTTTTGTGTATTACTATCAAGCATTTTATGATAATAGTCTGCCCACAGTTGTGCATTCCACTTCTTAGTTTCATAAGTAATACCGAAATCGATTTTGTTAGTTGGACGGTCTAATAAATGGGCCGGCATTGTAGGATCAGATTGATTCAACGCTTGCAAACGAGTCCAGCCAAAACGTGTACTCCATTTAGAACCAAATTTATGTTTCCATTCTAACTGCACACCTGTAATTTTTGCTTTACCAATATTTTTAAAACTATAAATTAAATCTGGTGCTTGCATCCATTTATCTTGTTTTGATAATTGTGGTGCCCAGTCTTGTAATTCTCCTGTAAAGTATACGGACATATAGTTACGAATACGGTTTTGGAAAACGCCAATGCGAGCGTAATCATTTTTACCTTCCCCTTCAAAACTAATGTCGATATTTTTAGATGTTTCAGGTTTTAGGTTTGGATTACCTGCCCAATACCATCCCATTTTTGCTACACCTTGTGCTACTGGATTGGATGCGAACATTTGCCAGTTATACCATAATTCACCCATGCCAGGTTCAGAATAACCAGTACCAATATTCGCTTTCAAACGACGATGAGCATTAGAGTTTACATTATAGGTAGCACCCAAATTCCAAGATACATGGGAACCAAATAAACTACTCTTATCGATACGAAGCGTTGGTTGAACTAATAAATCTTTGTTCACTTGCCATGCATCAGATAAGTAATAATTATTTTTTTTAACACTGCCTTCACCTTCCGTGATACGTTGTTCACGTTCACGATATTTTTCTAAGAATTTGACACCTTTATATTTTGGGGCTTTCGCACGTTCTGCTGGATCTAAGGATTCTCCTTGTGTAAAATATTTAACATATACAGAAGATGCATTCAAGTTATTTTCTTTTTTGAGAGCATCATTGAATTCGACAATTTTCTTCCAATGCGCATCATCTACACCAAAGTCGGATAAATTATTATAATAAGAAGATGGATCTGTAGATCCATTACCATCTAACTTGTGCTCCCGCAAATATTCATAGGTAATCGGTGGAATATCGCTTTCTTTTTCTGCGCCATAGTATTCATAATCTTTATCCCAGATTGGTAAACCATCTTTACTTGGTTTAAATTTGTAATCATGGATATGAGAATAAATACGCAAGCTATTGTCACCAGGTCGACGTTCTAAACGATCCACGCCTGCTACTAATAAATTTTTATCATAATCCCATGGATCAATATAGCGAGTTTTCACATTAGGAGAACTTTTTAGTCGACTACCAGAACCTGTTTCTTTAGTTTGTGCAATACCCCAGCTTAAAGTGTGTTTATCCCCAATTGCAGAGTTTGCATTGAAACGGATATCTGTTTGACGATGGTCTACATCATCAATATAACGTAATTCGTTTTTACCTTCATATTGGGAACGACCAATATAGTTAATTAAAGAAACATCATTTTCATTGATACGAGAATGATTTAATTCTAATTTCCAATCGCTGGCACCACCACGACCATTCCAAATCATGTTCAATGTGTTACGGTTACTATCACGTTTAAAATGACGTTGAGGCTCCATTGGTGAGGTACTATTTTTAACATCTCGTTGTAAGTCTTCTGTATAACGATTTAAACGTACCTGAATGTTGTGATCTTTATTGATATCATAAATACCATTAAAGCCGATATCAGAAGTATCACCGTAGAAACGAAGTGCATTAGGTTTGAAGTCGCCTTCTAGTTTATCACCAGTATCTCTTCTTTCTTTTGTAGCATATACTGGTAAAATATCACGTTTACTACCAGAAATAGCTACACGAACCTTACCCATTTGTCCAGAGTCAGCTCGCAAGAAGAAGTTGGAATTACCATAACCAGTTTCTCCACCTTTTGCACGAGATCCTTCTCCATTGATTTGGATAGTTGGTTTTTTAGCCGCTTTTTTAGTGATGATATTAACAACACCACCAATAGCATCAGAACCATATTTAGCGCTAGCAGAACCTTGTACGATTTCAATACGTTCTACGTTCTCTGTGCCTAAGCGCATAACTTCATCTGCTGCGCCACTAAATTTAGCCAAGTCGCCTAGTACGGCTTGACCATCTACTAAAATCAAAGTATGGCGTGCTTCTGCACCACGAATGGACACGCCTACACGACCCATAGAATCTACAGTACGAGATACACCACTTTCAGTGAAAATGATATCTTCTACTGATTTAGCTTGTTTTTGTTCAATATCCTTTTTAGTAATAATGCTCACTTGTTGTGAGTTATATTTAGCCTCTTCATGAGCTCTATCAGCGGTAACATATACAGACCCCTCAGCTTGTACTGAATTAGAATACATTAAACCTGGTAGCGCTATCCATGTAGCAATCGCACATGATAGCATGAAGTATTTTTGTTGCTTTCTACGATTTGTCGTCATTGCAATCTACTCCTACATACAAAAAAAATTAACACAAATAATAACACAAATGACAAAAAATATCATTTTGCTTTTATTTTATACTAATTTATCTATCAAATCCACTCCGAAACGTTTTCAATTAGCCCATTTAGTTATGTTTTTTGTAAATATTTCTCATTTTTATAATGAGCTACGTATATAAATTAGGTTTATTAGCATATATTTCTATCGCTCAACAAAGGGTACATATAAGTCTACCTATATACGTATAACCATTACATACTCTTATAAGTTGATCCATTAAAGAGTATTATAGTCCTTTCTATTTTAAAATCACATGAGTGTCAATACATAAAATGCCTAATGAGTACTAGATACGCACTCATTAGGCATCAAAAATAATCATTTACATTACATCATGGATGTATTGAATAAGATAATATTAGAATTTATATGTTCCTTGAATTCTTGTATAATTTCCTAGTTTAAAGTTTTCTCCACCATACAATGTATCACGTTGTCCAGTCGCTTTTGCATCAAATGTGTAGAATGCTTCTAGTAAGAAATCCTTACGAGGCACGTAACCGCCACCTACGGTAAAGCTACTAATGCCATCTAGGTAGCGATCTGGCACAGAACCACTGCCATTACCACCAAAGAATGAGCCATGATCAAATCGTTTATAATCGATAAAACCATTCCAACTACCTGCACGTTTATAGTCAGATTGACCAATATCAAAACGTACTACCCAGAAGCTTGGATTTCCACCCATTGTACGACCAGTTGGTGTAAAGTTAATACTACCTGGAACATAGTTATACACGGTGCGTCCATTCATAAATCGACCAAAGTCAGTTCTGTTTTGACCGTAGTCAAAGGATACAGATGCATTACCTGTACTATATTTTGCCCCAATACCTACTACATTAGCCACACCTTTGAAAGTTGTACTTGATGTACCTAAGCCACTAGCAAATTGTACTGTGTTTGTATCATTGCCCATAGAACGCAAGTACCACGCAGTAAGGCCTAATTGTTTACCTACCATATGGCGTAATTGTACGTATCCTGCTCGTTTAATCGGTGGAATTACATCACGTTGTAGTACGATACCTTCCGCTGGAATAATAGCACCTGTATATGGAATAAATGCTTCTCGTGGTAATTTACTATGACCATCTGTAGCCTCTAAAGCACTTACTATTTCATTGAAATACTGTGTTACAAGGTATGGATACATGCCTGATTGATACGTTTTCGAGATCGTAGATTCACCTGGTGTGCCTACATTTAAATAGTTCATTTCGTATAATGCATCACCAGCTTTAGCTAAATCTTCATCTTTAAAGGTAATATCTTTCACTGTACCATGTTCACCTACCGAGTTTTTAGCTATTTCCATTGCTCGTTCTTTGTAGGCCTTAATGATTTCTTCTTTATTGGATTCAAACCATTTTTTGAGATATTCTTTTCTATCTTTACCCATTACAGCCGAATCAGAAATTTTCAATTTAAATAGTGGATTATCTAGGTTTGCACCGCTTGGGTTGGCCTTAGGTTTTGTATAAAATGTGTTAGAATCCACTGGATCTTCATAATCTGTATCCTCATCTTCGTCATGATGAATGGATGTACCAGTATATCTAAATTCAATATCCGGCAACTTAATCGGAACCGTAATTTCTTCATCCGCCTTTTTAGCTACATTATATTTTTTAAATCCTTTATCATGTCCATATGCTTTTAAGACAATTTCTTGCATACGAGATACTACATCATATTGAGCATCGATATTGGCGTCTAGTTTCGTAGTAACTTCTTCAAGTTCTTTCGTTTTAGCTTCAATATCTTTACGATACTGCTCTTTCTTTTCAGGTGTGTCGGCAATGTATTCATTATCCATTTCATCCTTCAACGCAACAATATCGCTAGCAAATGTTTCTTTTTTCTCGCTTAGTGATTTGTAATCCCCTTGCAAGGCTTTTAACTGTTGATAGAAATTAATTGTATTTGGTGCATCTTTCACGACTTTTTCAACTTTTGCACCACCTACTAATTTTTTCTCCTCTTCAGAAAGACCAGTATAATCAAAGGTTGTACCTACGAATTCATCTACAGTTGGAGGACGTTTGAATTTAGTAAAAATTGCATGAGTGTATGCAGAATCTTCAATACCTGTACTATGACGGAAGTCACCATAACCAATACGCAATTGGTCTTTATCACTAGTCCAAACACTGCGTAGTCCATCAAACTCCTTATTAAACCAGTATCCGGTCATACCAAATTTCTCAGTCAATCGACCTACACTAAAGTCCCATTTAGCATGATGGTTTGTGACATCTATTGTTTCTAAACGGCTATGAGAAAGTCCTTTAGACCCTGTTGTGACATGCGATGCATCGACACCTTCTTGACCTTGTGCAGTAGCTACTACTTTTACGTTCGTATGATCGCCCACACGAGCATCAACACCTAAGCGTAAGCGACTATGGAAACCATGTTCATTTTTATCTTGTAAGTTTTTCAATGCTCCATCACTAATTGAACTTACTGCTGTCACACGGTTTGCTGGTCGATCACTGCCTAAATGACTATCACCACCAAAGCGAATATCTCCCACTACAGTAGCACCTTTTTCTCGACTTTGGTCAAATTGAGATTCTAATACTGACAGCATTAGAGATTCTTGAGCTTTCGATACACCATGTTCAGTGATTGGAGTTGTTCCATTCATTGCTACAGCCTTAGCATCTGTATGTTTGGAAGTACTAGAACCATCGGAACCAAATTTTAAGTTCATACCAAATCGGAACTGACGTCCTTGTAGAGCACGATCATCATCACGATGGTTGAATAGGTTGTTCATGCCAAAGTACACAAGGGAATCTTTATCGATTTTTTTCTGTACAATCATATTCCAAATACCATAGGTTTTCTTCTTGTACATATCCGCCGTTTTTTTCGTATTGAACTCGTAGGTGATAATAGACTTATCGTTATTTTCTGGATTTACCTGTGATGTAATATAGTTACCACCACCAGCAACAGAGTTACTATCGAGCATACCATAGTAATAATCAGTCCAAATATTGCCACTCCAGCCACTTACTTTATCTTCTAATTCCAATCCTAAGTCGAGTTTATGCATCGGTTTGTCCAACAATCGTTTTGGCATATCTGGATTTGTTTTATTCACTGCATCTAAATATGTATACCCTACTTTCAATTTCGCATGGTCATTCAACCGTTGTTTCACTTCTAGTTCAACACCATTGACACGAGCTTTACCAATGTTGCGGAATGTATATAGCATATCTGGAGCATGAGCATATTTTGTAGCCCCGAAATAAGTACTTTCATCAAGATATGGATAGAAATCCATTAAATGTCCAGTATTAGCAATAGTCATATAGTTGCGGATTTGATTGCGGAAAGCCGTCAATTTCATATAGGTATTTTTATTTTCTCCTTCAAAGGAAATATCTATATTTTTCGACTTTTCAGGTTTTAATGTTGGGTTGCCAATCCAATACCAACCTAAACGAGCACGTCCACCAGACAATGGAGCCACATTCGTTACCGTAGGTCCAAACATTTCCCAGTTATAGTATAATTCACCCATACCTGGCTCTGTATAACTAGTGCCGACATTGGCTTTCAATCGACGATGTGCATTCCCATTGACATTGTGAGTAACACCCATATTGAACGTCATATGAGATCCAAATAAATCACTATGATCTAAACGTACAATTGGTTGTAATAGAGTATCCTTGTTGATTTGCCATGTGTCTTGCAAGAAGAAGTGCTGTTTCCGTAATCTTGCACTCCCCATGGTTTGTTGGTTAATGCGTTTATTGTATTCATCTTTGAAATGACCGCCATTAAATTGAGGTCGTACAATTTTGAAAGACGGATCTTCCATGTAATAGAATAAAGCTAAATAATCTTTATTAATTACAGGTGGTTTGACCCCATCAATGGTTTCAGTACCTTGATGACCTGGGCCATATTTAGCAATCAGTTCTTTATTGTACGGAATTTCATTTAATTTATCGTTGAATGCCTTGAATCGTTTCAATGCTTCTGGATTACGGGATTCCATATTGTTTGGTGTATATCCAGAGTTATACACAAGTCCATGGAATGCAGCAGGGTCTAGATTAGCCTCTGGGTCTAAATAGTTTTTGAAATCTTCATAAGTAAACTCTGGCACACTCGTTTTATCTGTATGATCGTAGCCATACCATTCTTTTTCTTTATCCCATTGTAATACGCCATCACTATTTTCTTTGAAAGAATGACGATAAATGGTACTTTCTGGTTTACCATGTTTTACAGCTAAACTTTTATCATAGTCCCATGGATCAATATTTCTAACCCATGTATGAGGTGCACTTTTTAGACGGCTACCTTCGCCACTTTCAGTAGTATATCCAAAACCATAAGAAAGTAAGTGATTATCGTTGGCTTGAGTGTCTCCAGTGATATTAAAGCTCCATTGTTTATGGTCCACATTGTCCACATAGTTCAATATGTTTTTACCTTCATAATTACTGCGACCATACTCACTTGTTAAGGTTACATCATCTTCTTTTGTACGAGTATAGTTTAATTCAACCTTCCAATTGCTTTTTTCATCTTGTCCTGCATAGGAAAGGTTACTTTTATTTCTATCTAAATCACGTTTGTAATGAACTTGTGGTTCATCTTCGGAGTTTGTACGTTTTACAAAACGTTCTAAATCTTCGTTATAACGGTCTGTTGTAAATGTAAATGAATTATTTTGATTCACATCATAAATCGCAGACAATCCTAAATTGGAGTTTGTTCCGTAATACCTTAAGGAATTTTTAGGAAATTGTTCATTGACAGCTGCATTACCAAATGGAACTTCCTTCCTATCTCTTGCAGCGTATACAGGAACAATATCACGTTTACTACCATGAATATTGACACGTAATTTACCTTGTTGGCCAGAGTCAGCACGCATAAAGAAGTTACTATATGGAAACAAACCTTGATCCCCACGGGAACGAATACTTTCACCATTGATGCGGATATTGGCATTTTTGTTAGGTTTATTCGTGATGACATTGATAACACCACCAATGGCATCGGATCCATATTTTGCACTGGCTGCGCCTTGGATAATTTCTATACGTTCTACATTTTCTGTACCTAGTCGTTGTAATTCATCACCTTGACCTTGGTACTTAGCAAATTCACCCATCACTGGCTGTCCATCTACAAGAATTAATGTATGACGAGGTTCAGCACCACGAATCGATACACCGACACGACCCATGCTGTCCACTGTACGACTCACACCAGCTTGTGTAAATACGATATCTTCCACAGATTTAGCCTGTTTTTGTTCAATATCTTTTTTAGTAATGATTTGCACTTGTTGAGAGTTATATTTCGCTTCTTCTTGTGCACGATCTGCTGTAACATATACAGACCCTTCTGCCTGTACAGGTGCTAACCCACCCAGTAGATACCAAGAACAAGCCATCCAACTCATGACTGCACCAGTAAGTAAACGTTTCTGATACGGTTTAGTATAATGCATAGCACTCCACCATCTTCCTATAAACACAAATACATTTGATAATGTTAATCATTTGTATTATAAACCTAATCAAATATCACATCTACTCCATATGGTTTTCAAATGCTCCATTTGATTCACGAACTGTAAATTATGTGACATCCATCACTATTCTATACCCATTCATTACGGCCATCTTAATTTGTAATTTCTAAAATTTAACTTGTAATTTAATCAACACAAAAAGGCTATAGCTGATTCAATCAGTCTATAGCCTTTGTAGTAGTATAACTACTATTTGCACTATATTATACTATTTTAACAAAGATTTTAATGATGCTACTTCTTGCTGTAATCGATCATTTTGTTCTAACAAACGATTTAGCTTTGCCTCTTGCTCTTGTATACGGCGCTCTTGTAGCTCATTGTTAGATTTTTCCATTGCTAATTCTTCTGAAAGTACTTGTATTGTTGCAGGTGGTGCATACTGTGGTACATCGTCACTGCCATGGCCAATTCTAAAAGTAACGCCTCCATTATAGGATCGTTGTTTGCCAGCAAAGGCAATACCTGCATTAAACATGGTTCCTTCGTCTGTATAATGAGCTACACCTAAAGCAAATCCTGTTTTACCAGAGTTGTGTCCCACACCTGCCATAATTTGTGTAGGCTCTGTCGATTTATACGCCACTGGCTTTAATGCCGCCAAAGCTGCATTCATGGCATCCCCTTCTCGACTTTCACTACGAAGGGCCTCTACATCTTGACGAACCCCATTCACCAATCTATTCGTTTGGTTCATGATGTCACCCATGGTATTGTTGATGCTTGTATTAAGTACACGTTTTAATTGGGCCACATTAACAGCATCTGTATCTAATGTGCCTGCCGCTACATTATTGATTTGACGAGTTAATCCTAACTCTGCATTACCAACAGATAAACCACCTAATGAGCTTTCCCATGCAGAGGCACCTTGGAAATTATTCTTAATTGCCTGCATAGCCTCCAATTTTTTAGCTTCTGCGTCAATAATTTTTCCACGATGCTCCGCCGTTAAAGTGTCAGCTGCATTGCGAATCTCAGTAGTGGCACCATAAATACGATCATATTCAGCGGTACGAAGTATGGCATTAGACTTGTCGATTGTCTCATTCGCCTCTTTAATGATTGCTTTTTGTGCCTCATAAGCAGTTACATCTTTCACAACAGTACTCATATCCATAGCCACTTTTGTAGTTGGATCATAACCCACTGTGAAAGCCTGACCAGATGTAGAAGATAATGCACCTAATGCAACAGAAGACTCAATCATGCTAGTCGCACCAGATCCTAGTGACACACCTTTAGAAGCATGAGACATTGATTTAGTCCCCATGGCAATGGAGTCAACACCATCTGCAAGGGTACTCAAACCGATAGCAATACTTCGATTCTTATCTGCTTTACTTTCTTGTCCTAATGCAATACTTTGTATCCCATTTGCCGCTGCATACAAGCCTATAGCGGCTGACCCATAACCACGTGCACCCGCGGTACCCTCTTTTCTATCCTTCTGCATGCCAATGGAAATAGAATAATGGCCTAATGCTTTAGAGTGTGTACCGAAAGCAGAAGAATAGGTTCCCTGAGAAATACTTGATGTACCTACCGCAGTGGAGTAAGAGTTTACAATTCCTCCCACAATGTCTGTATTCGCTCGACTTTGATTACCGATTGCAGTGGATCCAATACCACCTGTACTAGCACCGGTACCGATAGCTGTGGCACCATAAAAATCAGGAATATTAATAGGACTTTTTAATTCTGTTTTAGCATCGGCACCGATCGCAACAGATAATCCCGCTTGGGCATTAGAGCTTCTACCAATCGCTATAGAACCACGTGCATTTTTATCATTTGTTTGCGCTCCAGAACCGATTGCAATCGTTTCTGCATCTTGTGCTTTTGCACCATAACCAACTGCTACGGATGTTTCACCACTCGCCATAGATGCATCACCAAAGGCAGAGCTATGGTTTGCTTTCGCATTGGATGCATGACCCACTGCAGTAGATTGAACTCCTGTGGCATTTGCAAATGCTCCATAAGAAGTGGATCTGTTGCTAGTTGCTGTAGCACTATCTCCTACAGCTGTGGAATGCGTACTAGACGCTAGTGTTTCATTACCAATACTGATGGAACGATCACCGGTAGCACCAAATCGTTTATTGGCCGTCTCATTGATGGCTACACCGATAGAAATAGCACGATTACCTGTCGCATAAGAATCGGCTCCCACTGCCACCCCATAATCTCCACTAGATACCGCATACGCACCTATTACGGTAGTATTCACATTCGTTGCCTCTGCTTTTGTACCAATGGCCAGTGCATCTGTATGTGTTGCAGTTGCATTTAACCCAAGAGCCGTCGCATTACCACCGCTAGCTGCGGAGTTAGCACCAATAGCCACCCCTTGATTACCCGATGCATTGGCATTAGCCCCCATAGCCAATGCTACATGACCTGTTGCACTTGCACCGCTACCGCCAACAACAATGGCTGTATCAGCTGCCATCACTTGTGCCGTCATGGCCCCTACGATAACAGTCATTGCTGTTATTTTCTTTGTATTATGTATAGATTTCATAGATACTTATGTCTTCCTTTCTATTATGTTCTCAGACTTCTTATTGTTCTTGATAATTTTATAACTTGTTAAGTCTATCACAGTGATTTTTTTAAGTCAATAAAATCATAGTAGTTTACTGTCTAAATAGAGAGTGAATGGCCTGTTTGTATCCCTTCATTTTTGTTGATACTCATTGATACCCTAAGTACTAAGATATTTCATTTGATTATAGCTAACTTTCATGATTATATGTTTATATTTCATTGACACTTATCACAGGTAGGAATATAATAATAAATAAGTATGAATAGAGAAATAAAAATTCATGCTTTTGGGTATATTCTAGTTTTAGGTAAGGAGAATTATTATGAAATTCTTTTCTAAAAGCGCTATGATTGCGGCATTAGCAGTAACTGCAGCTTTCGGCGTTTCTCAATCTACTGATGCGGCGTACATGCTAAACTCTGAAGTAAAAGATGCAACTCCAGCATTAAAAGAAGCAGCTTCCATTGGTGTTCGCACGTACGAAAATCCAATGATGCAAAACGCTGAAAACAAAGATGCTATTGTAGTTATGTCCTTTGGCACTACTTTCAAAGATACTCGTGCAAAAACAATTGATGCTACTATCAATGAAATCAAAGCACAACATCCAAATGTTAAAGTAGTCACTGCTTTCACATCCCATATTATTATTGATCGCATTAAAGCCCATGAAGGTATTACATACCCTACTCCAGAAGAAGCATTAGACCAATTAAAAGCTGATGGATACACTCGTGTTGCTTTAACAACATTAAACATGATTCCAGGTATGGAATATAACTATGCTGGCGCTGTATTCAACCATCATAAACAAGATTTCAAAAAAATGACATTAGGTTTACCTTTAATGTACTGGATGGGCCAAGAAGAACAACGCGACGATATTGAACAAGCATTAAAAGCATACTCTTCCCAATTCCCTATGATCCAAACAAAAGATTCTGCTGTATTGATCATGGCTCATGGTACTCCAGATCCATCCAATGCATACTATGCAGTAATTCAAGATCGTATCGATTCCATGGGATTCCAAAATACATACCTTTACACAGTTGAAGGATGGCCAAACCTTGAAACAGTAATCCCTCAATTGAAAGAAAAAGGTATCAAACACGTTACATTAATGCCATTAATGATGGTGGCTGGTGACCATGCAAATAACGATATGGCTGGTGATGAACCTGATTCTCATAAAAATATCCTTATGAAAGAAGGATTCACTGTAGATACTTATATCCATGGTGCTGGTGAAAACCAACAAATCCGTGATATCTTTGCAGAACGTGCTTCCGAAGCATATGATGCATTAGTAAAATAATTTACCAACAATACTATAGTACTAAAAACATAAGGGGATACGTTTCGTATCCCCTTATTTGAAAGAAATAAACAATGAAAACATATTTAAAAATTTGTAGTGCTGTTCTACTCTCCACTTCTTTGTTACTAGGTGGATGTACAAAAACAGGCCCTACTACAACAGAAACAACTCGCACTGTCTCTTACCAAGATCAGTCCTATACAATACCTGCTAACCCATCCAAGGTAGTAGCTTTATCTAATTCGATTTCAAAAATGATCTACGCTGTTGGTGGCAAAGCCATCGCTCGTGTTGAAAGTAATGAAAAATTACCTAGCGAAATTGAATCATTACCAAGCATAGGCCATACAGCTAGTCCTAATATGGAACAATTAGTAGGATTACATCCTGATTTAGTATTAGGTTTACCTAGCCAACATGAAAAATTTAAAGGGCAGCTAGATAGCAACAATATTCCATCTATTCTAATTAATTACGATGGCATCAATGATAACATTCCACTATTAACATTATTGGGCAATATTTTCCATACAGAAGATAAGGCCAAATCTGTCATCGAAGATTACAATAAAAAAATCGATACTGTGAAAGCTTCGATTCCAAAAGATAAACCTGTCAAAGTCGCTGTTTTACGTGCTACCGGTAAATCGGTAACAGCAGAAACTCCACTAGCAATCACAGCATCTATGGTTCGTGAATTAGGTATTACCAATGTAGTAGAACAACATTTAAAAGATAATGTGACTTCTAAAACAGTGCCTTATTCCTTAGAAACATTAACAGTAGATAACCCGGACATAATCCTTGTTGTTACCATGGGTAAAAAGGATGAAATCAATGCAACCTTTGCCAAAGAAATGACTAGCAACCCAGCTTGGAATCAATTACAAGCTGTGAAACATGACAAAGTTATTTTCTTACCATCCCAATGGTTCTTATTGAATCCTGGACTAGAAACACCGGAAGCTATGGCTGAATTAGTCAATATTATCTATGGTGTGAAAGTACAATTATAAACGATAAAATGCATGCTAACGTATATGATAACCTATACCGTATAGCATGCATTTTAGTTTGCTATCTTGTTGCTTTTTAAATTTTAACTTTCCCAAGAAATATCTATAATATCAAGACTATCATCAAATTTAACAGCTAAAATTTCATCACTTTCTTCTGGAGAAATCATATAATCTACAATCATTACATTCTCTCCATCTGTCCATAATCCAATATTCGTAACTTTCATACATTGTACAAATTCATTTACATCTTCTGATAAATCAAGTTCTAATTCTTCTTTATGAAATGTAATATATGTATTATCTTCTAATAGATATTCTCCTATTACTTTTCTAGCTTTTTTGTTATATTCACCAAAATTTTGTAAAAACTTCGTAAAATTATCTAATAATTCTGTTGTGATTTTAGCTGGTTTACCATACCAAAGTATTGTATTAATTCCATTTACCTCTTCTTCCCACAATACAACAACATCGTTACTAAATCCCATACCATCGTCTAATCCATTTACTAAATCTAATTCTCCAAAAAATTCATGTTTTATTTTTTCCATATTCTGCCTCATTACACTTTTTATTTATTCTATAAATTAACTTGTTACATCTATCCATTTTCTGCATCAATTCCAAGTGTAGGGATAATACTTTCTACAGTTTCTTCGGGAAAACTTAGATTCATATAAAATAAAATCTTCTTTATTTAATAAATAGTTCATATATCCCCCTTTGAAATTAATTTATCGGTATATACTCTAAAACAATATCACAAAGATTTCCCTTTTCATCATACCCAAAATATACAGGATACTGTCCATCTCCAAAACCAGACTGAATCATAGGAATTGATAAATCTGTATTAGGAATTTTAAAGTTTATCCAGTCTCCATCTTCTCTTTGAAATTTTGGATATTTCATGGCATTTTCTTTAAATTCCTTTGCAAAAAAATCATTATAAATATTTTTTTCAGTATTTTCTTTATACCACTTCTCTACAAAATCACAATATTTATCTCTTGTTTCTACATCAACTATAGTTGCCAATCCTGCATCAACCATAAATCCAAAAATACTTTCATTATTTACACCTTCTAGGTTTTCATCACCTTTTAAAGCTTCGTAATAAATCACTGGCTTATTTTCATTAAATTTTACTCTTGTAAGTACATAACGATAGTGTTCTTCTTCGATTTCTGCTACCAAAGTTTCAATGCTATACTTTCCTCTTGGCACTTTGGTTAAGTAAGGTTTTTCTTCTCTACTCAGCCAAACCAAAGGATCTCTTACCAAAAGTTCTCCCGTAGGAAATATGATTTCTCCCATTTCTAAAACAAATATTTTTTTTCCATGAATTTCATTTTTTTCAAAAACTTCTGCATAGTTCATAGGGGCAACTAATAAATGTTTTACTGTTTCATATTTTTCAATCCATTCTTTTGTTGTATTCATATATACTCCTTTAAAAATTTATCGTTCTACCCTATTCCTAATCTTTCACCACGTATTTTAAAAATAGAATCCTAAGTTCTATCATTCTTTCTTTTTGTTCTAAACCTTTTTCAATGAGGATTGTATTGTAGCCAATTTATCAAATAAGGAAACATTTAACATATCTGCTTCACTTGCATATTTAAAACCCCTCGAATTCGAGGGGGTTAAATTCTGGACTATTTAACTTCTCCCAAATCCCTAAATATTCGATAGTATTAAAATTATTCATCAATTTTACCCATTAATATACCGTTATTGTATCATACAATTATCATTTTACATACTAACACCATCAGTACATATCCCAAGTCATAAAAAATCGGCATAGCCAATGATTATGACTATGCCGATACACAAAATGATAGCTTCCTTGTTAAGTTTTGTTCAAATACTACAACAACCCCTGTATCCGTATGTAAGGAAACTCCCCTACTTCTACATCGGTTCTAACAGCAAATACTGTTTCTAGTAATTCTTCTGTCATTACATCTTTTGGTGATCCATCTGCTAGGATATGTCCTTGATAGAGTACACCAACTCGATGTGAATATTGGGCTGCTTGGTTTAATTCATGCAAAACCATAACAACTGTTAACCCTTCACGGCGATTTAAGTCCTGTAATAACTCCATAATCTCCAATTGATGGTTAATATCTAAGTATGTGGTAGGTTCATCTAAAATCAATACTTTTGGCTCTTGAGCTAGTGCCATGGCAATCCATACACGTTGCCGTTCCCCACCGGATAAAGAAGATACTAGCTGATTTCGCAAATGACTCACTTGTGTGGCCTCTAAGGCAGCATCTACCACTTCTTTATCATGAGACCCCTGTTGCTTCCACCAAGATTGGTAAGGGAATCGACCACAGTTAACGAGTTCTTCTACTAACATATCTTTTGGGATAGATGGTACTTGTGGTAAGAATGCCATATATCTAGCTAATTCTTTATTAGAATACTCCGTTGCCTCTTTCCCTGCAATTTGTATGGTACCGGTACTTTTTATAGCACTAGTAATGGCATGTAATAAAGTACTTTTACCACAACCATTAGGACCGATTAAGGTAGCGATTTCCCCTTCATAGACCATCCAATCAATGCTCTTTAAGACTTCTTTTTCACCGAAGGAGACACGACAATCTTTCACAGAAATTACTGGTTTCATTAGTCATCCCTCCTCAATAAATACAAGAAGAATGGAGCGCCGAAGAAAGCCATAATGATGCCTACTGGAATCTCGATAGGACTAAATAATGTACGTCCCACTGTGTCGCTGATAACAAGCACAAAGGCTCCTAAGAAGGCAGATCCTGGCAATAAGAAGCGATAATCTGTGCCCAACATCATGCGTGCAATGTGTGGAATAATCAATCCTACGAAACCAATTAAACCTGCTACTGATACGGCACTGGCTGCTAATAATGCAGCCACAGCAGTCATCATAAACCGTGTTTTTTCAACGGCTAAGCCTAAACTGCGTGCTGTTTCATCACCTAAGCTGAGTATAGTCAAACGTTTTGCTCCTAAGAAGGCAAATAACAAGCCCCCTATGGTATAAGGAATTAAGACATACACTTGCGGCCAACTACGAGCGGCTAGACCGCCAACCATCCATAATAGAGCCCCTTGCACTCGATCCCCATAGAATACGAGTAGGGCAGATATCATGGACCCTAAGAATGCTGCTACGGCTACCCCAGCCAAGATAATACGACTTGGACGTATACCCTGTTTCCAGGCTAAGGCATACACAAGTATGGCCGCTGTCAAAGCGCCAATAAAGGCGATGAATGGCACCGCATATTCTAGGTAAGGAAATAAAATTAATACTATGACACCAGCTAATCCTGCACCTGAGGAAACCCCTACGATTTGCGGATCTGCTAATGGATTTTTCATAACTGCTTGTAAGATAGCACCTGCTACAGCTAGATTCGAGCCTACTAGGGCCGCGACTATATTTCTCGGTAAGCGAATGTTCCATATGACTAGTGAATTTGTATCAGATAAAGTGGGAGACCACAATGTATGCCATATTTGAGCCAATGTAGTCTGGGCGGACCCAAATACTAAAGACAAGATGAGGGCAGCAATCGCTGCTGCCCCAAACACTAGAACGAGAAACATACGCCATGCATTGCGTGTTTGACTCGTTCTATTCATTATTTCTTTTCTTTTCCTTCAACAAATAACATGTCGTTACGTTTTACATCTGTGTAGAACAATGCGTTAACAACGGATGCAGCAATGGAGCTACCACCTTTGTTACCTTGAATTGTAATGTAAGGAACTGGAGATACTTCTGCCAAATAATCTTTAGATTCTGCAGCACCTACGAAGCCTACTGGAATCCCGATGATTAAAGCAGGACGAATACCTTCTTCTAAGGCAAGACGCAATACTTCGTATAAAGCAGTTGGTGCATTACCAATTGCCACGATTTGGCCTTCTAACTGTTTACCGAATGTACGCATCGCAGCAATAGAGCGTGTTACGCCTAATTCTTTTGCCATTTCAGCCACTTTTTCGTCACGAATTAAGCAATGTGCTTCACTGTTATGAAGTTTCAATGCTGGTTTAGAAATACCTGTACGCACCATTTCTACGTCAGTGTAAACATGAGCACCATTATTAACAGCTGCAATACCTGCCGCTACAGCGCCTTCACTAGTACGGAATAATTTCGCATATTCTACGTCACCAGACGCATGGATAGTACGAGATACCACTCGAATTTCATCCTCAGTAAATCCCATATCTTTTACATATGGGTAAATAATTTCCATACTTTTATCTTCAATTGCTTTCGGGTTTTTAATGTAATCCATCGTAATCCTCCCATAGAGTTTTAAATTCTTCTACTGTTGAAATTGTCACTGCCCCTTTCGCCGGTGTTGGGCGGTCGATAACAATGACATGAACATCTAAATCGATAGCAGCTTGTAACTTAGTGTCTGAACCTCCTACAAGGCCAGAGTTTTTCATAACTACTACCTCTGCTTTTGTATCTTGGAACATGACCTTATTCATGTCATAAGAAAATGGTCCTTGCATAGCAATGGTATGCTTAGGAGATAGCCCTAAGTCTTCCATCATTTGCAGCACTTCCGCCGTCGGTAACACACGGGTCCATACTTCTTTATCTTGTAAAGCTTCGGACTTGGCAAAGACATGCATCGTCTTACTACCTGTTGTAAGATATACCACCTTACCTAGTTCACCTGCTAAAGTAGCTGCCTCTTCTTCATTGCCCACATGATGTAATTTATCATACTCTGGCAATGGCACTTCTTTCCGTTCAAATCGAATGAAAGGAATTTCCATATCTGCGGCGGCTTCGCGAGCTGTGGCAGTCACAATCGCCGCATAGGGATGGCTCGCATCAATGAGCATCGTTATGCCTTTATTTTGAATGAGAGCTTTCATCTCCTCTAAATTCAAGCGTCCTTCATGGACTTCAATGCCTGGATGGGATGCTAATTGTGCCCCATATTGGCTCACTACAGACACCAATACAGGTAATCCTGTATGCTCTTGTACTGCTACCGCCAAATTACGGCCATCTAGCGTACCCGCTATGACCCAAATCACAGTTTATATCCTCGTGGTGTAATGATTTTACCATTTTCCACATACGTTTGGCTGTTACCAATAATAACTAATGTTTGCATATCGATTTCTTCTTTGTGGAAATGCTCTAAATCAGAAATGATAATATGTTGACCTGCACGGCCGGCTTTTTGGACAATGCCTACTGGAGTTTTAGGGTCACGATGTTGCAATACTAGTTCACGCACTTCATCTAAATGTGTGACACGTTTTTTACTGCGTGGGTTGTATAAAGCGATAACCATATCACCTTCGGCACACAGTGCAGCACGTTTTTTGATTAAATCCCATGGTGTCATCAAATCGCTCAAGCTAATAACAGCAAAGTCATGCATCAATGGTGCACCCAATACGGCTGCTGCCATGTTCACTGCACTTAAACCTGGAACGATATGTACAGGAGGACGTTTTTCCTCTGCCACTTTATTAGCCAGTTCGATGACAAGACCCGCCATACCATATACACCAGGGTCACCGCTGGATACCACCACCACTTTATAACCTTCTACAGCTAAATCCACTGCTTGTTGGCAACGATCTACTTCTTGCATCATGCCTGTACCTACAGTGACTTTGTCTGCTACAAGGTCTTTAATCAAATCTAAATAGGTAATGTAACCTACTACACGGTCAGCTTGTAGAATCGCTTCGCGTGCTTCTGGTGTCATGAATTCTGGGTTACCAGGTCCGATTCCGATGACTTGTAATGTACCCGTGCAATGGCTACCGTTGTTCTCGGAAATATTGTTTTGTGTTGCAGTAGCTCCTGCCCCTGCGCTAGTAATAGTGCTGTCGTTTCGCATACGTTTCCTACTCCTATTGTTTGTTTAACAAAATTTGATTCAATAATTTGTGCCTCTTCAATACAAGGGGCCATTTCTTCTTGTGTATAAAATTGGATAGGCCATTTGAGTTCTTCCATGGCGTCTAATAATCCTATTTCATCAGCTTTTACAATGACTGAGGCCGCTCCTTTGACGCTTAATGGGGATCGTCCTACATTTTGCAATGATTCTGCTATGGCTGAAAGTATCAATTCTTTCGGTGTATCACGACGGCATCCGATACCTACCGTCATAGTCGGTGGTCTCAGCACCAGTGTGACACCTAGCCAATCAATGGTTCTATCTGTAATCACAACCTTTGGCTCATCCCCCCATGGGAATGCTTCCTCTGGGTGAAAGAGTTCATAGTCCACTTGATGTGCTTGTACAGCCCTTTCAAAGTCATCTGCCAAAGTGCTATCCAAATAATATTTAACAGCATCACCATTGACGATAGCTGCATTCACCTTAATAAGCATAGAGAAATCTTCTACCTTAGCACCAATTTTTCGGGCCAATACATCTGGTGCAGGCAACTGATTCACGTCTGTAGCTGTCGTAATCACCGGAGTAGCCCCCGTAATCATAGCTACTTCGCTAGTCCATTCATTAGCGCCACCTAAATGACCAGATAATAGGCTTATCACAAAGTGACCACCTTCATCCATTACCAAGATAGCTGGATCTTCCGATTTATGCTTGATGAAAGGCGCAATCATACGCACTACAATACCTGTGGCCATAATGAATAAGATGCGATCATAGTTTTTCCACAACTGTTCTATATATGGTTTCAAGGAAGAAAAGGATATGGCTGTGTCTCCACTTTCACGTTCTACTTTTTCATAACAGTCCACCACATGTTCCTGTATATAGGCACTGCGTACTTGTTGGCCTAGCTTAGCCCCACGTTTTGTAACAGATACGATAGCTATCTTCATTACTTAGCATCTCGATACATATGGGCAAATCCTTTGTCATAGAGTTTAGATAGTTCATAATCTGTATCTAACACACGGCTTACCACAATCATAGCTTGGCGGATAACGCCTTCTTCTGCCACCACATCAGCAATGGTTTCTAAGGTACCACGAATGATGCGTTGGTCTGGCCAAGATGCTTTCACAACGATAGCCACCGGTGTTGTTTTATCGTACCCACCTTCAATTAATTCTGTTGCTACTTTGTCAATCATTTGGACAGACAAGAAAATACACATAGTAGCGCCATGGCTAGCCAACATAGATAATTTTTCTTTTACAGGCATAGGTGTTCTGCCTTCCATGCGAGTGATGATGACAGTTTGCGTTACATTTGGCAATGTGTACTCTTGTTGCAAGGCTGCTGCCGTTGCTAAGAAGGAGCTTACCCCAGGTGTTACATCATAAGTAATCCCCATTTCTTTCAAAGCATCCATCTGCTCTTGGATTGCTCCGTAGATAGCAGGGTCACCAGTGTGTAAACGCACTACTGTTTTACCTTCTGCCACACGAGCTTTTGTCACTGCTAATACATCATCTAAGCTCATAGATGCAGAATTATGTATTTCACAACCTTCTTTACAAGCTTCTAAAATTGCTGGATTCACCAAGGAACCAGCGTAGATTACTACGTCTGCTTCTTGTACTAATCGATATCCCTTACGAGTAATTAATTCCGGATCTCCAGGGCCTGCGCCCACGATATGCACTTGTGCCATATTATGCCTCCTGTTTCACTGCAGTTACGATAAAAATAGGGCTCAATGGATTTAACAAATGGTACGGACCAGCCTTTCTGAAACGGCTCACTTGCATTTGAAACCCTTCATAAGTATACGGTCTACCTTTTAGTTCTTTTAAAATGGTATATCCTGTTTCCATAGTCACAGCGGTTACTACAAGACGACCACCCACTTTTAACAACCGTGTGGCTTCGTCCATAATCGTCCCCATACCACCAGCGCTACCACCGATGATAACAGCGTCTAATTCTGGTAAATCTTCCATACCTTCTGGCGCTTTAGCTTCAATAATTGTTAAGTTTTTTACACCAAATTTTTCTTGATTTTGGCGAATTAAATCTGTTGCTTTTTCAAAGCGTTCGATAGCATATACATGTCCTTTCGGAGCTGCTAAGGCAGCTTCAATCGAAATGGAACCTGTACCAGCTCCCACATCAAGAACCACGCTATCTTCTTCTACACGAGCTGCATTCATGACTACCATACGAATTTCTTTTTTCGTCATAGGCACATCGCCACGAATAAATTCCTCGTCTTCAATTCCAAAAAAATGTCTCATCCTAATACCACCATTACGGAGTGCCCAAAGCCCTCCAATTTTTGTAATTCTTCTAATGTACCGCGTTCAATACGTTCATCTTCATAACTCAATCGTTCACAGGCTGCCGCTTTTGTATCCTTCGGCCAGCCATGCTTTTCAATTAAATATCTTGCAATATAGGCAGGATTTTGTTCAGGATCCGTTAGGAACCCTAATTTACGACCTTCTGCATAATACAAATCTTTTTCCTCTGGTCGACGACCGTGAAAGCTCATTAAATCTGCATTGTGCCATACTTCTCCAAGTCTAGCAAAGGCAAATGTCATAGAACTTATACCCGGCGTCACATCGATAGGATTGTTAGGGAATTTAGTTTTCAAATACGGCAATAAGGAATAATATCCTGTATCACCGCTGACTAAGACTACAATGTCATTGGATTGTAGTTGTTCTCCCATCCACTCTGCCATAGGCGCTAATTTGGCTATGGGAAAGGTCAACTGGCCAGGCTGAGCAAAATCTTCTAATGCTCGCTCACTTCCCACAAGAACCTTAGCCTCTTTGATAAGATGTAATCCTCTAGGTACTACATACTCTGGATTCCCAGGGCCAATACCTACGACATACAAGGTATGTGCCATGATTCTTCTTCTCCTATTTTCTTCGCTACCTCATCGACGGCCAATATAGTGCCATCTAAAGTAGATATGATAATACCAACCTTTGCATCTTGCGCAATATAGCGCATAGAGCGCAAGGACGCTCGATCCGCAACACGCTGATAAATGCCCTCTAGGTGCTCCCGTTCAATAATTGGCATGGCAGCCTCTGTTGTGCGACAGTCCATCAATTCTTCGCATACCTGTTGGGATGCCCCCTCTAGAGCTGCATAAGCTACAATCGTTTCCATACGTCCATCACTCATGCGATTATGGGTATGAAAGCTGCCGCTAGCCAATTTGATAATTTTACCAATGTGACCAATGATGAGGATATTTTTAAATCCAATTTTGACACATTGTTCCAGCATGAAGCCGATAAAATTGCTTGTTTCTGCCATTTGATTGATAGAAATCCCTAGTTGTTCTTTTGCGATTTCTTGACCAATACGCCCCGGCACTAAGATAGCTGTTGTATAGCCTGCTTCTTTCATGACACGCAATTGCGGTACTAGGGAGTTTTTGAAACCTTCTTCACTCATGGGCTTTACAATACCTGTGGTGCCAATGATGGAAATACCACCTTCGATACCAAGAGTACCATTCAAGGTCTTTCTAGCTAAGGTCTCCCCCGCTGGTACGGATACTTTCACATGAATGCCCATGCCCTTTGGTACGAGCTCCTCGAAAACATAGGAAATCATCGTTCTAGGCCCCGGATTGATAGCAGGTTCTCCTACAGGTAAGGCTAGGCCCGGCTTAGTCACTATACCCACTCCAAATCCAGCTTCATACGTAATGGCTCCTGATTGATTTAATGTTACCGTGGTCACAATATCTGTACCATGTGTTACATCTGGATCATCACCACCATCTTTCACAACGGTTACCATAGCCTCAGTAGGCGATATTACTTCTACCTTCGCAATAGGCACAGTAATGAAAGCATCTTGGGGATTTCGTATAGAAACTTGGTCAACTATTTCTTCTTCGATTAGGGCTAAGAGTCCAGCTTTCACCCCTGCTGTTGCACAGGAACCAGTGGTGTATCCACCACGCATATCTTCTACGTTCATAGTCCCTCACATGATAAAATAGGAGCATCTATTGGGTGATGCTCCTCTATTTGATTAAGAACGGAAATTCACAAATTGTAATTCCACAGGTAAATCTTGCTCACGAAGCATCGTAATCACTGCTTGCAATTGATCTTTATCTTTACCTGCTACACGTACTTGGTCTTCCATAATTTGAGCCGTCACTTTTAATTTCATATTTTTAATTAATTTGACAACATCTTTAGCCGCCTCTTTAGAGATACCATTCTTAATCGTCACAACTTGACGTACAGTACCGCCAGATGCTGGTTCGATTTTACCATACTCTAAATTTTTAATGGCTACATTACGTTTTACCATTTTCCCTTTTAGGACATCGATGATGGCACCTAATTTGTATTCATCATCGCAATGAATTTTAATGGTATCACCATCATGTTCTATATCTGCTTTACTATTACGGAAATCATATCGTGTGCTGATTTCTTTTTTCGCTTGATTTACTGCATTATCTACTTCTTGCATATCCACTTCGGATACAACGTCAAATGAACAATCTTTAGCCATATAAACCTCCAATACATATTTACATGAACAGTTTAATTATACCCTACTTCCCTTATATTTTCTACCTTTACAGTGTCTTTTATTATAGTTTTTAGGAATGTAGTATACGTAAAAAAAATACCTAATGAATACAGTTTTGATTCCTCTATTCATTAGGTATCTAGTATTGTGATATCAAATTATTTTACGCCATCTTTTGTGCGTTCAAACCCTACTTGCTCTGCAGCGATTTCATACAAAGCAATAGACACTGGATTTTCTGTTCCTACTTCACCTACAAGGGATGGATCTCCATCTGTCAATTCACGAGCACGCTTAGCTGCTAGTGTTACCAACGTGTATTTACTATCCACTTGTTTTTCTAAATCTTTTAAATGCGGTTCTACCATCATAATGAAAGTCTCCTTTGTCTACTTACTATATTATTGCTGTCCTTGTTCATTGCTGTAACGTTTATAAATGTATTGAATCTTTTCTTTGTTGCGACTAATCTTACATGTTTCAGCTCGCAAGATAGATGCTGTTCGTTCAATGGCATCTTCCAAATCATCATTCACCACTATGTAATCATAACGATGTGCTAATGCTAATTCTGAACAAGCTAAAGATAAACGTTTATGAATCACTTCTTTATCATCCGTACCACGACCATGCAGACGAGATGTTAACACATCTAAGGATGGCGGCACAACGTAGATAAAGACAGCATCGCTGTAGGATTCTTTTACCTTCATAGCACCTTGAATATCAATCTCCAAAATCACGCTCTTGCCTTCTTCTAATAAGTTCATGACGTGCTCTTTCGGTGTACCATAGTAATTATCGTACACTTTTGCATATTCCAAGAATGCATCTTCTTTGATTAATTTTTCAAACGTCTCTACATCTCGGAAGAAATAGCTAATACCCTCTTCTTCACCCACTCGTGGTTGACGTGTGGTCATTGATACAGAATAGACCAAGTTTGGCATTTGTTTGCGGAGTTCTGCACAAATCGTGCCTTTTCCTGCCCCAGATGGTCCTGAAATGACGATTAATATTCCTTTATCAGACATGATAACTCCAATACTACTTACATATTATTCTATATTCTGAATTTGCTCTCTTACTTTTTCTAACTCTACTTTCAATTGTACAACTGTATCTACAATTGTAATTTCATTCCCCTTAGATCCCATCGTATTGACCTCACGGTTCATTTCTTGTAACAAGAAATCTAACTTGCGTCCAATAGGCCCTTCTTCCTCAAGGATTTCTTTTAATTGTACCACATGTGAGGCAAATCGGGCAATCTCTTCTGAAATATCTACTTTATCTGAAAGTATAGCCACCTCTTGCATAAACCGTTCTTCTTGAAAGTCTACGCCCACTTTATCTAGCATAGTTTGGATTCTTTGCAATAATCGCTCTTCATGGTGCGCTAAGGCTACATCTCTTCGACTTTCCATATAAGCGAATAATGTTTCAATCCCTTGTAAGCGTTTCGTAATATCCTCTTTCATCGCTATGCCTTCTTTGGCACGCATTGCAAGAACACCGTCAATGGCCAACTTTGTTGCCTCTTCTAAAGATCGTCCTATCGCCTCTTCATCAGTAGGTGGTTCTTCTACAGAGATCCAATCCGAAGAAATGGACATAATCGCCGATAGAGGAACCTCTTTCACATCTGCATAGAATCCCTCTTCTACCAAAAATTGTTTAATCTGTCCACATAAGGCACGGTTCATAAATAATTCTTTCTCTTGCTCGCCGGACTCTTTGTATAAAATAGACACCTCTACCTTACCACGTTGAAAGGCCGATTGGATTAACCGTCGTACTTTGTCTTCAAAGATATTAAATTGTTTAGGGCTTTTAATTGTAATATCACAATATCTTGTGTTTACCGTTTTAATCTCTACTTGGAAACTTCCTGTTTCTGTAGTCACTATGCCGCGACCAAAGCCTGTCATACTGTTCATGGATTTACCTCGCGTTTCCGTTCTATTTCTTATCTTTCAGTATAGCACGGTAAGACTAAAAATAAAACGTTTTATTTGTTCTAATCTATATCTACCATAACGTTAATATAGTCAGAAATTTTAATTCACTGCTAATCTAGATATGCATTACCCTTCTCTTATATATCGCTCTTAATGAAACATCAAGTTTAACGATGTCTCTATTCAGCTATATTTTGGGTGTCATACCTTTAATTCAAAACCTACCTATATCTCCTAGTACTAGATTAGTGTATACTAGTATAGGGATGGTTTTTAAAATTTATCCCTTTCCTAATAAATAGTACATACGCATTGTATCCTTAGTAAGATACCATGTAATGTCAATCATTTTTGTAATCTTATAAATAAATAGCTATGTCTTTTGTATAGTATCGAAGTATGATTTCACTGATATGTTACACTTTCAGGTATAGCAATACAATACACCTATAACGAAAGGATCCCCATGAATTTAGATGGTTTAACATTGTCTGTATTGATACGAGAACTGAACGAGCAAGTCGGAAACGGTCAGATTCAGCGTATTCAGCAGATCGATAAAACAAGTATACTTTTAAAAATTAATACTCCTACTACAAGCCCCTATTTGGTGATTACTGTAGGCAGTGCTCCGTCTATCTATGTAACAGACAAGATTGTAGATGCTCCCAAGGAGCCCACATCTCTTATTATGTATTTACGGAAACACATTGAAGGAGCTCGCATTACCAATATCGAGCAACTTCACGGAGACCGTATCATCCGCATCACCGCCGACAAATTAGGGTTAGATGGTTCCATCCTTGTAAATGAAATCTATGTAGAACTAATGGGCAAATATTCCAACTGCATTTTTGTTCAAGATGGTATTATTTTAGAATCCCTTGTTCATGTCACACCACTTATGAATCGTGTTCGGTCAGTAGCTCCTAAATTACCTTACGAGCTACCTCCTAATACATCTCGTGTGAATCTTATGCAGTTCTCCGGTCCGGAGATCACACAATTACTCCAATCCTTTTCACAAGACACAGTAGGCAATACTATTCGTCATATCTTTAACGGATTTGGTCCTGTTTTATTAGATGACCTATGTTATCGTATGGGTCTAACTCCTACGACACCGATGACAGCGGAGCTCATCAATAGCATCACCGAAGGACTTACTAATTTGCAATCCCAACTTCTTAGGGCACAAGGATTATTCCAATATACCACGACTACTGGTAAACGCTTGTTAACGCCTATTCCACTCTGTGAAAGTTCTCCCCACACCATTGTTGATACTATCCAGTATCCAACAATTTCTGAGGCCCTTTCACAGGACGTGGCAAAGTTAGGAGCCATACATACGGCAGGAAAAGAGTTAGAAAAAATTATTTCCGCCGCTATCAAAAAAGAAGAAGGTCGTCACGAAAAAATTCAAGCTGAACTAGATGACACATCCAAAGCTGATATGTATAAATCCTATGGGGATTTACTCATGATTTATAGCTACTTACCTCATCACTATGAATCAGAAGTGACAGTACAAAATGTATTATCTGACTCGGCTGAAGATATTACAATCCCATTGGAGCCCCCATTATCCATTACAGAAAATGCGCAAGCCTATTATAAACTATATCGTAAGATGAAAAATCGCACGAAAAATGGTCAATACCAACTAGAACAAAGCACCATGCGCCTTTCTTATTTGGAATCCATTCAATACAGTTTATCTTTGGCTACGACCAAGCAATCTGTTCAAGAAATTCGCAGCGAATGTGAAAGTGCAGGCATTTTGCGTCAATCTAAAAAGCCGATTCCTTTCAAGATTAAAAAAGATAATTTCTTGCACTTTACTATTCCTAATGGTGACGTATATGTAGGACAAAATAACCAGCAAAATGAATACCTCACCAACCGTTGGGCTAAACCTAACGACCTATGGTTACATACACAGCATATACAAGGATCTCATGTTATTTTACGGTCTGACATTGAGCCAGATATTAAAATGATTGAAGCCGCTGCGCAAATCGCTGCGTACTTTAGCAAAGGAAAAGATACATCAAAGGTAACCGTGGACTACACCTTAGTGAAGCACATTAAAAAGCCACCTGGATCTCCTTTGGGATATGTCATATTTAATACCCACAACGACATTGTGGTAGAACCGAAAGCACCTGAGGGGTATACGGAAAATAACTAGTTCAGTGTATCTTAACTCCAAGTCAGAATATCCCTTTGTAATCTAATAGTAACCAATGATTTTTATCAACATAATCAAAATATAGAAAAGGCTGTAAGCATTCATATCGTTTGCTTACAGCCTTTTTATCATTCTAATTCATTGCTTATAAAACTACTATAGCAATGCATTCATTTTACCAATTTCAGTAATTTGCTCCGCTGTTAATTTTGTAATACGAGAAATCATCTCTACGGACAGCTTCTCCTTAAGCATTCCAATAACAGCTTCTACCTTACCTTCAGTTCGGCCTTCTTCTCTACCTTCTTCTCTACCGATTTCAATCCCTTCTTTTAGCTTATTCTCCATTTCAAATGCTAACGTCATATAATCTCGCCTCCATTCATCACATTGTTTTATCGTATGAACTTCACTATCAATCTCATACATCAGACTGTCTTCAGGTTCTTTTCCATCAATATAATCTAAAAAATATTTTAGCTCCTTAGATATATCATCCAATTCACCCTTAGTACTCAAGAAAATCTTATGAGTTCCATCATTCAATGGTCTATTCGTATTCTGCAAGCATACATTTTTAAAATCATACTTATGAAGCTTATCTGGATATACCTCAAATGTACATATAAAAATAACGTATGTATCATTTAGTTCTGAATAATGTTGGCCCTTTTCTAAACTATCAATATCTATGGCACTTTGATAATAACGAGCCCTTTTGACAAGCTCCTTCATATCTTTACTAGTCTGCATTTCAATATTAAAGATAGTTCCTTTATCATCATTGACAAATACATCTAGTCGCACACTCTTGCTATCCAAGCGAACATCAATAGTCTTCTCTTCTTCCAGATATTCAATATCCTTAATATCAATATCTAAAAGTCTTTCTATCGTTTGCTTGCAAATACGTTTATTACGCATAACTTTCTGAAAGATAAAGTTATCTTGTATCGTAAGTTCTTCATAAGGCTTGATAGACATAGGATTCACACTCCTTTTTCTATCTAAATTATAGCACAAATATACTAGTTTAACGAGTTATATTTAATACTTTAAGCTTATCCTAATACATCTGCCATGGCTTGCACTGTTCGTTCGATAGCAATATCTATGGTCTTCTTATCAATGGTTAAAGGTGGATTGAAATAGATAACATTTCCTAATGGACGTAATAATAGACCTCTATCCAATGCTTTTTTATAGATTTGATAGCCCATGCGCAAGGAGCCATCAAAGCCTTCTTTTGTTTCTTTATTGGTAACAAGTTCAATAGCGTTAATTAATCCCATACGACGGATTTCTCCTACATTGGGGTGATTACCTAAGGCTTTCAGTAAGGCATTATGTAAATAGTTTCCCATTTCCTCAGCTTGTTCTAAAATATGTTCATCCCGCAATGTGTCAAGTACTGCCAATGCTGCGGCACACCCCAATGGGTTACCACTATAGGTATGACTATGCATGAACGCTTTCATCGTATGATAATCATCGTAAAAAGCTTGGTAAATTTTTTCAGCTACTACTGTAATAGACATCGGCATATAGCCACCAGTCAATGCTTTGGAGACAGTCATAATATCTGGAGATACTCCTGCATGGTCAAAGGCAAATAGTTTTCCTGTACGACCAAATCCTGTGGCAATTTCATCAGCAATCAATAACACTCCATAGCGGTCGCAGAGCTCACGTAGTTTCCGTAGATATTCTGGCGGATACATTTTCATCCCTGCACAACCTTGAATCAATGGTTCGACGATGACAGCTGCTAATGTGGAACCATGCTCTGCGAAATCTTGTTCCATATGCTCAAAACATTCACAGGAACAAGTCTCACGAGTTTTCCCATACGTGCAACGATAACAGTCTGGTCCTTGTGTGTGAACAGTTTGATCCATCAACATTGGCTTATAAATTTCAGCAAACAAATCCATACTGCCTACCGATAAAGCACCAATGGTTTCACCATGATAACTTTCACTAAGGCATAAGAATTTTTGCCGTTCTGGATGTCCAGTTTGGTAATGATATTGAAATGCCATTTTCAAGGCACATTCTACAGCGCCAGACCCATTATCGCTAAAGTGAAATCTTGTTAACCCTTTTGGCGCCACTTCTTTCAATCGTTCCGCCAAAGTGATAGCAGGGCGATGACTAAAGTTAGCAAAAATAACATGCTCCAATGTATCTAATTGGTGTTTAATAGCCTCGTTTACTTTTGGATGACAATGACCCAATAAATTACACCACCAAGAACTGATAATATCTATGTATTCTTTTCCATCTACATCATATAAATAGCAACCTTTTGCATGGTCGATCACAATCGGTGGCAATGTTTCATAATCTTTCATTTGAGAACATGGATGCCAAATTAACTCTAAATCCTTTTTTGCCCAATCTTTCATGTGTATACCTATACCTCTCGTACATTTACTATGCCATATCTAATATATATTTTAAATAAATCCTATCTTCCTAATTATGCATGGGATTCACTATATCCTCGTAGCAATTTAACATATTTTCTACATCCATATACAAGGATGTTTCCCCAGGTCCTACTCGATCTAAAACAGGAATCCCCGTTAGTCGTTCCATCATCACGCAGTTATCTTCTTCCATAGAGTTTCCTGTGTATTGGTTCACAATAATACCTTTTACAGCAATACCCTTAGATTGTAAATAATGGATTGTCAGCACTGTGCTGTTAATCGTTCCTAATGCTGCTGTGGCTACCACAATGGTTGGCAAGCCTAAATCTTTTACTACATCTTCTAGCATATATAGCTCTGTATCTGTTACATATAGAGGACAAATAATGCCACCACTGCCTTCTACGGTTGTATAGGCATGTGCTCTAGCGACGTTGCAGAAATTTTGGTTCACTACGGTTCTATCGATAACTTTTCCTTCATGACGAGCCGCTAAATGGGGAGATACGGGCTCATCAAATACATAAGATAATAAACTTTCATCCTCCTGTGAAAGTCCCGCCACTTGTTTCACATATCCTGCATCACTTTCAGAAATGCTAGGAGCACCGCTGACAGCTGCTTTGTAATACGCTACATCTAGGCCCGCTTCTCGAAGTCTTTTGAGCCATAAAGCAGTGATATATGTTTTACCTACGTCTGTTCCTGTACCTAATATATAAAGGCCTTTTTGGCTTTGATTTGTTGTCATGATTTTATCCTTTCCTATGTTATTCATCATCTGTGGTTACTTTCACAAATATCAACATAAGGTGCATACCAACATGTATATGCACCTTATGTCACATCTGTTATGTATACTATCGATTTAAAATCGGAAGTAATCGTTTTGCAATCACTGCTGCCAAGATACAAAGGAAAATATCTGGAATCACTGGCAATGCAAAACAGTAGATAAATAATACATCTAGTCCAATTGGTTTAGCTAAGTATAAATCCATAATTTCATATAAGTAGACCATGCCTAAGGCATATACTATAGCTAAATTCACAAAAGAAGCGGTTAATAATGTTTTGAACGTCACAACCGTTGCTTTTTCTATCATACGACCTGCCACAAAAGCACCAACAGCAAAGCCTACTAGATAGCCAAAGGTAGGTTTGAAGATATACATAAATCCGCCACCTTCAGTGAACACCGGCACTCCTACAAGGCCAAGAATAATGTACATGACCACGCTCATACCGCCTAATCGACTTCCCAAGATTAAACCAGCTAATGTCGTAAAGAGCAATTGCAAGGTAAACGGCAAATTAGGAATAGGAATCTTAATAAACGCTCCTACTGCTACCAACGCCACAAATAATGCGGTCATCGTGATTTGCCTTGCACTCATCGTACCTGTTACATTTGATTCTTCTTTCATGATAGGACCCTCCCTTGAGCCACAACATAAGATGATAAAAAATGTCTTTCAAGTAGTATTAAAACACTATTATTTTTCATTGTCAACTCCAATATAATTACTATGAGTTTACAATAAAAAGAAACGACCTTATCATCAGTTAATCCTGATAAATAAGGTCGGTAACTATATAGCGTTAAACCGCTGTATTAATACCATTTAAAGTATTTTCAATTTTTTCTCTATTCAAAACGTTTTTGTCACCTTGTTTTACTAAAAACTGTACTTTACACATGTTATATAGGACCTGTACTAACAAGGTGATTCTTTCAAGTTTTTGTTCATCCTCATAGCTAAACTTATTCCAATCAACCTCATGAGTAACTAAATTTTTCAGCCATTCTAATAAGATAAGATATTCATCTAAAATACCTTGTAATACTTTTGTATAATTCTTAGCTGTATCCTCAATTTCTTTTAATAGCGTACGTGCTTCTTTGATAAGGGCTTTAGCCTTATTATATTCTTCTCTTGCTTCTTCTACATTAGCTTGTGCTTTGTCTCCAGCATGATTGATAAATAATCCTCCAACCATTAATCCAATACCCAAAGTAGCTCCCGTTAATAGTGTAGTACCTAAGGCAACTCCACCGCCACCAGCAGCTAGACTTCCACCACCTAGTGCAGCAAGTGTTGCGTTTGTTGCAGCTGCTCCTGATAAACCACTAATTGCAGTTCCAGTAGATGCTACCCCAAATGCACTGACTGCAGCCGTAGTTGCACCACTGGCTGCAAAAGTACCTGCTGTACCAAGTGCTGATCCTGCAATAACCCCCTTTAAAGCTGTAGCTCCAATAGATACCTCTTTTAATCGTTCAATATTTAGAGGCTCAATCTCCAATTCTCCCAAATTATGCTTGATAAAGTCTGGTCTATTTTGAATTTTTTCATAACAGTCACTAAACTCTTGAAATGAACTCAATGTTTCCACTTCTGTAGCACCTAATTCGTCCATAGAAAGTTGTGTTCTTTTTTCCTGTTTTTCTAATCGGGCTTGATTCTGATTATGTTTTCTTTCAATCTCTTCCATCATTTCTTTCGCTTCTTTGATTTTCATCGCTCCAGAAACACCTTTAGCTACGCCAGTTGCTCCAGCAGCTACGGCAATTGCGCCTAAAATAAATGGTATCGGCATAATTAATTCTCCTTTTCTTCTTTTAATAACTGACATGCCTTATAATTTAGCTCATAATACTCTACTAGAGTCATTGAGTCTTTATAATACAATTCGTACATTTCATCTACCCTACATATGAGTGGACGATTTGTATAAATTGAACATAAATTATTTTTTAAATACCTACATTTTCCTGTCTTATCTGCTAAATGCTGATATATTTCCGACGTAGATACTTTTTCACAGCATTTTCCACAACAATCACATTTAAACATTATTGAAACACCAATTTTTTACTTTTATCACGTATAAAAGATGAAAACTCACCCGTCCATGGAAGCTCAATGTTAAACTCAGCTAATAACACTTTTAAGTTTTCATTAATTTGTGCTTCATCACTTTCACGCAATATAGTGAGTACCCTTCCATATTTAGCAGTCTCTTTCACAACAGTCTCTATATCAATCTCCAATAGTTTTGAAACATATGCTTCATACATTGCCACTTGCTGTTTCATATATTCAACAGATTCAGCAAACAAATTAACATCGAATGCCTCTATAAATTTATAAATCTTTTGAGCGATTTCCCATTTATCTATAAAGTAGATTAATGTACAACTAAGGGTTCCAGATAAAAACACCTGAATAAATGTAACTAATAGTTCTCCTACAATAGGAATTTGTCCTACGTTTGTCGATAGATAGTTCCCTACCATAGTTCCTACAATAGTAGAAGCAGAGGTTGCCAATATAACTAATACACCATGAATTTTTTCTTGCCAAGTAGAATGTTTATCAAAAAAAAGCACTTTAAAAGCTTGTACAAGCGCACTACCAGCATATCGAAGAATTTTAACAGATCCTTTTAACATAGTAGTAAACATATTAGTTAGCGTAGTCATTAATGATGAAATAACCCCTGAAAGAAATCCCTCCTTAATCCTGGCTATCATATCCTTGAATTTACTTTTTGCATTACTAAATCCAGTTTTTATACCCTCAATGATTTCTTTAAAAAAATCTTTAATGGAATCGGTATTACATTTGCTAATCCGATGTTTAACGGCATACCATACTTCTAATAATACAAAACCAATAGCCTGTTTTAAAGCGGTCTTCCCACCTAAGCTTACAGCTGCCTTGGCTGTATCACCAATAAATTTACTACTAGTATAATAGTCCTTATTTAACTTATTAGTCATGGCTTTCTTAGATTTATTATACAGGCGCTTCACTTCTTCTGGTTTTAATTTTTCTAATTCTTCATATTTTTTTAATTGTTTCCTCTCTTTATCAGTCAAATTAGTTTTAGATCTTAGCTCTTTAATTTTTTCTTGTCTTAATGGTCTCCCCTTTTCCCAATCTGACAGAAACTCCCCTACATTCTTAGCTCCCTTTGATCGGTTAATACTAGCAATCGTCGGCACCAAATTATCCTCTGAATTTGCTAATGAAACAGGATCTAATGAAGTTGCATATACTGCTGCATTATCATGAATTTCCTTAGCTGCAATAATATGATCCAAATCATGCGATTCGCGCAAAGTTTCTCCTGTATAAGCATCTTTAATGCCTGACTCTTTCCGTTCTTTACTATAAGTTCTATTAGTTTCAATATAATTTTTATCACTATGATATTTATGAGAGTCGTAGTCTCCACGATTTTCATATTTAGCGCGAGTATCTGCATTTTTAATACTCATCTCTGGATTTTTACCCACTTGTTCTAAATTATGGATTGTATCGACATCTCCACCATATTGATCTTGAATGATAAAATCTAATCCAAAAGTTTGTAATAATGAATCTAATATAACTCGTTCATACTCCTGAAATAATGATTTTTTAGTTTCTTTTTCGTTAGAAACAATTATATTAGTATCTAATTTCTCAATAAATTGCACACTCATATTATTTCCTTAATTATATCTTCAGTCAGAAAATTTTAATCTGTACTTATACAGATTATATCACATTACTCATGTTACAAAATATGTAGAATTAATCTTTATACGTTCTAATTAACCGATCTACATTTACAATTTGTTCAGTATCTTCTTGTTTCCATGTCAAAGGTACAACGGAAATATATCCTTCTTTGATATGTCCCACATCGGTTGGCTTATCTTCCTTGTGGAATCCTTGGTCGCCTACAATCCAATAGTACTCTCTACCCTTAGTATCTTGGCGCACATCAATGACATTTGTATACTCTTGAAAGCCTTGATGGAATACTTTTACTTGTTCCCAACCCACAGGACCTTCTTTTAAAAAGTTAACATTCAATAGCCCTTGGTATTGTCCCTCTTCGTACATGATTTTGATAAAATCAGTAATGAAAGGCAGTATTTCCTCCATACGTTTAACACTGTATTTTTCTAGGGATAGCGCCAAGGATGGAATGCTGTACATCAATCCTTCTAATGCTGCACCAACAGTACCTGAATACACCGCATCAGATCCTAAGTTAAATCCATGATTAACTCCAGATACCACTAAGTCAGGACGATCTTGTTCCAATAAATAGGACAAGGAGAATTTCACACAGTCCACTGGTGTGCCTTCTACAAAGAGCATTCTAGGATTCTCTCCCTCTTCACTCATTTCTTTAGCTCGAATAGGTACTTGTACCGTTAACGCACTAGATTTAGCACTTTGCTCCACCTTAGGTGCTACCATTGTTACCCTATGGTACTTTGCTAACTCCTGTGCTAATCCTTGTATCCCTGGGGCCCATAAGCCGTCGTCATTTGTTAATAAAATATGCATAGCATCCCTTCTAAAAAGCTGTCTTTTCTATCATAATATTAAACTGAACTTTAATAAATGATTTTTTATTTTCTATAAAAGCACTAAAATTACCAATGCACTTCAAATCGAATATCCTTTAATTTATCATTAATCATATTAAAACGACTTTCTAAAAATATATTTAATTGATTAATATAATCATCAGTTGGTTGAATACAAATTAGTTTTTCTATATACTCCTCTAAATTATCCCATCCATAACTGCATTTTAATGTAGCTTCTATATATTCACAGATAGAATCATAACATCCTGAATCAATAGTATATTCATCTTCTTCCATGACATCATCATATTCGTAATTAATAAATAACATAGCTTCAACAAAATCCATATCAATATTATTTTCCCATTTTTTTATAAACTTCTCAACCCATCCTTTACCTTCATATAGTTGATTCAGCTCTTCAATAGGTTCTTTTATCTCTATTGTAATATCACAAACAGAAAATGAAGGATCTAACATTATTTGACCATTTGTAATATTCATCAATTCCTTACGTAATAGCTCTAAAATATCCTCAATAGATTCATTATATTCTTCATAAAAATATTCAACTTTTTTTTCACCTGTATAGCCGTTTTCTATATTTTTACGTTCAATATCTTTAAGAATAGAATATTGATTTTTTATAGAGTCTATATTTCCAAAATATTTTTCATATCTCCATGCTGTATAAAAAACATAGTTTTTTATAACTTGCTTTATATCTTTGATAAAGGAGTTTAAAATATGCTCTTTAAATAGGTCAAACGCTTCTTCCGTAGCCTCTTCATCTGTATCATATACTTCCTCTAAATATTCGTTCGGAATTTTTTTATTAGAGAACTCTATTTTTTCTTCTAATCTTGTCTTAATTAATGCTTTCGATTCGATCCCACTGATAATTAAAATAAGCTTTGCTTTAACGTCTTTGATACATTCTAATACTTGTAGAAATGGGAAAACATCCTTATTATACCTCATAAAATCTCCTCTATAATTATATACTGATTAATTTGATTATTTAATGATTTAAAATATATACTCCTCTCTCAATATCTAACAAAAAATATACTTAATGCCATTATATCATACCTTTATATCATACCTTTATATCATACCTTTATATCTATTTATCATACCTTTTATTCATCAAACACCATATATAGTCCTTTTACAATCCCCTCACCACATCCTGCACCGCCTGTTTTTCCAAGTCTTTCACATAGTCTCGTATAGCTTTTTTATATTCTTCAATCTTACTATCTTGTTCATGTTTTTCCATCACTTTTTTTGTAATCAACTCAGTCAATCGATCCATAGCTTCTTGTATCTTTGTTTCGTATTGTGCTATTTTATTACGATACCCTTCTTCTTTAGCCTCTTTGTACTCTTTCACATCTTCTTTGCTAATAAATTTAACGTTCATATACTCCGGTGTTTTACAAAATTTAGACAAAGCACCTACTGATGTGATCGAGCTCATGCCCAAATCCGTATGTATATCTTTCAATACAGATTCTTTTTGTTCAAACTCTTTGCGATTCAATTCAATTTGAAAGTCTTCTTTATCACATGCTCGAAGGATTTGTTCATAGATAGGCTGAAAGATTTGTTCTGCTTCGGCCTCTCCTTTTGCATAAGCTTCTAATCGTTCATGTTCTGAAATCACTTTCACACCCCACGTCCGTAAAATTGTGCATCCTATTGTTTCTATTGTTCCCCACATACTAATTTCTCCTTCTATTCTACATAAATGGTCTTGCTCAAGATACATATCAAGAGCAAGACAGCTATTATTTCTACTAAATATTACATAGGTAGTCATCTCCATATGCTCTATTTAGAATATAGACCATACTCTTCATTGATCCTGACAGAGTATATGTAGCAGATGAATATTCTCAATTATTACCAAGACACATCCATGCGCAACTCTTGGATTTTTTCATTCACCAGTGCAAATCTTTCTTTTAATAGGGCATTTAACTTCTCTTCATATTCCTTAGCTGGTTTTACTCGAATTAACTCATCTACGATGTCTTCTAATGGGTCAAATCCCATAATAGATGTACACTCTAAATTTTGTTGTAAGCTTTCATATTCATATTCAAGCTGAGTTTTTGAAATTTTCCAGATATGAATTTGTTCATCGTCATCATCAAATTCTGTGTCCCATTCTAATATATTGTCAACTTCGGCGTCTGAAAGCTCATTCTCTTTACGCACTGTATCCATGAACTCTTGAATCCATCCTTCTCCCTTATATAATTCATCCAGAGCTTCTAAACTTTCCTCCGCATGGACTGTAATATCACAGTTTTTGAAAGATGAATCCAATACGATACGTCCATCCGATTCAAGCATAATCGTTTTACGTAATTCACTTAACACATCTTCTACCCGTTCATTGAAACTTTCATAATGGTCGCATCGATTTACTAAATCATAACGTTCCGACTTTGAGTGATTCACAACACCTTGCAAGATACTATATTTAGAAACTTTGTTCATCCAGTCACCTAATCGATCTTCATGATACCATACAGCATGATCCACATAATTGATAATGGATTGTTTCAATTCGGACATCATCGGTTCAAATACAGAATCTTGTAACACCTTAACTGCTACTTTCTTAGCCTCTTCCTTCTCTTGAAACTCTTCCTCTAATACATCATAAGGTACGTCTAGCCCAGAATAGTACACTTCATCATTTACAGTTTCTTCTAACGTATCAGAATCTTGAATATCATAGATAATATCCTCTAAAGAGTTTTTTGCCTCTTTAATAGCATCCAAAATTGCTGAAATGTCTACACTTTCATTATTACGACTCATATTAGCCTCCTGCATTATACAAATAACCGGGTTTCTCAGAACCCTAATCCTATCGTTTGCCAACCTCTTTTCTGTGAAAGTTTACTCTCTCACATTATAAGGTGTGGCAACTTCTATACGTATACTATACAAAAGCAGAATGACATATTTTGTCATTGTAAATAAGTTTTACATAAAATATTGCACTTTTTTACTTATAAATAAATTTTTCTGCCATTTCTCTCTGTTTAGTAGTAGTTTTGGTACTAGTTTTAGTGTTAGTTTTTATGGTAGTATTTTGTCCTATAACCCCACCTATTACATCGAACATAAAAACGGCTAGTCCAATTTTAGGACTAGCCGTTACTTTGTTCGATATTATTTTTTGTTTTATTCTTCAATAGCGGAGATTTTATCCACGCGTTTTGCATGGCGACCGCCTTCAAATTCAGTGTGCAACCAAATGTCTACGATTTCTAACGCCAAACCTTGACCGATGACACGTTCTCCCATAGTGAGTACGTTAGCATTGTTATGCTCGCGACTAGCATGGGCAGAGAACGTATCATGACATAATGCAGCACGAACCCCTTTCACCTTGTTCGCTGCAATACCGATACCGATACCTGTACCACATGTCAAAATACCACGGTCAAATTCACCAGCTGCTACCGCTTCTGCCAATGGTTTTGCCACATCTGGGTAATCCATGGAATCTGTCGAGTATGTACCAAAATCTTTGTACTCAATGCCTTGTTTCTCTAGTAAACCTTTAATCGCTTCTTTTAAATGAAATCCACCATGATCACAACCAACTGCTACTTTCATTTCGTCCTCCTTTATTTAAAACGTCGTTCACCTTTTAATTACTTATGTAATTCAATCCCTTTTCGTATATGCCGTACAATCTGTTCCGCTGTTTTAGTATATATGTCTTGAGATTGTCCAAATGGATCTTCTACATCTCCTACTTCACCAGCAAATTCAGCAAGGGTCATAATTTTTTTGCTATCGAAAGGAAATTGGCGAAGTAATATTTTTTTATGATCTTCTGTCATTGCCAATACATAATCTGCGGCTTTCACAAAATCTACTTTTAATGGGCGAGAGCTGTGTTCGCTAATATCTTCGCCTACTAATTCACGAACCGCCACCACAGCTTCATCACTCACCTTAGCCCCTGGCACACAAAATAACCCAGTGGATAAGGTCACTACCTCGGCGCCAAGGTCACGCCCTACAGCACGAGCAATTCCTTCTCCCATGGGGCTACGACAGGTATTCCCTGTACAAACAAATAATAAATTCATAATTACCTCTACTATACTTTACACAAATTGTACATGACCACCACTGGCTTTGTCCAGGCGATTCATAACGGCCACACCAAGTCCTACCGGTGCACAGCCTTCCACAAGTAATGAATCCACACCCATGTCGTTGAACTGTAATAAACTATCATATAAACGGTTAGCCAATGCCATAGGCTCTGCTTGTTCACCATATACAATGATATCTACTGAAAGTGTAAAATTAGGAAGCACCGCATTTAGATTTTCCAAAGTTTCCTCTGACAGTAATAACCCAATTCTCGTTTTTCCCTTACAATCTTCTTGTAAAACAGGTTCTTGCTGAACCATCTTATCTATGATGTCTTTCATGTGTTCCGCTACTGCTAATGACTGTCCCACTAGTACTTGTACCGGCATGTCTGGTGCATAATGGCGATATTTCATACCTGGCGCTTTGGGTGCCTCTGTAGGATCATGCAAAGCCGTGTCATATACCACATGGTCTGCCACCATTTCTAGCATCTCTTTTGTGACACCACCGGGGCGCAAAATAATCACAGTATCACCTTCTACCTGTACTACTGTAGATTCTACACCTATTTCACAGGGACCTGCATCCACTATTGCATGAATACGTCCTTTCATATCGTGTAAGACTGCTTCTGCCGTGGTCGGACTTGGTCGACCTGAGAGATTGGCGCTAGGCGCTGCAATAGGCACACCAGCAATACGTATCATCTCACGACATACCTCATGGTCTGGGCATCGTAATGCCACCCGTGAAAGTCCACCAGTCGCACGCTCTGGCACTAGCGCAGATTTTTCAAAGGTAATCGTCAATGGACCTGGCCAAAAGGTATCCATTAATCTTTGTTCTAAAGGAGAGATATGTTTCACTAAACGATGTACCATAGACTGGTCACATACATGTAAGATTAATGGATTGTCAGAAGGTCGCCCCTTGGCTGCATAAATGCGATCCATCGCATCTGCTGCCAGTCCATTAGCTCCTAAGCCGTAGACCGTCTCCGTAGGTATAGCTACTAAATCGCCTACACGAAGCAATGTACCCGCTAACTCAATATCATTTGTAGTTAATAACTGTGTCTCAATATGATCTAATGCTTCCATATCGTACCTCCTTTCCTATGTACTGTTTCCTATTTACAATTATATCACTTATAACAAACTTATTTTAAACTATATGAGACAGTAATTTTCAATTCTCATCCTTCCTCCACAAAGCAAGCCGTATATAAACTTTTGTTTGTACAGGACATTGTTGATTACTACAGATAGAGTGCCATATACTTCGGAGCAAATCTCAGTGAAACGTAAATTTGTGGAGAAGTATATGGCGCTCTATCTCCACCATCACATGTATAGAACAAAATTTTATATAGAAGAGCGTCGTACTTCCCAACGCACTTCACGAATAATACCAGCTATATCTTGTTGATACACTGGTTCTCCATAGCATCCTGTTTCTGCGGCTAGCTTTGATACGGCCTCCTCTTGACCTTGTCCAATTTCGATGGCAAGGTAACCACCATCTTTTACAAAATGCCAGCCTTCACGAATGATAGGAATGTAAAACTCTAATCCCGAATCTCCTCCATGTAGCGCAATATGAGGTTCATGTAATACTTCTTGAGATAATGATTTCATCTCTGCGGTGGTAATATATGGTGGGTTTGACACAAGCACATCAAACAGACCTTCTAAAGATGTTTGTTGCTCACCAAATAGAGCCTTACAAGCATCCAATAGCGCACTATATTCAGTACCTTTGCCTACTTTAACCTGTTCTAATAGTTGCTTTATATCACTTTCACAGAACCTTGAAACATCGGCTAATTCTAAAGATATGCGATTCTCCTCAGCCACTGCTAAGGCTTTGTTGGAAATATCTACACCTACACCAGTGGCATTGGGCAAATAATGTAATAGACTTAACAAAATAGTACCGGGTCCAGTGCATAAGTCTAAGATGCGTGGCGATGCATCCACATCATAAAGAGCTAGTATATCCTCAATTAATGTTTCCGTATCAGGACGGGGAATCAATACATGCTCGTTCACATGAAAGTCTAACCCCATAAATTCTTTATGCCCTGTAATAGCGGCTACGCTATACCCCTTCGCACGCTGTACCACTAGAGGTCGATAGGCATCTAATTCAGCTTTGTCCAAAGGTCGGTCAAAGTTGACATATAAATACATGCGGTCACAGCCCAAACTATGAGAAAGCAGTACTTCCCCATCCAAGCGGCTTGATTCTATGCCTTTGGAGCGAAAATACTGCTCTGTCCATTGGAGCATGCGACTAATAGTCCATAACTCATTATCCATGTTGATTTGCCTCTTGCATTTTAGCGGCTTGTTCTGCTGTGATTAAAGCTTGGATTAATTCATCCATATCCCCATTTAATACAGCATTTAATTTGTATAAAGTTAAGTTAATGCGATGGTCTGTCACACGACCTTGTGGATAGTTGTACGTACGGATACGCTCGGAGCGATCCCCTGTACCCACTTGGCTCTTACGGTCTGCTGCCATAGCTGATGTCGCTTCTTGCTCTGCTTTATCTTGTAATTTAGCACGCAATACGCGCATTGCTTTTTCCCGGTTTTTGAGCTGAGAACGCTCATCCTGACAAGCTACCACAATACCAGATGGTTTGTGTGTAATACGGACAGCTGACTCTGTTTTATTAATATGCTGTCCACCTGCACCAGATGCACGGTATGTATCGATTTCCAAATCTTTTTCATTGATTTCGATGTCGATATCTTCTGCTTCTGGCAATACCGCTACCGTTACAGTAGACGTATGGATACGTCCAGAAGATTCTGTATCTGGCACACGTTGCACACGGTGTACACCACTTTCAAATTTTAACTTAGAATATACACTGTCGCCTTCGATAGAGAATACGACCTCTTTGAATCCCCCTAATTCAGGCTCGTTCGCATCGATGATAGTACATCTCCAGCCCTGAGTTTCTGCGTACTTTGTAAACATGCGGAATAAATCCCCTGCGAACAAAGCGGCTTCATCACCACCGGCACCACCACGAATTTCGACGATAATATTTTTATCATCATTCGGATCTTTTGGTAATAGCAAAATATGTAATTCTGCCTCTAATTCATCTCGACGAACTTTTAATTCATTCAATTCTTCTTGTGCCATAGCTCGGAAGTCTTCATCAAGGCTTTTATCACCTAGTACTTCTAACGCTTCTTCAATGCCGGCTAAGACTTGTTTATATTGACGGAATGTGTTCACTGTATCCGTTAATGACGCATGTTGTCGAGTCAGTTTACGCCATTCTTCTTGGCGAGCAATCACATCTGGGTCAGAAATGCGCTGTTCCAAGTCTAAAAATTTATCTTCAATCACTTGCAGTTTATCTACTAACACGGTGACTCCTTTCTAATCTTCTTCGTAAGCATCTTCTTCACTAGGTCGCACAGATTGTAAAGCACGAATGGCCACTTCAATTTGATCATCCTCTGGCTCTCTCGTAGTCATATATTGTAGGGCCAAACCAGGAGCAATGATGGCTTTCATGAGTGGATGCTGTGTCCGTCCAGCTAGGCGAATCAATTCATAGGAAATTCCAGCCACCACTGGCATCAAGGCTAATCTAGATACTATACGTTCCACTAAATTAGGCCAACCTAGAAATGCGAATACAATAATACTCACTACCATGACGAATAATAAGAAATTAGTACCGCAGCGTGCATGTAATCTAGAATGATTTCGCACATTTTCCACGGTTAATTCCATATCATTTTCATAGGTATGTATCGTTTTATGCTCTGCCCCATGATACTGAAAGACACGCTTAATATCTGGAGTGAGTCCAATAGCAAAAATATATAATAAAAAAAGGATTAAACGAATAATTCCTTCATATAAATTCAATATCATATGATCTGTGCCTGCACCTGGCATAAATTTTGCCAGCCATGTCGGTAAGGCAATAAATAATGCGGCTGCAATGAGTACAGATACAACCATAGTGATGGCAATTTCTTTGTTGGATACCTCTTCCTCTTCTTCTCCAGAGGCCTGTGCCGAAAAGGATAAGGCTTTCATACCAATCACTAAGGATTCAAATAAAGCTACTACTCCGCGAAGAAATGGCAACTTTAATACGGGATACTTGTCTTGGATAGATTTCGTAGGTTCTTCTTTAACCGTGATGGTTCCATCTGGTTTTCGACAAGCTGTGGCCATAATCTTAGGACCACGCATCATAACCCCTTCAATGACGGCTTGTCCACCTACATATTTTTTTACTCGTTCCTGAGTCATAGGGTCTCCTGTAAAACAAATATAGGCAGAGCCTTAGCTCTGCCAATTAATTTGTATAGGTTATTTACGTAATTATTTGCCGTAACGTTTGTTAAATTGTTCGATACGACCGCGAGCTTTAGCCGCACGTTGTTGGCCTGTGAAGAATGGATGGCAGTTGGAGCAAACGTCCACGCGAAGATCACCTTTAACAGAACCAGTTTTGAATGTGTTTCCACAACCGCAAGTTACAGTTGCTTCCGCATAATTAGGATGAATTCCTTCTTTCATGTATATACACCTCTTTTCAACGTCTAAACTTTTCCTATAGATTATATCACGAATGCTATACTCTATGCAATACTAGGGACTATGAGTTATTCAGATTTTTATAATGCTACACTCATCTGTATTCCTAGGACTCGATGTGGCACTCTAAATCCATTTGGTATTCTTAATGGTGTGGACAAGAATATATTGTAGTTCGCACTTCCATAGTGTCCTTTCATGCCAACGGCTCCGCCCCACAACGATGTACCCAATATATCTTCCGTGGATTTGCCGTACACTTTACCATAATCTAAACCTACATACACTGTATGATTCTGATTCAGTGATATATCTAAGGTGTTTCGTACATAGAACCCTTGTTCTGCGGCTAGATTTCTATCGCCAGTAAACCCACGCACTGTATACCATCCACCAATGGTAAAGAACTCACTACTGTAAAGATTACTATTTGTATACTGTCCTTTTGCTTCCATTGTATAGGTTGCTTTCCGATTCCAAAGGGTCGTTGTACGCTGATAGTTCACTTTCCCCGTATATATATGATACTGTGTGGTGGCTTCTCCTAAATGGTCGGTAGGACCAGGGCTAGCCCACCAAGGAACGCCTCTTTCATATTGCACTAACCAATCTAAACTTCCATTCTTGCTATATCGTTTTTGATGTATTCCTATGGACCAAGACGTGGTATTTCTCCGTTGCACATCAATTTCACTACCATTAATAAAAGAATGTCTTGTCTTATGTGTGAGACCTTGCACTAATTCTGTAATCTGTTGGCTATTCCTGTACAATACGTGTTTCCATCGTAATTCATCGCTAGTAAAGTTACCGCTAGAAATAAATGGTTTAATGGCATAGGTAACTCGTTGTTGATAGTCTGAATTAGAATGGCTAAAGGTAATACTATCATATCCAATAGGTAGTTGGTATGATACATAATTTGATGTACTTGTATTGATACTATCTGAGTGTCTTGACTTAGTTAAGCTATAGTACAAGGTATCACTACGGTCTAATGGTCTACCTACTGTGATAGACACATTACCTTGCAAGCGCCCTGTCCCTTCATTACCAAAGTTATCAAATCCAGTGTTGATTTCTACTTTAGACTTATTTTCTATTTGAAATACCACTATAGATGTGCCCAACTGACTTCCCGGTTGTAACTGCACCTTAGCCTTTTGATGGGGTACTGTATTTAAATTATCTACAGTTTGTTCTATGTTCCGTATATTTAAGATATGCCCCTTATGAAAGGCTAATGCGTTTGTATAATTACCTGCCACACCCTTAAATTGTATTTCTTCCACAGTTCCTACCAGCAAGGATAATCGAAGTGTACCACTCCCTATATTTTGAGGCTCCATATAGACCTTAGAGGTAATGTAACCTCTATCTAATAAAGCCGTATTCAGTTCCTGCAACAAGGTATTAATTGTTTCCACTCCATACGATTGATGTTCTCTCTTAGCCACCATAGTTTGCAGAAAACTTAACTCCGGTGGAACCTGCGAAAGTTCAATATGATGAATTAAAAATTCTGGTTCATCACTAGACAGTTGATTCATCTTTTGAGGTACTATCCCCTCTGTAAGAACTGTGAAAGCCGGCGTTTCCTTTTGTTCCACATGAGATATAGAACGCTCCATCTGGTCTAGCAGTTTACCTTGCTCATCTATAGTATTGGCATGGGCACCATAAGAACATGAACCTATACACAAACAGATAAGACCTACAAATATTTTATATACTATCATCCCTATACCCCTTCAGATACAATGTGTTATATCTTTCGGAACGTTTTTCTAATGGCTTCTCTTGTGCCGCCTTCTCTAATTTTTTCATAATTTCGTACTTACGTTCATCCAAATCTTTTTCTTCAATAATAGAAATTCTAGGATGACCTAATTCTTTATCCTTCCGTATATCCTTTAGGAATTGAATAATCTTTTCTTTTTCCTCATCTGTTATATTTTTATTTAATACCACGATGGTATCACCATTAAATACAAATTGACTTATAAATCCAATTGATCCGTACGTGTATTGAAAACTTCTAGTAAAATACTGTGCCTTCACATAAGGTTCTATCACTCTTGAATAATTTCCAGATTCCATGACAGCCACATATTTTCCAGTTATCTCATTTTTTTTAACATTTAAGGATGGAGGATTATCTGGTGTATACATTACTAGAGCCACTAATGACATAATACCTATATAGGCAAGTATTAAAATAATCTCTACACCATATTTCTTAATATATCCAATCATGTCTATATAACTCCTATAACATCTTACAATATCAACTTCCATGCCAATTTATCAGAACAAATATTAATTTCATCTATACTTTGAAAGTTTAAATTTCCAACAACTTGCACAGGATATATATGCATTGAATAGAAATAGAAGTATAAAAGATATATTTCAAAATATGACGCATTCTATTAGTGAGGGATGATAACAATTCCTCATGTATCCAATAGTAGTAACCTATAATAGTGTAAGTTATTAATAATAAGGAGTTCCATTTAATCCAAACATCTATAAATCCAAATCGAATTAATGTACCAAAAGAGACAGAGAAAATTAATACTCGTAAAATATGAATCCCTATATTGGTTAACACAGTATATCTTTTGTTATTGTATTTAAACCAATATATACATAATGGAATCAATCCAATGCAATTATAAAACAAAAATAGCATATCCTCGTCATTAGCGCCATAGCTTTCTAGCGTACGAAGTGTAGTTTTAATAATTTCATGCATTGGTATCCTCTTTCAGTAAATAACCTAACTTTTTTCTCATCTTAATGATAAAGCCATCATTTGACTCCGCTACTATAAAACATAATAGATGAAGAGGTATAATAAAAATAGTTGTTGCCCAAATGATTGGAATATTCATTGCTCTGAACCGTTTTATAGTGAATATAAACAGCATATAATGAGAGCCACATACAATGATGGCGAATAATAAAGCAATAATATCAACCTCTGCTCCATTTTTTTCTAAAATAAGTGCAGAAATCCCTAGTAGCCATGACCATAACATTATCCATCCAAGACTTTTATTATAACCCTTTAGTGAAAGTGATGTATATGGATTAAAGTTATCTTTTATTCTCTTCATGATCATCTATTATATTCCTCCTTTAATTCACTTACTTCATCTTCTAATAACTCTTTCCCCTTTTTTTCACCATAAAATCTATCTTTCATTGCTGTAGTGTTAAAATTTATATACCCTTCGCCTCCAGATCCTACATATGCACCTCCACCTATATCAAAGATCGTATCATCAAGCCCAGTATATAATGAAGCACCGCTTACTTTATTAAATGATCTTGATAGATAAATATTAACTGTCGTTTCATTATCTCTAATGTTACGCGCATTTGCCACATTAACTACATTTGCTCCTAAAGAATAATTTTCAGTTACTCCTGCACCAGCCCCTATTTTAGAAATAATTGCTAACCCTTTGCGACTTGTATCATAATCAAGATGCGATGAGGCGCCTACATTCCCTCTCACAGGCCCTATTTTTCCATTTATTCCTAGACCAACACCTATGCCACCATTTACCCAAACCATATCTCTTTTAGGTAACTTATCTGCATATTCTTCTAAAATTCGAATCATCTCTCCAGTTAAACCATTCTCATAATTATAGCTATAATTTAACCCTAATATACGAGCTGATTCTTCTAGTTCATCAATCATTTGAGGTTCAGCTGCATCTGATAGGTATTTATTGTTATTACTAATAATAATTGCAGATTCAAGCACTTTGATAATACCATCTTTATGGTATCTTTTATTATTATCTACAAGATACCTATAAATTGCATCTCCATAATAACTTTGTTGATAATTTGATAATCCATTCCACTTAATCCCATAATGACTGATACTTCCACCTAGCTCTCCCGTTCCTCCAGCAAGTTTATCTGTTGCATATCCCAAGGCATAAGCTAGCCATTGTGCTTTTGCTGGATCGCCATTAGATGCTTCTAATATAGCTGGTGCTAGGAGTTCAGATAGTCCACCTGTTGCAGTACCTACACGTATATTACCATTCACCATATTAGCACTTATATTGCCTACTATGGCATGTAATGCCACTTTTTCTGATGAACCTTCCTTCCAACCTGCCATATCAGAGATATGATGAATCGCTTCATTGGCATATTTGTTAAATAATTTAGTTAGTTCTTGGCGTTCTAATATGTCTTGCTTGTTGAAAATAGTATCTAGTGCTTGAAGGCTATGATTAATATCTCTATTAATTTGACTTACATCCATCTTAGGATTCTCTACATCAATCGTTCCAGGTGCAATGGCAGATCTAGTCACAGTGTATGCTTCTTTTCTTTCACCCGGTAACATATTTGGCAATAGACCTACTTGATTATGTAGGCTATTAACATACTTAAGGTGGCTTGTATAGTCCTTATCTTGATTCAACTGTTGTAAGTGTTGTATCTTAGCTGGAATACTAAGATTTTTATCTGTGACTATAGCATTCTTTCTATCTCTAATGTGCTCCAAAGACTTCCGATATTGTACGTCAGATAGATACGACACTCCTTTAGACCCATAAGTATACTTCGCCCTATTCTCCATATCCTTCATGACTAACTGTTTTGTTTTCAGTGTATTCGTATCTGTACGACTAGCTAAGAGAGCTCCTTCTAATGTGGTTGTATTACCTACGGATATGTTAAATCCTGAACTTCCTGCATAGAGTCCAGACTGGTGGATTACAGAGGTGTATTTGCTATCTATATCTGTCCGTTGTAAAGAACTTTGTAATGATTTGAATGTACCTTTCTTGGATAGGCTAAGTCCCATGCCACCAGACGTAGTATGGTCTGTATAGTCATGCGTGTCTTGTACAGAGTGAATCTCTAAATTACCACCAATATTTGCCTCAATAGCCTCCCCTTTAAGAATACCGTCTTTGATGTATAAATCCTGTTTTGTAGTCACTCCAAGGGTATTCGTTGCTGTTATCTTCGTAGGATCATGCACTATGTCTGTCCCGGCTATACTACCTTTACTGCCACTGGCATTGAGGGATATATCGGAGAACCGATGTTGCAAAAGATCATAGGAAATACTAAGAGATCCTTGTTTCTGTTTCATACTCTGGGTCATCTCAGAAGTCGTTTCTTTGCCCTTCACATAGATACTGTTCGCCGACTCTAAGGTAATGTCCTTGCCTTGTACATCGCTTCCTTCTATGCGGATATCATCCTTCTTAGTGGTAACACGAATATGTCCATCGGATACAATGGTCGATCCTTTTGCTATCTTACTATCTACATTCGTAGAAGCTTCGCTTCGTTCTGTGCCTAAAGATAGATTGAGGTGTAAACTCTTGGTTTGGTCTTTTAATTTAGACTTGTCAAAAGACGTTTTCGTATCATCATAGGTTTTGTAAGCTAATAGAGCTTGCAATCGTTCATCTTTTACTGTGCCTGCTCGTGAAAGTGTACCTACTGCATTAGTTGTGGTATCTACTAAGCGATTCGATAAAGAGAGAGTAAGCCCACTTTTAGAAAATCTATGTGTTTCTCCTGTATGGGATGTAGTATAGCCGTTACGGATTGTCACACCAGACCCTTGGAGCTGTATACCCCCTTTAGACGTTACATCACTGGCTTCTACTTGTGTCGTACCTATAGCATCTAAGACGACAGAACCAAAGCGACTACCAATCACACTGCCTTTGGCTACACTGCTCTTAGAATCGTAAGTGTCTGTTTGTTTTTGTGTACCAATGGTAAGGCTAAGACCGCCATTACCAAAGATACCCGATTTACGTACTTCCTCACGATGAGTGGCACCAGATTCTTCCTGTGCTGATGTAATGGTCAAATTGCCTTCACTCGTAACCGTAACATCTGCATCCCCCACTATATGGCTGGCTTTGACTAGTACGTCTTGCTTACTATCTACCTTAACAGTACCATTGGAAATCGTAGACCCAATATTTATGTATATTATAGAACCACTGAAAGGATGATAATAGTTGTACTACAACTTAATTATGAAAGCGAGTATAACATTATCTGATGATTTAATAGGTTTATCTTACTAATCGACAATCATATTTTTTTGCTATAGTTTGGATACATATCGCATACGGAAGAACCACCAAGCATATTTAGTCTATAAACTTTTATTCATCACCATGTTTCTGTAATATAAAAAATAAACTCCTTTTTCCAGCTTTCTGAAATAGGGATATTTTCATAAAACCAGTAACATATGCAATATTTTATAAAATTCATACAAACTTTATGTGGTATATCATCATAATACTTATTAATATTTCTACAATATGAACTAAAGTCCTTAAGGAAAAATATTATTTTTTTTTGTTTTGACGTATCTCGTAAGCCTCTATACATATATACTTTTAAATCATCAAAATTTTTTATTCTCCCATTTACGTATTTAGACATAGCATCAACAAATGTCTCTGTATCATGTGCATCGGTTAAGTCAAGTACAAGTCTATCTTTATTAGTTACTATTGATTTTCTCAACGCATCATACTCTGTTTCCTCCAAATAAACAATCTCATTATGAGGAGGATCTATTAACTCTGTCCAAGGAGTATTTTGTACATAGTATAATTGACATCTTTCTAATGGAAGTTCCTCTAATGAGTCTATAATGTTTCTCTCAGCTACCATTCCTGGCAATACGTTTACAGCAAAAAAAACCCAAAACACCGAATTATCAAGTTCTCTGCTTATAGAAAAAGAAAATATATTCCTTAAAAATTCTAAAATCCCCTTTTTTCTTTTCATAGCCTGATCTAGGTTTCGAATAACAATATATAATTCTTTAAAGTTTTCATTACCTTTATAATTAAAATCTACTAGAATATCCTCAAGATGATATAAATTTATAATATTATCATATATCATAAATTTATCTTTAATAACTTTATATACATCATTCCAAGTATCTATGTGATTTCCATCGAATTCTATTATCATACAATTATTATTTTTTTCTGCATACACAAGAATTTATATTGCTTTTCTGATATTGCTTTCATCAAGATACTATGTTTCATATTATTTTCCTTATTTTAACTTAATAAACGAATGGTAATGCGTATCTGTATAATAAACAGAGTTATCACTGCCAACAACAAAACGCTCTGGACCTCTATTATCTTTAGGATAAATATCAAACTCTCTATAGTAAACTTTATTCCCTAAAGAGTCTTTCTCTGGTAATCTAACCCATGTTCCTTTCTTAATGGGATCATTCTCCCATTTTTTTCCAGCCTTAATGTTGCCCACATTAGGTAACTTTCCTAGCCAGCCATGTTGTTCATACTTATAAAACATCTCTTTTTGAAGATCTGGTAATTCGTTAATAGTTCCTTTTTTTATATTAGTGTATGTCTTCACTTCTACCTTTATAGGATCATAAATATTAGATTTTGCTTGTTCTTTAATATATTGATTAAAAATATCAGCTTTTTTCACTCCAATAGTCCAAATTCTTCCTGTCATTCTTCCCCCAATAAGTGCCGAAAGTTCATTTGGATTATTAATATAATATTTATTTAATACTTGTCCTTCCTCATCTCTACTTAAATAGTTTCTTGACAATGCATACCCATTAACAGAAAATCCATCAATATCAGAATAATTTACAGGATAACCTAAACTTTTAAAATACAATGCTTTTACACTTTCATTCTCATTATCTCCATAACCAGTTTTTCTTTTTATTAAAAATGATTGTACAAAATTATCAAGTCCATATACAATTTGTTTCCACAATGGATAAGGCTTAAATGTTTCATAACTTCCTATACTAAATAATATATGTCCATTATGTTCGCCTAATTGCATTTGATACCCTAATTTCACTTTTTTTCCATCCACTATTGTTTCTTGATATTCTGGGTTATCAACTTTACTTCCGAATTTATAATTTTTTAACAAATCAACTCTGTATACATTTCCTTCTGAAGCATTCATGTAGGATATATCAGGATTGTATATAAATCTTGATGGTTGACCTTCTAATATATCAAAATCTCTTGAGTTAAGTTTATTATCTAATAATATCCCCCTATATTTGCCACTAAGTGGATCTTTAATTAAAATAACAGCAACTTCATTATCCCTCATTTTTTTATATTAACGCCTAATTCGGAAATAATTCCATCACTATCCCAAATTCTCTCTAATTTTGTTTTTATCTCTTCAATCTTATCATAACGATTCCACTTCGTTCCAGCTTGTGCAATGCTAGCACCTTCTAACCCATGTCCACCTAATAGCTTATCTATGGTATAGCCAAGGCTAGCAGATAGTAGTTGTGCCCTTGCTGGGTGATCCTTCGCTAATTTACTTATGGATTGTATCAACGCTTCATTGAGGCCACCAGATATGGCTCCAGTTGCAGGATTTCCTTTTACAATAGCTGATGTAATGGCACCAGATAGAGCATGCAATACTACCTTTTCAGATGAACCATCTTTATAGATGCGTTGTCCTTTTGCATCTCTCATTTCACCAAATCTATGGATTGCTTCATTCATATACTTGCTAAATAATTTAGCTGTTTCTTGTCGCTCTGCAATACTTTGCTTATCAAAAATAGTAGCTAATGTATGTAGTGAATCTTCCATATCTCTACGAATAGTATTGAGATTTACCTCAGGGTGTTCCACCTCAAGCACTCCTTTAGCTATCGCTGAATAGGTTGTGCTATTTGCTTTGCCGCGTTCCCCAGGCATAATCGTAGGTACGAACCCAAGTTCGTTATATTGCTTACTGCTTTTTCCAATCGATGGATCCGCTAGGTAAGACACCCCCTTAGACTCATAGGTATACTTCGCCCTATTCTCCACATTCTTCATAACTAACTGTTTTGTTTTCAGTGTATTCGTATCTGTACGACTAGCTAAGAGAGCCCCTTCTAATATGGTCGTATTGCCTACGGATATGTTGAATCCTGTACTTCCTGCATAGAGTCCAGATTGGTGGATCACAGAGTTGTATTTGCTATCTATATCCGTCCGTTGCAAAGAACCTTGTAACGAATTAAATGCACCTTTCTTGGATAGGCTAAGACTCATACCTCCTGATGTAGTATGGTCTGTATAATCATGTGTATCTTGTACGGAGTGAATCTCTAAATTTCTGCCAATATTTGCCTGAATAGCCTCTCCCTTAAGTACACCATCTTTGATATGTACATCCTGTTTTGTGTTCACTCCTAGGGTGTTCGTTGCAGTTATGTTTGTAGGATCATGGACTATGTCTGTACCTGCAATATTGCCTTTACTGCCACTGGCATTGACGGATATATCGGAGAATCGATGTTGTAAAAGATCATATGAAATACCTAAGGATCCTTGTTTCTGTTTCATACTCTGGGTCATCTCAGAAGTTGTTTCTTTGCCCTTCACATAGATACTGTTCGCCGACTCTAAGGTAATGTCCTTGCCTTGTACATCGCTTCCTTCTATGCGGATATCATCCTTCTTAGTGGTAACACGAATATGTCCATCGGATACAACGGTCGATCCTTTTGCTATCTTGCTATCTACGTTTATAGAAGCTTCGCTTCTTTCTGTGCCTAAAGATAGATTGAGGTGTAAACTCTTGGCTTGGTCTTTCAATTTAGATTTTTCTAAAGATGTCTTAGCATCGTCATAGGTTTTGTAGGCTAGTAAGGCTTGTAATCGTTCGTCTTTTACAGTGCGTGCTCGTGTAAGTGTACCTACTGCATTGGTTGCGGTATCTACTAAGCGATTTGACAAAGAGAGAGTAAGCCCACTTTTAGAAAATCTATGTGTTTCTCCTGTATGGGATATGGTATAACCATTGCGTATTGTCACACCAGAGCCTTGAATCTGAATATCTCCTTTAGATGCTACATCACTAGCTTCTACTTGTGTAGTACCTGTAGCACCTAAGGTGACAGAACCAAAGCGACTTCCAATCACACTGCCTTTGGCTACACTGCTCTTAACATCATAGGTATCTGCTTGTTTTTGTGTACCAATGGTAATGCTAAGCCCACCATTACCAAAGATACCCGATTTACGTACTTCCTCACAATGAGTAGCACCAGATTCTTCCTGTGCTGATGTAATGGTCAAGTTGCCTTCACTCGTAACCGTAACATCTGTATCCCCTACTATATGGCTAGATCGGACTACTACATCTTGCTTACCATCTACCTTAACAGTACCGCTGGAAATCGTAGAACCTGTGACTTAAATATATTATAAAACCACTGAAAGGATGCTAATAGTTGTACTATAACTTAATCATGAAATCCTGCATATTAATATATCCTGATTTAATAGATTCATCATAACAGTTCATGGTCAATAATCATATTCACAATCAACTCTATTCTCCATCACATTAAAATTTAACATATTCATTTTCTGGTACTATAGTTGTTATCTTATTTTCAGGTAAGTTAGGACTCTTAATTCCTAATTTTTCATAAGACCATAGCTCAAAGAGTTCATTCTCATACGCTTGCTCTGCTAATACATCGTAACCAAAGTTAGTGGAAATATGCCGTTCTTCATCTATCATATAGGAGAAGACCGTCCAGGGCTCCAGATGACAAGCAATAAATGCATTTCGCATGTAATTCGACCACAGCGCTAGTTGTTCCATCGTAGCATCATAAGTTGCCTTAGAAACCACCTTACGGTCTACCATCTCCTCAAAAGTAAGGTATTCACCATCGACAATGATATACCCTAGTTGACGACATACCGTTCCATCATTCTCTACATATAGATATACCCGATGATATGTACCTGGCAAGATAGAATACAAAATATCGTAACTATTTTGAAGATATTGTGGAATCAAATCATGAATATCTTCCCCTGTAAATTCTATAGCTGGATCTACTCTAACCATTTCCTCTACCTCCTCTTCAATAAACTGAGACATATCTATGTGCATAGTCCCTGTGATACATCCTTCATGTGGTGCTACTGCATGCGTAAGCAGTGGTTCCCCATCTGGTGAGAAATATCTTTTTTCCCAAGCTTCTACTAAAGCTAGCTCATCAGTAAAATTATCTTCTGTGACATTGTCATATACATAAGAGAGTTCACCAGTAGAAATATTAAATATACAATCTAAGGATGTATATTTTTTTCCTAAAATTGTATGCATACCATTAAACTCATTAGACCAGTCCCAATAAAGAGCTGCCACCCTAAAATCATTAATACCAGCAAATTTTGATTGTATATTTTTTTCTTTAATCCATGTATTATCCTCATACTCAACATAGATATTCATTTTTTTCTTATTACATATTGTATCCAAATGAAAATACATTCTTTTACAGTCCTTAGATATAAAGTCTCTTAAATAAATAGGCTTTTTCTTAATTATATTATTCAAAATATCAACTAAATTAACGGATTCAAGCCTATTCGTGAGTACTTTTTCTGGAATTACATTTAGTTTTTTTACTAAACTAGATGCTTCATAGTCCCAAAAAACACGACATTTAAGCCCTATCTTTCTATACTCCCAGATTATTCTTGGTGTAGTGAAATATTCATACTCTAGTGGAAGTTCATGATAATATATTTGACTATTTCCATCAAAATCCAGTTCTAACTCAACAAACTCCAAAGGACAATTCTCTTCATTATTTTCATTCTCTTTACTACCATAAGCACTATGTGCTATTTCTCCTAATTTTAGCCCAAAATCGGAAATATTTTTTCTAGTATAATTAGAAGTTATAAATAAATCATTTTCAACTATAAAAGAATCATCATTATATACGACTATAAAACTGCTCGTATATGATATTGAACTTACTTCAGCATAAACTAATATCTTTGACCAATTGTCAGGGATATACGTATCGCCTAGCTCTCTAGTTGCCTGTATTAAATTTTCTTCCATCAGCAACTTTTTGTCTTCTGCAAACATTATGAGCCTCCATTTAAAAAGCTTTCTGTCGCTTCTTGTTCATCAATAACAAATTTTACATTAAATTTTTTCGGCCTTTTATTCGCTCCATCATATACTATATCTATCGTTACGTTCACCTCCTTCCCCTCTTGTAATGCCTTCTTCCATTGATTTTCTATTTTCCTATATCTACTATTATTTACAATTGCATCCATAGCAACTAGATTATCTAATTCTCCTGAGCCACCAAAGATTCTAGCTATCAGATGTCCACCATGGTCACTTGGTAATCGGTCATCACCACCTGCTTTTAATTGATCTCCTTTATTTCTCACGCCATCTTCTAATCGCAATTCACCTTGGGCCGCTTTTATACGCCCCAATTCATCAGTTTGGTAATAATACCCTTTACTCTCATATATAATGTTTTCTTTTAATTGTCTAGTTCCCACTCCTGGTTTATATTGCTCACCATTCCGATAAATATCTGAACTATCCTCTAATCTTGTTGTGTTTGTAGTAGGACTTGCCGTTTCAGTAGTAGATTGTTTAGGAGATGTTCATAGATTTATACATAATATCTAGATGTTTCTATTATTTAGAAGTATTGTTTATTTCTCCATGTCTCTTCATATATTCTTTAATTAAAGAATTATTTAATTCTCGGAGACCTTGTGCTACCTTTTTTCCATCTTTATAGGAAAAACGAGATTTTTCTATAATAGATAAATCTTCTTCAATATCTTTTTTTCTCTTATACAAAGAATAAAAAGTATTTATATCTTCATCATCCATTGTTACAAAGCTTACAGTAAAAGTAACATCATCACCTATATACTTATTTTTTATTTCTTCCAAACTAGAATAAGATTTTCTTCTTTCTATCTCATTAATATAGTTTTTATCATATTCCATATTTAAAACTTTAATGATATGAATGCCTAATCCCAATTTTGTCTTTGTATATCCCGATAATCCATAAGTGTATATATAGTCATCTTTTACAATATATCTAAACATCTCATTTTCTATAGTAATATCGTTAAAATAATCCCTAAATTCAAAAAAATAATTTATTTCATATCGGAAAAAAGTTTTTGTAGTCATATACCGGTGAATATTGATATATAGATACAGTGTACCTATTAAAGATATAATTATTAAAAACCATCCATACACTTTTCGCATTCTTTATCACCCCATAAACATAACTTCATCAATTTTAAATGTTACATCATAGGTTGTTTTATAGGCAAAAATTTTTTTCCTTTTTGACTGTTGTAAGATATATGCATATTCTAAAAAATCAAATTGAGATTCTTTTTTATCATGATCCCAATTATCTATAAAAGCAATTTTTGCATGAACCAGATCTCCCTCAATTTGATATGTCGCTATATAGCTAGCTGTTCCATAGGCTAATGCTTCATCTAATCCTCTAAAATAAAAAGAAATAGTCCCTTCATATGTTAATTGTGGTAAGTCATACATATAAGTATTTAATATGGTCTTATAAATTATTTCTTTATTCAGTCCATCGTTATTTGCAAGATATTGATGTACTTTAGAGTTCTCATTTAAAACATATAAAGGAAAGCCTGGTAAAATCTCTTCAGATTTTTCTATAATATCTTGATTATTTTCTGGTTCCATGAATAACCCTAACAGTTCTGTCGCTTGTGGTAATTTTTTTACCTTTTTATTCCAATAGAGGGTACGCCACAAGTCATTTTCTGCTTGGTTTATGGTCTCTTCATCAAATGGATTACCTTCATGTTCCATAGCTTCATATTGCTCTTTAAATTTTTTAATAAACTCATTATATCTTTCTTGTCGTATAGTCTTTGCATGTTCATTTAATAATAATAATTCATTCCACTTAACCCCATAGTGACTAATACTTCCACCTAGTTCTCCAGTTCCTCCAAGGAGTTTATCTGTTGCATATCCCAAGGCATATGCTAGCCATTGTGCTTTTGCTGGATCATGATTAGATGCCTTTAATATAGCTTGTGCTAGAAGTTCAGATAGTCCACCAGCTGCAGTACCTACATTTGTATTTCCATTCACCATATTAGCACTTATATTGCCTACTATGGCATGTAATGCCACTTTTT
>CAUPZH010000006.1:0-113544 GCA_963515865.1 uncultured Veillonella sp.
ATAAGGAATATCCATATGTACTTGTCATTGGTAGGGAAGATGCTTTTGAAAATATAGATGAAATAGTCTGGTATCTTATGGATTTGGCAGAAGAGTTTGACGGGGAATATAGTGGCTGGGGATGCCATGTTCTAAAGTAATCTATTGTCACAAATGTTTGACTACTATAGATATGTTGTCATGAAAGTATGGCTATTTCCTTGTAAAATCCTAAAATAAAGTATATAATAGACTGTCGTAGTACGATTTGTACAAATATTAGGAATACCCTACTTAAGTAGATAAAGGAGTATAGAATGATTCGTGAAAATCTTCGCAATGTGGCGATTATCGCCCACGTTGACCATGGTAAAACAACGTTGGTAGACGCATTGCTTAAACAAAGTCATATTTTCCGTGATAATGAAAAAGTTGCTGAACGTGTAATGGACTCTAACGACCTAGAACGTGAAAGAGGGATTACGATCCTTTCCAAAAATACCGCCGTTATGCATAACGATGTAAAAATCAACATCGTGGATACACCGGGCCATGCTGACTTCGGTGGTGAAGTAGAACGTGTATTGAACATGGTTGACGGTGTATTGTTATTGGTTGACTCCTTCGAAGGTCCAATGCCACAAACGAAATACGTATTGCGCAAAGCTTTGGAACAAGGTTTGAAACCAATCGTGGTTATCAACAAAATTGACCGTCCAGACCAACGTGTTCATGAAGTAGAAGACGAAGTATTAGAATTGTTCATGGAATTGGAAGCAGACGATGATCAATTGGACTTCCCAGTGGTATACGCATCGGCTCGTGATGGCATTGCGAAAGCATCCATGGAAGATGATTCCACAGATATGACGGCATTATTCGATGTATTGATCAAAGAAATTCCAGCTCCAGAAGGCGACATCGATGGTCCATTGCAGTTCATGGTAACTACCCTTGACTATGATGATTTCGTAGGTAAAATTGCAGTAGGTCGTATTGTTCGTGGCCGTATGAAACCAAATCAACAAGTTGTGTTGATGAATGGTGAAAGCACTCGTAAAGGTAAAATTGGTCGTGTGTACACATATAATGGTTTGAATCGTGTAGAAACTGATGAAGCGGGCATGGGCGATATCATCGCTTTCGTAGGTATTGATGACATCAATATCGGTGAAACAGTGGCGGATGCAGAAAATCCAGAAGCACTACCAACCATCTCCATCGACGAACCAACATTGTCCATGATGTTCTCTGTTAATAACTCTCCATTCGCAGGTCGTGAAGGTGACTATGTAACAAGTCGTCATTTACGTGACCGTTTGTTCAAAGAAGTAGAAACTAACGTATCCATGCGTGTAGAAGAAACAGATTCTCCGGACTCTTTCAAAGTATCTGGCCGTGGCGAATTGCATTTGGCAGTATTGATCGAAACTATGCGCCGTGAAGGTTACGAATTGCAAGTGGGTAAACCTCGTGTAATTTTCAAAGATATCAATGGTCAAAAATGTGAACCATTGGAGCATTTAACTATCGATGTGCCACAAGAATTTATGGGCGCTGTTATGGAAAACTTAGGTGTTCGTAAAGCTGAGTTAATCAACATGGTTGAATTAGCTGGTTACTTACGTATGGAATTCGTAGTTCCTGCTCGTGGTTTGATTGGTTTCCGTGCACAATTCTTAACAGCTACAAAAGGTAATGGTATCATGAACCATGTATTCCATGGCTATGCACCATACAAAGGAGATATCCCAGGCCGTACGCGCGGTGCCTTGGTAGCCTTCGAAGACGGTGAAACTACACCATATGGTTTGAACTCTGTACAAGACCGTGGTACTTTATTCTTGGGTGCTAACGTGCCAGTATATACAGGCCAAGTTATCGGCGAAAATGCTCGTGAAAACGACATGGACGTAAACCCTAATAAAAAGAAACATGTTACTAACATGCGTTCTAGCTCCTCTGATGAGGCAGTTCGTTTAACACCTCCACGTATCTTCAGCTTGGAACAAGCCTTAGAGTGGATTAATGATGACGAATTGGTAGAAGTAACACCAGAAAACATCCGTATGCGTAAAGCCATCTTGGATCGTTCCGCTCGTGCGAAAGCAGCAAAAGCAGCAAAATAATTACATATGCTATATGGAGTAATTCCATTGAAAGACTTAGCTTCTATCTCTCATGAAACAAGGCTGGAGTTTGTAAGGTAATTATGATATACTATAGCTAGATAAAGAGTAAATGCAGATATATTCTGTATGGTCAAAAAAGCAAACCCCCTAAGGAGTCCAAGACCTTAGGGGGTTCTAGCATTATTACACTAATGCTAGAGTGAGGTTAGTTGCCTAATTATTCCCTATCTAACCATTTGCAAATATAGTAAGCTACTACACTTGCCAAAATAGAGAGAATAAAAGAGTAAATGCATTCCATATAGTCACCCCCTTTCCGTTTCAGATTGGGGTAGGCAACAATTTTATTATAGCAGATTTTTTCATAAAATATATAAAAGCACAGAGGGTAAGTTCTGTGCTTTTTGTTATGCAAAGATATTTTGTTGAAGTTCAATTGTTGTAGTAAGAGTTTTTTATCTACTGAAGTCTTTAGATGTATCCTTTTAATTGTCCTGGAGATTGCCTTTTTTGTAAATGTTTTCTCGTTCTATCCAGCAATCGTGAAGCTTGTTAGCTCTTGATAAGTTAACGCATCTCTCTTTTATAGCTTTGCTCATTTTACTTGAAAAGTAGTTTTGGTAAAACTCTTTGGCTTTTTTTCGGATAGTCTCACGGTCTTTGTTTACTAACCTTAACTGGTTTCGTAATAGGTTGTAGTTATGGGGATGTGTTTTTTCTCTTTCAGAAAAGTCTATTTTTTCTAATTGTGAATCTGGCACAGGAATCATTTTGCAAAAGTCTATAATTCCACGATGCCCCCCATCTAATTTATGTATCTCTTTATTATTTTTCATAGTAAGATGTTTAGGTTTAGGTGATGTCAAAGGAACAAAATAGTTTCTATTTTCTAATGTAAACAATACCCCAGCAAATGGGCGAGTTTTTTTATCATCTGTTGATCGCATAACTTCAGAATCACCTTTAGATAACACCTCATTATATTCTTCAGATACTGTGTAAACTATAAATCTTGGGTCTCGTTCCATTAAGCTTCTCCTATGAAAAAAGCCGAGACAAAGCTCGGCATTGTAGATATAAATAAGTATATCGCTGGTGGGAATCACCGCTCTCACAGGTTCTCGCTTCTTGGTGCACCATATATACACCATCGGTGGGAATCACCGCTCTCATAGCTTCTCGCTTTTCGATGTACCATATATACATCGCTGGTGGGAATCACCACACTCACAGGTTCTCGCTTTTCGATATACTTTTATACTCAAATACTAACATATTAAAAATAACATGTCAAACAGAGTTTAAAGTATCGTATTGTTGATTCATTGTTTATAAAAAATGTGCAGTATTGTATATGGTATTCTCTAATTTATTGATAGCCAAAATTTCTTTTTCAATAACATACCATAATTATGATTAACTTTATTTATAGAATTAGAGCCCTTTATGAGTGATGTGAGCGTTGTATTTTATAGGGGTGAAAGCCTATAATAGGTATATGACTAACATAGTATTAATGATATAGGAACTACAGGAGATAGAATGAAAGAACTTCGCATACTGCCAGATGGTAGCATCACCTACGAACTATATAGAAAACGTGTGAAGAATATGAATCTTCGTGTCACCACCAGTGGTGTGGTACGAGTGTCTGCCTCTCCTCGTGTTCCCCTAGGGATGATTGAAGAGTTTATCTGTCGTCATCGAGCTTTCATTGAAAAAGCACTGCAAAACCGAAAAAGCAGAGGCGGTCATCCCATGGTACCTGCTGTAGATACAGAGATTATGGTGATGGGTCAGATGTATCGAGTGGTTCTAGAAAAGCCTCATACAGTATCTGCCTATTTGGAAATACCTTCACAGGATAGTCAATTGGTAGGCAATCAGTTAGGCACCAACGTGTCCGATACTCTATTACAGGGTAGTTCATCAAAAAGGAAAGTCGTACACGATAGTCTTTCACACAGAAAACTATCGAGTGGGAGCATCTCTACCTACGCTGTGACAGTAGCAGGGGATATAGTATTGGTACGATATCCAAGTGACCAAGAGACCTTGGATGCTAGTAAAGTAGAACGGATGTGGCTTAACTTTTGGAAAACCATAGGTCAGGGTTTTATGGAGAAGCTAGCACAACAAGTGTATGGTGAGTTTCAACAAGCTGGATATACCGTGCCGATACCGACCTTGCGATTGCGGTACATGACAAGTCGCTGGGGCTCTTGTATGCCTTTAAAAGAAGTTATCACCATGAACACACGATTGCTCTTAGGGCCTACGAAGTTTGCGCACTATGTGATGGTCCACGAGTTTGCGCACTTTATAGAGCCGAACCATTCGTCACGCTTTTACAAGGTTATAAGCGATGTGTTGCCAAACTGGGAGCAAGTGAAAGCGGAAATGAAGGCATATTATACATAAATGTACCTAGCATCGATGTACAAAGAAGTACATGTATCAAATAAAACAAAGCCTGTGTAATTTGCTGTGCGAATTACATAGGCATTTTTAAATTTGTAATTATCCATTCATCGACAGGTGTCAAACGCTTTCACGGTACACTGAAATATGCAAATTATGATATAATAGAGAGAATGAAAGCATATCGCGTTACGTTAGTAAGGAGGGCCCATGAGACCATTTGTACATCTGCATAGTCATAGTGAATATAGCCTCATTGATGGCATTAGTCGATTGCCACAAATGGTGAGTCGTGCGAAAGAACTCAATATGCCTGCCCTAGCGTTAACGGACCATGGTAATATGTATGGAGCCATATATTTTTATAAAGAGGCTATCGCACAAGGTATCAAACCCATCTTAGGATGCGAAGTGTATGTGACCGAAGGCAGTCGTTTTGACCGCCCTGAAGGTAAGGCCTATGAACGATTAAAGCATTTAATTCTCTTAGCAGAAACCATGGAAGGATACGAAAATATTGTAAAAATCGTGTCTAAATCCTCTACAGAAGGGTTCTACCGCAAGCCGCGTGCTGATCGAGAGTTGCTATCTACCTACAACAAAGGAATTATCGCTTTGAGTGCTTGTATTGCAGGCGAAATTCCGCAACTGATTTTGCAGGACAATATTGAGGGCGCTCATCGTGCTTTGGAATGGTATCTTGAGACCTATGGAAAAGAAAACTTTTTCTTAGAGATTCAGAACCATGGAGATCCTAAGGAATTGCGGGTCCAAGATGTATTGGTAGAGATGGCGGACCAATATGGTGTAGGTCTAGTATGTTCCAATGACTTTCACTATGTGTACGCAGATGATGCAGAAGCCCATGATATTAAGGTATGTATTGCTACAGGTGCAAGGCGGAATGATGTAGATCGCATGAAGTTTTTCAGCAATGAGTTTTACATGAAAAGCGGCGATGAAATGGAAGAACTCTTTGGTCATATTCCAGAGGCATTGGATAATACGTTAAAGATTGCGGAACGTTGTCATGTAGAGTTCAATTTTGATGCGCACCATTTGCCAAAATTTGATGTACCAGAAGGGGAAACGGCACATTCTTATTTGCGTAAGGTGTGTGAGTCTTATATTCCTCAATTCTACCCAGAGGTAACACCGGTATTACAAGAGCGCCTCGATTATGAGTTAGGTGTTATTAGTCGCATGGGCTTTGAAGATTACTTCCTCATCGTTTGGGACTATGTTAAATATGCACGTGAGCATGGGGTACTAGTAGGACCAGGTCGTGGTAGTGCTGCAGGGTCAGTGGTAGCCTATTTATTGGGAATTACAGGCTTAGATCCTATTAAATACGATTTGCTCTTTGAACGGTTCTTAAATCCAGAGCGGGTGAGCATGCCCGATATCGATATCGACTTTTGCTATGAAACTCGTAATAAGGTCATCGAATATGTGACAGAAAAATATGGACAAGAGCGAGTGGCACAAATTATTACCTTTGGTACCGAAGCGGCTCGTGCCGTTATTCGTGACGTAGGTCGCGTGCTAGATATGCCTTTACCAGAGGTGAATCGATTAGCCAAGATGATTCCTAATGAATTGGGTATTACGTTAAAAAAGGCCTTAGAAGTAAAAGAACTCAAAGACTTGTATGATACAGACGAATCTGTAAAAGAATTATTTGATCTTTGCTTGCGTTTAGAAGGGATCGCGAGAAACTCTTCTACCCATGCAGCGGGGGTTGTAATTTCAGCAGCACCATTAGATGAGTATGTGCCGGTACAAAACTCCAATGAAGATGGATTTGTCACGCAATATGATAAAGATAATATCGAAGAACTAGGCCTATTGAAGATGGACTTTTTGGGACTTCGCACGTTGACTGTAATGGGCGAGGCACTGCGCTTGATTAAAGAAAATCACGGTATCGACTTAGACTTGGATGCCATCCCATTAGATGACAAGGCTTCCTGTGAAATCTTATGTAAAGGTGAAACAGCAGGGGTTTTCCAGTTAGAATCGGAAGGGATTACAAAATTAGTAATGGATTTGAAGCCAGAACATTTTGAAGATTTAATTCCTTTAGTGGCCCTCTATCGTCCGGGACCGTTGGGATCGGGCATGGTAGAAGATTTCATCAAGCGTCGTCACAAAGAAAAAGAAGTGACCTATTTACATCCTATATTAGAGCCTATTTTAGAGGATACATTTGGAGTTATCTTATACCAAGAACAAGTTATGCAGATTGCCTCTGCTATGGGGGGATTCTCCTTGGGGCAAGCGGATTTAATGCGCCGTGCCATGGGTAAGAAAAAAGAATCTGTACTGAAAGCACAACGAGATTCCTTTGTAACTGGTTCTGTAAACAATGGTATTGATGAAAAGTTGGCTAATGAAGTATTTGATCTCTTACTATACTTTGCAGGCTATGGATTTAATAAATCCCACTCTGCTGCCTATGCCTACATTGCGTATCAAACAGCGTATTTGAAAGCCCATTATTTCCCGGAATTCATGGCAGCTACGATGACAAGCTTCATGGGTAATATGGATAAAATGACGAATTACATCAATGTGTGTAAGGCGAAACAAGTAGCAGTATTAGGACCAGATATCAATCATTCAGAGCGTATGTTTACCGTACAAAATGGACAAATTCGTTTTGGTTTAGGTGGTATCAAACATGTAGGTGATAATGCGATCGAAGAATTACTAGCAGAACGTAAGGCAAATGGGCAATTTACATCCATTGTTGATTTCTGCGAACGTATACCATACCGCGTGGTCAATAAGCGTTTATTGGAAAGTTTAATCCGATGCGGGGCGATGGATTCTTTCAAAGAAAATCGAAATCAGCTGTTACAGATTTATGAACAAGCCCAAGGGATTGGTTCTAAAGGACAAAAAAATAGTGCGTTAGGAGCGGTGAGCCTCTTTGCGGAGGTGGAGGAAATGGAAACGATCCATATTCCGGACTTACCAGATTTGCCTAAAGAACTAAAGCTGAAAGATGAAAAGGAATATACAGGCTTTTATATTACGGGCCATCCTTTAGATGCCTATCGTGATGAATTGGAAGGACTATTTCAATTAGGACGATTAGCAGAAAATCCAGAGGATTTTGATGGTAAAACTGTTACGATTGGCGGATTGATTACGGAAAAAGTGGATCGATTAACGAAGGCAAAACAGGAAAAAATGTGCACCTTAACCTTGGAAGATTTCACAGGCACCGTACAAGTAGTAGTATTCCCACAAGGGTATCAAAAAAGCCATATGCTATTGCAACGAGATGGTGTGGTAGCTATCGAGGGACGCATTGATGCAGATGAAAAAGGGGTGCAATGCATTGCTAGTTCCGTACAGTTATTGAAAGTAGAATATGATAAAGTACGTCAGATTCGTATTCATATTGATACAGCTCATGATACACCGCAAGTGAGCCAACAATTACAAAAGCTGTTGCAAGAATTACAAGGAGATACACCAGTTACTCTATTCTTGCAACGTCAAAAGCGCAGCTTAGCGGTGAACCGTAGTTTTTATTTCACCCCATCGAAAGAGTCTATTGGGCGTGTGCAAGCCTTACTAGGGGCCAATGCAGTAGAGTTACTATAAGGAGATAGAAATGAATAAAAAGACAAAGATTGTTTGTACCATGGGACCCAGTACAGATAGTTTAGAAATGGTAGAATCCTTATTGCGAGCAGGTATGAACGTGGCACGTTTTAACTTCTCTCATGGTTCTCATGAAGAACAAGCAAAGCGTATGGAGCTCGTTCGCTTAGCCTCTACTAGAACGGGGATTCCAGTGGCATTAATGCTAGATACAAAGGGACCAGAAATTCGCCTTGGCTTATTCAAAGCGGGCAAAGTGTGTCTAGAAGAAGGACAAGCTTTTACGTTGACTACAAGAGATGTGGAAGGCACGAAGGAGATTTGCTCCGTCAACCATGCAGGGTTGCCAGAAGATGTGAAAGAGGCAAAACAAATCCTCTTATCTGATGGATTAGTGACATTGCGTATCGATTCTATCGAGGGCACGGAGATCCATACGACTGTTATGAACACAGGTATGATGAGCAATCGAAAACGAGTAGCTGTACCGGGGGTATCTCTATCTTTACCACCAGTGTCGGAACAAGACGAAAAAGATTTGTTGTTTGGTTGTGAAATGGGTGTAGACTATGTGGCAGCGTCTTTCATGCAACGGGCCAGCGATGTAGTGGCAATTCGTCGTATTTTGGAATCCAAAGGGGCAGATATTCGCATCATTTCTAAAATCGAAAATGAAGAAGGGCTTAATAATTTAGATGAGATTTTAGAAGTGTCTGATGGATTGATGGTGGCCAGAGGTGACTTGGGGGTAGAAATTCCAGCCGAAGAAGTACCTGTATTGCAAAAAATGATGATTCAAAAATGTAATGCTGCCTCCAAGCCTGTAATTACAGCGACCCAGATGTTAGAGTCCATGGTAACCAACCCAAGACCTACCAGAGCAGAAGCTAGTGACGTAGCAAATGCCATATTAGATGGTACGGATGCGGTCATGTTATCTGGGGAAACTGCAGGTGGGGACTACCCATTGGAAGCGGTGACCACTATGGCTCGCATTGCAAAAGTCACAGAAACATCTGATTTATATGTGAATAGTAATCATACAGTACCGTTAGAAGAAGCGAAAACGACAGATGCTATTTGTTCTGCTACTGTTGAAGTAGGACGTTCTTTGGGAGCTGGTGCCATCATTACTTGCACTGAATCTGGCATTACAGCCATGAGCATTTCCCGTCATCGTCCAAATTGCCAAATCATTGCGGTAACACCACATGAGAGCGCCTTACGCCGTATGCAGTTATACTGGGGTGTAACAGCTATCCAAGGACCATCTCACTCCAATTCAGATGAAATGGTACACTGTGCTATGAGTGCCGCTTTAGGAGAAGGATTGATTCAATCTGGTGATTTAGTGGTTGTGACAGCTGGTGTGCCATCTGGCTTATCCGGCACAACGAATATGATTCGTGTTCATGTCACTGGTAATGTATTGATTAAAGGTCGCGGAGTTGGTAAACTATCTGTAACGGGACCAATCCATCACGCTGACTCTACAGAGCCTATGGCAGATGGAAGCATTCTAGTAGTTCGTGATTTAGAACCAGAATATATGGAACTAGCAAAACGAGCTGGCGCTATTATTACAGCAGAAGAAGGGTACACATCGACAGCAGCTATTGCAGGTATTCAGTTTGGTATTCCTGTCATTTTAGGTGCTCATGATCAATCGCAATTGACAAATGGTCAGGTGGTAACTGTGGATGGTATTCGTGGTAATGTCTATGAAGGTATTGCAAACGCAAGATAGGAGGTAATTATGGAATATCGTATTCCTACACAAGCAGATACAGTGGTAGTAGAAGAAATTGTAAATCGTAAATTACGCAATTCTATGCTTTGGATGGTGTGGGGCTTATTGACTACAGCCATCATTGGATTTATGGCGTTAACAAACTCTAGTTGGTTGCGCTTTGCCCATTCCAACTTTAATATTATTTTGTTAGCCGAAGTGGCGGTGGTGTTCTTATTTTCCTTCCGTCAATACACGGCGTCTAACACATTTTTGAAAGCCATGTTTTTCCTTTATTCCATTATGAATGGATTGACCTTGACTGCTATCGCTTTACACTATTCTTTTGAAGTAGTCGTATATGCTTTAACAGGGGCTGTAGCGGTGTTTGGCAGCTTTGCCTTTTTAGGTGTAGTGGTAAAAAAAGATTTGTCTGGATTAGGCACATTTTTAATGGGTGCAGTAATTGCGCTGCTCATTGCTAGTTTGATTATGATGTTCTTCGGTGCTAGCGACTTTGGATTATTAGTATACAGCTATATAGCCGTAGGGATTTTCTCCTTATTTACCATGTATGATGTATATCGCATTAAACGGACCATAATGGAAGTAGCCTATGAAGATGAAAGTGTCTTGGAACGTGTTGAATTGATTGGTGCGTTAGGTTTATATCTAGATTTTATCAATATTTTCATCAATCTACTTCGCATTTTCGGTCGTCGATAATGTATCGTTAATTTGTGAGAGCACATTTATAAAAGGGGGGAGCTATAAGCTCTCCCTTTTAGTATGCAAATCTTTCGATATATGAGATAATATATAATAGATTAACACAAGTAAGGAGGTTGTATATGGAAGCAAAAGAATGGCAAACCTTCGTCACAGTGGTGGAAGAAGGCAATATTACGAAAGCAGCAGAAAAATTATTTCTTTCACAACCTGCATTAAGCTATCGATTAAAGCAAGTAGAAGATATTTTAGGGCGTCCCTTATTAATTCGTGCTAATGATGGCATTGCGTTAACTGCAGAAGGCGAGCTGTATTACGATTATTGCCGACGTATGATTCGGTCCCGGGAGGAATTGCGACAAAATATTGGAAAGGTGACGGGAAAAATACAAGGTACCTTAAAAATTGCTGCATCCATTAATTTTGCGGACTATGAGTTGCCTCATTTACTCAATAATTTCACAAAACAGTATCCTAAGATTCGTATTGAAGTAAAGACAGGGTATAGCTCCCATGTGAATAAAATGTTTAATTCTGGAGAGGTGATGATTGCCTTTGCCCGTGGTGAATATAATCATGTGCCGAATGGTGTGCGTCTTTTTGATGAACCCTATTGTTTAGTCTATAAACATCCTGTAGATTACAAGGAATTACGAGATATTCCGATGCTTAACTATCGCACGGATGGATCCATTGCGACAGTGGTAGAAAATTGGAAGAAAGAACATAGCGTGGGGGATGTGAGACCAGCCATGGAACTGGATTCTATGGTGACTTGCCGTCACTTTGTGCGAGAAGGATTAGGTTGGGCTATTTTACCATATTTAGGACTTGGTAGTTGCCGTGAACATGGTATTTATGTAGAACCTTTGCGGATGAAAGATAATCGTCCATTGGTACGTTCTACCTATTTGTTCCACGATGAAGTAAGTACAAAGCTTATTGCAGTGAAAACTTTCATTGATTATGTAACAGAGTATTACGAAAATCATCAAATCGTTACATTATCGGGATATACAAGCTAAGAGGCTGATGTGCGTATGGTAAGGATTTACAACTGTCAGGTATTTTTGTCCATAGATATAAGTATACAACTTAATGGATTTGTATATATTTGGTCAGCAAAAAATATGTCCCTGACTACGTATATAGATAGATAGGGGTTACATGTCTGGTCGAACAAGGCCTCATAGTTGATAAAGCGTATAAAGTATTACATATAAAGAGCGCAGCTAATTGAGTTGCGTTCTTTTTGTATGTGGTTTGCATTGTAGTTGGTACTTTTGTATATTAGTATGCTTGAGTTTTTACAATGTATAGATTTTTCTAATGCTAATATTTGATTAGTTTATAATACTATTAACAGACTGTTAATGTATATGAAAGTAGCAATTATTATAGATATATATCATGAAAATAGGAACAATTTAGTAGGAATAACATAAAAACCGCATGATACCTATGTTTATAATGTATTCTCTAAATGCATACATGAAGGCTTTTTGATGATAATAAAATTTTTATAAGCCTTATAAAGGATTTTTATTTTTACCTTCTGAAATGATTGGATATAATGAGAGCGTAAAAAGACCTAGACATTTGCACGTTCTAGTATTCTAGTAAGTGGTGAACCGCCCTTATATACATTCATTTATATATATATTAAGTTTCACGTTTATAGAAAGTATGAGTGCAAGCAACATAGGCAATGTATTTATATCTTATGTAGTAAGGAGACACAAGATGAACAAAAAAGTAATCAATGCTTTGATTATGTTGTTAATCCCAATCGTGATCTGGTATAGCCCAGCTCCAGAAGGATTAGCAGATGGTGCTTGGAAACTATTTGGTTTCTATTTAGCAGCTATCGTAGGCTTAATTTTGAAGCCATTTCCAGCTCCTGTAGTAGTATTATCCGCTATTGCAGGTTCTGCATTATTTTTGGGTAACACAAAAGCAGTTCTTTCTGGTTATGCTACAACAACAGCATGGTTGGTATTCTCTGCATTTGCTTTATCTGTAGCATTTGTAAAGACTGGTTTAGGCCGTCGTATTGCGTATCATCTAATCAATGCATTTGGCGGTACAGTACTTCGTTTAGGCTATGTAACGGCTTTATTAGACGGAATCATTTCCCCAGCTACACCATCTAACACTGCTCGTTGTGGTGGTATCGTATTCCCAATCATGAACTCCGTAGCGAAATCCTTGGGTTCTGAACCTGGTGAAACAGCGAACAAAGCTGGTCGTTTCTTAATGGTTAATACGTACATGGTAACAAAAGTTACGTCCTTAATGTTCCTAACAGCGATGGCACCAAATGCACTAGCAGGTGACTTCATGGCAAAAATGTTAGGTGTACATTTAGATTGGGGATTATGGGCATTGGCTATGTCAGTACCAGGCATAGTAATGTTATTAATAGTTCCATATGTAACATACTTATTAAACAAACCAACGTTGACTACAGTTGACAATAAGAAAATTGCGGCAGAAGGCTTAGCAGAATTAGGACCTATGACTAGCGCTGAAAAAACATTAGTTGGTATTTTCATCTTTGCATTAGTAGGTTGGGCATTGCCTTCTATCTTAGCAGCATTTGGTATTAAATTTAAAATTGATGCTACTGCAGTAGCTATTGTAGCTATGGTTGCTAGTTTCTGCTTAGGCGCGATTAAATGGGATGATATGGTTGCCAATAAAGGTGGCTGGAACACATTGATGTGGTTCGGTGGTATCATCGGTTTATCTGATGCGTTATCTAAAGCAAAATTCTTCGAATGGTTAGCAGATGTAATGCAAACACATCTTCACTTCGGAGATAATGGATTTGTAGCACTTGTTATTATCGGTATTATTTCCGTAGCAATTCGTTACTTATTTGCATCTGGATCTGCTTATGTAGTAGCAATGCTACCTGTATTCTTGGCAGTAGGCCCAGCAGCAGGTGTAAATCCTATGGCATTAGCATTAGTGCTTTGTGCATCTAACTCTTATGGTGGTGCATTAACACACTACGGCGGAGCAGCAGCACCAATCGTATTTGGCGCAGGTTACAATGATGTAAAAGATTGGTGGATTACTGGCGGTATTATCGCTGTATTGTGCTTAACCCTTACATTCGTAGTAGGCTATCCATGGTGGGGTATGCTAGGCATCCTATAGGACAAGGTAATTTGTATAGTCAGAGTCTACAGGGGAAATACCTCTGTAGAACCTGACTTTTATGCTATATTTTGATGTAATAGAAAGGATTTGCTATGAAACATCTAGTGAAAGCAGCTATGGCTGGCTTTGATGAAAAAAATGATGTATTGGTAACAGTAGAACCAATTGCATCTGGTATCGAAGTAGAATTAAAATCAAAAGTTGAGCGTGCTTACGGTAAGCATATTCGTGATTTCATCGAAGCCACTGTAAAAGAAGCGGGGTTCGATGGTGTGAAAGTAACAGCAATCGATAAAGCAGCTTGGGATTATACGATTAAAGCCCGTGTATTGGGTGCATTAGAAAGAGGGAGCGAAGCATAATGAGCCAATTAACTGAATTAGCAAAAAAACGTTTATCTCGTTCCATGATGTTCGTACCTGGTAACACACCTAAAATGATTAATAGTGCTGATATCCACGGTGCAGACTCCATCATGTTTGACATTGAAGACTCTGTAGCAGTCACTGAAAAAGATACAGCTCGTTTATTGACAGCAGAAGCTTTGAAAACTTTAAAATTTAAAGGTGAAACAGTGGTTCGTATCAACCATCCTACACAAACTCCATATGGTTATGCTGACCTTGATGTAATCGTACCAGCAAAACCTGACTTGATTCGTCTTCCAAAAACAGAAGATGTATCTGAAGTAGAAATCGTAGCTAAAAAAATTGAAGAAGTAGAAAAAGCGAACGGTTGGGAAGAAGGTACTATCAATATTATCGTAGCTATCGAATCCGTAAAAGGCCTATACAATGTACGTGAAATCGCACAAGGCCCTCGTGTAGTAGCGATTGCTCTTGGTGCGGAAGACTACCGTGCTGACCTTCGTACAGGTAAACATAAACCAGCTCATGAATTGTTATTTGCTCGTCAAACGATCCTTCATGCAGCTCGTGAAGCTGGTATTCGTGTGCTTGATACAGTATTCTCTGACGTGAAAGACCCACAAGGTTTCCGTGAAGAAGTAGAATTCATCAAAGCATTAGGTTACGATGGAAAATCTTGTATTCACCCGAGCCAAATCAAAATTATCCATGAAGTGTTCACGCCAGATGAAAAAGAAATTGCGCATTCTGTAAAAGTGTTGAACTCCTATGCAGAAGCACTTCGCAACAATAAAGGCGTTATCGCTGTAGATGGTAAAATGATTGACGGTCCTATCGTAGTACGTGCACAACGCGTGGTAGATAAAGCCCGTGCAGCAGGTATCAAAGTAGAACTTGAGGAAGGAGCAGAAATCGATGTTAAATAAAATTGGTCGCGACATTCCTATGGAATTAGAATGCCTTCAAGGTCGTCGTGTATATGAAGGTCAATTCGCTATGACAGAAACTGGTACACGTGCAGGTAAACCAGTGAAACTTCACACTCCAGGTGAAAATAAATTACTAGGATCCATCGATGAAGCTATTGAAAAAGTAGGTTTGAAAGATGGTATGTCTATTTCCTTCCACCATCATTTACGTAATGGTGACTATGTAATGAAACTTGTGATGGACCGTGTACAAGCTAAAGGAATCAAAGATATTACAATCCTTAATTCTTCCTTAGCACCTTGCCATGAATTTTTAATCGATATGATTAAAGATGGCACAGTAACAGCCATCGAAACATCTGGTCTTCGTGATGCATTGGGTAAATTCTTAAGCTTGAACCCAGGCGTATTAAAACGCCCAGTAGTGATTCGTTCCCATGGTGGACGTGCTCGTGCAGTTTGCACTGGAGAAGCTCACATTGATGTAGCTTTCATGGGCGTACCGGCTTGTGATCGTCGTGGTAATGCCACAGGCCGTAAAGGCAAATCTGCTTGCGGTGCTTTGGGTTATGCTATGGTTGACTCTCACTATGCAGACCAAACTGTATTGTTAACAGATAACTTAATCGACAATGTATACCCAATCTCCATCCCTCAAACAGATGTAGATTACATCGTAGAAGTAGAGGCTATCGGTGACCCAGAAGGTATCGCATCTGGTGCTGTGGGAATCACGAAAAACCCTGTACAAATTAAAATTGCGGAAATGGCAGCAGAATTCCTTGATGAAGCTGGTATTATCCAAGAAGGTTTCTCTTTCCAATTGGGCGCTGGCGGAGCTCCATTAGCAGTGGCGAAGTTCATCGGTGAAAAATTAGAGAAAAAAGGCGTTGTTGGCGGATTCGGTGTTGGCGGTGCTACAGGCGTACTAGTAAGCATGCTTGAAAAAGGACACATCAAAGCTATCTATGATACACAAACATTTGATACAACAGCAGCGGCATCTTTGGACACAAATCCAAATCATATCGAAATGAGCGCATCCATGTACGCAGACCCTACAACAGACTGCATGACAAACTACTTAGACGTAGTATTCTTGGGCGCTACAGAAATCGATACAGATTTCAACGTAAACTGTATGACTGACTCCAATGGTATCTTGATGGGTGCCTCCGGTGGTCACTCCGACACAGCAGCAGGGGCAAAAGTAACAGTTATTACTTGCCCATTGATTCGTGGTCGCTTGCCAATGATTCGTGAACGCGTGGAAACAGTTATCACTCCTGGTGAAAGTATCGACGTATTAGTAACAGAACGTGGTATTGCGATCAATCCAAATCGTCAAGATTTAATTGAACGTTTCAAAGATTCCAACTTGCCAATTTACACAATCGAAGAGTTACAACAAATGGCGTACGATATGGTTGGTAAACCAGAAGGTATTGAAGTATCTCAAGACCCTAAAGATGTAGTAGCAATCATCGAATATCGTGATGGATCTATCATCGACGTTGTACGTAAACCATTGCTATAAACAGCATAAACAAGAATATGAAAAAGACTAGGCTTTCGGGCTTAGTCTTTTTTAGTGTTGCCTATATATGATATAGTGAAAGTATAGAACATATCAGGTTTTGGGATGTGGTCATTATGTAATAGGGGTATTGATATGAAAAAAGAAAGACGAAAGAAGAAAGAAGTAAGAAGTTTTTACTTATAAAACAACCTATGCTGTGGTATATAAAATTGATGAACTTATGTTTATTGGGTGATGAAGAATGCGAAAAGTATGTATATGGCTTTTAATAATTGTCGGGATAATTGGCTCACTCTATCTATATATCAATATTCACCGGTATATGACTACAAAAACTTTTTTCCGATATGAAATAACCTATTTTTATGAATTAAGAGATTATTTTAACAATGTTAATATAGAAAATGAGATGTATAGTTATATTGTTAAGGGTGACTATATATACACTTATGGATTGTCGGGATATACAAAGACGAAGCTGGGGTTAGGTATTTATATTGTTAAAGTTTTAAATATGGAATATGATAAAAACTATATTGATGATATAGAAAGAAGAAAATCGTATTCTAGCTTGGAGAGATTAAAAAATAACTACATGGATGATGCTAACTTTACTACAAGTTTTCAATCAATGGATGATGAAGATATAAATACCTTTTATTTGTTGTATAAAAGAATACCAGATATTGAAGTGTTTTTGTCTTCTATAGAAAAATCCCATTTATCCTATAAAGATGGAAAAAAAGTAGCACAAGGACTCCGTGAATTAAATGATTCCTTAATTAAAGAATATATGAAGAGGAATGGAGAAATAAAGGAGACTAATTAAATGCAGATGAAGACCGATTACCAAACGACCATGGTGGACATCTGATAGCTCGAATCTTTGGGGGCTCGGGAGAATTAGATAATTTAGTTGCTATGGATGCAATTGTAAATAATAGTAGATATAGGAAAATAGAAAATCAATGGAAGAAGGCATTACAAGAGGGGAAGGAGGTGAACGTAACGATAGATATAGTATATGATGGAGCGAATAAAAGGCCGAAAAAATTTAATGTAAAATTTGTTATTGATGAACAAGAAGCGACAGAAAGCTTTTTAAATGGAGGCTCATAATGTTTGCAGAAGACAAAAAGTTGCTGATGGAAGAAAATTTAATACAGGCAACTAGAGAGCTAGGCGATACGTATATCCCTGACAATTGGTCAAAGATATTAGTTTATGCTGAAGTAAGTTCAATATCATATACGAGCAGTTTTATAGTCGTATATAATGATGATTCTTTTATAGTTGAAAATGATTTATTTATAATTTCTAAATATACTAGAAAAAATATTTCAGATTTAGGGGTAAAATTAGGAGAAATAGCACATAGTGCTTATAGTAGTATAGCAAATGAAGAGAATGAAGAGGATTGTCTTTTGGAGTTTGTTGAGTTAGAACTGGATTCCAATGGAAATAGTCAAATATATTATCATGAACTTCCATTAGAGTATGAATATTTCACTACACCAAGAGTAATCTGGGAGTATAGAAAGATAGGACTTACAAGTCGTGTTTTTTGGTACTCTGAAGTATCTAGTTTAGTAAAACAACTAAATATCATTCCAGAAAAAATACTCAAGCATAGGCTTGATACTATTAATTTAGTTAACATTTTGAATAATATAATTAAGAAAAAAGAAATTTATTTGAGAGATTTTATTTCTAAGGACTGCAAAAACATGTATTTTCATTTGGATACAATTTGTAATAAGGAAAAATTAAATATCTATATTGAGTATGCGGATAATACATGGATTAAAGAACGAAATATACAATCAAAATTTGCTGGTATTAATGATTTTAGAGTGGCAGCTCTTTATTGGGACTGGTCTGATGAGTTTAATAGTATGCATACAATTTTAGGAAAAAAATATACATCCTTAGATTGTATATTTAATATTTCTACTGGTGAACTCTCTTATGTATATGACAATGTCACAGAAGATAATTTTACTGATGAGCTAGCTTTAGTAGAAGCTTGGGAAAAAAGATATTTCTCACCAGATGGGGAACCACTGCTTACGCATGCAGTAGCACCACATGAAGGATGTATCACAGGGACTATGCACATAGATATGTCTCAGTTTATTGAAGAGGAGGTAGAGGAAATGGTTAGAGTAGATCCAGCTATAGAATTTACAGGGGAAGATATTCATGATTTGATTCCACAATATCTTCAAAATAGTTACGATATTTTGTATTCTATCTTGCCAGGTACATATCATCGGGTATATCTATATGTAGAGAATGATGGAACGGTATGTCGTCAACTAGGGTATATCATTGTCGATGGTGAATACCTTACTTTTGAGGAGATGGTAGACCGTAAGGTGGTTTCTAAGGCAACTTATGATGCTACGATGGAACAACTAGCGCTGTGGTCGAATTACATGCGAAATGCATTTATTGCTTGCCATCTTGAACCGTGGACGGTGTTCTCCTATATGTTAGATGAAGAAATGCATATTTCCAATAACTTTGGTTACGATGTATTAGCAGAGCAAGCCTATGATAATGAGCTCTTTGACCTTTGGTCCTATGAAAAGTTAGGCATTAAGAGTTCTAACTTACCTGAGGATAAGATAGCAACTATTGTATCAGAAAATGAATATGCCAAATTTTAATATGAAAGAAAATGGGATTGATAGTGAATAAAGTAAGGCCATCTTATAAGTATAGTATACAGATTAATACAGTGGTGTATCCATAAAGAGGAAGGTATAGATATGATTGGATATATTAAGAAATATGGTGTAGAGATTATTTTAATACTTGCCTATATAGGCATTATGTCATTAGTGGCACTAGTAATGTATACACCAGATAGCAACCCTCCAGACTTAAATGTTAAAAAAAATACGATAACTGGAAAATATGTAGCTGTCATGGAATCTGGAAATTACTCAAGAGTGATAGACCCTTATGTGAAGGCACAGTATTTTACTAGAAGTTTTCAATATACGTACGGATCAATTGGATTTATGAGTCAATTCGTATTTAATGGTGATACTACTGTGGTATTAAATAAAAATATGACAGATGAGGAAAAAGAAAAGTTCCTTGAATTCCTAAAGGATATACGGGAGGATAAAGAATTAGGCTATCCTAGAATTTCTATTATTGAAGAAAAAGATTTGGATGAACGTAAGTATGAAATTATGAAAAAATTAGAAATTCAGGCACGAGAGAAGTCATTAGAAAATCGTTCCGAGAGATATAACAGTTTGTTGTGATGTAAAGGAGTATAGGATTGACAGTGCATAAAATATTTGTAGGTCTCTTTACTAGCGATGATCTACGGTGGAAGCATGTAGTACATAGGAATAGCCAACAGATTACAGAATTAGTGTAAGGTCTTACACATAAGACAAGGAATTCTTATGCTGGCATTTATTTTTAAGTAAAATAATAGAGGAACGTTGAGTGTTAGATATCAACGTTCCTCTATTTAGTCTATATTATTTTTTATATACGAAATAAATGTTTGAACAGCTCTACGTTGTAGGGCATTTGCTTGATAATAAAGCTTTGTTTCTCGCAATAGAGGTGTACCATCTTCCCATAGTAATGGTTCAAAGGTAAATTCATCAGAGAACCTGCCCAATCCCGTTTCTGGGAGGACAGACCATCCTAAATTTTTTCTGATGAATTGTCGACATGTAGCCATGGTATCAACTTTTATACTATCGTTGGGAGGGACTTGGTAATGCTGTTTCCACCATTTATCGATGATAGTATATAAATCATGGGCTGTTGCATATCGTATAAATGGCAAAGTCAAGATATCTTCTCTGGGCATAGGTTTAGAGGGTAAGGATGTATTGGTTACTAAACCGATGCGATCTGTGTGAATTAACAATGATTCGTCGTCAATGGATTGAGGACCGCGAATAATAGCAACCTCTACTTCATTAGATTGAAATAATTGAGCAATTTTGGAACTAATGCCAGTATAAACTTCTAACTTTACCTTTGGATAGACTTGTGTAAATCCTGACAAAATATCAGGTAACATATAATTGGCATAGATGCTCGAGACGCCAAGCCGTAATGTCCCCGTTATTTCTTCACTATAATTAGATAGAGTGTTTTCAAATTCACGTTTTCTATGTAGCATATCTAAGGCATAGTGATAATATAATTCCCCCGTTTCTGTTAAGGTAACGCCACGAGATGTACGTATAAATAAAGGTTTATTGAACTGTTTTTCTAGTTGCTGTAAACGATACGATAACGCAGGCTGAGAGATATATAAACGATTGGCGGCCTTTGTCATATTACCTTCTTCTGCGATAGCAATAAAAAAATGCCAATCTTTTTCCATAGTTTCCATGGTAGCCCTCCTTTAATAAAAATATTTTATCATATAAGATAAATGTAATCTATTTTATTTATTTACTTACAACATATATACTTAAACTATAAAGGCCTTCAAGTAAGGTAAAACCGTAGTTAGTCATAAGTAGGAGGACTAAGATGGCAGGAAAAAGTTTAATCTATAAAATATTAGAAACTCATTTAGTAGAGGGAACACTGGTTGCAGGTGAAGATATTGCTGTTGCCATAGACCAAACGTTAACACAGGATGCCACAGGGACTATGGCATATTTAGAATTTGAATCTTTAGGGTTAGATAGAGTAAAGACCCTATCTGTATCCTATGTAGATCATAATACATTACAAGATGGATTTGAAAATGCAGACGATCATAAATATTTACAAGATGTAGCAAGTAAATATGGTATTTATTACTCAAAAGCAGGTAATGGGATTTGCCATCAAGTACATTTAGAACGATTTGCTAGACCAGGTCAAACTTTAGTAGGTGCAGATAGTCATACTCCAACTGCTGGAGGCTTAGGAATGTTTGCTGTCGGTGTTGGGGGTATGGATGTGGCGGCATCTATGGCAGGAAAGCCATTCCATTTAACTTGTCCAAAAGTTACTAATATTAAATTAAATGGGCGTTTACAAGCTTGGTGTGCAGCAAAAGATATCGTGTTAAAAGTATTAAGTATTTTAACCACTAAAGGAAATGTAGGAACAGCCATCGAGTATACAGGAGAAGGCGTAGCATCTTTAACAGTACCGGAGCGTGCAACAATCACAAATATGGGGGCAGAAATGGGGATTACTACATCCATTTTCCCAAGTGATGCAAAAACAAAAGAATTTTTACGAGCTCAAGGTCGTGAAGATGTATGGGTAGAATTGCAGCCAGATGAAGATGCGCAGTATGATGAAGTCATTGAAATTGATCTAAATGCATTAGTGCCTATGATTGCATGTCCACACTCTCCAGATAATGTAAAAACAGTAGCAGAATTAAAAGATGTTGTAGTAGACCAAGTACTAGTAGGAAGCTGCACCAATTCCAGTTATCGAGATTTAATGATGGTAGCAGCAATGTTGAAAGGACGTAAAATTCATCCAGATGTGAGTTTTGGGGTAGCTCCTGGATCCAAGCAAGCATTAGCAATGATTACAAAAAATGGAGCCTTAGCAGATATACTTGCTTCTGGAGCACGTTTGTTTGAAAGTGCCTGTGGATTCTGTGTAGGTTGCGGACAAGCGCCACGAACAAAATCTATTTCTTTACGTACAAATAACCGTAACTATGAAGGTCGTAGTGGGACTAAAGATGCCTTAGTGCATTTAGTTTCAGTAGAAACAGCGGTAGCCTCTGCTTTAATGGGAACGATTACAGATCCTCGTGAAATAGGGATAGAAGTACCAACAATTGAGCTTCCTGAGGTGTATGAAATTGATGATTCCTTGATTGTTGCACCAAAATGTGATGTAAACCAATCTATTTTACGAGGTCCTAATATTGGAGAGCCTCCTAGCAATATTGCGTTACCAGAAATAATTTCTGCTAAAGTGACGATCAAAGTAGAAGATAAAATTACAACAGATCATATTATGCCAGCTGGACCATATTTGAAATTTAGATCGAATGTACCTAAATATAGTCAATATGTATTTAGTCCTGTAAAACCAGATTTTGCAGAAGAATGTAAAGAAAATGTTGAGCATGGATACTATAATGTGATTGTAGCTCGTGAAAGTTATGGACAAGGATCTTCTCGTGAACATGCCGCACTTTGCCCAATGTATTTAGGAGTAAAAGCAGTGATTGCAAAATCTATTGAACGGATTCATATGGATAATCTTGTGAACTTTGGTATTTTGCCTTTATTATTTGAAAATGATGCAGATTATGAGAGTATTCAAGAAGGTGATGAATTATTCTATCATTGTGATGATGCTTCCTTTGCAGCTGGTGTATTTACCGTAGAGAATAAAACAAAATCTACTATGTATAGATTAAGAACACCATTAAATGAACGACAATTAGAAATTGTTCGAGCGGGAGGTAAATTGAACTTCTTGCGTAATGGTGGGCAATAATTAGGAATAACAGTTAATAAATTAGAGTAAGTGATGGCACAGTGCAGACTGTGTCATCCTCTATATGTGAGGTGTATGATGAAAGATTATATGAAATTACCCGTATTATATATGCGTGGCGGAACTAGTAAAGGAGCTTATTTATATGCTCCAGACTTGCCAACAGATTCAACAGAACGAGATGCAATGATCCTATCCCTCTATGGGAGTCCAGATGTACGACAAATTGATGGGATTGGAGGAGCAGACCCTTTAACGAGTAAACTGGCTATTGTGGGACCTGCTTCGGTGGAAGGATGTGATGTAGACTATACATTTGCTTACGTAGGTATCGATACGGCAGTTGTCGATTATGAAGGTAATTGTGGTAACATTTCATCTGGAGTTGGTATTTTTGCTATGTTACGTGGTTTGGTAGAACTAGTCGAGCCAATCACTGTAGTTCGCATACATAATACGAATACCCATAAAATTATAGAAGCTCATATCCCTGTACAAGATGGATTACCAGTGGTAACAGGAGACTTTGCCATCGATGGAGTTCCGGGTACAGGGGCACAAATTATGCTCTACTTTCAATCCCCTAGCGGTTCTAAAACTGGGAAATTATTGCCAACGGGGAATGCGCGAGATACCATCACTTTGGAAGTGGGAAATACGCATACAGCGAAGAATAATCATAGGATAGACGTAAGTTTTGTGGACTCTGCCACACCGGGTGTATTTGTGAAAGCAAAAGATTTAGGATATATAGGAACAGAAATGCCAAGTGATATCGAAGCAGATGCAGAGGGTCTATTAGATATATTAGAGGATATTCGTAGGACTGCCGCTGTCAGAATGGGATTAGCTACATCAAAAGAAAGCGCTAGTCCAGCCATTCCAAAGGTATGTATGGTGGGTACTGCTTCTACGTATACCGATATACAGGGCCGCGTGATTGAGGGTGCATCGATAGATATAGTAGCACGAACAAAAGCATTACAAGTGATTCATAAGGCCTATGCAGTCACTGGCGGTATTGCTACTGCAACAGCAGCACTTATTCCAGGGACGATTGTCAATGATGTGGTCAGTGAAGAGGCTAAGCGTACGAAAACCGTTACTTTGGGTCATCCAAGTGGGACTTTTACATTTAATATTGATATAGATACAGAGAGTCTATATGTTACCAAAGCTGGTGTAGCAAGAACTGCTCGTCCTATTATGGATGGCATTGCCTATGTTAAAGTTGGTAAATACTAATAGAATATAGTAGAAACAAGTTATTGTAACAGATATAACCTGATATATGGAGCAAAGCCCATCTATAGTATGGACTTTCCTCTAATTTTATTTTTGTAGTATGGAGGGAATCAAAAAAACATCTATTTTTGTGAATAGATGTATGTACACCTTGTAATGAAGGATAAATTATTTTATTATATAGCTATATATACTCTGTATTTTTAAGGAGAGGTGTTACTTATGAAACAACCATTAATCGGTATCTCAGGTTCTCATATGATTGACCAAGGCGGTCCATTTCCGGGATATAAACGATCCTATGTGAATGATGATTATGTGCAGTCTGTATTAGAAGCAGGCGGCATTCCTGTGATTATTCCATTCCAAGAAGATGAAGCAACATTGAAAGCATTGGTAGAACGATTAGATGGTCTCATTCTTTCTGGTGGTCATGACATTGCCCCACAATTTTATGGAGAAGAACCAGAGCGTGGATTAGGTGCTATATGGCCAGAACGCGATATCTTTGATATGCGTTTATTAGCTTTCGCAAAAGAATGCAAGCTTCCTATTATGGGGATTTGCCGTGGACATCAAATTATCAACGTAGCCCATAAAGGATCCTTATATCAAGACTTACCTGCCTTTGCTACGATCAAGCATTCCCAAAATCAAACAGCAGGATTACCAACGCACTCTATGGTGATTGAAAAGGATTCCAAATTATTTGGTGTATTAGAATCTGAAACAGTGATGGTTAACTCTCATCACCACCAAATTGTGAAAGAAGTAGGAGAAGGCTTGCGTGTAGTAGGCCGTGCTAAAGATACTGTCGTAGAGGCTATGGAAGGCACAGACTACCCATACTTACGTACGTATCAATTTCATCCAGAAATGATGCGTCATACAGAGTTGAATGCAGCGATTTTCAAAGACTTTGTAGAGGCAGCTAAGAAAGAGGCCTAATATGGAACAAAAAGATAGTAAATTTGGCTTTTGGAGTATCGTTCTCCTCGGCATTAACGCTATTGTAGGAACAGGGATTTTCTTATTGCCGAATAAAGTATATGCTCTTATGGGGCCAGCGAGTTTAGGGGTGCTGTTATTTGATGCATTCCTTGCCATTTGTATTGCCTTATGCTTTGCTGAAGTAGCGGGATTCTTCACTCGTAATGGAGGACCCTATTTATACGCAAAGCATTCCTTAGGTGACTTTTGGGGATTTGAAGTAGGTGTTCTTAAATGGATTGTTGTGCTCATCGCTTGGGCAGTTATGGCAGTAGGATTTGCGACAGCCTTGGGGGCAGCCATTCCGGCGCTATCTGGGGATTTTATGAAAGATGTCATCGCCACGATCATCATCGTCTTATTAACGGTGATTAATATTATTGGCGTTAACATGACTAAAATTCTGAATAATTTGATTACCGTATCTAAATTAGTGCCTTTATTTGCGTTCATTGTCATCGGGTTGTTTGCCATTAATGGAACAAACTTTACACCGTTTGTACCAGATTTTGTGGAACTTTCAGATGGAGGCGTATCGGGAGCATTCGCAGCCACTGCGATATTGCTATTCTTTGCGTATACCGGATTTGAAGCCATTGCGGTAGCCGCAGAAGATATGGAAAATCCTAAAAAGAATTTGCCTCGTGCCATCATTACGGTCATGATCATCGTATCTGTGTTATATATGTTGGTATTGGCAGTATGTATCGGTATTATGGGTGATAGCCTTGCTAATGATAAAGCACCATTGCAAACGGCATTTGGTCAAATTATGGGACCATGGGGCATGTACTTCGTGCTAGCCGGTACGTTGTTATCTATGGGTGGTATTAACATTGCTCAGTCCTTCCTAGGACCTCGTATTGCAACATCTCTGGCAGAAGATGGTATGTTACCAAGTATCCTAGCCAAACGTACTAGTTGGGGCACGCCAGTTGTCGCATGTATTGTGACAGGTGTATTTAGCTTATTACTAGCATGGAGCGGTAGCTTTGTTCAATTGGCAGCCATCAGCGCCGTATCTCGGTTTACGCAGTATTTACCAACTTGTGTTTCTGTCATTATTTTCCGTAAAAAATGGGCTCATAAAGAGCGTCCGTACAAAATTCCAGGAGGTATTATTATCCCTGTGATTGCCATCATTACATCTCTTTGGATGTTGGCACAAGCAAAACCAAATCAATTGATTTGGGGTCTTGGTGGTTGTATTATTATCTTGCCACTGTATTTCTTATATCTAAATAAGAAAAAACGAGGCTTAATCAAAGAAACAGAAGAATTATAATTGGATATGAAAAAAGGGTCCTTCGGGACCCTTTTGTATTACTATATTATTCTCCAGAATGTGCTTTATAGAATTCTAGAAACTGTTGTGCCACCATGGACAAAGGTTGTCCTTTGATGGTGATAAAGGCCTTATAGAATGTGTTGGTCAGTTCTGTTAACTTAATGCGAGTCATATCTGGATGAGATACAGTTTCCTGTCCATCCATAGGAATAATAGCTATGGTACGTCCAGATTGAGCCCATTCAATGGCAGAACTCTTCGTGGTAGTTACAGAAATAACATTGAGAGAAGAGAAGTCATTGTGATGAGCTTGCATGAGCATGCGTACAGAACCACCAGATAAGCTGAGAGGACATTTGGCAATATCATTCCAAGAAATACTTTCTAGGTCACGATCTGTCCAAAATAAATCTTTTCGGAACAGAGCATATAAGTCCTCCGTTTGCGTATAGAGAACATCAAATTTGTTGGTATCTACCATTTGCTCATTGCATAGACCAATTTCAGCGCTACCATTTAATAAGGATTCCGTTACATCTGTCATTAATCCTTCATAAATTTCATAACGTACTACAGGGTATTGGCGGGAAAAGAAATGCAAATATTGCTGAATTAAGGCGGTAGACCTTGAGGCAGAGGAGGCGATACGAAGAGTGCCTTCTACTTCAGAACTAAGACGTTTTACATCAGCGTAGGTAGACTCTTCAATGGAACACAATTGTTGTGCTTTTTCATAGAAAATACGGCCAGCTTCGGTCAGATGAAAGCTAGCTCCACGTTGACCGCGCTTGATGACTAATAGGGGGGTACCAAATTCTGCTTCTAAGTACTTGAGTTGCTTACTTAAAGCTGGTTGTGTAATATGCAGTATCTCTGCTGCTTGCGTCATATTCCCCGTTTGTACTAAGATGATAAAATTATAATAGTAAGATGTATCCATGGTATCCTCCTAAACATACGTAGTCAGATGTCATGTTAGTTCGTTTCTATTCATGGGCGCACATCATCGTACAATAGATCTCTTATTGTTAACCTTTACTATTCTATTGTACTATAAATTTTATAATTCGTCTCCTATATTTGTTAACTAATGCTGTTAATTATGATTTAGTTTATGATTATAATTCATGGATATAAACCTATATAAAAAGTAGGAATATTGACGTACTATATTGAGAATGATATAATTGGGTCATATTGTTGCCTGTACAGTGCAGGGAATCAAGAAGTAATTGGACTATAGTTAGGTCTGGAAAGGAAGGAGAATTTGTATGGATATGCCATTTTTTACACAATTTCTCATGATTAGCGATCCTATGACGATAGGTATACTCGTGCTATTCGTTATCGCCTTAGGATATGTATATTTTCTTCAAAAAAGAAATATTCACTTCGGTACATTAGTAATGGTTGCCACTGTAGTAGGTGCTGTACTAGGGGTTGCGGTGCAACTGATTGCAGGTTTCCCTAACAACCCGATGGATGTGGTATTCATCAAGGAAAGCACGAAGTGGTTCTCTCTTATCGGGGGAGGATTCATTGATTTAATTCGTATGCTCGTTATTCCTGTGGTATTTATTTCCATTGTTCATGTTATCTTACATATGGATACGAATGCGAACTTAAAGCGTCTTGTATCCTCCACAGGCGTGGTAGCCTTAGTCATGGTTGGTATTGCTGCTATCGTAGGCTTAGTGCTAGGTACAGTAACTGGATTAGGGGAAGGTACCTTAGCAGTGGCTGGGGATTCCAAAATGCGTGAAGTAAAACCAGTAGTAGACACATTGCGTGCCTTGATTCCTTCCAATCCTGTGAATGCTATGGCGCAAACGAATGTTATTGCTATTGTAGTATTCGGTGTTATCATCGGCGGTATTGCTAGACTGGTAAAACAACATGGTGCCAGTGATTTAGAAGTGATGACAAAACTATTTGATGAAGCCTATACGGTGATTTTCTGGGTAGCTGATTTCATCATCGGTTTGATGCCATATGGTGTCGTTGCATTGTTGGCTACTACATTGGCACAAAAAGGGTTTGGTGCTATTGCTGATATGGCCTTGTTTATCATCTTGATCTATGTAGGCGTAGTGATTATGTTACTTGTACAAGCCGTATTATTAACAGTATTCGGTGTGAGCCCTATTATGTACTTCCGTAAAGCAAAAGAGGCATTAATCTTAGCTTTCACATCTCGTTCTAGCATGGGCGTGTTGCCATTGACGGTAGAAACATTGACTAAAAAATTAGGTGTTAATCCTGCCACTGCGAATACAGTAGCAAGTTTTGGTACCACAGCAGGTATGCAAGGTTGTGCAGGTATCTTCCCAGCGTTGTGTATCATCTATATTGCTCGAGTATCTGGTGTGCCATTAGACTTTACCATGTATGTAATGAGCGTTATCGTTATCGCTTTAGGCTCCTTGGGAATTGCTGGCGTACCTGGTACAGCGACAATGGCAGCCTCTGTTTCCTTATCTGGTACCGGTATGGGTGCATTCTTCGGATCCATTTCTCCAATTTTAGCAGTAGATCCTATCGTTGATATGGGACGTACAATGTTAAATGTAAGTGGTTCCATGACAAATGCTATCGTAGTAGATCGTTTACAAGGTACTTTTGACCAAGAAGCATTTAACGATACAAAAACAATTCGATAAGGTATAAGTAATGTATTAGATGCATCATGTATCTATGATGAAAGTACTAAAAGATATACGGCTGCAACCTACAGATATAGCGTAGGTTGCAGCTTTTTTCTGTCATAGAGTTGAAGAAAATAGGCTATTCCTTGAGTGTGCCATGACAGATGTAAAATAAGGACCTGTATCGAGCGATAGAAATCCTTATTTGTATGGGGTATATGGTTGATATAGGGGAGGGAATATAAAAGAATATAGGTAAGGGTAGTGTAAGGCTATTTAAAGGTATATATAGGAAACCTTACCAGCGATCAACGCCAAGGTGTTTTTCCATGCGGCGCATCATACGTGCGAAGGCATCATCTTCCTCTTTTTTCTGGGATTTTGTCTCTTCTGCTGCAGGAATGATATTATCAGACGTGATAATCACTGTATCTCCGAAAGAATGATAGGTATGACCACCTACACGTTTAGTTTGGGAGTAACTTTCATCATAGGAGTAAGGTTCTACACGGTCTTTGTGGAAAAAGTCATCCTTGTTATATTCACGTACACCAGCATTATAAGCATCGATAGCAGCACGTTTTTTAGTAATCAACATTTGAATCACTGCATCTGTATCTGCTAAGTAATTTTCTAAGTCTTTTGTATAGGCTTTCATATCTTCAGTGGACGCCATTTTGAAAGACATAGGTCTATGATCACTTTGGAAACTAGGGTAGTTAATGGATGAAGCAAAAGTGGAAGAACTGATAGTTATGGCTAGTGTCGTTAATAGTAATGTACGTTTCATAAGTGTCTCCTTCGTATTAGCTAGTCTATAAACGTTAATTAGGTGCACTCTATTAGTAGGTTACCCTAGAGTATATTATATGCTGTTTCAAGGCTTTCATAGGGGGAAACTATGAATTAAGCATATAATTAGAAGTATAAGCGTTAAAACTAATGTAGTGTACTCTGTTATCTGTATCTAAAGTATATCCTACGAATATGAAGAGAAGATGATGAATACTACAATATAGTTATATCAGCTAGATAGATGGTAGCCATAAGCTTGCATAGGTTAGTAGTATGCAAAAAAGCGACTGTTTTCACAGTCGCTTTAGTATACTTATACTAGATCTAACCCACTTGGGATAACGTATATGTAATTTGACCCACTTGGGTAGACATCATTACTACTTAGTATATTATTTATTTCGGGTACATACCCTTAGAACTACTTAGTTCTTATATAGATTGGTTCGTATCACTTGATACAATGTTATAGTATTTATCTAAGAAACCACTCGGTTTACTAATTAGATAAGAGTTTCTCCGTGTTGAGAGAAGAATGCTTGTGGATGAGCACATACTGGGCAAAGTTTTGGAGCTTCTTCGCCGATGTGGATGTAACCACAGTTAGCACAGATCCAAGCAACTGGTTGTTCACGTTTGAACACTTTACCGCCTTCAACAGCAGTTACAAGGTCAAGGTAACGTTCTTCGTGACGAGCTTCGATAACACCAACTTGTTCGAATAAGTAAGCGATTTTAGCGAAACCTTCTTCTTTTGCAACTTTAGCAAATTCTGGGTACATTACAGTGTGTTCGTAGTGTTCGCCAGCAGCAGCGTCTTTTAAGTTGATTGCTACGTCAGCGTTTACATCGCCACCGTGTAACAATTTGAACCATACTTTAGCATGAGCGGATTCGTTGATTGCTGTTTCTTCGAAGTAATCAGCGATTTTGTTCATACCAGCTTTGCGAGCTGCACTTGCATAGTATGTATATTTACGGTTAGCTTGAGATTCACCAGCGAATGCTGCTTGAAGATTTTTTTCTGTTTGAGTACCTTTTAATTCTGGCATTTTCTTTCCTCCATGTACTTTACATAGCTGTAATAAAATAAATACTTATTTGTATATGGGGATCACTCACTTGAGTGATTCCCTATTGATTTCGTTACTTAACGAATAATCATTGTTGATTACATTATAGACTATGAAAATGAGAAATGCAAGTCTTTTTTTAGAAAATTTTAAAAATTTTTTATAAATGATAAGCTCTCTCAATCGGCTTTGTTATCGCATTTGTAGCGTGTTAATTCCCCTGTTAAATAGGGGGATTACACAAAATAGAAATTGAGAATCGAACTCAAAAGGTAAAAGTGTAATGATAATACATAGAAATACCTCTATTTATAGGCTTTGAGCGATATAGTGATATGGTAGGTGTTTTTGAGGTCTTATCAAATGATACTCGTCATCAATATTCATAGTTTGTAAGTATTGCATAGGGAGAAACTTTCAGCAATACCCATAAGGTCCTATAGAGAAATATAAAGTTAGATGATATACTATAGACATAATCATGGAAATAGGAGGTGCCTATGGGATTTGTAAAATACCAAGTAGGTGATGTGGTACAAATGAAGAAGCCCCATCCTTGTGGTAGTCAGAATTGGGAGATTAAACGAACTGGCGTTGACTTTGTAACAGTCTGTGAAGGCTGTGGGCATCAAGTGATGATACCACGACCTAAGTTTGAAAAGAATGTAAAAAAGATAGTATCCAGAAAAGAAGCAACAGAAGAATAAGGTGTGTTCGTATATCAGTATAGTTTTCTAGGAGAGGGATATCTATGGTTGATTTAACGAAATATGCAGCCAAGGGTGGTTGCGCGTGTAAGATTGGGCCTCATATCTTAGCGGATGTGTTGCAACATATGAAGATGCCTACACATCCAGCTGTATTGACCGATGCATCTGGGATGGAAGATGCTGGAGTGTATCAAATTAATGACAGTCAAGCCATTGTACAGACGGTGGATTTTTTTACCCCTCCAGTGGCAGATCCGAGACTCTTTGGTCGTGTGGCAACTTGTAATAGTTTAAGTGATATATATGCTATGGGGGGCACTCCCATATCAGTATTGAATATTGTAGCCTTTCCGGTACCTTTAGTGAAAGAAGGTATCCTTCGTGAGGTATTAGAAGGTGCCAATGAGGTCTTACTAGAGACAGGAGTAGCGCTTCTTGGTGGTCACAGTATCGAAAATGAAGTGCCTGTTTTTGGAATGGCTGTGACAGGTCTTATCGATCCTCGTCATATTTGGACCAATGGGGATGCTCAAGTTGGTGATGTGTTGATTCTATCTAAACCGATTGGAACTGGAATTATGAACACGGCTGCGAAAGGTGGCGTATTTCCTGAAGGCGTAGAGGAAGCGATGCACAGTATGGGAACGATTAATAAAGGAGCTCGAGATGTGGCGGCGCAGTTTACCATTCACGGTTGTACGGACATTACAGGATTCAGCTTGATTGGTCATGTATCTGAAATGGCAAAAGCTAGTGGAACATCTGTGGAACTCTATGCGGAGCAAATTCCTCTCTTTACCGATGTAGTAGAGGCTGCTAGCATGGGCTTAGTCCCAGCATCTACGTATGGGAATCGTAAGGCATTAGGTGATCAAGCTGAGTTTGCTGACCATTTAGATCCAGTATGGAGCGATATTTGTTTTGATCCGCAAACATCAGGTGGTTTATTATTTGCTTGTTCTGAAAGTGAAGGAAAACAGTTACTTTCAGCGTTACAAGCAAAGGGTTTACAGGCCGCACAGATTGGCCGTGTTATTCAGGAAGGAAGGAAACAAGTCTATGTCAAATAAAGAAGTAACGATAGATATGCGAGGCCAAGTATGCCCAGCACCAGTGATTGAAGCAAAGAAGGCGATGGATGCCGATGCAAATACGTATGTAAAAGTCATTGTCGACAATGATGTGAGCCGTGACAATGTGGTGAAATTAGGGGAATACCGAGGCTATGAAAACCATGTATTAGAACAAGAGGGAAATTATATCGTTGTGTTGATTCCTCCTACAGCGGTGAAAGAGGAAGTAGCTACAGCTAGTGCTGCCAACATTCAAACGTCGAATGATTTAGAGGACCTAGATTTGGAAGCTATTTTTGAAAATGAATTTGCCGCACCCCTAGGAAAGGTTGTAACGAATACAACAATTGCTGGTGGAGAGGCCCCATTTTATATGACAAATGGAACAGGTAGCTTGGAACGTAGCATTGCAGCTTATGAAAAAACAAAAGCAGAAAAAGCAGCAATGGGTGCACCAATTAGCCAAGATACAGTGCCACCCGAATTGATGGGAACTGCGGTACCGTCTGTATCAACCTCTTCTATGGGTGGTAAAGTGCTACTATTCACGAAGGATTATTTAGGCGAAGGTAGTGAAGAGTTAGGCCGTAACTTGATGAAAACGTTCATCTATGTATTGACGGAAACAGATGTGAAACCCAAAGCCATCTATTGCATTAATAGTGCTGTAAAAATGCTCGTAGAAGGGTCTGAACATATTGAAAACTTCAAAGCCTTAGAAGCAGCAGGGGTAACTGTTAGTGGCTGTGGCATTTGCTTAGACTTTTATGAAGTAAAAGACAAAGTGCAAGTAGGCACCATTACCAATCTGTATGCTATCACGGAAAGTATGATGCAAGAACCCTTTGTTACATTGTAACTGGATGCTTAGTGAGATAGATAGGTATCACTGGAAAGATTGAATGAGGGACAGGGGGTGTCTGCTTTGGAAGTAATTAGTCAACAGCTTAAGATATCTATAGATAAGGTATCACGAAAAATGCTTATACTATTTAGCTCTTATTATTTTGCTGACAAAGCAGATAAAACGCTAGGGCAATATAAAGTACCTCATCAGTTGATGCCAGTTCCACCAGAACTATCTAGCGCTTGTGGGCTCTCTATTGGTGTGCAAGAAGAATACATAGAAGAAGTGTTGCGTATCTTTGAAGTAGAAAAAATAACCCCTTCTCATATGTATTATTATGAAAAGGGAAAAGAACCGATAGAATATAAGCGTTGATGTTGTCGATATAGGTACTGGGAGATATATTTGACATAGGTACATATAGAAAAGCTAGGTGCACTCAAAGGAGTGTACCTAGCTTTTTTGCTATGGATAGTATTATACGTTGAAACGGAAATGTGTTACATCGCCGTCTTTCATGATATAGTCTTTGCCTTCTAGGCGAACAAGACCTTTTTCTTTGGCTGCATTTTGGCTGCCGCAAGCTTCTAAATCGTCAAAGGATACAATTTCTGCGCGGATGAAACCTTTTTCGATGTCAGAGTGGATTTTACCAGCTGCTTGAGGGGCTTTTGTGCCTTCCACGATAGTCCACGCACGAGCTTCCATTTCGCCAGCTGTGAAGTAGTTAATTAAGCCCAATAAGGAGTAACTAGCTTTGATTAATTTTGTTAAGCCACTTTCTTCTAAACCGAGGTCAGCTAGGAAAGCTGTTGCTTCTTCGTCGGATAATTCAGCAATTTCAGATTCAATGCGAGCAGATACGACAACTACGCCAGAACCTTCTTTAGCAGCATAGTCTTCTACTTGTTTGACAAATTCGTTGCCAGAGTAGTCGGATACTTCATCTTCCCCCACATTGGCTACGTATAAAGATTTTTTAGCTGTCAATAAAGTTAGATCTTTTAAGATGTCTAACTCATCTTCCGTTAAGCCTTGAGCGCGAACAGGGATGGCATCACCTAAGGCAGCAGATACTTTTTCTAAAATAGGCGCTTCAATACGAGCATCTTTGTCACCAGATTTTGCTAATTTAGCAATACGTTGTAAGCGTTTATCTACGCTTTCAAGATCAGCTAAACAAAGTTCAGTGTTGATGATTTCAATATCGCGAACAGGATCTACAGAACCAGCCACATGTGTGATGTTAGGGTCATCGAAACAGCGAATCACTTGTGCAATGGCATCGACTTGGCGGATGTGGCTTAAGAATTTATTGCCTAAACCTTCCCCTTTGGATGCACCAGCCACAAGGCCTGCGATGTCTACAAAGCGCATGGCAGCAGGTAAGATACGTTTAGAACCGAACATCTCAGCCAACACCGCTAAACGAGCGTCTGGTACGTCTACCACGCCTACATTTGGTTCGATGGTACAGAATGGATAGTTTGCCGCTTCTGCGCCAGCCTTTGTAATAGCATTAAACAATGTACTTTTTCCGACATTTGGAAGGCCTACAATGCCTACTTCTAAATTTGTGCTCATTGGTAACTCCTTTAGTGCTTGCGATACATTATCAAAATAGTATAAACGGTATGTATAATTTGTGATATACTATAAATAAGAGAGCTTCCAACGTGAGTTGGGCTCATCTCTTCCTACTATGGGAGGAGGTGATACTATGACACCATTTGAAATCGCATCTGTATTGATACAGTTTGGAATGTTAGTTGTAGCAATTTTGTCTTACCGTAAAAGTAAGTAAAATGCCTAACGATATAAGGTTTCGCGTACCTTAACACGTTAGGCATTTCGATTTTTGATACGTTTCGAGATGAGCCTAACGCCTAGTACACGTTGTGGGCTCTCTTTTTTACAGTCATAGTATACCATAATTGCATACTAACTGCCAATAGATTTATACAAAAATAGAGGAACGTTGATAGTATTTGACCAACGTTCCTCTATTTTATTTTGGCTATGTTATTACAGTTCCGGGTATCTTATGAAATAAGATGCTATTAACGTATATTTTATAGATAATGTGCACGTAATTCTTCAGCAGATTTTGGAGACAACCAAGCTGGTGCGATATCGAATACTGTGAAAGCACCACGGCCACCATGTGCTGCTAAGCGGTGTACGCCACGAGCGAAGGCTACTAATACAGCTCCAGTAAATTCAGGGTTAGAATCTAGTTGTAACCCGAATTCGTAGATGTGTTTTGTACCTGTTGTAGTTTCGCCGCTGCGGATCACAAGACCACCATGTGGGATACCTTTATGGTTCGCATCTAATTCTTCTTGGGAAATGAAAGTTACAGTTGTTTCATAGCCAACGAAGTAGTTAGGCATTGTTTTAATTTCATTTTCAATGCGAGCTGCGTCAGCGCCTTCTTCCAATACTACATAGCATTCACGAAGGTGAGAAGAAGTAGCTGTCACTTCTGGTGTTTCACCATTGCGGATGGCAGAGATAATTTCTTGTTTAGGCACTGTGTATTGACGAGCATCTGCTACGCCTTCGATACGACGGATCGCGTCGGAATGACCTTGGGATACGCCACGGCCCCAGAATGTGTAGGAGTCGCCTTGTGGTAAGATACTTTCAGCGTACACACGTTGCAAGGAGAACATGCCAGGGTCCCAACCGCAAGAGATTAATGCTGCTGTGCCAGCTTCTTGTGCCACTTTGCGCACGTTTTCGAAATGTTCAGGGATGCGAGCATGTGTGTCAAAGCTGTCGATGACATTGAAATGCGCTGCTAAAGCAGGAGTTTGGTCGATTAGGTCTGTCGCACTACCGCCGCATAATACCATTACATCGATTTTGCCCTTGAAAGATTCTACTTCTTCCATTGTGTAGCTAGGAACACCACTAACAGTTTGTAAACCAGAACGGCGAGAGAATACACCTACTAATTCCATATCTGGTTGTAATGCTACAGCCGCTTCTACACCGCGGCCAAGGTTACCGTATCCAACGATACCAATACGAATGTTGCTCATGTTACTTCCTTTCGTGAAAGTTGATACTTTCAATACGATTACTATTATACGAACTGTAATGAGAAATTACAGTATATGATGACACAAAATAGGGCACTGTGTCCGCTATTTTCGCATGTACCATTATAGCGAAAAATTCTCATAGAGAAAAGGGGGAAGATATTAAAATTGTAATGTTTTAATGCGATCGACTGCACGAATGGTGTTTTCTCGGCTGCCGAATGCAGTGAGACGTAAATAGCCTTCGCCTTCTGGACCAAAGCCAGAACCAGGAGTGCTTACAATGTGTACCTTTTCTAATAGGGTATCGAATAAGTCCCAGCTAGTCATGCCTTTTGGTGCTTGAATCCAAATGTATGGAGCATCAACACCACCAAATACAGTTAGACCAATGGCTTCTAAGCCTTCACGGATAATGCGAGCATTTTCCATGTAGTAAGCGATGTGTTCTTTAATTTGTGCACGACCTTCTGGTGTGTAAACAGCAGCAGCCCCACGTTGAATGATGTAAGGAACACCATTGAATTTTGTGGTTTGACGGCGATTCCACATAGGGTTTAGAGGAACACGTTTGCCTTCTGCGTTCTTGGCAGTTACTTCATGAGGCACTACAGTGTAGGCGCAACGAGTGCCAGTGAAACCAGCTGTTTTAGAGAAAGAACGGAATTCGATAGCCACTTCACGAGCACCTTTGATTTCATAAATAGAACGAACTGTATCCGTAGAAGTGATGAAAGCTTCATAAGCAGAGTCAAACATCAAGATTGCTTCGTTATCTTTACACCATTGCACCCATTCTGCTAAGCGAGCACGGCTTAATACAGTACCAGTTGGATTATTAGGGCAGCAAAGGTAGACGATATCTACTCGTTCTTTTGGAAATGCTGGAGAAAAATTATTTTCTGCATTGGTTGGTAAATATACCACTTTTTCATAAATGCCGTCGATAGCTTTGCCAGTGCGGCCGCCCATGACATTAGAGTCAAGGTATACTGGGTACACAGGGTCAGTAATAGCGATGATGTTGTTTTCAGAGAAAATTTCCTGGATGTTGCCCACGTCAGATTTAGCGCCATCAGATACGAAGATTTCATCTGCTTGAATGGTGATGCCTAGGGGAGCATAATCTCCTTCGGCGATGGCATTGCGTAAGAAGTCGTAGCCTTGCTCAGGACCATAACCTCGGAATGTATCGGCAGAACCCATTTCATCTACTGCTGCATGCATAGCTTCAATGACAGCTGGTACAAGAGGGCGAGTCACATCGCCGATACCAAGGCGAATGATATCTGCCTCAGGGTGACTTTCTTTGAAAGCTTCTACTTTACGAGCAATATTAGCGAATAAATAAGAACCTTGTAGATTTTCATAATTTGGATTTACAGTAGCCATAGGAGCTCCTTCTTTTACAAAATAATAAAGATACATGTATATAAAGACATCGAAGCGGTATGTGTATTTCAGCATAATAGATATGTGTATATGCCGTGAGTTGCTTATGCAGACACGCAAGACGAGGAACACTTATATATAGATGTAATAATTGATGATATAAAAGGGGATTGAATAGGTCCCTTAAATTACATTTCTATATTCTATAGTATTTATAACAATATGTCAAAAGTAAAATGGGGGTATAGCATGTTGTTATACTAGTAAATTTACCTATCGAGGTTTCGGTTGGTACCATATGTTTTGTGCCAATGATTGTGTCTAATTGCCTGTGTATGTAGTTATCACATAAAAACGAGGCTGTTCATGGAACGCCTCGTCATTTAAAAGGTTTAGTTTTAATTAATGATTTTAAAATGACATGTTCAGTACATTGCGCTGGACTTTACGTAATCGATACATATAGCAGAGTGCAGCCGAAGACGTACTTGATAATAATCCAATCCAAACGGAGTAAGGCCCGAAGTCTGTGAATAGGTAGCAAAGGTATGCAACGGGTACGGTCACGCCCCAATAGGTGCCGATGGTAATAATAGAAACGCTAGTTACATCACGATAGGCTCGGAGAACTCCTTGTAAAGGTGTGCCTACAGCATCGATAATCGTGAAAAATACGGCGTAAGAAATGAAACTTTCAATAAGTGGAATCATGTGATCTTCCTTGGTATATAGGTTGGCTAAGAAGTCGATATGAGTGAAAGAATAGGTTCCAATGCAAAGTGCTATGAAAGCTGCTACACCACGAGTAATCCATGTGTAAGTAATAGCATTTTGATATCGTTTAGCCCCTAACTCATAGGCGATGACAATGGTAGAGGCCATACTTAAGCTGAGGGGGAAAGAAAATGTTAATCCAAGGAAACTAGACGCTGCTTGATGGGCAGCTATAATTTCTGTGCCGAACTTAGTCATAGCAATCCCAGCAGCACTAAAAATGCTGATTTCTGCAAAGATAGACAAGCCAATAGGAATCCCTAGAGCTAATTGATCTCGAATGAGTATCCAACTAGGACCAGTAAAAGATGACCAAAACCGATACTGTTTGAAGTGTTTATGGAATGTAATGAGCCCAAGAAAACATAGCATCATATACCAATAGGCGATGGCCGTAGAGATACCAGCACCAAAGCCCCCAAGAGCGGGGATGGGGCCATAACCTTGTATGAATAGTACATTGAAAATAGACTGAAATAACACACTACTGCCAATGATGTATAAAGAGTAGCGAGTATTTCCGTGAGCATCGACGATATATCGGAATCCAGACATAATCATCATAGCTGGAAAGGCGACGCACATGGCGTTCATATATTGGATGCAAACAGATTTTGCCGCCGGTTCTAATCCCAATAGATCTAACAAAGGAGATAAACCAAGTAGAGTGGCAAGTATAAGAACTGTTGCAAATGCAAGCCCTAAATAGATATTTTGCCACATAGTAGCAGCTACCGATTCAGTTTTTTTAGCCCCTAAGGCATGAGAAATAATGGGGGTCACACCAAGGAGAATTCCTGACAGACCAAAAAAAGCGGCGACCCATAAGTTATATCCCACACCGATAGCTGCTAAATCTATAGTACTGTATTGCCCCGTTAATGTGACCGCTATAAAACTACCAACAATGATAGAAAATTGTGTAGCAATGACGGGGGCAGCTACAAGTAGGAAATGTTTAATCATAGAAACTAAAGACATACTACCTCCCAAAACTAACTTACCCATATAATATGATGTTTAATAACTTTTAATTTTACCACTATATATACTATATGTCTATAGCTGCTAAGGGCTATTGTCTCTTAAAAGAACATAGTGTATAATGATGACAATTCAGTTATATCAATAGATATAGCTTGGTATGTTGCATGGAAAATATAGAGGTATATAATTTTTGCATACATCTATGTTTTTGGCGCAATTATTATGGTGGAGACACTGGAAAGGCGTTCTATGTTAGGAGCAATCATTGGAGATATGGCGGGCTCTATTTATGAGTTTGATAATATCAAAAGCCGAGAATTTGAGTTCTTGTCAGAACGATGTGAGCCTACAGATGATTCGATTTTAACATGTGCTATTGCACGAGCTTTAATTGATGTAAAAGGAAGGGGGACACATTTACAACGAGCTACTATCTATCGTATGAAAGAATATTTTCTTTCCAATCCATTACCGATGGGTGGATTTGGTGCAAAATTTTTCCAATGGGGGTTATCTGATGCGACTGATCCCTATGGTAGTTGGGGTAATGGAGCAGCGATGCGTATTAGTCCTGTGGCTTACGTAGGGAATAGTGAAATGGAAGTCAAACTGTTGAGCCAAATTGTAACAGGTACCACCCATAATGATCCGGAAGGATTAAAAGGTGGAGAAGTGACGGCTTTAGCCGTGTTCAAAGCACTTCATGGAGCGACGAAAGAAGAAATTCAAGAAATGGTACGATCCTATTATCCTGGTGAGTACAGTGTGGAAGAGTTGCATAAGACTTATAGGTTTGAGCCAAGCTGTCAAAAAACAGTGCCAGAAGGAATGCAATGTTTCTTTGAAAGTGAAGACTATGAATCGGCTATTCGCAATGTAATGTATATCGGCGGTGACTGCGATACATTAGGTGCCATTGTCGGTGCTGTGGCAGGAGCCTATTACGGAATCCCAGAATGGATACAAGAAAAAGCCTTATCCATGATGCCAGATTACATGGTGGAAGACTATGAAGATTTCAAAGCCATGTATATAGACAAAGAAAAAACCCTCTAAAGCTAACGCTGGACACGCATATTGCCTTTGAGGGTATGATACAAGGGGCCGGAATCCCCTATGCAATTGTATTGTACCATGTGTAAGGCAATGACGATAGAGAGAAAATAGAATATGATAAAAATAGTGGAGACTTCTCTTGTGCGAGTAGTCTCCCTATTTACTATTGACGAAAAAAAGAACCTGCCCGCCGGCAGGTTCTTTTTAGGATGATGATGTACGCCCATACAAAATCATGACAACTATATCAACACTTTGAGTGCTAATACCATAATGGTAGGTTCACTTGGCCATGATAAGGCGATCATCAATATGTGACGTATCCCATACAACGCATATTGTAATAACAAAAAATCCTTTTTCTTGTGTTTTGGAGTATCAGAAAAAGGCCTTTGATTCTCCTCCCTATCTCTCGTAGGTCAAGTGGTGAATGATGAATAGGCAGTTCTCCTGACTCAGCTTCAATGCGCCTCCAGCCTTCCCAGTTTCCCAGTGACATAATTGGATTTGCTCTGCTTTACAGTGGCGGGACCGTGCCAGACTTTAACTGGCTTCTCTATTATGCTTTCGCACCTATTCCCGAATGTTTGATTGTATGTGTGTATTGTACTCTTTTGGTTTTTCAATGTCAAGAACAAGATGAATAAGTATGACTATTTTGTAATTAGAAAGGTATAATTGTGACTTTTATTACTAATTGTCATGATTGAGATTGAAGTGCGCCTTTTCTTGCTAAATAGATAGCATTAATTTATAATGAATGAAGATAATACAATATATTGTGTAATATAAAGGATGATGAGATGAAGTATACAAGTACGCGCAGTCATGAAACGGTGAGTGAAACCTTTGCGTTGCTCCATGGATTGGCAAGTGATGGCGGTTTATATGTGCCGGCAGAGTTTCCGGAACAATGTTTGTCCTACCGCGATGTGGCGGACAAAAGCTATGAAGAAATTGCACTGGTGGTGTTGAGTAAGTTATTTACGACTTTCACAGAAGCAGAATTAGAAACGATGATTCGTAGTGCCTATAATACGGTGAACTTTGATACACCAGATATGGCGCCTATGCATTCCTTGTTAGAGCGAGTGTCTGTGCTGGAGTTGTTCCACGGTCGCACACAAGCCTTCAAAGATATGGCGTTATCCTTGTTCCCGTACTTATTGGTGGCAGCAAAGGAAGCGGAAAAAGAAACAAAAGAAGTGTTGATATTGACAGCTACCTCTGGTGATACAGGAAAAGCAGCCTTAGAAGGGTTCAAAGACGTGCCGGGAACGCACATTCAAGTGTTTTTCCCAACGGATGGCGTCAGCCCTATGCAACAAGAGCAAATGCAAAAGCAAGAAGGTGCAAATGTCAATGTAACAGCCATCGAAGGTAACTTTGATGATGCGCAACAATTTTTGAAGCGTCTCTTTGTGGATGCTGATGTAGCAAAGGAAGTGGCAGACAAGGGCGTGAAGTTCTCTTCTGCAAACTCCATCAATATTGGCCGGTTAGCGCCGCAAGTGGTGTACTATGTAGCGGCCTATGCGGAGCTAGTGAATACAGGCGCTATCCATGAAGATGAAGCGTTCAACGTGGTGGTGCCAACAGGTAATTTTGGCAACATTTTGGCGGCTTACTATGCAAAACGCATGGGCATTCCAGTGGGTAAATTAATTTGTGCATCGAACCAAAACAATGTGCTGGCAGATTTCTTCAGCACTGGTACCTATGATATGAATCGTCCGTTCTACACAACCATCTCTCCGTCTATGGATATTTTGGAAAGTTCTAATTTTGAACGTTTCATCTATTATGTGAGCGGTGAAAATGCAGAATTGACAGCTGAGCGCATGAAAGCGCTGAAAGCAGAGGGAAAATTCTCTGTCACTTCAGAAGAACTACAAGCGGTGCAAAAAGAATTTGCTGGCGCCTATGTAGATGATGAAATGACGAAAGCAGTGATCGAGCAAGTGTACAACTCTTATGGATATGTGATGGATCCACACACAGCAGTGGCAATGGGTGCTTACATGAAAGAATTGGAAGCTCATCCAGAAGATGGACATCGTCACACGGTGATTGCCTCCACGGCGCATCCATTTAAATTCCCAACACCGATTTGCGAAGCTTTAGATATCAAGGTAGGATCAACTCCTTATGAAAGCTTAGACAATATTTCTGCAGTCACAGGCGTAGGTTGTCCGAAACAATTGGCAGAGTTGCAACATAAGCCATTGCGTTTTACTAAGGTAATTCCAAAAGAATCTATGAAAGAAGAAATTCTATCCTTTGTGGATACTTTCAAACAATAGGTGACCTATGGTACAAGCATTTTTCTTTTCCCTCATGTCATCCTTCGCCTTCAGTATTATGAATTTATTTGTGAAACTTCTAGGCGATGGTATGCCGGCGGCAGAGGTGACATTTTTCAGAGGGCTCATAGGAACAATTGCCGTACTCATAGTGATGCGACAAAAAAGAATTTCCTTTTCCACGGAACATAGAGGACTATTAACCTTGCGTGGTATCTTCGGTGGATTAGGAAATTTAAGTAATTTCATTGCATTAGTCTATATGACGATGGCAGATGCATCCATACTATTTCAACTATCAGGTATATTCGTCCTGATTTTTAGCAACTTTGTGTTGAAAGAAAAATTGCCTGATGGATCTGCTAAATGGTTAGGATTGATCTTCTTAGCCGTTGTGTATATGATTCAACCTTGGAATTTATCGGGATTGCATTGGTATTCTTTTATTGCCATTGCAGGAGCAGCCTTATCGGCGGCGGCCTATACAACGATTCGGACCATTAGCTTAAAGGGTGGTCACAGTTCCTATGAAATCATGTTTTATTTTTTAGTCACCACCATGCTAGTAGGCGGTATCGTGATGATACCAGATTTTGTGTGGCCTAATGCAACACAAGCACTGTATTTAGGGATTATCGGAGCCATTTCCGTAGTGGCGCAATTCTTCCTAACTGGTGCGTTTGTGGCAACCAATGCAGTAGTGGCACAATTTATGCAATATGTAGGGGTATTCTTTAACTCCTTCTGGGGATTTATCGTCTTCGGAGAAAACCTAGCCTTGGCCACCGTCATTGCAGGTATTATTATGTTTAGTTCATCAGTGATGTTGGCTCGTTTGAAAGAAGAACAAGCTCACACACGATAGTCAATCAAGAAAGAGGTATGACGATGAGTGAAAAATTATATCAATTTGGTCTAGTTGGTTTGGCTGTTATGGGGCAAAACTTGGCCCGCAACATTGCCCGTCATGGATTTAGCATTGCAGTGTACAACCGTACACCACAAAAAACAGACGATTTTGTAGCCAACTATAGCCACGAAGGAACAATCGGGGGAGCACATACTCCAGAAGAGTTTGTAGCGATGTTAGAAAAACCTCGTAAAATCATGTTTTTGGTGAAAGCAGGTCAACCTGTAGATGACATGATCGAAGCCTTCTTGCCATACTTAGACCAAGGCGATACCTTAATCGATGGTGGCAACTCCCATTATCCAGATACGATCCGTCGTACAAAATACTTAGAATCCAAAGGGTTCCGTTTCTTAGGCGTTGGTGTATCTGGCGGTGAAGAAGGTGCTTTGAATGGTCCAAGTTTGATGCCAGGTGGCAACGAAGCTTCCTACAATGAATTGGCGCCTATCTTTACATCCATTGCAGCGCAAGTGGCAGACGGTCCTTGCTGCACATATGTAGGTGATGACGGTGCAGGTCACTATGTAAAAATGGTGCACAATGGTATCGAATACGGCGATATGCAATTAATTTCCGAAGCCTACTTCATGATGAAAGAATTACTTCGCATGAGCGATGATGAAATTGGCGATGTATTTGCAAAATGGAACACAGGATTATTAGATTCCTACCTTATTGAAATCACTGCTAAAATTATGAAAGTAAAAGATACTGATGGAACTCCATTAGTAGAAAAAATCTTGGACAAAGCTGGTCAAAAAGGTACTGGTAAATGGACTAGCCAAGAAGGTTTAGACCTTGGCGTGCCAATTCCAACTATCGCAGAAGCCGTATTTGCGCGTGCTATGTCTGCTTATAAATCTGAACGTGTGTTGGCAGAACCAGTATTAGCAGGCCCTACAGAAGTTTTTGAAGGTGATAAAGAAGCCTTAGTAGATGCTATCCATTCTGCCTTATATGCGTCTAAAATTTGCTCCTATGCACAAGGCTTTGCATTGATTAGAGCAGCGGCAAAAGAATATAACTGGAATATCAACTTCGGTGACATGGCATTGTTATGGCGTGGCGGTTGCATTATCCGTGCTGCTTTCTTAGAAGATATTAAAAAAGCATTCACAAATAACCCAGAATTGAATAACTTGATGTTGGATCCATTCTTTGCAGAAGCATTGCAAACACACCAAGCAAAATGGCGTGAAGCGATCATTGCTGCGAAACGTTACGGTATCCCAACACCTGCTTTCAGTGCATCCTTAGATTACTTCGACTCTTATCGCCGTGGCGTATTGCCAGCGAACCTAATCCAAGGACAACGTGACTTCTTCGGCGCTCATACATACGAACGTACAGACAAAGAAGGCACATTCCATACAGAGTGGGCTGAAGCGTAAATACTATATTGCATCTTTTTTCTAAAAATTCTAACATATAGTTAGATTTTGTGAAATGAACATATAGCAAACATCCCTAGGTGGCGACCTAGGGATGTTGACTTTTACAGTACAATGTTTTACTATATACATAAGAAGAGCAATTGATGTCTAACAGCGTCAAGCTCATCTCGGGATCTAAGATGAGGCCTAACGTGCAGAGTACGGCTAATACTCTACATATACGTTAGGCCTTTAAACTTATATATTACTTGATCAATGCTATGATCATAACAATACATGTGATTAAAAGTACCACTAAGGTACATGAAGTTAATGCGATCATTAAAGCTTCAAATACAGTCATGGCACTCACCTCCTTTCGAGGGGGATTTAACAAGTAAATCCGAAGTCTACTAAGAGATGAGCCAAACGCATATCGCCCCTAGGGGCAACATCAATTGCTCTACGTTTAGTATAGCACTTTACAACTGGATAATAAATAATAAAAGCGACTACTTCTTACAGGTAAATGTGAGGGGTAGTCGTTTTTGTATTGTGGTGAGTAAAATTAAGTAGAAATGTTTCTCATACCATCTTGTCAAGGGAAAGGGCAGAGTATACAATAAAGATAACTATTTCTTAAAGTGCAGGTAGAAATTGAACATTTATTTTTGAAGTATGTAGTTAGGAGAGAAAATATGAACTGTATGGATGATGGAGAAAATAACGATAGCATGAAGCCGATTCATTTTGAAACTATTGATGTTGATTATAATATTAGCCTCGTAGAAGCGATTAAGTTATCTGTAGAAAACAGTGGTTATGAAGCTGAAATTATAAAAGAAAGTGATGAAACTTATGTGGATATTAAAATTCCATTTTTGGTTGGAACTGAAAATGATAAGATTGAGTTAATGATATACAAATGGTGGTACTATGTATGTATTAATGTAGATATTAGAGAACCTAATACTTTAGAGGAAAAATTAGCTATTCTCGAATGTGTTAATAATTGTAGTGGTCTTGTAGGATATACTTGGAGAAATGAGTATCAAAAATGCTACATTTGTATTGATAGGTGTGGTCGCCGGCTGGATGTAATTGATATGTATCTGGAACGGGGGCATATAAATATTGGTAATGCTGACGTAGCTAGTGATGAAGGATTAGCGCAAGAGAAGTTGGCGCCAAAGGATATATTTTCTGTTTATACGGAACAACATATAGATTTTAACCTGTCTGGTAAGTGGAATGCTACTAAAGGAACTGAGTATACATATATATTAGATGATATTAATTATTTGGTTAGTACCGTACAAGAGGATAGAGATTGCTTACGTCAGTTTATATAAGATTAAAAACGACTACTTCTCACAGTGAATGTGAGGGGTAGTCGTTTTCTATTGCGTAGATAAATTGTCTTTTATAGGAGAATGTTTTGCTAAAAATGTTGACGGGGGGGGACATTTTGTATAATTTAAATATATTTCGATAAACGTATAAAAGGAGGGATAATGATGGAACGTTTGGAAGTTAAAAATCAAAATGAGATGACAGAGATTACAGAAGAAATGATATCTGAATTTGTTGAATTTTTGAAAAATAAAGAAGAATATTTGGATACTGGTTTAGGGGTATTTCATACTGATAATCACGGAAATTGGTAATTTTATAAGACATGTATTTAAGGACTGTAGATCAAAGTCACTGTATAGGGCTTTGCTACAGCCCTTTTTAATCATATAGGTGAGACTGAAAATGTATAGATTTCTTCCGAGCGGAAATGATGTAAGTAATTTTATAGAGGGGACAGAGTTTAATGTTGCAGGGTTGGGAATATGTTCTAAGCTTATAATTAGCTTAATCGATATTGTACAAAAGAAATTTAATTATATATTACCAATAAGATATGTATATGGATCTCCATCTGTTCTTTGGAATGGTGGTAGATTATCCTTACGCAAAATAAGTGTCAAAAATAAGATTAATCAAATAAAAGAAGAAATTACTTTATTAAAAGAAAATGATATTGTGCCATTATTTACTTTTTCAAATGTTAATTTGGAGAAGATAGATTTAGAAGATGATATGTGTAATCTTTTATTAGAGATAATAGAAGATTATGAATGTGAAGTGATTGTCACCAGTTTGCTCTTAGAAAATTATATTCGAATTAAAAATCCTCAGATTCCGATTCATGCATCTGTTATAAAAACTGCTTTTGAAAAAAACAGGACAATTAATTATTATGAAAAATTATCATCTGGATATAAATGCTATGTAGTACATCCAGACGATAACTTTGACATAGAGAAGTTAAAATTGATTCCTAAAACTAATGCAGAGATTATATTAAACGAACGATGTAATTATGGTTGTAGTATAAGGGATATGCACTACTTAGCTATATCAGAAGAACAACGATTAAAAGTTAGCAACAAGTATAAAGACTCATGTTTTTTAGATAGATGTCAATATATTCCTGAGTATAAACAGGCACACTATCGTGAAAGAAACATCTCATTAACACTTAATGAAACGAAAATAATCAATGAGTTAGGATATAGATTGTTAAAAATACAAGGTCGTACAGATAATTTTTATACATATTTTTTCGATTTATTACGTTATACACTTGAACCGAATCTCGCATTTCCCAATATATATCCTATTTTCTCTCATGAGATTTATAAATTTATAAAGGAGAATAAACGTGACTCATACTAATTTTCATATAGATGAAACCGTTGTTAATTTAATTGTAAAAACAGCAGGAAGCTTATGCAATATTGCATGTACATATTGTTTTGAACAGGTGAAAGATGTTGATATGAATTGCTTAACCGCTGAGAATTTAAAAAAAGCTATTGATAAAATACAAGGAAAATGTACACTCGTTTTCCATGGTGGAGAGCCATTGATTGTTGGTAAAGATAGGTTTAGACAATATTTAGATATTGTTAGAAAATACTACGGAACTAAAATATTGGTGGTTAGAGTGCAAACAAACGGAACATTACTAGATTTAGAGTGGTTAGAAATATTATTTAATGAATACCATGATTTAAATATTGAGATAGCAATTAGTCTAGATGGTACAGAGAGAATGAATCAATATCGTATTGATCATAAAGGTATGCCAACCTATCATAAAATTTTAAATGGATTTGAACTTCTTAAAGAACACAATAAAAAGGCAGGTATGTTAAGTGTTATATCTAAGGATTCTTTGCAGTATTTTAAGGAGTACATTGATTTAATTGAAAAAATTTCAAATGTTAGTTTTGTTAAAATTAATGCTTTATTTAATGTAGTGAACAATGAATTAACACATAATAGTATTACACCTATTGAATATTCCAAATTTATTATTAATGTCGGAAATGAATACATTAAGCGAGAACTATATAAGAAAATTGCTATTGAACCAATATTGAGTATTTTGCAACGGTTAAATAATAAAGATTCGCGCTATTGTAATTACTCTAGTAGAAAGTGTTTTAATTATATTAGTTTATATCCGGATGGAAGTATTGGTCCATGTGATTGTTTGTCGGTAAATGAGTTCTATATAGGGAATATTAAAAATGATCCTAGTATAAATGAGCAAACAATGCAATACCTTAATGAATCTAAGGAAAGTATTTTGGCAGAACTTTTAAATAAATGTAAAGTATGTGAGATAGAGAGCTTTTGTAAGGGTGGTTGCTTATCACAAAGATATTATTTCAATGAAAATAAATTACTACTAGAGGAGTTTTGTGAGTCAAAAAAAATGTTATTTTCAGCGTTTAGTAAGTATAGATATTAAGAGAAAAAGATGGATGTAATAGTAAAAAAAATAAAAAATGAAAATATTGATGCGATTTATCTAAACTTTCCATTTTGCAAGACTCCGTGTTCATATTGCCATTATATTGAGAATATACAATTTGGATATGATAAAATTCCAGAAACATATGTAGAGCAGCTACTAGAACAATTAGATATAGTGTTATCAAATATTAAGAGTAAAACTTTAAAGTCCATATATTTTGGTGGAGGTACAGCTTCTCTACTTAATGATAAACAGATCCAATCTATTAAAAGTGTTTTTGACAAATATCAAATTAATACATTGGAGATTAGCATTGAAATACATCCAACGGCATGCAACTTTAATTATATCGATAATAGTTGGTTTACAAGATATTCTATTGGAATACAAACCTTAGATTATCAAAAGGCTAAAGAGTATAGACGCTTGGGATATGATAGAGAGTATATATCACATATGATTAATAATATTAGAATAAATCGTAATCAAGCAATAAACTTAGACTTTATTTTTGACTGTAAAATTAGTATGACTGATATAGAGTATGTTAATGATATAAGACCTCATACGGTTACATTCTATCCTAATACTAAAGGCCGTGGTGTTGAAAGACTATTATCAATTTTAACTGTATTTTCTACATTGGAAGAAATGTTGAGTGGCTATAAAAAACTTGTGAATAATAAGTTTATTTTTATAAGAGATGGTGAAAGTGGAACGAGATATTCGGAAATAGAATACTTAGAATATGGAAATATTATTGGAGTAGGTAATAATAGCTATTCGTTAATTGGAAAGGAATCCTTTCTAACTATTTATAATAAAGGGAAAACAGAAATTAAGCCGAGGAATAATACCTTGAATAGGATTTTAGTGAGTTTTTTAGAAGGGTTGCCTATTGGAGTTAAGTATTTAGAGGTTTTAAAGTACGTACCAGAGCTGGCTACTAATCTCATGTTAAAAAAATATGAGGACAAAAAAATCGTTGGTGAAAAACATACTGCTATTCACGATAGTGATATAGTTTATTTGCCAGAAAGTGAATATATACGTTTTATAGAGGAAATATTAAAACGTAAGTATATAAGATATGTAAATATATTTTTATGTGGAATTGGGTATGGAGATTGTGATTATAAAACCGTGTATGAGGTTTATAACAGAAGACGGTTAGGAAGTGATAAATTTAGTGTTAAGAAAAAAGCCCCTAAATATAGGATTTTGATTGAAGGTATAGATGGAAGTGGGAAAGATACTTTTGCGTATTTACTCATTGAAGAACTAAAGAAACAGTTTTTTTATGATATTGACTCGAAAATATCTGTTGTTGGGCAACCAGATTCTAGTAGTGAAGGTGGTTTTGAGGCTAAATTGTTTATAGAAGAATTAAAATATACCAAAGAAAAGTCAGATCTAGAAAAAATGATAATTAAAAATCGTATTGCCTCAGAGAAAAAATTTGAAGCTCTTCCTGGTATTGTTATTTTAATAAGGGGAATAGTTACAGATAAAGCCACGTTTTATTATAATTTTAAGGATGAGCCATACTTAGGTGAAGGGGAAGTTATTAAATTGTGGGATAAGTTTATAGTCATAGATGTAGATTCTGCTGTAGCAAACCAGAGAATAGAAAAAAGAGGGAGCCCAAGAACCTGGAGGGAGAATATTGAACAATTGTCTTTTTTTAGGAAATATTTTTTAGACTATACTAGTCAGATTTTTAAAGAAAAAATCATTATATACAATGATAAAATATCTTATTTAGAGGAAAAAGCTAGTTTAATTGCGGAAGAGATATATGAACAATGTAGGTAATCAATTCGCTACTATTATGCTTAAGATAGTAGGTACAAAATGTAATATGCGGTGTCTTTACTGTTATGAACATGTATCAAAGCAGATGGTTGATAATTATAATGTGACAATAGGTCAGATAAAAAGATATCTTTCAAACTTTTTAGCATATGAGAGAGTTTTTATTGTTTTTCATGGTGGAGAACCATTGTTGGCAGATAAAGGATTAATTAAAAATATCTTGGAGTATATTTTTAGTAATTTTAATAAAAACTGCAAGGTGCAAATACAAACTAATGGCACATTAATAGATGAGGAGTGGGTGAGTATTTTTGAAAAATATTCAGATAACTTGTCCATATCATTGTCTCTTGATCCCAAAGGAGAAAAAGATTTACGGATTTTACCCAATTTAGATTATAGAAGTATATTGATCAATAAGATTAGTATCATAAAAAAAATAATAGATAATATAGGGGTTATTGCAGTTGCTAATTCAAAAAACAAAAATTCTTTTATAGAATTTATCGAGGAGTTAATACAATTAGGTGTTCATAGCTTGACTATTAATAAATGTCAAGATAATGGTGAAAATCTTTATAGTATAACAGAAAGAGAATATGTTGAATTACTAAAGGAAATATCTCTATGTTGGATAAATAGAAAGTGGTATGAGAAAATCAACATTCAGCCATTAATCTCACTTTTTTCGAATAATAAGAATAAACTATGTATATATTTGGCTGATGAAGAGAAATGTTATTCTTTTAAAACTTTTTATGCAGAAGGTCAGGAGCAGGAATATTGCGATCATATTCAAAATATAGATGATAAAAAACTGTATCACAAATGTTTATCATGTAAAATATATAGGAAATGTGGCGGAGGATGTTTAGTAGAGAAAAAAGATGATGATTTCTGCCAGGCTAGAAAAGAATTGTTTTCGTTTTTAGAAAGGATAAAGTATGGAAATAAAAGAATTGAGCATAAATAACTTGAAGGCTATTGATTGCAGTATTTCTATGGCTAAATCACTTGGTATTGCGGGGTTGTCTGGATCTGGTAAAAGTACATTTTGTGAGGCCATTTTCAATGAATCATTAAAAAAGTTAGTGACTGTATTGCCGAAATCAGAATATAGATTTTTATTTGGAGATAAGCTGGTATCAAATAAAGCTACTGATAATATAGAAGAAATGCCTCTAGTATTTTATTTAGGGAAAATGGGGTTTACTACTAATCCTAGGTCTACTGTGGGCACCCATACGGGGATATTTGACGAAATAAGAAGACATTACGCTAATACTAATTTTACATCATCGGAATTTTTTTCTTTTAATAATTCAATTATGTGGTGTAGAAAGTGTAAAGGTAGAGGAGGGTCTCTTGGTAATGTATGTTCTGAATGTAAAGGGACGCGTTACGATAAGGAGATATTAAAGTGTGTTGTAAAAACATCAATAGGAGAATTAACAATTGTTGATATTAATAAACTTCCTGTTGAAATGCTTCTTAACATTAGTGATGATTTGAATCTATCGAATAGAGAAAAGCAAGTTATAAATAATATGATCAAGATGAAGGTAGGGTATCTTTCTCTAGATAGGGTTATGGGCACATTATCCGGGGGTGAGACAGTTAGAGTACTTTTGGCTGAGTTTATGGCTGAATGTAAAAAATCATTGATTATAATTGATGAGATATCCATAGGGTTGGATCATAATACACTAATTAATATTTTATATGAAGCTTCAAGGTTGGGAAAAGAAAATGCAATATGGTTAATAGACCATTCCGATACAGTATTAGCGGTCACTGAAGAAAAGCTGTTCTTTGGACCTGGTAGTGGAAGTAATGGGGGTAATATTATAGAGTATAGTACTAGACCTGATCCTATTCCATATGAAACGAATAAACTACCCATAAAAGACACTTATGATTTTAAAAATTTGGCTAGTCGCAATATTAATGTTGATAGGTTAAAGCTCCCAAAGAATAGAATTATAGGTATAACGGGAGAATCTGGAAGTGGAAAATCAACTTTAATTAATGAGTGTATTGTACCCTGCTTTAAAAGCTGTTATAAAGATGTAGTCTGTGTCGTTATAGGGCAAGATAAAAATCAATCCATTACATCTAAATCAACGATAGGTACCTTTTTAGACTTACAAAAAAGATTGTTGAAGTTTGGTGATTCTATAATAAAACTGCCATTTGATGAGGTCTATGAGTATATAAAAAAAGATAAAACATTAGCAAAAACTATACAGATGTTAATTGATTTAGGTTTGGGATATTTATCATTTAATCGTCAGGTTAAAACATTATCTACTGGTGAATTTCAGTGCATACATTTAGTTTCAAAAGTAATAGAATATCATGAAAAAGAGATGGTTTTGATTTTTGATGAGCCATCAAAAGGGTTATCTCAGAATATACTAAATTTACTGATGAAGCGGTTTAGAGATATTTTGTTGGATGAGAAAAAAACTGTAATTTTGATTGAACATAACTATTATTTTTTGAGCAATTGTGATTATATTATTGATTTTGGCGAGAGAAAAAGTTTAGTAACAGAATTAGAAATAGAATCAAATGAGCAATGGTTTGAAAAATATAAAAATAACTTAATGGCTTATGAAGGTGTTATAAAGTCAGAGATAAATAATTTAGATAGAGGCATTTCGCATATATATAAAGACATTGATAAAAAATTTGGAGAATATATGACCTTATTTAAGGGCGGGGTTCTTAAAAATTTATCTATTACTGCACAGTGGATTTATAAAGATTATACAGCGGAAATAGTTTCGCCAATTATCGTTTTAGATTTGGAAGGAATGTTATATAGTAAAAATACTAGATTATTTGAAGTGCTTGGTATTCACAATTTAATTAGTAATTTTACTGGGGAAAATATAGACTTGATGTGCGAAAAAAACCGTTGTAAAGCGTGCAAGGGTAATGGGGTTATAGACGTTTTTGATATTGATTTAATTATTAAACGACCAGATAGATCTTTTTCGGATGGACTTCTAGTTGATGAAGTTATGACTGCGCTTAAAAAGTTTAACATGTCTAAGTTTACTTTTTTCTTTAAATCTATAAAGAAAAGCACTGGTTACGATTTATTAAAACCATATGACTTTATGAGTGAAAAGGAAAAAGAGATTTTTTGGTATGGTTATTGGGAAGAAACGTTTTATGATTCTGCTAAAAAAACACAGAGAACGTGGAGAGGCTTGATATATTTAATAAATAAATATATGAAATCTTCTACTAGTAAATATAAGGAAATTATAAAAAATACCAAACAAGAGATAGTGTGTCCTACATGTAAAGGGTCTCTTCATTCAAATGTCTCGCATATAGAAGATGAAGCCATTAATTTTTATCATATGAAATTAACCGAGTTAAAAAAATTCATAGGAAACTCGAAGAAATTAGATGAAATAATTGACACTATAGGCGATATATCACTCTTTACGGATTTAGCAATATTAGATCCAGTTAAACAAGTAATGCTTAAGATGTTGGAGCTAAAATATGGATCCTATTATGCATATACTATAGTTTTAAAAAATACATATCCTTATAAGAAATATATTGATGATATTTTAAAGGAAATATCTGCTAATAATTCTGTTGTATGTTTAGAATATAAAGGAATTGATATTACAAAAGAGGAAATGTTGAGAAAATATTTTTCTGACAGTAAAAATAAAGTTAATTTATATGTATATGAATTATTAGGGTATAAAAAAGTTGTAACTGAGATTAATTCTATTAGAAAGCAATATCCATGCTCTATTTGTAACGGAAAAATGAAACTAAAAGAAGAGAGTATCCATGAAGGTATAGATGTTATCGAAACTCCTTGTAGTTTATGTGATGAAACAGGTTTATCAAATAATGGGTTAAATCAAATAGTTCAGGGCTTTTCAGTAAAAGATTGGATTTATGGAAGTGTAGGAATGATTACAAAAACCGTGCCTGAAGAGGTAATAAATCTACCACTTCTAGTAAAGGTTAAAGAGTTAAATAAATATCAAATTTTAGCTTTATATAAATATATTAAGGGGGAAACATGCTAACATATGATTTGAAAGTTGGTTATGCTTGTAATAACAAGTGTAAGCATTGTGTTATTGATGATAGTAAGGATAGACTAATAGATCAAAAAGAAAATATTAATTTAACTACAGAAGAATGCTTCTCCCAGATTGATGAAATGGTAGCTAAAGGAATAGGAAATATAATTTTAACGGGAGGGGAAGTTACTATTAGAAAAGATTTTAGAGAGCTAATAGATAAATGCGTAAAGCATGGATTGGCGATTACCATTCAAACAAATGGCCGTAATTTACAGTCTCAATATGTAGTTGAATCTATTAAAGATGTTGAAAATATTAGGTTTGTTGTCGCATTGCATGGAGAATCAGATGAAGTCCATGATTATATTACACAAGTGAACGGCAGTTTTCGTGAAACTTGTGATAGTATAAAGAAAATGTGCCAGTTAGGGAAGTTAGTTGTTATTAAGGTGGTAATTTCCAAAATAAATATTAAAGAATTACCAGGAATTGTTAAACTAGTATCTTCATTAGGAGCAAAATATATTTGCTTTGCATTTCCACATGGACATGGTGCTGCACGAAAAAATTTTAAGGAAGTTATCCCCACTTATACGGAGTTAGGACCATATTTAAAAGAGTTAGTAAAAGAGTCCATAAAAGAGAATATAAAAATTGAATTGGAGGCCATTCCATTTTGTAGAGTTTCTTATGCGATGCAACTTGTTGGTGAACTTAAATATTATAATGGAGACACATTGTGTACTCATGTAAAAGAGAATACTTTTGATTGGAGTACAGTTCGTAAATCTATCAAAAAAAAGGGAGAATTATGTAAAGATTGTGATATGGATGAGTTTTGTGAAGGTGTTTGGGAAGAATATGCTGATGCATTTGGGACAGAGGAATTAAGACCTATTCGGTTTCCTGGTGATATAAGAAGAGATATTATTAATAGAATAAAACGTGGAATTGGGAGGTAACTTTGATCCTTGATGAGATATTTAATGATTTCTATGAAATAGATAAGCTAACTGACTTAGGATATATTAATAAGCATAATGAGAATATGATTAATTATAAATGTATTGGCAAAAAATTGAAGAATCTTTGGGATAGTTACAGTAAAATTAACTTTTACTTTGAAGGTGCACCTATAATTGCATGTTATATTAATGATTTTATAGAGTTACTAGATGCGGGAAGCGTTTTTGCAACATATCATATTGCTAATCCTAGCCAGTTGTTGTTAAGAAAAGTCTTTGAAGTATATATAAGTTTAAAGTATATTTTAATGGATGATACTCAAAGAAAAGTCTTTGCGTATTCAATATTTAATACACAAAAATCACAATTAGAAAAGGAAAGCCCCATGGATAATGTGTATGAGAATTTCGATGAGTATAAAAAAATGGTGGATTACTATCATGAAAAAAAGAAGTTTCAACAATGGTATCATTTATATACTTCATACCTAAAAAGCGAGAGTGACAATATAAACGTTATTACCACATTTAGGACGCTTTTTGATTATGTTGAAACTAAAAATGAAGAATTGTATGGAGCTACAATAGATAAAGAACTATATGAAGGTGTGTATAAGTCAAGTAGTGCATATATTCATAATGAAAGGCTTACATCTCACCTTGAATATCTCAGCGATGATAATAAAAAGGGTATGGTTATAAAGTCTATTAGAGATGAATGCAAGAGTATTATCGTTCATCAATGTTTATTGATGGTTATGAGAGAAAGTGTAAAAGTATTAGAGGCGCATCTATGTACTTTACACAAAAGATAGCATGTAATTATAATTACAAGATGAAGTTTTAATAATAAAAAGCGACTACTTCTCACAGTGAATGTGAGGGGTAGTCGTTTTTATGTATACACTTCGAGTATCTTGCGACTAACTTTCTCTGAATGATATAATTTAAGTAACAAATATTGTTGGAATTAAGATATTCTGAGGGAGGTATTCTTATGAGCAATGTAACGTTAACGTATTATGGTCATGCTACGTTTGCTTTGAGCAATGGTGATGTGACATTGGTGTGTGATCCGTTCTTTACTGGTAATACTTGGGATGTGGCAAAGGCAGAGGATATAGAGTGCCAATACATTTTTGTGTCCCATGGTCATGATGATCATTATGGCGATACCGATGTAATTGCGAAAAAGAATGATGCTCTTGTCATCTCTACTGCTGAGGTGGCTCATAAGGCTGCTGAAGCAGGGGCTCGCACTCATGCTATGCATTTAGGCGGAAAGTTTAACTTCCCATTTGGTTCCATCCGTTTGACACCGGCTTTCCATGGCTCTGGTGTGCCAGGTGGACATGCAGCAGGTGTGGTGATTGAGTTCTTTGGTAAACGTGTATACTTTGCTGGGGATACTGCATTGTTCAGCGATATGAAATTAATCAGTCGCCATGGTGAAGTCGACTATGCTTTGTTGCCAATTGGTGATAACTTTACGATGGGTGTGGAAGATGCGGTAACAGCAGCATCTTGGATTCAAGCCAATACAACAATTCCAATTCATTATAAAACGTGGCCTGTGATAGATAAAGAGCCAGCAACCTTTGTGGCGTTGTTAGAAGCAAAACATAAACAAGCTGGACTTGTGGTAGATCCAGGTCAAACCATCGAAATTTAATTACATATCGCTAAGCTTATATTCATTTGGTACGATAAAAGTATCTTTGTATGATAAAGTGAAAAGAAAAGAGCTATCCTTAAAACATTTTGGACTGGTTCTTTTCTTTTTGCATTATTTTCTAATAAATGTACTGCTTGTAAATAGCTTATATGTAGAAGTTTTATAAATATTTTGAATCTTTTGTATTGCCTACATATGTTTTGCTATCCATTTACACGTTAAGAGTGATGCCCATATCTCTACCTTTCGCTGTATAGATTACTGACGTCCCTCCCTTCTCTATGGTATAATAAAATTCACATGGAGGTATCTATGAAATTAACACATTTTGATGAAGGCGGTAATGCGCATATGGTGGATGTGTCCCAAAAGGATCACACAGAGCGCGTGGCTGTAGCAGAAGGGTTTATTACGCTCAGTGAGGAAGCTTTTAGTATTGTGGCGTCTGGGAATGTCAAAAAAGGTGATGTGTTAGCAGTGGCACAATTGGCAGCCATCATGGGAGCGAAGCAAACGTCCAACCTCATTCCGCTCTGCCATCCATTGGCATTGACGAAGGTGAGTGTAGACTGTTCCTTGGTAGAAGAGAAACAAGCTGTGTGCATTCGTAGCACAGTGAAAACTACGGGCCCTACAGGGGTGGAAATGGAAGCGTTAACAGCGGTTCAAGTGGGTCTATTAACGGTCTATGATATGGTAAAAGCCGTAGATAAAAGTATGACCATTGGTCCTGTGTATCTTGTGGAAAAACAAGGTGGTAAAAGCGGACATTTTAAGCGATAAGATAGTAGGTGAATCATGGAAATTGTATTAGTAGAGCCGGAAATTCCTGGTAATACAGGCAATATTGCACGCCTTTGTGCAGCCAATCATATGACACTACATTTGGTGGAACCTTTGGGGTTTTCCATTGAAGATAAATATTTAAAACGAGCAGGTCTTGATTATTGGCATCTAGTAGATGTAAAAATACATAAGTCCTTGGATGAAGTGTATGAACAATATAAAGATCGGCGTTTTTGGTATGCTACGACAAAGGCCGCCCATACCCACGCAGAAGTGCAATATGAAATTGGAGATATGCTCGTGTTTGGTAAAGAAACAAAGGGTTTGCCAGAAGAAATTGTGGCAGCCAATCCAGATACATGCATTCGTATTCCGATGATTGATGAAGCGCGGTCTTTGAATTTATCGAATGCGGTGGCAATCATTGCCTATGAAGCTATGCGCCAACTGGATTTCCCAGATTTGCAGGCCTTTGGACCAGGTGTATCTATCGAGGTATAAGCTTTTGATAGTAGGTATTGGTCTATAGAAAATAGTGAATATAGTGAGTTTAATCATACGGTATAGCCTATATAGTGAAATATCATAGACTTTCACAGAATGACCAAAGATTAGATACTATAGACTGTATAGCATACACAATATATGAAAGTATATAAGAATGAAATCCTAATAGGATGGAGGAGGAATTATGAATTACGATTTAGCATATGAATTACAAAAAGCAATGCGTGACAGCGAAGAACATAAAGAGATGATGGCAGCCCAAGAGGCAATTAAAGACGACCAAGCAGCAAAAGGCATGGTAGAAGAATTTATGTCTTTACAAATGCAACTGGAATATGCAAAAATTGCAGATGCTCCTGAAGCGGAAGAGTTATTGAAAAAATTAGAAGGTTTATTGCCAATGGTACAAGCTAATTCTGGTGCGAATGCGTACTTAACAGCGCATGCACGTTGGACACAAGTGGCAAACGATATTTATCGCATCATTAGCGAACCAATCACTGAAGGTATGAAAATTTTAGAAAAGGCACAGTAATATGAACACTGTATGGGAAGCATTGCAACAGGTGGTTCCATCGGATCGTATCCAAAGGAATGCCATGTTGGCGCCTTTCACGACCTTTCAAATTGGAGGTCCCGCTGATTTACTTGTATTACCTTATTCTATACAAGAGTTGCAAGATTGCATGCATGTATTGAGCGAACATGGCATTGAACCTTTTGTACTAGGTTTAGGATCTAATGTGCTCATCCAAGATGGTGGTATGCGTGGTGTCGTTCTTTGCTTGAAAGAATTGCAAGAGGAGCAACACCGCAACGGTACAACCATTACTATGAGCGCTGGGTATACTTTGAAAGAAGTGTCCGAATACGCCCAACGTGAAAGTTTAAGTGGCTTGGAATTTGCCATCGGCATTCCTGGTAGTTTGGGCGGCGCTGTATTCATGAATGCTGGTGCCTATGATGGAGAAATGGATCAAGTAGTAACTGGCGTAGATGCGGTAGATATGCAAGGACACCTACATCACTATAGCCGAGAAGAGTTGCAGTTTGCCTATCGTCATAGCCGCTTTCACGAGAATCATGAAATTATCGTACGGGTGACGATGGAGCTGCAAGAGGGGAACCCAGCTGATATCCAAGAACGAATGGATGATCTCACTGAAAAACGAGAATCCAAACAACCATTGGAACATGCCAGTGCAGGGTCTACCTTCAAGCGCCCACCGGGATATTATGCAGGCACCTTGATTGACCAAACAGGCTTGAAAGGATTATCCGTAGGCCCCGCAGAGGTATCTACGAAGCATGCTGGCTTTGTAGTCAATCGTGGAGGTGCTACAGCCAATGATGTGCTAGGTGTGATTCATGAGGTGCAAAAGCGGATTCATGCAGTTCATGGGGTACAGTTGGAACCAGAGGTGCGCATCCTAGGGGAATCTCGTGAACAAACGGGTTCTGTTGTCACCATTATAAGAGCTCAAGAGACAGATATTCCGGCATTGTCTAACTTGTGCGCAGACACATTTAGAGAAACTTTCAGTCATGACAATACAGAAGAGGAATTACAAGCCTTCTTTGATGAGGCCTATAACCATGATGTATTGAAACATGAGTTGGACCATGACGAGAGCGAAACATATCTAGCTTACGTAGATGATGCGTTGGCAGGGTATTTGAAAGTAAACTGGGGCGGCGCACAAACAGATCGTAAATTAGACAATGCCTTTGAAGTGCAACGTATATATGTGCTCAAAGAGTACCATGGACAAGGCGTGGGTAAAGCCTTGTTTGAAAAAGCCTTGCGCATCGCTGAGTCTGGTGACTTTGATTGGGCTTGGCTTGGCGTCTGGGAGAAAAATCATAAAGCACAACATTTTTATAAACACTATGGGTTTGAAAAATTTGGAGAACACCAATTTGTTGTGACTCCAGAGAAGGTTGATATCGATTGGTTGTTGAAGAAATCTTTAGGATAAACCTTGACATATCCCCTGTGTTTTGAGTATAATATTTCGGTAAGCAATTTGTACGGACTTCCACTAGCCCCGGAAGGTGGCAATTGCTTCTGTTAATACATTCTTGTTATTAGGAGGAAAGCAGCATGAAAACTACATTTATGGCCAATGCGAACAATATTGAACGCAAATGGTATGTTGTTGACGCTGAAGGTAAAACTTTAGGACGTCTTGCTGCCGAAGTTGCTAAAGTTCTTCGGGGCAAACATAAACCAACTTTTACACCACATGCAGACACTGGTGACCACGTTATCGTTGTGAACGCAGAAAAAGTTCGTGTAACAGGTAAAAAATTATTACAAAAAGAATATTTCCGTCATTCTGGTTATCCAGGCGGATCCCGTTTCACTACACTTGCTATGATGTTGGAAAAACATCCTGAGCGTGTAATCGAAATGGCAGTTAAAGGTATGCTTCCAAAAAATAAATTGGGTGCACAACAATACCGTAAATTGAATGTATACGCTGGCGCAGAGCATCCACATGCTGCTCAAAAACCAGAAGTTTTGGAATTAGATATCCGTTAATACCGGGAGGAGGAACATATAATGGCAGTAGCACAATACTACGGCACTGGTCGTAGAAAATCTTCCGTTGCTAGAGTTCGTCTGGTACCGGGTACAGGTAAAATCACTGTAAACAAACGCGAATTAAATGAATATTTCGGTCGTCAAACTCTTGAGTTGATTGTTAAACAACCATTGGTATTAACAAACACTTTAGAACAATACGACGTTGTGGCAACTGTAGCTGGTGGTGGCCCATCCGGTCAAGCTGGTGCAATTCGTCACGGTGTGTCTCGTGCATTATTAGAAGTTGATGGCGAACTTCGTCAAGGTCTTAAAAAGGCTGGCTTCTTGACTCGTGACCCACGTATGAAAGAACGTAAAAAATACGGTCTTAAAAAAGCTCGTAAAGCATCTCAATTCTCCAAACGTTAATTTGGCGATTACAGAACCCAGTACCCTTATGGTGCTGGGTTTTTTGTTACCTCTGGAGGATCTGTGTTAATAGAGAAAGGAATGATACTACATGGATAAACTACTAAGACTATTGGGAGTGGTAGCTGTGGCACTTATCATATGGTATTTGCCACATACGCCAGAAATTTCAGATCAAGGATGGCATTTATTAGCTATCTTTACAGCCACTATTGTGGGCTTTATACTACGACCATATCCCACTGGGGTAATGGCATTTATGGGATCTGCGGCGGCAGTAGCTACTAGTTCGATTAAGATGAATGAAGCGTTATTAGGCTATGCAGAGCCTAATGTATGGCTTATCGTATCGGCTATCTTCTTTTCTAGAGGGATCATTAACTCTGGATTAGGTCGACGCATTGCGTATACCTTAATTCATTGGTTCGGTACGAGTACCTTGCGTTTAGCCTATGCCTTGGCGATGACAGATTTAATTATTTCTCCGGCTACTCCATCTAATACAGCTCGTGGAGGTGGTATTATCTATCCTATCGTGCAAAATATTTCTATGGCCTTTGATTCAAGACCAGGAGAAACAGCGCGTCGCATGGGAGCCTACCTAATGACTACGGCTCACACAGTAAATGCCTGTACAGTGACTGTATTCTTGACCGCTTGCAGTGGGAACTTGTTGATTACATCTTTAGGGGCAAAATTATTTGGCTACACTGTGACATGGTGGGAGTGGTTTTTAGCAGGTGCCTTGCCTGGATTGCTCAGTATGATCATCATGCCTTGCTTTATTTATAAAATTTACCCTCCTGAAATCAAAGAAACACCAGAAGCTCCAGCTATGGCTCGTGAAGAGTTAGATAAACTAGGTCCGATCACGACGATGGAGAAAAAGGTAGCAGCTATCTTTGTAGGGGCCATACTATTGTGGTCTACTACGACAATTACAGGTTTACATGCGACGGTCATTGCGATTATGGCAGTATTGGCCTGTGTCATTAGTGAATGTCTTACATGGGATGACATTTTGAAAGAAACCACTGGCTGGGATATTTTAATCTGGATGGGTACTCTAGTAGGTATGGCTGGATTGCTTGGTAAATTAGGCGTGGTGGCAGTCTTTGCGAAATTCGTCAGCACTATGTTAGGTGGTATGTCTTGGGAGTGGGCGGCCTTGATTATTTCCTTAGTCTTTGTATACTCGCAATATTTCTTTGCCAGTGGTACCGCTCGTATTACAGCTTTATTTTCTGCCTTTGCGTCTATCTTAATTGCCTTGGGAGCACCAATTCCTTATGCGATTTTGATGTTTGGCTTGATGAATAGTCCTGGCTGCACCTTGACACATTATAGCTCTGGGGTAACACCAATCTTCTTTGGTAGTCACTACGTGCCACAAGTGACCTGGTGGAAAGTAGGATTTTATATTTCTGTATTGAATTATATCTTCCATTTCTTCTTTGGTAACCTAAGCATGAAGTTATTTGGAATCATCTAAGATGATGTAGATACAGAAATAGTTTCGGTGTAGTCATCATAGTGCATGAGTAGATAATTTCTCTGTAATGATGATGGTATATGACTCCATAGAGGTAATAGTAGTATATGACTTTATAGGAATAATGGATGTATTTCCTTTATAAGTAGAACTAGAATAGGTTTTATAGAAGGTTGTGCTGAAATGTCATAGGTGCATTTCAGTACAATCTTTTTTTGCGCTATTTTAAATGTGGTGGCTCATATATGCGTGGTTCTGACATTTGTGATAGAGAGTTTTAGAAATGAAAATAATAATTAAGAAATAAAGAAGTATTATTATAAATTCTACTTTTATCATAAGTTATAATAATAAAAATAAATTATTATATTTTTAATAATGATACTTATTGAAAATGCTTGGACTTTCATGTATAATAATGATAATGATAATGAAAGAAAAATCCATCCAAGAGGTACGCATGAAAAAATATAAACAAAAAGGCAAACGTTGGGAAATTGCCGAACATCAAGAAGAAGTAGAATCTCAATTGACCTCTGGATTAGCAGTGCACCCTATTGTTTCTCATTTATTGGCAAATCGTGGGATTACCACTGTAGAAGAAGGTCGAACATTCTTATATAGCACAATGGATGATTTATTAGATCCTTTTATGTTAAAAGGTATGGCACAGGCTGTGGAAGAAATCGAAAGAGTCTTGGCTGTGAATGGGTCCATTGTCATTTACGGAGATTATGATGTGGATGGTATTACTGCTACATCACTAATGTACCGATTTTTTTCGCGCTTAGGAGCGAATGTAACCTATTATATTCCAGAGCGACAAAGTGAAGGCTATGGTCTCAACTTAGAAGCTTTGGAATATTTGATTGCTCAAAAAACAGATTTAATTATTTCTGTAGATTGTGGTATTAGTTCCTATGATATTGTAGAAGCTGTGAGAGATCGCGTGTCTATGATTATTACAGACCATCATACATCACCGCCGCAAATACCAAGAGCTACAGCGGTGGTTAATCATAAACAGCCAGAGTGTCCCTATACAGATAAAAACCTATCTGGCGTAGGTGTGGCATTCAAAGTCTGCCAAGCTTTATGGAAACGTCGTACTGGTGAAGAATATCGAGAAGATTTAGATATTGTAGCTTTGGGAACGGTAGCTGATGTAGTTCCCTTAGTGGGAGAAAATCGGATCATCGTCCGTGAAGGTTTGCGTAAAATGACAGAGTCCCCTAATGTAGGGATTCAAGCTTTAGTACAAGTTGCAGGCTTAGAAGGTAAAGTGTTATCTGCAGGTCATATTGGATTTACCTTAGCACCACGATTAAATGCAGCAGGTCGTGTGACACATGCGACGCGTGCTGTAGAATTGCTGATTACCACGGACCCGGCTGAGGCCATGGACATTGCAGAAGAGTTGCAAGAAACAAATGCGGAGCGACAACAGATTGAACGGGCTATTTTTGAAGAAGCGTATCAATCGGTATTAGCACAAGGAAGTTTGGCGGATCAATGTATTGTAGTGGCGGGCGAAGGCTGGCATCCTGGCGTTATCGGTATCGTTGCGTCCCGTTTAGTAGAAGCCTTTTATAAACCGACCATGGTGATTAGTATCCATGATGGAATTGGTAAAGGCTCCTGTCGTAGTATTGATCATTGTAATATGTATGATATGTTAACCTATGCGGGAGATACATTAATTCAGTTTGGTGGTCATGCACAGGCGGCAGGATTTAGTGTGCAAGCAGAACAGATCGATGCTTTGCGTGAAAAAGCTAGCGAATTTTGCCGTAAGCAGTTAACAGAAGAAGATTATATTCCTATTGTTACCATTGATGGCGCTATGCATAGCGATGATATTAGTATTGACTTGATTGATCAAATTGCTACCTTGGAGCCTTATGGTATGGGTAATAGTACGCCTGTGTTTGCACTTCCTAAGATTCGTGTACAGAATCTCTATCCTATGGGCTTTCAAAAAAATCATTGTAAGATTATTCTACAAGGTCAACAGGGCCCTATTGACGCGGTGGCTTGGCAAGGGGAACATTATATGCAAGAAATCTTTGCTGATGACCCTGTAAAAGTAGCCTTTTCCTTGCAGAAAAATGAATGGCAAGGTGTGGTGACGCCACAGCTTATTGTGCAAGACTTGGAGCCGCTTTCACAGCAACGAGAACGGTTAGAAGTAGATAGTTTGCGGAAACTGTATACAGTGGTGAAACAAATTTTCCGATCTCCCACAGCACCGAAATATATTGTAGAACGGGAAACCTTGGAAAGCCGACCTCAAGAGATGACTTCTCGAGAAGCTATTCTTGCCCTTGAAGTGTTTAAGGAATTAGGCATTTTGAAAGAAGAAGTATTAGAAGATGGACGTCATGTATATCGCTGGGTGAATGTGCAACAAAAGTTGGAACTTCACACATCCTTGACGTTTATGACATATAGTCAGGAGGGAGCATAATGGTAAGTACTATAAATACCCCTCAGGAGCATACATTTAATAAAGAACGAGAATATGGACAATTTATGGACCGTGTTCGGTCCTATTTACCAGAAGAAGACTGGCCAGTCATAGAGCGTGCGTTTGCACTGGCAGATAAAGCCCATGCGCCACAAAAACGGGCTTCTGGAGAACCGTATATCTTGCACCCATTAGGGGTTGCCACTATATTGAGCGAACTACAAATTGATCGATCTACCTTGGTATCTGCTTTATTACATGATGTAGTGGAAGATACCGAGATAAGCTTAGAGGAAATAGAAGAACAATTTGGACCAGAAGTGGCGTTCTTGGTAGATGGGGTTACAAAACTAAATCAATTTCAGTATCAAACAAAAGAAGAACAGCAAATTGAAAATTATCGGAAGATGATTTTAGCCATGGCAAAAGATGTGCGCGTAGTGGTCATCAAGCTAGGGGACCGCTTACACAATATGCGTACCTTAAAGCATATGCGTCCTGATAAACAACAACGCATTGCTCAAGAAACATTAGAAATTTTTGCGCCATTAGCACATCGCTTAGGTATTTTTAATATTAAATGGGAACTAGAGGACTTATCGTTCCGTTATTTAGAACCAGAAAAATATTACGACCTAGTACAACAAATGAGTGAAAAACGGCAAGCTCGTGAGGATATCGTAAATGATACTATGAATACTTTGAAAGATGCTTTGGAACGTGCTCATATTAAAGCAGATGTAAAAGGTCGTCCAAAACACTTTTATAGTATTTATAAGAAAATGAAAAAGGACAATCGAGATTTATCGCAAATTTACGATTTGTATGCAGTGCGTGTCATCGTAGATACAATTCCAGATTGCTATGCCGTGTTAGGTACAGTACATAGTTTGTGGAAACCGTTGCCATATCGCTTTAAAGATTATATTGCGATGCCGAAGTCGAATATGTATCAATCCTTGCACACCACCGTCATCGGCACAAAAGGTCAGCCGGTAGAAATTCAAATTCGTACTTGGGATATGCATCGTGTGTCTGAATATGGTGTAGCCGCTCATTGGCGCTATAAAGAGGGCAATAAAGGCAAGGCAGAAGCTGATTTTGATGCAAAGGTAGGCTGGATTCGTCAAGTTCTTGAGTGGCAAGATGCCAGCGATCCAAAAGAATTGTTGAATGCATTAAAACTAGATGTCTTTACAGGGGAAGTATTCGTCTTTACTCCAAAAGGTGACGTTATGAAGTTGCCAAAAGGCACAGTGCCACTGGATTTTGCCTATCGTGTTCATACCGATGTGGGGAATAAATGCGTAGGAGCCAAAATTAATGGCAAGATTGTTCCACTAGATTATGAATTGCAAAATGGGGACATCGTTGAAATCGTCACTTCTAAAAATGGAAAACCTCGCTTAGATTGGTTGAATATTGTTGGTTCTACTGAAAGTAAGACAAAGATTCGAAACTGGTTCAAACGAGAAAATAAAGAAGAAAATATCGTTAAAGGTAAAGAACTATTAGAAAAAGAAGCGAAACGCTTAGGCTATGATTGGAAAGACCTAACAAAAAATGGTCGCCTAGAAAAGATTGGAAAATCTTTGAATGCTGGTGGCGAAGCTGAGCTATACTCTGCCGTCGGATTTGGTGGACTTTCAGTGAATACAGTATTGCTTAGATTAGTGGATATTCATAAGCAGGAAGTCGCTAAGGAAGAGCAGCGAAAAGATACGATGGCTGTCATCGACCGTCTTAAAGTACATCAAGGAAAATCTAAGAAAAGTAGCAGTGGTGTTCTTGTAAAAGGTGAAGCCGGTGTGATGGTTCGTATGGCTCGTTGTTGTAATCCTGTACCAGGAGACGATATTATTGGCTATATTACAAGAGGTCGAGGTGTCTCTGTACATCGTGCAGATTGTACTAATATTGGTCATACCTCAGATGATTTGAATCGCATGATAGAAGTTGATTGGGAGGGGGCTACACAGGATCAATTCCAAGTAAGTGTGTCTGTACATGCCTATGATCGCAGTGGTTTATTAATGGAAGTGATGGCAGTATTGTCAGAAATGAAAATTAACATTTCCAATATAAATGCAAAAACTGACGATGCAAAAGATGTAACCATTCATTTAATGTTAGATATTAAGGATTTATCGCAACTCGATTATGTGATGACGAAGTTACGTCGAGTGAAAGATGTATATTCAGTCCATCGAGGAGGGAAAGCATGAGAGCTGTTGTACAACGTGTGAGTTCTTCTTCGGTTACCGTAGATGGGTCTGTTATTGGTAGTACGAAGCAAGGTCTTTTAGTGCTAGTAGGTGTAACAGATACGGATACAACAGAGGATGTGCAATATATCTGCGATAAGGTCAGTCACTTACGCATCTTTGAAGATGAACAGGATAAGATGAACCTATCCGTATTAGACGTAGGTGGTGAGGTGTGCGTAGTGTCGCAATTCACCCTCTACGGAGATGCGCGCAAGGGTCGTCGACCGAACTTTATGAAAGCAGCACCACCAGAGATGGCAGAGTGCTTATATCTGGAGCTAGTAGAGGCTTTCAAAGGAAGAGGCTTAATAGTGAGTACAGGTCAATTTCAAGCTCATATGCAAGTAGCATTGGTCAATGATGGACCTGTGACGATTCTATTAGAAAGTAGTAAAGAGTTTTAATGGAGTTAAGAAATGAAGTTATATTATATGCCCTTAGGGGCGTATGGAACGAATTGTTACATTGCGCATAATGAAGCAGATAATACGTGCCTTGTAACTGATCCAGGCGACGAAGGAGAAAAGTTAAAAGAAATTCTAGATAGTCACGAATTTAAGGTGCAAGGTATTTTATTAACGCATGGGCACAGTGATCATATTGGGGCTGTAAAAACGTTGGTGGATGCGTACCATGTGCCAGTATATATTCACGAAGGCGATGCGGAATGTTTGACGAATCCAACGGTGAATTTGAGTGCTCATTCTGGTCGCTATATTACAGCAGAAGTAGATGATGTACGCTATGTAAAAGAGGGCGATACGATTTCCTTAGGTGACACTACCTTTACTGTGATTGAAACACCAGGTCATACACCAGGTGGAGTATGTTATTACACAGAGGGAACTTTACTGGCAGGGGATACCTTGTTCCAAGGGTCAATAGGCAGGACGGATTTTCCTAATGGAAATTTTGAAGTATTAAGTAAGGGGATTAAAGAAAAGCTATATACCTTACCGGAAGATACAAAGGTGTATCCGGGACATGGACCAGAAACAACAATTGGCGATGAAAAGCAATTTAATCCATTTGTACGGTAGGTGATAGGATGGGAAATAAATCCATACAGTATTGGTTGCGTTGTATTTTACTGATTTTAGCTAGTATTGGCTTGTTAATCGCCTTACCAGTGGTTATTCCTTTGATTATTGCGGTCATATTAACATTGCTATTATGGCCATTAGTCAATATGACGCAAACGTATGCAAGACGGTATTGGAAACAATGTCCACGATGGATTGCTATCATTCCATCATTTATCGTGGTAGCATTGATTTCTACGTTGCTGGTGCGGTATGTAATGTTACCAGTAATCGGCGAATTAACTAAATTATTAATCAATTTACCATATGTATTAGATCAATTTGTAGCAGTGGTGAAAGGATTACAAGGTATTGATGGGGAAAGTATTATACCTCATCAATTTGAAGGAATTATCAACACTACCTTGATAAAAATTGGTAATTATGGTGTAGACTTGGCACAACGTGGTGTGCTTGCTATCGTGTCCTTTGCTAGCACCTTATTACAATTATTGTTAGTACCGATTTTAACATTTTATTTACTGAAAGATGGACGTAGTATTAAACGGGCTATATTAAATATTTTTTCTAGCCCTACTTCAGCTCATTTGGAAGACGTAGTGAATGATATTATTCGTACTTTAGGAGGATATTTACGGGGACAATTACTATTAGCAAGTAATATGTTTTGCCTTACATTTATCGTATGCTATTGCTACGATTTGCCGTATCCTCTTGTATTAGCAGTATTAGCGGGTATCGCGGAGTGGATTCCTATCATTGGACCATTTATTAGTGCGGCGCCAGCCATTATTTTAGCCGCTGTTATTAGTGGTCCTCTAGCCGTAAAAGTTGCCATTACATATGGGATCTTGCAAGTGCTAGATGGACAAATTATTATGCCTAAGATTATGGGGCATGTTATTAATCTTCCCCCATTAGTTATTATTACAGCCATTTTTGTGGGAGGCTATTTCTTTGGGATGATCGGTATGATGACTGCCGTACCATTGACAGCTGTAGCACAAATTATAGCAAAACGGTTGTGGTATTTTAATAAATATTATAGTTTACAGAAAGAGGAACATCATGGATAAAGCAATGGAAGTACAAGCAACAATGGAAAAATTAAAAGAGCGTATTAAAGATAAAAAATATAAATTAACAACACAACGTCAAATTATCTTACAAACGTTTATTGAAGCAGAAGAAAAGCACTTAAGTGCAGAAGATGTGTATATTTTAGTGAAAAAAAACAATCCAGATATTGGTTTAGCTACGATTTACCGTACATTGGACTTATTCACTGAGTTAGACTTAGTGAAACGTTTGGATTTTGGTGATGGTCGTAATCGCTATGAGTTAAATAGCGATGAATTATCTCATTTCCATCATCATTTGATTTGTGTTAAGTGTGGCTGCGTGAAAGAATTTGAAGATGATATGTTGGAAACATTAGAATCCATTATCGCTAAAAAATTGAACTTCCATACCACAGACCATCAATTAAAAGTATACGGTTTCTGTGGCGAGTGTCATGAAAAGGCAAAACAAGCAGAATCTGAAAAAGAACATGCATAATACATATAGCTATGAAGGACCTATGGAGTTAGGTTCTGTCATAGCTCATCAATGTGGTGCAGTGGGATTGTTTTCATCGAAAGACAACCCTGACTTTATTATATATGTATCGGATATTAGGGAATCTGGCTCTAGTCCTTATGTACAAGGTCTATTTCCCATAGAGTATAGGCAAAATGAGTCTACTCCGAGTGTGTTAGTACAATTTGGGGATATTATCAGTGAACTAGAGGCAGATACTGATGGTACACGGTTGGTAGTACAGTTGTTCTGCCATACTAGAGTACAAGAAGAGCTATTGGAGACTGGTATACAGAGACCATCAGAGTTATACGCAGACTATCTTCATATATGGTCTATTTCTGGAAAAGACACTGTGGAAGGTCGGAAACTGATAGGCAGAGAAGTCTTATCAGAGCTTAGACGTATATTGGGTGTGAAGACTAGTTTATGGGGCACTTTAGTAGGCGTACGGCCTACAAAGTTGACCCATAAACTATGGGACTCCTTAGGTGATTTAGAGAAGGTTCGGCAAGAACTGGAAAGTACCCATAGTATTAGCCATGTGAAGTGGAAATTATTAGAGCAAGTGGCAGTACTGGAACGCCCGTATGTAGCACATGTACAACAATCTCCTAAGGAGATTAGTTTGTATAGTGGTATTCCTTTCTGTGAAACTCATTGTACCTATTGTTCCTTTCCCTATGGGCTCATTCAGAACTATGGAAAGGTACAGGACTTTGTGGATGTCTATCATCGTGATATAGAACACTTGAAAAGACTTGTTAAAACATATGGTTTAGAGGTACAATCGTTATACATGGGTGGAGGAACTCCTACTAGTTTAGGAGATGGAGACTTTCACCATATTGTGCATGCATTGGGAGATGTGATTTCAAAGGGCCGTGAGTTTACTGTAGAAGCCGGGCGTCCTGACTCATTGAATGCTAACAAGGTTCAATCTATTGTAGATGCGGGTGTTACTAGGATTAGCTTGAATCCCCAAACGATGCAGGATGATTTGTTGCGTATCATTGGCCGTGGTCATAGCGTTGCAGAATTTTTGTCTATCTATGAGTATGTGGAGAGCCACACAAATTGTTCTATCAATATGGATTTTATTGCAGGATTACCACGTCAAACAGTAAAACATATGGAAGAGAATGTGCAATACATTGAGCAGTTACGTCCTCACAATGTAACTGTCCATACCTTAGCGTTGAAAAAAGGTAGTCCTTTATATGGGAGTAGCTTTGCCAAAGAGATTCCTTCTGAGGATATGGTCCAAACTATGTTAGATGAAACCCATGAAGCATTATTGCAATTAGGATATATACCATACTATATGTATCGTCAACAATACATGGTGGGGCAAATGGAGAACATTGGCTACACCTTGCCAAACTATGAAAGCATTTATAATATACAAATGATAGAAGAACGTCAGTCCATACTTTCCATAGGACCAGGCAGTGTCTCTAAATGGATAGGTGGCAGTGATTTTAGGCAACAAAAACAATACATGCCGAAGGATGTAGATACGTATATTCAAGATATACAACGACTATTAGAGAAACGTACTTTACTAAGTAATAAACATTGGAGGGACAGCTAGTGGCTATTCAAAAACCAAGAGGGACACAAGATTTATTGCCGAGTGTTCTTGGAAATTGGTACTATATTGAAAATACCATTCGTCGATTATGTAAGACCTATGGATTTGAAGAAGTTCGTACGCCTATGTTTGAAGAAACAGGCTTATTTTTACGCGGTATTGGGGAAACTACAGATATCGTACAAAAAGAAATGTATTCCTTTCCTACAGGAGATAAAAAAGATCAATCCTATACATTGCGTCCAGAAGGAACGGCATCTGCAGTACGGGCTTATTTAGAAAATAAAATTTATGGACAAGAATCGATTACAAAGTGGTTCTATATTGGTCCTATGTTCCGTCACGATAAGCCACAAGCTGGTCGTTATCGTCAATTCCATCAATTTGGGGTAGAATTATTGGGTACACAAGCTCCAAGTGCTGATGCGGAATGTATCTCTTTGGTGTTGCAATTATTGCGTGACCTAGGTTTAAAAGATTTGAATGTAGAAGTAAACTCTGTAGGTTGTCCAACGTGTCGCCCTGCGTATAGAGAGAAATTAATTGCTTTCTTTGAACCAAAAAAAGAAGAACTATGTGAACTGTGTCAAAGCCGCTTATACAAGAATCCATTGCGTATCCTTGATTGTAAAGAAGAAAAGTGCCAACAATTGGCAGTAGGGGTTCCGGAGTTAAGTGATAATTTATGTGAAGAGTGTCAAGATCATTTCCATCATGTAAAAGAATACTTAACAGCAGCTGGCGAGAAATTCAGTTTAAATCCACGCTTGGTTCGCGGATTAGACTATTACACGAAAACTGCTTTTGAAGTACAGTACACTCCATTGGGGTCTCAAAGTGCTGTTGCTGGTGGTGGTCGTTATGATGGTCTAGTAGAAGAACTAGATGGACCACATACACCTGCGGTAGGCTTTGCGATGGGTATGGAACGGTTATTGTTGGCTCTAGAAAAACAAGGTTTATTACCAGAACCAACACAAGAAGATTCCGTCTTCGTAGTGGCATTAGGAGAAATGGCACAAAAAGAGGCTTTCAGAATTACAAATACCTTGCGTAATGCCTATGTAAAAGCAGAAATGGAAGGTTCTGGTAAATCTATGAAGAGCCAAATGAAGTATGCTAACAAAATTAACGCAAAATATGTTATTATAATTGGTGATAATGAATTAGCTGAAGGTAAGGTCATCTTAAAATATATGGATACATCTGAACAAGAAACAGTATCCTTAGCTGAGATTACAAACCGTATAACTGAGTTAGTGAAAGGAAATTAGAATGGAAACTATGAAAGGTTTACACCGTACACATCATTGTGGAACTATCGGTGCAGAACAAGTAGGAACAGAAGTGGTTCTTTGCGGTTGGGTAGAGCGCCGTCGTGATCATGGTGGATTGATTTTTATTGATTTACGTGACCGCTCTGGGGTTGTGCAAATCGTGGCATCTCCTGATCATAATATGGAGTCCTTCCATAAAGCAGAAGATGTACGTAATGAATATGTATTGTGCGTACGCGGTACAATTACAGAACGTGATGCAGCGGCTGTGAATCCTAATTTACCAACTGGTAAATATGAAATGTATTGTGAAGAGTTACGTGTATTGAATGCAGCGAAAACACCTCCATTCTATATTCAAGACAATATCGATGTAGATGAAAATATTCGTTTAAAATATCGCTATTTAGATCTTCGCCGTCCAGAAATGCAAGCAAACTTGATCTTGCGTCATAAAGTGACAAAAGCGATGCGCGATTTCTTTGACAACAATGGTTTCTTAGAAATTGAAACACCAATGTTGACAAAAAGTACACCAGAAGGAGCTCGTGACTACTTAGTTCCATCTCGTGTAAATCCTGGTACATTCTATGCATTGCCACAATCTCCACAAATTTTCAAACAAATTTTGATGGTTGCTGGTTATGAAAGATATTTCCAAATTGCTCGTTGTTTCCGTGATGAAGATTTACGTGCAGACCGTCAACCTGAATTTACACAATTGGACATCGAAATGAGCTTCATGAACCAAGAGCAAATCTTGAACATGCAAGAGCAAATGATTGCCCATGTATTTAAAGCGGCACAAGATGTGGAAATTCCATTGCCAATGCCTCGCATGACTTGGGATGATGCGATGAATCAATATGGTTCTGATAAACCGGATATCCGTTTTGATATGAAGTTTACAGATGTAACTGAGTGTGTGCAAGATACAGAGTTCAAAGTATTCCGCTCCGTTATCGACAATGGCGGTCAAGTAAAAGGTATCGTTGTAAAAGGTTATGCAGGTATTCCACGTCGTGAATTAGATGATTTGACAAACTTCGTAGGCATCTATGGTGCCAAAGGTTTGGCTTGGGCTTGTTTCAATGAAGATGGCACGATCAAATCTCAAATCATGAAATTCTTAGGTGAAGATACTGTTCGTAATATTGGTGCAAAAATGAACGCAGAGCCAGGTGACTTGGTATTGATGATTGCGGATAAACCAGCTGTAGTTGCGAAAGCTCTTGGCGAATTACGTCTTGAAATGGGTAAACGCCGTGGCTTAATTGATGAAAACAAATTAGCCTTCTTGTGGGTAACTGATTTCCCTATGTTTGAATACGACGAAGAAGATAAACGCTTTGTGGCAATGCATCATCCGTTCACATCTCCACGTGAAGAGGATATGGACTTGTTAGCCACAGATCCAGGTGCTGTAAAAGCCATCGCTTACGACATGGTATTGAATGGTGTGGAAATCGGTGGTGGTTCCATCCGTATTTATCAATCTGATGTACAAGAAAAAGTATTCAATGCGATCGGCTTAAGCACAGAAGAAAGTCGTTCTAAATTTGGCTTTATGTTAGATGCCTTTGAATACGGTGCTCCTCCACATGGTGGTTGTGCTTTCGGTTTAGACCGGTTGGTAATGTTGATGGCGAAACGTCAATCCATCCGTGACGTGATTGCATTCCCTAAAACACAAAGTGCATCCGACTTGATGAGCCAAGCTCCATCTGAGGTAGCGCCAAAACAATTGCGTGAATTACATATCAAAACAGATGTGGCAAAAGAAAAATTAGTATAATCGAATTTGTCCAATAGAAAATTGATATCCTTTTAAGGAAAGGGACGGTGTATTTCTTCTTGAAATGACCGTTCCTTTCTGCTATACTATGAGTAAAGAAATTCCTGCTATGTGCGTGTTATATCGCAGTTTTGAGCCAACATTTTAACTTAGGGATTCTCACTCTTGTAAGGGCGCTCTGCCTCTACGAGGACTGTAATCTTACAAGGAGGAAACCCACCTGCCCTTGCAGGATCAAAACACGGTATGGATACGGCATAGTGGGGCTTTTATAACCGCCTTATGGTGGTTTATTTTTTTTGCATTAATAAGAACATATAGACTATATAACTGGATGCATGTATAATAATGTACAGATAATATTTGTTGTAACATCAGGTTTCTACAAGTTTGTTGCTCAACGTGATTTTGTAAACTATACAGGAATTGTTCTATACGGCTACTAAGAAGGAAGCTCGGGCATCAACTATGTATAAGTATATATGTATGTACTACTGCATGCACGGTAGTAGTTATCAATATATGATGGTAAATATAGGGAGGTGTAAGGATGAATTTGTTTGAGAATATGGAACCAGTAGATCCATTTGAACCCTTGGCGGTCCGCATGCGACCACGTTCATTGGACCATTTCTTTGGACAAGAACAAGTAGTAGGGCCTGGAACATTTCTTCGCTCTATGATTGAAGAAGATAAGGTACCCTCTTTATTGCTATATGGGCCATCTGGAACAGGTAAGACTACGTTAGCCAAAATCATTTCGGAGCTAACTAGTAGTCGTTTTGTTATGCTTAATGCGACCAATGTGGGGATTGGTGAACTTCGAAGCACTATTGAAGAAGCGATGCGTATTCGTACATCTTTACACCAGAGGACAATTTTATTCTTAGATGAAATTCATCGCTTCAATAAAAGTCAGCAAGATGTATTGTTGCCTTCAGTGGAAAGTGGTCAAATCATTTTAATTGGTGCCACCACAGAGAATCCTTTCTTTGAAGTGAATCGACCTCTTTTATCTCGATTGCGCTTGCTTACCCTAGAGCGATTAGATGCTACGGCATTAGTGGCAATCTTACGTCATGCTTTAACAGATGAAGAGTATGGTCTAGGTAAGAAAGCGCTGATTGTGACAGACGATCTATTAGAGGATATAGGCCGCTTTGTAGATGGAGATGCCCGTATGGCTTTAAATATTCTGGAGCAAGTGGGGGCTATGGTTCGATCTGGTGGAGAAATTACCATAGAAATTATAGAAAAAGTACTAGGTCGACGAGTGTATCGGTATGATAAGAAGGGGAATAATCACTATGATGTAATTTCTGCTTTCATTAAAAGTATGCGTGGCTCTGATCCAGATGCGGTGCTATATTATTTAGCTCGTATGATTGAGGCAGGAGAGGATCCTGTATTTATTGCTAGACGCATCGTTATTTGTGCGGCAGAAGATGTAGGACTAGCAGATCCACAAGCCTTGGTGGTGGCAAATGCAGCGGCCCAAGCATCCCATATGGTGGGCCTACCAGAGGCGCGCATTATATTATCAGAGGCTGCTGTATATGTAGCTTTAGCACCTAAGAGCAATAGTACCTACCTAGGAATTGATGCAGCTATCCATGTGGTGCGCCATAAGGAGCAAGGTGAGGTGCCGAAGCATTTACGAGATGCTCATTATGGAGGTGCTAAACAATTAGGACATGGAGTTGGCTATCGCTATGCACAGGATTATCCTAATGGTTATGTGGAGCAACAGTATTTACCAGACACCTTAGTAGGTGAGACATTCTATACCCCTTTAGAACGTGGTTGTGAAGAGGAACTTGTGAAAGCTTGGAAAGCACGTAAAGGATAAGGTTATTTTCTTGTGAGAAGGCTCAGCTTTGAGAATATTCGATATACTTTCATAGGTGAAAATGGTATAATAAAGTGCTAAGGTATATGATAGAAACAGAGTTTTGGAGTGGAAGATGGTAGAGGAAAAGAAAGGTAAGACCCCAAGAAGGGGACAAAAGATACAATCGAAACGTTCTACGCCTCTTAAAGAAGATAAACGAGGTAGCACTAGGGGAACTAAATCGCAGCCTAAGGGGATTCGCACTGAGGTAAAAGGCTTACTTCTCATGTGTTTTGCTATATTAGCACTTGTAGGTATGGCCGGTATTGAACTGGGGGCCTTAGGAAGTATTATCAGTGGTATTTTCTCTTATGGTTTTGGCCTAGGTGGTTGGGTTGTAGCTATATGGGTTCTATACAATGGTTGGTGCTGGCTTTATAAAGGGTCATTGGCATCAATTACAAGAAAAGGATTGCTATATACAGCGTTATTACTTGTTGTATTAGCGCAACTGGTACTGTGGAATGTCGATAATGGAGATGAATTAGGAACCACAACATTAGCAAATAATGGCGGTGTACTAGGTGGTTTGTTAGGAGTTTTTTTAAGAAATTTATTAGGGAATATTGGTGGCATTTTAGTGACATCCATTCTTGGCCTTGCTTGTGTATTGGGGATTACAAAACTATCTCTCCGTGAAGGCTTGCATAAAGCGAAGGATAAGGCTAGTGTGGGGCTCGAAATAGCGCAAGAAAAAGCAACAGAAACAGCTAGTGCCATTCGTGAACAAGTACATGAATGGCGTGAAGAACGTCGTAAGGCCTATGATCGTGAAAAAGACACTAGGTATCCTAAAATAGAAGAGGATATGTTTGATATAGAATTGGAATCTGATGTTGATGTAATTACCGAAAAAACTGGTGCTGAATCTACTGAAAAAGCGATTGAGGAAGTTCAGAGAACACAGGTATCAAACCTAGAAGAAACGGTAAACCCCACACCAGAGGAAGAAGTAATCGCTTCCAATACACAGATGGAAGCAGATTTTACTGAAATGGAAGAAGATGATACTACACATAACCATATTCCAGAGCCAGAACTACTTGAAGATGAGATAGTGACTAGTACTTCTATGGTGGAGGCACTAGAGAATTCTCCAGTGGTAGATCGAGCAGAGGAATCTATCACAGACGATGCTTCTTTACAGGATATAGGGCAAGATAGGGAGACCACAGATGTGGACGAAGACTCTTATGTACCAGAAGAGTCTATAAATTTAGAACCTATAAAACCTCCATCATTTTTGCAAACTACTAATTATGTAGGATCCTTGGTAGAAGTACCAACCATTGAAACTACGAAAGAAGATACTGCAGCAGTAGCTGTGAACACGGATGGTGTGGCGCGTCCTAGGACGATAGAAAAGCCTTATCAATATCCTCCGTTGACGATGCTTTCACAGGGAAAATCCAATCCTGTGACCAGTGAAGAAGTAGCTCATAATGCAGTCTTGCTAGAAGAAACATTAGATAATTTTGGTATTACAGCAAAAGTGGTGAATGCCACCCAAGGTCCAACGGTAACACGGTATGAATTAGAACCTGCGAAAGGGACAAAAGTAAGCCGAATTATGGGTTTACAAGATGATTTAAAAATGAGCTTGGCAGCCGTTGATATTCGTATGGAAGCACCTATACCAGGAAAGTCTGCAGTAGGCATTGAAATTCCTAATAAAAATGTATCTGCTGTTCATTTACGAGATGTATTGGACTGTGAAGAGTTCCAACAAGCGAGTGGTGGTATTCCGGTAGGCCTTGGTAAAGATATTGCAGACATGCCGGTTATTACGGACTTGGCTAAAATGCCACATCTATTGGTGGCTGGATCCACGGGTTCTGGTAAATCTGTTTGTGTTAATACATTGATTTCTAGCATCTTGTTTAGTCGTAAGCCAGATGAAGTGAAACTGATTTTGGTAGACCCTAAAATGGTAGAGTTATCCGTGTATAACGGTATTCCACACTTGATGTTGCCAGTGGTAACAGATATGAATAAAGCGGCTGCTGTATTACGGTGGGCAGTTCGTGAAATGGATGCCCGCTATATGACATTAGCCACAGCAGGTGTGCGTAATGTGGCTAGCCATAATAAGCAAAATCCAACCAAATCGATGCCTCTCATTTTAATTATTATCGATGAGTTAGCTGATTTGATGATGACTAATCCAGATGTGGAAGAATCCATTGACCGATTAGCAGCAAAAGCACGTGCCGCAGGGATTCATATGGTATTGGCAACACAACGTCCATCAGTAGATGTGATTACAGGCAAAATTAAAGCGAATGTGCCGAGTCGTATTGCTTTCACAGTGGCTACTCAAATTGATTCTCGCACCATTCTGGACCAAGCAGGAGCAGAACGCCTATTAGGTCGTGGCGATATGTTATTTAATCCTATAGGAGCGAATAAACCAATTCGTATTCAAGGGGCCTTCATTTCTGATGAAGAAGTGGAAGAATTGATTGCTTTTGTCAAAGGACAAGGTCAGCCAGAATATGATGAAGTGATGATGGCAGAAACAGATAAAGGTGCTGAAAGTTCTGATGCCGTCAACAGTGATGAGGAACAAGATGAATTGTTGGAACGAGCTGTACAAATTGTACTAGAACAACGTAGTGCGTCAGCCTCTATTTTGCAACGTAGATTGCGAGTTGGTTTTTCTAGAGCCGGTCGCTTAATTGATACCATGCAAGATATGAAAATTATTGGACCTCCTACGAATAGTAGTAAAGGTCGCGATATTTTAATGGGAGAAGATCAAATTAGAGAACTATATTTCCCAAATTTTACAGTAGATTAGAGTAGTGTGCCATTTGCGTTATGTAGATGGCACCTATATGTATAGGAGGTTCTATGGCATCGATTGGCGAAGAACTTAGACGTGAGCGTCAACGACGCGGTTTAACATTAGAACAAATTGAAGATGTATTACATATAAAAGTAGCTTACCTACATGCCTTGGAGCATGATGAGTTTAGTCGTATTCCAGGTAGTGTGTACACCAAAGGGTTCATTAAAAACTATAGTGAACTACTGGGCTTAGATAGTCGTCGACTGGTGGATACTTTTAAAAATAGAATGGGTGAATCCTTGACGATTCCAAAACGCAGAATGGTGTCAAAAGAACAAGAGAAGGCTGATGCTTTTCGAGAACAGGAATTGATTGAGGCACCGAAACAACGGTTAACCTATGAAAGTCGCAAGGCAAAACGACAAAAAACGATGATGATAGAACGATTTGTAGTAGGTGGTATTTTGCTGCTGATTATTCTGTTTTTAGGTTGGCTATTTTTCGTGTAATACAGTATAAGGAATACTATGAAAGAACAATATTTAATTACTACAAAAGCAGAAATGGACGAACGAGGGTGGGCTGAACTTGATTTTGTCATTATCAGCGGAGATGCCTATGTGGATCATCCTTCCTTCGCGCCTACTGTAATTGGTAGATTATTAGAGTCCTATGGATATCGAGTCGGTATCATAGCTCAGCCAGACTGGAACGATGTGAATGCCTTTAAGGTTTTGGGAAAGCCTCGATTGGCGTCCTTAGTGACAGCAGGTAATTTAGATAGTATGCTCAATAAATTTACAGCAGCCAAGAAACATCGCCGTGATGATGGGTATTCTCCAGGTGGTGAATCTGGGCGACGCCCAGACCGAGCTACGGTGGTGTATGCGAATCGTATGCGAGAGGCTTTTAAAGGGGTTCCTGTTGTTATTGGCGGCATTGAAGCTAGTTTGCGACGATTTGCCCATTATGATTATTGGTCCGATACAGTGCGCCGCTCTATTTTGATGGATAGTAAGGCAGATGTCCTTATCTATGGTATGGGAGAAAAGCAAATTCGTGAAATCGCCGAAGCCTTAGATAAAGACCAATTACAAAAACGATTACCTGCCATCAAAGGGATTTGTTATGTTGCCAACACCGTGCCAGAGAATGCTATTGAATGCCCATCTTACGAAGCTATATCAGCAGACAAAGAAATCTTTGCTAAAGCCTTTAAAATGCAATTTGATGAGCAAGATCCATACTATGGGAAAACAGTGGCGCAAGGGCATGGTAATCGGTATATTGTACAGAATAGTCCAGCCTTACCATTAACACAGGAAGAAATGGACCATGTCTATAGTTTACCTTATACGAGAAAATGGCATCCTATGTATGATGCGGCTGGCGGAGTACCTGCCTTAGCAGAAGTACAGTTTAGTATTACTAGCCATCGTGGTTGTTTTGGTAGTTGTTCTTTCTGTGCTATTACAAGCCATCAAGGGCGAATTATTCAAAATCGTAGTCATCAGTCGATTTTAGATGAGGCTCACCGCATGACTACCATGGATGGGTTTAAAGGGTATATTCACGATGTAGGAGGCCCTACGGCAAACTTCCGTCATGTTGCTTGTGATAAACAGTTAAAAGTAGGTGCCTGTAAGGGGAAAACATGTGCTGCGCCCAAAGCATGTCCTCAGTTAAATACAAATCATGATGACTATGTGAGCATTTTGCGAAAAGTACGTAATGTAAAAGGCGTAAAAAAAGTGTTCGTTCGCTCTGGTTTACGGTATGACTATGTATTGGATGATAATAACAAAGACTTTGTTCGAGAATTGTGCGAACATCACGTGAGTGGTCAATTAAAAGTTGCCCCTGAACATGTATCCGAGCATGTAACGACTATCATGGGGAAAGCCAATAAAAGTTACTTCTTAAAATTTAAATCTTGGTTTGATGAGGCGAATCGCAAATTAGGTAAACAACAATTTTTGGTGCCTTATTTTATGAGTTCGCATCCAGGCTGTACATTAGAAGATGCAATTGAATTGGCAGAATTTTTGCGAGATCAAAATATGACTCCAGAACAGGTGCAAGATTTTATTCCTACCCCAGGTAGCTTATCGACCGCCATGTATTACACAGGAATCAATCCCCTTACAGGTGAGCCTGTGTATGTGGCTAAAAAAGGCAGAGATAAAGCTATGCAACGAGCCTTGATGCAATATAAACGAGAAGATAATTACGAATTAGTAAAAGAAGCCTTAATCAAAGCAAATCGCAGAGATTTAATCGGTTTTGGACCATTATGCTTAATTCCTCCGCGATGTATAAAACGGAATGCACCAAAATCTGATAATACTAGAACTTCAGTTAAGGGTGGAGTGAAACCAACAGGTAGAGGAAAAGGGCCTGTGCAAGGGGAAGGACGTACAAATAGTGGTTCTAAAATTGGTATAGGAAATCTAAAAAATAAAGGTATGAAAAAAAGGAATTTTGGTTAGGTATCTCTAATAGGTAAAGGAGGTGAATCTATGAAACGGTTACGATTGCTCATGGTGTATTTACTATTAGTAGTAGGTATGTTTAGTGTAGGCTTGTGGCTTAATGATATGAAACAAGATCAAGTGGATCAACGTGTGATTTCTACAAGAGCAGAAATTACTATCTATACAGATGGGGACCCTGAAGTCATGACGGCTATAGGACAGGCCTATGAAAGAGAGGCACAAGTAAGAGTACATGTTATTCCCATACCGCAGAATCAAATGGGTACACGGTTAGCTTTGCCAGAAGCAGAGCAACAAGGGGATCTTGTGATTTCTACAAAATCCAATCTCAGTGAAGGGGTTGAGCATGGAGCCTTTCGTAGATTGCCAATTACTTTAACGTATTCGGTAGATACAGTATTCCACGGTCCGGATGAGCAATGGGTAGGGATATGGTATGATCCTTATGTCTTAGCCTTACACGATACCTTCTATAGTAGTCAGGGAAAATATGTAAACACTTGGTTTTCCTTAGCTTATACGGGCCCATGGCGCATAGCGGTCACTGATTTTGTAGCCGATGCATCGGCCACTACTTTATTGAATAGTTTTGGTGCTATCTATGGTCTAGATGGTGCCATCTCCTATTTTGATAGTTTGCGACCGCGTATTGTACAGTATGCAAAAGCTTTGCCATCTTCAGTGCGCATGGCTGCTATTGGAGATGTACAGGTCAGTGTAGGACATTATTCGGATGCCAAATTATATGAGGTTCATAAATATCCTTTGACGATTCTATATCCTAGGGAAGGTACTCCTTATGATTTGATGGGTGTAGGAATTCTAAAAGGATCCAGTAATGTTGGTGAAAGTGAAGCATTTGTGAGTTGGCTACTTTCAGAACGGGTACAAGCTGTATTGAAAGAGGGGGATAGGTATTATTTGCCAACCAGAGAAACAGTGGAATCTCATAAAGACCGACAGGGCAATCATCTTGTGTTATGGAATGCAGGGGTTGTGAAAGAAGAGCAAGATAAGATATTACAAGAATGGATACGACAAGTGCGTTTTAGAAAGGATACACCATGAGTAAGTTGTTAGGTTATATTAGTTTAGGTTGCGCCAAGAATTTGGTGGATACAGAGGTGATGCTAGGAGCTTTACAAGATAATGGCTATGAAATCACAGAAGAGTTAGAAAAAGCAGAAATTATTATTATTAACACATGCACATTTATCGAGAAAGCAAAAGAAGAATCGATCAATACTATATTAGAGGCTGGTCAGTATAAACAATATGGAGACTGTAAAGGTCTTATCGTAGCGGGCTGTTTAAGTCAGCAATACCAAGAAGAATTGTTTACTGAAATTCCAGAAATTGATGCCCTCATTGGAACAGGGTCTTGGAATCGTATCATGGAAGCTGTGGAGGCCATTCAACAAGGTCAACGTATTTGTATCATGGATAGTATGACAAATATGTATGATGAAGGCATGCCACGTATGATGACAACACCGGACTATAGTGCCTATGTAAAAATTTCTGAAGGATGTAATAATGGATGTACGTTCTGTATCATTCCAAAAGTACGTGGGGCCTATCGCAGTCGATCTATGAAGTCTATTGAACGAGAAGTAAAACAGCTTGCAGAAGCAGGTGTGAAAGAAGTAGTATTAATTGCCCAAGATACTACCTACTATGGAGCTGATTTGAATGATGGTACACCATTACTTTCAGAATTGTTGAAACGATTGGCGAAGATTGAAGGCATCGAATGGATTCGCATGTTGTACTTATATCCAAAACACTTCTCTGATGAATTGCTAGAAACAATCATGACAGAACCAAAGGTGTGCAAGTATATCGATATGCCGCTACAACATATTAACAATACTGTGTTACAACGTATGAACCGTAAGGATACGCGGGAAAATATTGTAGCTTTGTTACATAAAATCCGCAATCGCAGCGAGCATATTACATTGCGCACATCTCTTATTGTAGGGTTCCCTGGAGAAACAGAAGAACAATTCCAAGAATTGGCAGAGTTTGTCAAAGACATTCGATTTGATCACATGGGTGTATTTACTTATTCCCAAGAGGATGGCACACCAGCAGGTATGATGGATGACCAAATTCCTGAAGAAGTGAAAGAAGAACGGTACCATACATTAATGGCTATTCAAGCACAAGTTTCAGAAGAACATAATCGTGATCTAGAGGGGACGATTCATCAAGGCCTAATTGAAGCCATCGATGAAGTAGAGCCGGGAAAATTTTTGGCTCGTGGACGTTTGCAAATGCAGGCTCCAGATGTAGATGGAAATATGTATGTAGAAGATGTAACAGGACTTTCTGAAGGCGATATTGTGACTGTAAAAGTATCACAAGGGTTCGCTTATGACGTGGTAGTAGAAACTGTATAGGATGGTGATAGCATGATCGTAGAATTAATCTCTACAGGATCAGAATTATTACTAGGACATATTGTCAATACAAATGTAAAATGGCTCAGCGAAGAACTGAACAATCGGGGCTATTCTGTGGCATATCAAACGACGGTAGGGGATAATCCTGAGCGTATGAAAGAGGTATTTCAACGAGCAGGGGAGCGAGCAGATATTATGATTAGCTCTGGTGGCTTAGGAGCTACCCAAGGAGACATAACTCGAAAATCCTTGGCAGATGCGCTAGGATTACCTTTGGTATTTCACGAAGAAGCAGGTCGTGAGGTAGATTCTTTTTATGAGAAACAAGGACGGGTGAAACCTTACGAATCTGACCGAGATCGGTATTTACCAGAAGGGGCAAAGGTACTACATAATCCAGTTGGTGTGGCACCAGCAGTAGTAGTAGAACAGAATAACACAGTATATATTTTGTTACCAGGTCCTCCATCAGAATTACAAGGAACTTTTGTAGAAAGTGTGAGCCCCTTTTTAGAACAACGTTTTGGACAGCAAGGGATGATCTATTCTGAGCGGTATGCTGTGTATGGATATCGTGAAATGCAATTAGAGACTCTACTGCAAGACATGATTCAGAATCAGCAGAATCCAACCATAGCATTATTGATCAAACCAGGATACATTGAAATTCGCTTAACTGCAAAAGGCGAATCAAAAGTAGACTGTCAGGAGAAATTAGGTCCATGGAGATCTATCCTATTAGAACGCTTGGAAGATATCCGTAGTTTAGATACATCGGTGTTGGAAGACTTTCACAAGGTGGCGTTAGAAGCAGGGATTACCATAGGAACTGCTGAATCTTGTACAGGAGGCCTAGTAGGAAAAATATTGACTGATTTAGGTGGTAGCAGTGGATATTATCAGGGTGGTATTATTTCCTATGCAAATGCGGTGAAAGAACAAGTATTAGGTGTATCATCAGAGACATTGGCAACATATGGTGCTGTCAGTGAAGAAACGGCTAAGGAAATGGTTGAAGGTGTATTTCGTGTATTACGTACAGACTATGCCATTGCGACCACAGGGATAGCCGGTCCAGGTGGTGGCAGTCAAGAAAAACCAGTAGGTCTTGTGTATATCGGTATTGGTACACCTCAAGGGATTACTGTACATAAAGAGATATTTATAGGGGATCGTACTAGTATCCGTAAGAGTGTAGCGGAACGAGCGATTCAATATGTATATAAAGAATTAATAGAAAGGTAGAACAATGGCAAAGGATAAAGCAAAAGAAGCAGCAATTGATATGAAAAGCGGATCTCAAGAAGATCGCATGAGAGCCTTAGAAGGGGCTTTAAAACAAATTGAAAAAGACTTTGGTCAAGGCGCGATCATGCGTATGGGCGAAGCGGCTGATAAAATGAACATTGAAGTCATTTCTACAGGCGTATTGGCCTTGGATTTGGCAGTTGGTGTAGGTGGATTCCCACGGGGCCGTATTATTGAAATTTATGGACCAGAATCTTCTGGTAAAACTACGGTGGCTTTACATGCAGCAGCAGAAGCACAACGTAATGGTGGCGTTGTTGCCTTCATCGATGCAGAACATGCCTTAGACCCTGTATATGCGAAAAAATTAGGCGTAGACATCAATAGTTTGTTGATTTCCCAACCAGATAATGGTGAACAAGGTTTAGAAATTACAGAGGCTTTGGTTCGATCTGGTGCAGTAGACCTAATCGTTGTGGACTCCGTAGCGGCCTTAACACCTAAAGTAGAGATTGATGGTGAAATGACAGATGCTCACGTTGGGGTACATGCGCGTTTGATGAGTAAAGCATTACGTAAATTAACAAGCTCCATCAGTAAAACTAGAACAGTTATTATCTTTATTAACCAATTGCGTGAAAAAGTGGGCGTTATGTTTGGTAACCCAGAAACAACTACGGGTGGCCGTGCTTTAAAATTCTACTCTACGATTCGTTTAGATGTACGCAAAGGGGAAGCGTTGACTTCTGCTAAAGAACATGTCGGTAACCGTACAAAAGTAAAAGTTGTGAAAAATAAAGTAGCTCCTCCATTCAAAGTGGCAGAATTTGATTTAATGTTTGGGGAAGGCGTTTCCTACGAAGGTACATTGATTGACATCGGTGCGAATATTGAAGTCATCAAAAAATCTGGTGCTTGGTATTCCTATAATGGAGAACGTATGGGTCAAGGTAAAGAAGCGGCTAAAGTATTCTTGAAGGAAAACCCTCAAATTGCTCAAGAAATTGATTCTATTATTCGGGATACATTAGCAGCAGAACCATTGAATGTACTTGGTCATGATGAAGAAGTAGATGATGTAGCGACTGCAGAAACAGCGGATATGGAATAATGGCATTTCGTACATCGAAAGAGCAGGAGTGGACTTTTGCATCGGCCATGGAACAATCTTTGAGGCTATTAGGACCACGGTCCTTAAGTACGCTAGAGCTGAGACGAAAACTGTCTCAACGTTCTGTGCCTAGTGAACTGATTCATGATGTAGAAGAAAAACTGTTGGAGCTTTCTTATTTAGATGATGAAGAATTGTCGGAAGAAGCGCTGCGTGCCTATATGGAGTCAGAAAAGTATAGTACCTATTACATTCGTGAAAAAATGCGCGAACGAGGTCTTACTGTATCTTATGTATTAGATGACTATGATGAATGGTCGGTAGCGGTAAAGCTATTAGAGCAACGATTTCATATATCTGATGAGGAACGGTTAATCGCCATCGAAGAGTGTGAAGAAGATAAGTTTAGCAAGAAAAAAATAATTTATTTTCTAAAAAATCGTGGATTCGCTGTGAGTACAATTCAATCTATTTGTTATGAATGGGGCCCCTACTTAGAGTAGGGGCTTTGTCTTGACATTCCACGGTGTATGAACTAAAATTAAAATAGCCTTAATAATAAGCAAAATAAAATTTGAAAGCAAAATGGGCGAGAAACCGGGGAAGCGGATGTATCGACTTCTCCTTTTTTTATGCAAGTGGGAGGTGAACACGATTTTAGAATACAGCATTATTGCCGTAGTCATGGTATTAATTGGTCTTGGAGTAGGCTATTTATTGCGCCGCAATATTGCAGAAGGTAAGCTAAATAAAGCGGAAACAGAAGCTGCACGTATTGTTGCTGATGGCGAGCGCTTAGCGGAGTCTAAGAAAAAAGAAGCGTTACTGGAAGCAAAAGAAGAAATTCATAAATTGCGTGCTGATGTGGATAAAGAAAATCGTGACAGACGTAATGAATTACAACGTCTTGAACGACGGATTTTACAAAAAGAAGAGCAATTAGACAAAAAACTAGACAGTATTGAACGCAAAGAAGAGTCCTTGCATCACAAGGAACGCAATCTAGAAAAAGCGGAAGAAAAAATCGAAGTATTACATCAACAACAAATGGAAGAGTTAGAACGCATTTCTAGCTTAACATTCGATGAAGCAAAACAAATTTTACTGACAAAAGTAGAACAAGAAATTCGTCATGATACTGCTGTGATGCTTAAAGATCTTGAGCAACAAGCAAAAGAAGAGGCGGAAAAGAATGCCAGAGAAATTATCTCTATGGCCATTCAACGATGTGCGGCTGACCATGTAGCAGAATCTACAGTGTCTGTTGTAACATTGCCAAATGATGAGATGAAAGGCCGTATTATCGGTCGTGAAGGCCGTAATATTCGTGCGTTAGAAACGTTGACGGGTATCGACTTAATTATTGATGATACACCAGAAGCAGTTATTTTATCCGGATTTGATCCAATTCGCCGTGAAGTAGCACGAATTGCCTTGGAAAAACTCATTGTAGATGGACGTATCCATCCAGCTCGTATCGAAGAAATGGTTGAAAAAGCACGCCGTGAGGTGGAAAATACCATTAAAGAAGCGGGCGAGCAAGCTACTTTTGAAGCAGATGTACATGGCTTACATCCAGAAGTAATTCGTACTTTAGGTAGACTAAAATATCGTACTAGTTATGGACAGAATGTGTTAAAACACTCTGTGGAAGTATCTCATTTAGCAGGTATGATGGCAGCGGAATTAGGTTGCGATGTAGTGCTGGCTAAACGAGGCGGTTTATTACATGATTTGGGCAAAGCCTTAACACATGAAATTGAAGGATCTCACGTGGAAATTGGCGTAGATCTTGCTAAAAAATATCATGAAAGTGCATTGGTACAAAACTGTATTGGCGCGCATCATGGTGATGAAGAGTTTAAATCTGTAGAAGCTGTATTGGTAGCGGCAGCAGATGCTATTTCTGCAGCACGACCAGGAGCTAGACGTGAAACATTAGAAAATTATTTAAAACGATTATCTAAGTTGGAAGAAATCGCTGAATCCTTTGAAGGCGTTGAAAAATGCTTTGCGATCCAAGCAGGTCGAGAGATTCGCGTTATGGTAAAACCAGATAAAGTGGATGATGTGGAAGCGAACTTATTAGTGCGTGACATCATTAAACGAATCGAAAATGAATTAGAATATCCAGGACAAATTAAAGTTGTGGTTATTCGTGAAACACGAGTCGTAGATTACGCGAAAAAATAGTCTACATAAGTGGTTGGAGCGGCCTTTGGCTGCTCTAACTTCTTTTTTTTCACACTATATATGAATTGCATATATAGTGTGAAGAAAAAGAAAGCATCTGCAAGTAGGAGTTTTTTAGTTTATGTAGAATAGTATAGATAGAGAACGTATACATAAACGTTATATTTTGGTACATACACGGTAGTACATAGCTTAGGAGAGTGACATGAGCAAGTTTTTCAATGATGACATAATTGAACAAGTCAAAAATGCCAATGACATTGTGTCTGTCATTTCTGAGCATATTCCATTGAAGAAGAAAGGGAAAAACTATTGGGGTTGTTGTCCATTTCATAACGAAAAGACGCCTTCCTTTAGTGTGACCCCTGACAAGGGCTTTTTTTATTGTTTTGGTTGTCGAGAATCGGGAAATGTCATCAGTTTCTTGATGAAGTATGATAACTTAACGTTTCCTGAGGCCATTGAACGGTTGGCTAATCGTGCCAACATTGCTTTGCCAGAACGAACCGTATCGTCAGCTGAGCGGAAACGTATGGCTCGGCTAGAAGCTATGTATGAGGTGAATGAACTAGCTACGAATTTCTTTCATAATTGTTTGGTGAAAACAGAATTGGGAAAAGAGGGACTAGACTATTTATTAAAGCGCGGACTATCCATGGAGACCATTACAAAGTTTCGCTTAGGGTTTGCCCCAGATGGATGGGATAAGTTATATAGTGCTTTTACGGGTCGAGGTGTGGACCCTAATGTATTGCTAGAATTAGGCTTGTGTCGTAAAAATGAGCAAGGTAAGATATACGATTATTTCAGAAAACGCGTGATGTTTCCTATCATGGATGGAAAGGGGCGTGTGTTAGGCTTCGGTGGTCGTGTTCTTGACGACAGTAATCCGAAATATTTGAACTCCCCGGAAACGGAAATATTTAATAAAGGACATTTATTATTTGCCTTTTATCAATCCTATCGCAGTATTCGTGAAAGGAAACAGGCTGTCCTTGTTGAAGGTTACATGGATGTGCTGAGTTGTCATAATGCAGGTATTACGAATGTAGTGGCATCGTTGGGTACAGCCTATACGAAAGACCACGGTCGGCTATTGATGCGTCAGGCAGAAGAAGTTGTTCTTGCCTATGATATGGATGGGGCTGGTCGTACGGCAGCTAAGCGTGCTATCGAGTTGTTGCAAAATACGGAATTTTCTGTTAAGGTAGTATCTATGCCTGATGGAAAGGATCCAGATGATTTTATCAAGAATCATGGTCCTCGAGCGTGGCAAGACTTGGTGGATACATCACCAAGAGATTTTGAGTTTTTATTAAATGAAAGCTTGAGCAGCCACGATACGAATTCAGTAGAAGGAAAACGGGCTGTTTTGGCAGATATATTCCCCTTCATTGCAGGTCATGAAAGCCAAGTGCGACGTGATGAATATTTAAAAGCCTTGGCACTACCATTATGGTTAGATGTGAGTACCATTATTACTTACTTTAGACAGTTTCTTCGACAAGGAAACATAGAATTAAAACAGCAGGCCATAAATGTGCCTAAGGAGACTTTCACAGATGAAGAAGAGTTACTGTACTGGGTAGGTAAGGACAATGATATATATAGCTTGGTAAGCCAGTATATAGGGGTGGAAGATTTTACCCATCCTATGTATAGTGCTTATTATGAAAAGATAGGCGAGTTGGTAGCCCAGGGGGAAAGTTTGTCAGATGTCCTCTTAGAGGAATCCTTAGATGAGGAATCTTGGCATATGTTTGGCAAATGGTCGGTTTTGATTGGCCGAGAAATGGATGAGGAATTGTTGCACAGTTTAATTCGAAGCGTGCGATTAAAATCCCTTCGCAATCAATATAAGGAGCATAGTCGCTTAGCAGATCAATTGAGTCGGGCTAATGATCCTAGGTTTATAGAAGAATTACGAATGTGTCAGGATTTACAGGAATTAATTAGACAGTGGTCTTGATGTAGTGAAAGGAAGAGCACAGTGGCAAAGAAGAAGAAACAATCGCAAGTGCAAGAGATTATAGCGGTTTTATTAGAAGAAGCAAAACGAGATGGTGTCATTACGTCAAAACAAATTTCTGATGCACTTTCAGATCAAGTAGAAGTAACGGCAGAACAGTTAGATAGTATGTATGCAGTGTTCAATAATTTGAACATTGAAGTCATTCCAGATGATGGACATGAGTCAGAAACTGAGTTGCCCTTACATGATGATGAACTGTTGGATAAAGATCTTGAAGTGGAAGTCGATGTAGATGTCGATGTAGATGTGGAGCATTTAAGTAGTGACATCGATATCACTGAAGAAGATGATGATGAGGAAAAAGAGATTAATCTTGACTTATCTATTCCTGAAGGAATGAATATTGATGACCCAGTACGCATGTACTTAAAAGAAATTGGCCGTGTTCCGTTGTTGTCTGGTGATGAAGAAATCATTTTGGCTCAACAAATTGAGGCAGGCAATGCAGAAGGTGCTACCTATAAAGAAGTGCGTTTAGGAAATAGTGCTAAGCAAAAATTGATCGATGCTAACTTGCGTCTTGTGGTTAGTATTGCGAAACGCTATGTGGGCCGTGGTATGTTATTCTTGGACTTGATTCAAGAAGGTAACTTAGGCCTTATCAAAGCGGTTGATAAATTTGACTATACAAAAGGATATAAATTCTCTACCTATGCTACATGGTGGATCCGCCAAGCTATTACGAGAGCCATTGCTGACCAAGCTAGAACCATTCGTATTCCTGTACATATGGTGGAAACGATTAATAAATTGGTGCGTATTCAACGTCAATTATTACAAGATTTAGGTCGCGAACCAAGTCCAGAAGAAATTGCAGAGGGTATGGGAATTACCGTAGAACGGGTACGTGAAATTCAAAAGATTTCCCAAGAGCCAGTATCGTTGGAAACTCCAATTGGGGAAGAAGAAGATTCCCATTTGGGAGATTTCTTAGAGGATAAAGAGGCAGTGGCTCCAGATGATGCGGCTAGCTTTATTTTACTACGTGAGCAAATTGTAGAAGTATTTAGTTGTTTAACGGATCGTGAGCAACAAGTGCTAGAATTGCGCTTTGGTTTGAAAGATGGCAAACCACGTACATTGGAAGAAGTCGGTCAATTCTTTAATGTAACACGGGAACGGATTCGTCAAATTGAAGGGAAAGCCTTAACGAAGTTGCGTAATCGTGGTAAACGAGATAAAATTAAAGACTTTTTATAATACCGAATGCTGTATACCAATAGGTATTACCATGGATAAGGTTCTGTCACAAGATCTTAAGTAGGATATATGTTATATCCTCTATAGATAACAGAATGCTAACAGAGGAAAGTTGATGCTTTGTTTCAACTTTCCTCTGTTTTATGTGTAGTTATTACATGGAATTCCTTTTCTAGAGTGAGACAGGTATACTTATAAATAGGAATTTTATAAAAGATACTTGCTATTTAATATTTATGTGGTATAATTTATGTATAAATAATCATAAGTAGTGAATATATTATGGGAGGTAATTATGATTAGCATGAAAAAACTGGGTCTTATCCTATGTACGGCTGTTCTTAGTGTAGGTTTACTAGCTGGTTGTGGTAGCGATAAAAAAGAAGCGCAACTAACACAAACAGCAGGGGTGTTGAAAGTTGGTTCTGAAACCACATTCCCTCCATTTGAATTTGCAGAAGAAAATACGAATAAATACATTGGTTTTGATGTAGATTTAAGTGAAGAAGTAGCAAAACGTTTAGGTTTAAAATTAGAGTTTGTTAGCATGGGGTTTGATGCGTTAATTCCAGCTACACAATCTGGTAATATTGATATGATCGCAGCGGGTATCAATGCTACACCAGAACGTGAAAAGGCATTGGCATTCTCTGAGCCATACTTTAAAGAAGGTGGATTCATCACTATCGTTCGTAAAGATAATACAGATATCAAAAAAATGGATGACCTTGCTAATAAACGTGTAGGCGTTCAAATTGGTACAGTTCCTGTGGAAATGGCAAAAGCAATTCCTGGTACAGATGTAAAAGAAATGGATTCCAACAGTAATATTTTCATGGCGTTACAAGCCGGTACAATTGATGGTGCTATCATCGACCAAGCAGTGGCTATGTATTACTTAAAACAAGGTGCAGATAAAGATCTTAAATTGGTAGGAGAAGGCACAGATGCACCTCCATTCGTATTAGGATTCAATAAATCTAACACAGCATTACGTGACAAAGTTAACGAAGCTTTGAAAGCAATGCGTGAAGATGGAACGTATGATAAAATTTACTCCAAATGGTTCGCAAAATAGTTCTGCTATACAGCCTATGGCGTTTCTATCTTATTAGCGAAAGGGAAGAGCACGGTATACTCCTCACAAACGGTATTTCATAATGTGTCGTCTCTTGTTCAGCTATGTAGCTCGTGGCGTTCTATCCGATGTAGTGAAAGGAAAGACCGCAATACATCTCCTCAGAAACGGTATTTCATAATGTTTCTTCGGAGGTATATTGCGGTCTTTTAGGTTTATAATATAGTATTCATAAAGGATCGCCACAGGGCTACTACGCATGACTGCGTTCCTCAGGGAATTATAGTGTGTGTGCTAGTTTAATATATTCCCGAATGCGTTCGCAAGAGTTGTGGAAGGCTTTTTGTTCGTCAGCGGTTAGGTGCAATTCCAAGATTTCTTCGATGCCGTTTTTGCCGATGATGGCAGGGACGGAGGCGAAGACATTGTGTTCACCGTATTCGCCTTCTAGTTTACAGGATAGAGGTAATACTTTTTGTTCATCGTGGAAGTAAGCGCGGATGATTTCTGTAACGGATGCGGCGATGCCAAATTCTGTGGATCCTTTTCCGATGAGGACGAGGTAGCCACCGTATTTCATTTGTTCTACCACGGCATCTTCGTCAAATGTTGGGAAGCGGTGAGGAAGTTCCTGTTGGAGTTCTTTTAAAGGTTTGCCAGATACTGTGACATGAGACCAAGGTACCATAGCGCTGCCACCATGTTCACCCATAGCGTAGCAAGATAAGGAGCGACGATGTACGTGAATTTGTTCAGCTACTAATCGTTGTAAACGAGCAGAGTCTAAGGAGGTACCAGAAGAAATAATTTTATGTTTTGGATAGTCTAAGTATTCCTGTACATAGGCGGCTACTACATCAGCAGGATTGGAAATGCTGACGATAAAACCATTGAAGCCAGAGGCTTTCACACGAGGTAAAAATTCACGTAATACTTCTATGGTGGAGCCTAGTGTATCTAATCGATCTTGTTCTGGAGATGGGAGCGGTCCTGCAGAAATGACGAGAATATCGCAGTCTCCGATGTCTTCCGGTTCGCAAGCGATAGCTTCCACACGATGTGGTAAGTAACTTACGGCATCATTAATATCGGTGGCTTGAGCGATGGCTTTATCTTTGTCGATATCCACCATGTATAATTGGTCAACCTCACCTTGTGTAGCAAGGGAAAATGCCACGTGGGAGCCCACATGACCAGTGCCGATAATGGCAACTTTACGTAGTTCTATAGACATAGTAATCCTCCTATTTTGAACATTGAAAGTAAGTTATTAAATACAATATGTATAAGGATAAAACTTTTCGGGGATTACGTCAACACGTCTCTTGATAATCTATGCAGCCTGCAGCGGTGTGACTATTTTTGGCAAAAGGAAGAGTGCGACACATTCCTTCTCAAACGGCACTGCGTAATGTTTGTTCAGGAACATGTCGCACTCTTCTTGTGTTTGTGTAATTTTGCTAGTAATAACCGCCACAAGGCTGCTACGCTTAACTGCGTTCCTCAGAGTGTGGTTTGTTATATTTGTTCGGAGCACACCGTGCTCTTCTTGTTTTTTTGATTAGGTCAGTAAATCTCGCCGCAAGGCTACTACGCTTAACTGCGTTCCTCAGGAATGATTGGGAAAATGTCGCACTCGTCTTGTGTTTGTGTAATTATGCTAGTAATAATCACCACAAGGCTGCTACGCTTAACTACGTTCCTCATGGAGCATGTGTAGTATTGATAAAACATTAACATTTTGTGTGATTTTGCAGTATAATAAATAAGAAGAGTCAACGACGTGTTGTTAGGCTCATCTCTTCCTATTAGGGGAGGAGGTGATACTATGACTACATATGAAAAGTTATCTTTATTGATTCAATTTTCTATGTTGATTGTAGAAGTTTTCCGTTGCTTTTATAGCTAACGAAAACGCCTAACGAATAAGGTTTCCCAGACCTTACACATTAGGCGTAATCAATTTTCCACTTTTGAGATGAGCCTAACGCTAGCAGACGTCGATGGCTCTTCTTTTGTTGTTTTAATTATAGCATAGTATATAGGACATGACAACGTCTCTTGTTCTGCTACGCTTAACTGCGTTCATTAGGAACCGGGATTGGTTTTGATTTTTTTTGATAGTACTTCCAGAGAAAACTATAGAATAAGATAGAGTTTCCTTAAATGCATAGTCTTTGTTCGTAATTGGATATGATATATGAGTGGCTGTTTATATATAAAACCTATGGATTGTATAGTATAATGAATGCATGACAAATTTAGAACTTGAAAAAATAACAAATGAACTAAATATTCCGGTGGTGGGCGTGGCACCTTGGCCATTGCCGGTGGAGGCATCGTTGCATTTGGATACGCCTTATCCTTGTCCGTTTACGAATGGAAGTATTGAAGAACGATTGCAGGGGTCCACGACTATTGCTTCACCGAAGTCCGCTATAGTCTGTTTGTTTCCCTATTATATGCCTGGGGAAGGAGTGACGAATTTAGCTAGGTACTGTTGGGGCGATGATTATCATGTTGTGGTACGTCAGTATTTGGAACGGTTGGTAGCGGCGTTGCGCGAACGGTATCCCGACGAAATGTACGAGGTTCATTGTGATACGTCTCCTTTGGCGGATCGGTATATGGCATACTTGGCAGGCTTAGGGTTTTATGGGTGGAACCAAACGTTTATCAACCCTACGTGGGGCTCCTATACTGTTATTGGAACCATCATGACGACTTTAGCATTACCTCCTTCTTCGCCATTGAATCAGACCTGTTTACAATGTGGTGCTTGTTTGCGTGCTTGTCCTGGTAAGGCCTTACAAGGAGATTATTTAGATTATCGAACTTGTAAAAGTTATCTCACTCAGTGTAAGGGGGATCTTTCAGAGGAAGAAGAACGAATTATTGGTAAAACACCTCTCATTTTTGGGTGTGATGTATGCCAAGAGGTGTGCCCCCACAATCGAGATATTCCTATGACGCCTATACCAGAGTTTCAACAGGTTACATCCTACATTGAGATAGAGGGATTAGAAGGAATGACGAATAAAGAGTTTAAAGCGAAGTATGGCCACAAAGCATGGTCTTGGCGAGGAAAGAAAGTGTTGCTTCGCAATGCGGAGATTGTTAGAAAGGAAAAGCATGAAGGAAAGTAAGTCTGTTTCATTGTTTTTAATTATATTCTTAGGATTGCTCACAGCGGTAACGCCATTGGCGACAGATATGTATTTGCCAGCCTTGCCGATTATGCCTGGAGAACTGGATACATCGGCATCGAATATTCAAATGACCATCGGTATTATGACCATCGGTATTGCAGTGGGACAACTCTTTGCAGGACCTATTAGTGATGTGTTGGGGCGGAAAAAACCGCTCATTGTGGGAAACCTACTTTGTGTAGTAGCTACCATGGTTTGCGCTTATGCACCGAATATTGAAGTACTCTTGTTGGGCCGATTTTTGCAAGGTGTGACGGGTTCCTTTGGGGTAGTTATCTCTAAGGCTATCGTTCGTGACCATGCATCGGGGCCGGCTCTGATTAAGTTGCTGGCATCGTTGATGATGGTCAATGGATTGGCGCCTGTTATCGCTCCATTAGTGGGAGGACAAATTTTAATCTATGAAACGTGGCGATTTATTTTCGTGGTGCTCGCAGGATTTTCCCTAATTTTGTTGTTGGGGTCACTTGTATTCCATGAAAGTCTACCGAAAGAACAACGCGTAGAAGGTGGCATTCAAGAGGCTATTAAGAATTACAAGACGTTGCTGAAAGACAAAGCTTTTTTAGGACAATGTGGCATTCAATGCTTTGCTTTTGGAGCTTTCTTTTGTTACATTAGTGGATCATCCTTTGTGTACCAAAATATCTTTGGGCTAGATGCACAACAATTTAGTTACATATTTGGTATTAATAGCTGTGGTATTATTCTATTTAGTATGATTAGCTCTCGTTTGAGTAATATCATTAAGGATTACCAATTATTACAAGGCAGTTTAACTGTGCTCTTCTTAGGATCTTTTTTGTTCTTAGGCGCTATGGCACTGAATATGCCATTCTTAGTGGTGACCACAATTTTATTCTTTACCGTAGGGACGGTGTCTCTATTCGGGGCGGCTAGCTTTTCTATGGCTATGGCCAATTACGGTCACCTAGCAGGTAGTGCTTCTGCCTTACTAGGCTTTTTCTCCATGATGTCTGCGGGTATTGTGTCACCTATCGTGGGGATCGGAGGGTCACATACGGCAATTCCTATGGGAATTACCATGGTGATATGTTCCTCGGCAGCACTTCTTTGCTACTATCGATTTGCTCGTCCGGCTATATAGGTATACTTTCATAGTAGTGAAATTCTAGGTGAATATAGTGTATAGTCAACTTTTGGCATCGTATTGTATCCTAAGATCATGCGTGTATCTGAAGGAGTGCCATTGTATAGTACATACAATGGTGTATAGATGAAAGATGATAAGGATATAGTAGTGGTATTCTATAGTACACAGAATAGTATATAGATGAAAGGGCGTGCTAGTAGATGACTTAATGATTCGAGTTACTTTTATAATAGATACAGCAAAATAGGCTTTCATAGGTGTAGATAGAAAAAATTAGTCCTATTTCGTTGACATAAGCGATGCTTGTCATGTATAATAATTGAGTCATAGTTTGGGTACGCCCAACTATTGCAAGCCGCATGAAGAGGTCAATAATATTTGGCTTCGGCTAGATAACCGCATTCAGCGAGTACGAATACAAGGAGGTGTCATAATGTACGCAATTATTAAAACTGGTGGTAAACAATATCGCGTTTCCGAAGGCGATGTAATCACTATTGAAAAATTGGATGTAGCAGCTGAAGGAACTGTTTCTTTTGACGAAGTTGTAACTGTAGTTAAAGACGGTGACGTTAAAGTTGGTACACCACTTGTGGACGGTGCAAAAGTTACTGGTACAGTACTTGAACATGGTAAAGCGAAAAAGATCTTGGTTTTCAAATACAAAGCGAAATCCAACTATCGTCGTCGTCAAGGCCATCGCCAACCATTCACTAAAGTTCGCATCGAAAAAATCGAGGCGTAATTGTCATGACTCACATTGATGTGAAACGCAATCGATTAGGGCAAATCATAGAATGTCATTTTCGAGGACATGCTGAAGCAGGTCCTTACGGAGAAGATATTGTATGTGCCGCTATATCCATGCTTTCACAGACATCGATCTTAGGTCTTCATGAGGTAGCTAAGCAATCCATGGAGTACAAAATAGAAGACGGTGAGTTACATATCCTACTTTCAGAACCCGTTACTGAAAGAGGACAAACTATATTAGAAACGATGCTTCTTGGTATCAAGAATGTGGCGGATCAATATAGTGATTTTGTTAGAGTGAGTGAACAATAGGAGGTGAACTACATGTTATTCAATATCCAATTACAACTATTCGCATCTAAAAAAGGTGCTTCCAGTACAAAAAATGGTCGTGATTCCGAGTCCAAACGTCTTGGAGTTAAATGCCATGACGGTTCTACTGTAAAAAGTGGTAACATCCTAGTTCGTCAACGTGGTACACATTTCCATCCAGGCGCTAACGTAGGTATCGGCAAAGATGATACTTTGTTTGCATTGGTTCCTGGCCGTGTAGCATTTGAACGTGCTGGTCGTTATAACCGTAAAGTTTCTGTATACCCTGTAGAAGCTTAATCATAATACATATGAAAGGTCACTAGATAGCAATATCTGGTGGCCTTTTTTGTGCTGTGATAGGGTTCTTTTTCAAAGTTTGAGAGTAGATATATTCTATGGAATCTGTGGTATGTGTATGAGCATAGTACATGTAGTCTATCAAATGATGAACAGATGAATACTTGTGTGTTTCTGTTTATGCATACATAGTATTAGTATTTGCTTTCATAATGCATACTAATTTTATATACATTGATTCATAAGTGGAGTATAATAAAAGAAAGACTATATCTAATAAAATCGGTATAGCGCTTATGTTAAGACAAAGCCTAGAAAGATGTAGGCTATCATAGATCTACTAAGTCAGTAGAAAAGGAGTTTACTATGTATGATGTACACTCTTCCAAGGCGGAAGAATTTATTAATCACGAAGAGATTCTAGCCACATTGCAGTATGCAGAGGAGAATAAGGAAAATCGTCCTTTATTGGATGCCATATTAGAAAAGGCGAAAACTCGTGTAGGATTAAACCACCGTGAGGCGATGGTACTGTTAGAATGTCCCTTGCCAGAATATAAGGAAAAATTATTTGCTTTAGCAAAAGAGATTAAACAAGCGATTTATGGCAATCGCATTGTATTATTTGCTCCGTTATATTTATCAAACTATTGCATCAATGGTTGTGTCTATTGCCCATACCATGCAAAGAATAAAACCATTACTCGCAAAAAGTTAAACCAAGATCAAGTGCGTGAAGAAGTAATGGCCTTAGAAGCGATGGGGCATAAACGGATTGTTATCGAATCTGGTGAACATCCATTGGAAAATCCATTAGAATATATTTTGGAATGTATTGATACGATTTACTCCATCAAAAAAGATAATGGAGAAATTCGTCGTGTCAATGTCAATATTGCAGCGTGTGAAGTAGAAGATTATCGAAAATTACATGAGGCAGGTATTGGTACGTACACATTGTTCCAAGAAACATATAATAAAGAAAACTATGAAGCCCTTCATCCAACAGGCCCTAAGAGCGATTATGCATACCATACAACGGCTATGGATCGCGCTATGGAAGCAGGTATTGATGACGTGGGCATTGGTGTCCTTTATGGATTGGAGCACTACAAATATGACTTCGTAGGCTTGTTGATGCATGCAGAACATTTAGAAGCGAAGTTTGGTGTAGGTCCGCATACTATCAGTGTGCCTCGAATTTGTCCAGCTGATGATATCGATGTAGATGATTTCAGTAATGCTGTACCAGACGATATTTTTGAAAAAATCGTAGCTTTGATTCGTGTGTCTGCACCGTATGCAGGTATGATTATGTCTACTCGTGAAAGTCAGGCTATGCGTGAGCGTGGTTTAGCCTTAGGTATCTCGCAAATTTCTGGAGGGTCTCGTACATCTGTGGGTGGCTATGTAGAAGAAGAACCAGAAGAAGAAAATTCTGCTCAATTTGATACGAGTGACCGCCGTTCCTTGGATGAAATTGTGGAATGGTTATTACAATTAGGATATGTACCAAGTTTCTGTACGGCTTGCTACCGTGAAGGACGTACAGGTGACCGCTTTATGGCACTGGCTAAGAGTGGGCAAATTTCCAACTGTTGTCAACCAAATGCGTTGATGACATTGAAAGAGTATTTACTAGACTATGCAGATGAGGAAACAAAAGCTGTTGGTGCGGCTGTTATCGACGTGCAATTAGACTCCATTAAAAATGATCTAGTGAAAGAAAAATCCAAAGCTTATATTGCGCAAATGGAAGAGGGAGAACGTGACTTCCGATTCTAGTCAAAACTTAGTGCATAGGGTATAATATTTAATATATAGTGTTTATATATTGAAGTTATAAACAGAAGATTGTGGGAGGACAGAATGGAACAAAAAGAGATGGTTGTTGTCGTTGACTTTGGTGGTCAATATAACCAACTGATCGCGCGTCGTGTACGTGAAAATAATGTGTATTGTGAGGTATATCCATACAATAAAGCATTAGAAAAAATTAAAGAATTACAGCCAAAAGGTATCATCTTCACAGGTGGTCCTGCTAGCGTATACGAAGACAATGCTCCTAAAATGGAAGCGGAAGTATTTGAACTTGGCATTCCAGTATTGGGTATGTGCTATGGTATGCAATTTATGGCACATACATTAGGTGGTCATGTAACGTCTGCGGAAACACGTGAATTTGGTAAAACTCCAACTCATGTGGACGTGTCCTCACCATTATTTAAAGGACTTTCAGAAGAAGAAATCGTATGGATGAGCCATGTAGATTATGTGGCAAAAGTGCCAGAAGGTTTCAAAATCGTGGCACATACAAAAGATTGCCCTGTAGCAGCTATGCAAAACGAAGAGCGTCGTTTATATGCTATGCAATACCATGCAGAAGTGTTGCATACAGAACATGGTAAAGAAATGTTGTACAACTTCTTGTATGAAGTATGTGGATGCACAGGCCAATGGACGATGGCAAACTATGCAAAAACTGCTATTGAAGAGATTCGGAATACTGTAGGCGATGGCAAAGTATTATTGGCATTATCTGGCGGTGTGGATAGCTCCGTAGCAGCGGCGTTAATCTCCAAAGCTGTAGGGGATCAATTAACTTGTATCTTCGTTGACCATGGTTTGATGCGTAAAAATGAAGGTGACGAAGTAGAAGCGGCGTTCAAAGATTCTGGTATGCACTTCATCCGTGTGGATGCAGAAGAACGTTTCTTAACAAAATTAGCAGGTCTTGAAGATCCAGAAGCGAAACGTAAAGCTATTGGTGAAGAATTTATCCGTGTCTTCGAAGATGAAGGTCGCAAAATTGGTTCCGTTGATTACTTAGCACAAGGTACGATCTACCCAGATGTAATCGAGTCTGGTACTGGCGAAGCAGAAGTCATTAAATCTCACCACAATGTAGGTGGATTACCTGCAGTAGTAGATTTCAAAGGCTTAATCGAACCACTTCGCAACTTGTTCAAAGACGAAGTTCGTCAATTAGGTGTAGAACTTGGTTTGGCAGATTACCTAGTATGGCGTCAACCATTCCCAGGTCCAGGTCTTGCGATCCGTGTCATGGGTGAAGTGACAAAAGATAAACTAGACGTATTGCGTGATGCGGATTACATTTTCCGCGATGAAATCGCAAAAGCTGGTTTAGATCGTTCTATTAACCAATACTTTGCTGTGTTAACAAGCACACGTACTGTAGGCGTTATGGGTGACTTCCGTACCTATGATTACACATTGGCCTTGCGTGGTGTCACAACCACAGACTTCATGACAGCTGATTGGGCGCGTATCCCTTATGATGTATTAGATACTATCTCCCGCCGCATCGTGAATGAAGTAAATCACATTAACCGTATCGTGTACGATATTACAAGTAAACCACCAGCAACCATTGAGTGGGAATAAAATACATATAATGAAAGCCAGCAGAACTTAGGATCTGCTGGCTTTTGTGTTGCATTAGATATGGTGAGGTAATCATCATTTTTTTGTTGCATGACTATTAACAATATAAAATGTCGGTTTGATATCGGTTTATCTATTATAAATGTTGTTGTAAATATACTTTTTATTGTTCAATGATTCGCATTATGATATCACTAGATTTTAATAGAAATTTACTCACGTTGCTTTTGTAATAATCTGTCAAAATCAGAGACTATTTTCTGCGTACGATTAAATTCTTTATACTCAGTAACAGCTTTTTATCGGATTGTAGTTTTGAAATGTGTCCTTTGTTAGTAAGCACTTCGTATTCGTTGAAGGACTGGAATTTATCTACATTTTCAGCGAAGGCTTTCATGGTGAAAGTATGTTTACACTCGATAATTCCCTAGATGTAATCAAAGAAAGAAGAAACTTTTCGTTCTAGTTTTCGTATTTCATCGGCAGTTAAATAATTTTTAGCGATGGTTACATCAGATTTATGAATGTGCCCATGAGGGGATATTTTCCATTTTTCAACATATCATTATTGAGGGCAAAACCTTTTACAATATACTCTCGTAATACCTTAGTAGCCCAAATACGGAATTGGTAGGACTGGAATGAAGATAAAAAAGGAAGTAGATATAAATCAAGGTTTCAATTTGATATTGATAGGATTATAAAATAGTTAATCAATTGGCAGGATTTCTTATCCAAAATGAAAAGCTGCGGTTATGAAATTAAACAAGGAAAACACATAGCATTCAGGAGTAAAAATCAGCAGAGATTTACCCGAGCAAAAACTATAGGAGCTAACTATACTGAAGAAAGAATGAAAGAGAGAATCCTGGATAAAGATAAAGAGTTGGTAAATATCATAGATATTAAGAGCAACCATAAAGCAAAGACAAGTAAAGGATATGCGAATTGGCGACAAAGTATAATCTAAAAATTGCTGCTTTTACACTTATTGAAATTAGAGACAAGGGCTTTAATTCGATGGAAGAATTAGAGAGGGGGATTAGTAGAATATCCATTGAAAAGAATGAGCTAAAACGAGAATTCGATAAGCTTTTATAGGAACAAAAAAAATAAAAGAAGTTGTAAAATATACTCAATTTGTATTAGCAAGAGAGAATATTATGAGGGGGACAAAAAAACTAATGATAAAATATACATGATGATGAATAAAAAAGATGTAGAAGCCTATCAGAAATCTTATGAAGAAATAGATATTTTTTTAGCAATTTCCCCACTTGAGACATATGGTGTTAGGAGAGTTAAAGACAAAATCCGGTAACAATTTTTTCAAAAAAGTTGAATGACCATTCTAAGAATTTGCAAACAAAACAGTAGGAGATAATCAATAAACACAATTTATTAGTTGCAAAGGATGAGGAACTGGAACACCTGAAAGTTAATATGAATGACTATCTTGGCAGAAATAAAAATAAAAAGAAAAATGAATCAGTTATTGGTGCAATTAAGAAACATCAAAATGAAGAAAGATAAAAAATTAAAGGGAAGAAAAAATATTGAAAGAAGTTGAAAGGTGAAAGTATATAATCGGTGTAATCTATGGGCTATACCGATTTTTTGATTGAAAAAAATATGCATTTATGATATATTTTTATAAATATTATGTTTATAAAAGTAAAGGTGATGGTATGGCTATTAGTTACAATAAATTATGGAAATTATTAATTGATAAAAATATGACTAAAACTGACTTAAAAAATATTACGGGTATGAACTCTGTAACATTAGCTAATATGGGAAAAGATAGATATGTTAGCTTGAGAATGATAGATAAGATTTGTGATGAATTAGATTGTGATGTCAATGATGTAATTGAACATATTGCAGATGAAAATTTTGAGAAAGGGAGTAAAGCATGATACAAAATATACCCACATATATTTCGTTATTTTCCTCTGCGGGAGTAGGTTGTTATGGTTTTAAGCTTGAAGGCTTTGAATGCATAGCTACAAACGAGTTGTTGGCGAAAAGGCTAAATATACAAAAATTAAATAAAAAATGCAAATTTGAAAGTGGATACATTGCAGCAGATATAAAAGAAAATGCAACTAAAAATTTAATATATGGTGAAATTAAAAAGTGGGATAAGCTAGGGAATGATAGAGTTGATGTAGTTATAGCAACTCCTCCATGCCAAGGAATGAGTGTTGCGAACCATAAGAAAAAAGATAAAGAGATTGAAAGAAATAGCTTAATAAGAGAAAGCGTGGATTTAATTAAAAATATAAATCCAAGGTTTTTTGTGTTTGAAAATGTTGCTGCTTTTTGGAAAACTGGTTGTCTGGATAAAACAGGATGTGTTGTAACAATAGGTGAAATGATAACTAAAGAGTTAGGGGAAAATTATTTAATTCATAATGAAGTACTAAATTTTAAAAATTATGGTTCAGATTCTTCTAGAACTCGTACACTTGTGATTGGTGTTGACAAGAAGTTCTCTGATGACATTTCTGCTATTGAGTTAATGCCTGATTATACTGTTGAAAAAACATTGTTTGAAGTTATTGGTAATATGAAGAGTCTCAATTGGGGAGAGTATGATTCTGAGGATTTCTTTCATAGCTTTAGAACGTATCCTAAGCATATGCTACCGTGGATAGAACACTTAGAAGAAGGACAAAGTGCATTTAATAATAAAAGCGACGAATTGAAACCACATAGAATTGTTAATGGGAAATTAGTTATAAATAAATCAAAGAATGCGGATAAATACACAAGGCAAATCTACAATAAGGTAGCACCGTGTATTCATACAAGAAATGATCAGATGGCAAGTCAAAATACAGTTCATCCTATTGATAACAGGGTTTTTTCAATTAGAGAACTAATGCGTATGATGACAATTCCGGATTCATTTAAATGGTTGGATTATGATTTAAGTTATTTGAACCAATTATCTGTGGTAGAAAAACAGAAAATATCCAAAAAAGAAGAAATGAATATTAGGCAGAGTATTGGGGAGGCTGTTCCGACAGCTATTTTTCAACAGATAGCAGCTAAAATTAAACAATTTCTTTTGTTACCAAAATTAACATATAGGGATATTAAAGAAATTATTGAAGAAAATAAACTTTACGAAAATAGTAATTTAAAAAAATATTTGTATGAGAGCAAAAATCGCTTAAGTTTGTCAACATTATCGATGATAATTGAATATGCGAATGCAAAGCGACAAAAAAATTCTGCCTATTTTACGAATAAGCATATTATCCAAGATATTTTTGAAAATTTACCAGAGCTGGAAGCAGAAGAGATTAGTATTATAGAACCATCTGTAGGTTCAGGAAATTTTCTTCCTTTTATTTTTAAGAAATATGCAAATAAAAAGCTTGTAAACCTTACACTTGTAGATATTGATGAATATGCAATAGAGACACTTAAAATTTTATATGATGAAAAAAATATACCTAGTAATTTTAAAATTAGATTTGTTTGTGATGATTATATGGACTATAGGCATGATAAAGTCGATCTAATCATAGGTAATCCACCTTTCTCTAAAATTAGTGGTTATTATAGAAATAAGTTACTCAAAAATAACGTTAATAAAAACTCTACTAATCTTGCAGAGTTCATTTTGGAGAAAGCGATTTTAAGTGCAAGGTATGTGTCTATGATTTTACCAAAAACTATATTGAATACATCGGAGTTCAAAGATACAAGGGATTTGCTAATTAAAAATAGGATTGATAGCATAATTGATTTTGGTGAAAATGGATTCAAGGGCGTTCTTATTGAAACTATTAACTTAGTTATAGATTGTAATCAACTTCCAATGTATACAAAAGTAATATCGACTACTTTAGGGATTTCGATAAATCAAAAGAGTAAATATATTTTCGATGATAAATTACCATACTGGATAATTTATCGAAATGATTTTTTTGATGAAGTTTTTCAGAAAATGAAATTTGGAATTTTTGATGTTTTCAGAGATAGACAAATAACTAACGGAAATACTTCATTAAATAAAACTGATAAGTATCAAATTAGAGTGTTAAAATCTAGAAATATATTAGATACAGGGAAGATAGTTACAATAGAGGGATATGATTCTTTTATAGATATAGAAACAGTTTCAAAGTTTACCGTGAATAAATTCTTTAATGATACAGAGGTATATTTGACACCGAATATGACCTATAAACCACGTATTATAAAGAAAGATAAAGGATATGTTGTTAATGGTTCTGTAGCTATATTGATTCCTAAAGAAAAAAATATAAATCTAAATGAAAAACAATTAAATTATATTTCGAGTGATGAATTTAGAAATTTTTATAGAATAGCAAGAAATTACCAAACTCGTTCTTTGAATATTGATAAAACAAGTTGTTATTGGTTTGGGGTTAATACAGATTTAAAACTTGGAGCTGGAGAGAAAAATGATTAATCTTGATTTTACAACAGATAATCCACGTTGGGGGAGATCTGGAATACAGTTTACTGATTTATTCGAATATGCAAAAACATTGGGCTTTTTATCTAATATTAGGCATTACGATGGGTATGGTGATAATATAACACAGTTTGATAATAGTATTAGTATTCATATAGAGGGCAATCATGTGGATGGTGCATGGGCTAGAGAATGCAGAATCCATTATTATAAAGACATAGAGATGCTTAATTATTATTTACATGATTTATGGCAAGCATCTAGTGCAGGAAGAGGAGATACTATTACGTGTAGAATAAATTCTAACAAATATATTAATCATTTGATAGCAGAATATGATTTTTCAGTACATGATGCCGGATATAGCAGTAATCTTTTCCCAAATGAATATGAGAGTGTTATTCATAGATTTGAACAACAATTAATAGGGGAAACTACAGAAGAAAATATTTCATCAGCGATTAATTGTTTTAATATAGGATGGGACCTATGATGTTAGAGGTGTGATATGAGTTTGTATGATGAATTTTTAAGTCAATATGATTATGATATTAGAAAGTCTGGTGATGCACGATGGATTGATCAGAAGTGTACATATGATGTGGTTTCTATAATTGCAGACTGTATAAATGAATATGTAGAGAATTCTAACTCTGGAGAGTTTACTGTATCGGATATTTGGCATAGTGATTATGCAAGAGAAAATGTGGTTTCGATTTTTTCTAAGCCGGACCCCGAATTAAAAGCCGGAAATGAATATGATAAATATTTTGGGCAACCCATAAAGCTTCTAGGTTATAGTCATGTGCTTAACGTTAGAAAAGAAAAAAATAGATATTATTATTCTATAAACAATCAAGAAATTTTGGATAAAATAGCATTAAGACCCATGAATGCATTGAATTTCCTATACGAATATATTAGCAAAGTTTTATCAGACAGTGGATTAATGAAGTCATTTGAGGACTTTTTTAGAATACAAACTAAGGATTCTTATCAAGAAGTGAGAGATAACTTTATAAGTTTCACAATTAACAATACAAAAATAAATGGCGAGACAGAATGTGGAAGAATTTTTACTAAGGTTATAAATCCACTAGCGTTTAAACTAAAGAAATTAGGCACTGAAAAGGGAAAAATATCAAAGTTTGCAATTACATTGAATGATTTGCAATATAATCGTTCTAACTGGAGAGATGAGTTGAGCGGTAAGGATAAGTCAGCAACAAGATCAGAATATGAACCTACAGTAGCACAACTACAAGCGAGAGCTTTAGCAACATACACCGTTAATAAGGCTAAAAAGGCTGTGCGTAAATTTAATGACATATTCAATAATGGGCAAACAGAAGTATGTCAAAGTACAGAATTGGTTAAAGCAACACAAGCTCACCATATTTTTACTCAGTCTGATTATCCTAGTATAGCAGATTTTATTGAGAATCTAATTATGCTTACACCAAATCAGCATTTTTCAATGGCTCATCCAAATAATAAAACGCAATATATTGACAGAGATTTTCAGTATATTTGCTTGATAGCAAAATCAACAAGAATCCATGATAATTTGACATCTGATAAGGCTGATAAATTTTATGACTTTGATGATTACAAATATGTTCTTAATACAGGATTAGAGACTGATGAATTTTCCTCGATAGAATATTTGGACTTTGCAAGTATCTTGGATAAAATAGACTATTTCTATTGTGATGAATTATTAAATAATAAATATAGCGATCTTATAAAAAATAATCGTTTGGTGGTTTAATTAAGAAAATATAGCGAGGAAGTGAAGTAATGAAAATAAATCCAAACTCAAAAAATGCAATAAAGCAATTTAAACATATTAAGCATTTATCTATATCTGGAAATAAAGATGATGGGTTTTTAGATTTATTTTTACTCCCTATTAATGCAAGGAATTTTGATTATAATTCTGTTTCTGATAACCTAATAGAATCTGTTGCTGATTACGCCTTATCATGGAAGATTAGAGATAAATATAAAGATAAGGTAATGACTCTGAGTAGGAAAGCAAGAGAAAAATTTAAGGAAGCTGTAAAAAATGATGGAGAGCTAGGAGAATTACTATTATTTTGTTTTTTGGAGGGACATTTAGAGGCTCCTAAGATATTAACAAAATTAGAATTAAAAACATCTAATAAGCTTTATGTAAATGGGTCAGATGGAGTCCATTTGAAGAAGCTCTCAGATAAAAAATATCAACTGATTTTTGGTGAGTCTAAGACTTATGATGATTTGAATCGTGCATTTGATAATGCGTTTAAATCAATTAGTGAGTTTGTTAATGAGGTAAATGCAAAAGGTGATGATAAAAGTGGTATAAGCTTTGAAAAGGGATTAATATCTAGCAATATAGAGTCGGATATTTTTGAAAAAGATGAGGAAGAAATTTTGAATGTGCTTTTATACCCGGAAGAAAAAGGAAACCACAAATTTTCTTTAGATGATGCTTTTTCAATATTTATTGGTTACGAGATAGACATAAAAGATGAGCAACAGAAATGCTCAAATGATGAATTTTCCATTGAAATAGAGCGGAAAATTACAAATCAGATAGAGACTTATAAAGGTAATGTTTATAAATTAATTCAAAAATATGGTTTAATGGGATACACCTTTTATGTATTTATAATGCCATTTACTGATATTGACAAGAATAGGAAAAAGATATTAAAAAAGGTACTTGAATAATGAATATAATGCAGAAAATGTCTAATAAGGCATATGAAGATCCATATTTAAGGAATTTAATTCATAAATTGGAAACTGATTATTGTAGAAAATTTTATACAAACTCAAGTTGGTTAATGCTAAATGAAAAAGAAATCTTACACCTATTACGATTTTCGGATATTTTATGCAGATCTGAAGAAAGTATGCATAGAAATTTATCTCTAAAAATAATAAGTTTACTTTTGGAACTGGAAGATGTGAGTACATCAGAATATTTTAGGATTATTGCTGCTAATACATTGGTCAAATTAGGAAATTTCCCATCGTTACCAATTATTGATAGAGATGGAAAGTATTTAAAGGTTGATGAAATTAGAAATGATTATATTCTAAAAGGATTAATGCAAGCATCTCCATTAGGAAATCCATTTACAGACGCACAATATAATGTGTTTGAAGAAATGAAGAGAAGAAATCATTATAGCTTTTCTGGCAGCACATCTTTTGGTAAATCGTTCATTTTTGAGGCGTTTACAAAATATATAATAAAAGAACGTAACAAAGCCGATAATATTGCATTTATTGTTCCAACTAAAGCCCTTATAAATCAAGTTGGGAATAGGTTGAAAGATATTGTAGATGAGTTTGGATATAAGGTTATTACTACACCGATTATTCCTAAAGTTTTTTTAAATCAAGATAATAAATATATTTTTATATTTACCGCTGAGAGATTAATCTTATATTTTACAGATAAAAATAATCCCCAAATTGACTATCTTTTTGTGGATGAAGCTCATAAATTGCTTAGTAAAAAGGATACGAGAACACCATTACTTTATCATGCATTAGTATTAGCCAAGAGGAAAAGTGTCAATATATATTTTGCATCTCCTAACATATCTAATGCAGGTGTTTTTTTAGAGATGATAAATAATAGCACTGACGAAAGTATGTCTATAATAGAATCACCAGTTACTCAAAATAGATTTTTTATTGATACCGTAGAAAACAAATCTTTCATGATATCAGATTATGGAGATGATATAGTTTTTCCTAAATTTGATTTCAAAGAGAATGATATTATTGGTAATTTGCAATTAGTTTTAGAATCATTTTCTGAAGATAGACAAAGTATTATTTATTGTAATACAGTAGATAAGACTATTCAAACAGCTATCAATTTTGCAGATCGATGTTCTAAAATTGATTCTGAAGAGATAGATGAAGTGATAAAACTTATAGATGAAAGGATTCATCATCAGTATTATTTAAAAAAATGTTTAAATAAGGGTATTGCATATCATTTTGGTGGAATACCTGAAGAAATAAAGTTGAGAATTGAAAATCTATATAAACAAGGATTAATAAAATTTCTGTTTTGTACATCAACATTGTTAGAGGGGGTGAATTTACCAGCTAAAAATATTTTTATTTTAAGTGAAAAAATAGGGGATGGTAAAATGAGCGATATTGATTTTTGGAATTTAGCAGGAAGAGCTGGTAGATTAAGAAAAGATATTTCTGGAAATATCTTTTGTGTCAACCTGTATAATCAAAGTGGATATTGGAAAGATTCAAAAAATGCAAGCATCCTCAGAAAAAAAGAGATATGTGAAATTAAACCACAAATACTATCGAAACAAAATGATAATTTATATAAGAATATAAGCAATTATTTTGAACAAAAGAGTTATAGTAACAAAAATCTAAGTAGTGAAAAGAAGAAAACTATAGAGATGTATGGAAATATTTTGATTTTTCATGATTCAATAAATAATGATTCTGTTTTAAAGGACAGATTCGTTGATAGTGACAAAAACTCTTTGTTATTATTGAAGAAAACAAGGAATTCATTAAAAGTAGCACCAGAAATTTTAGCAACGAGTATAGATATAAATATTGCAAACCAGAATAAAATAGCAATTAGTGATGTTCCTAATTTACCAACTTCTACAAAGAGAGAAGATTGTCTTAAAGTTCTTACTATACTTTATGAGCAATACAAATGGACTGAAACTGAATCTGGTGGTAGAAATCCGATGATTAGACATAAAAACCAGCTTAAATACTATGCAACATTGATGGAATCATGGATTCACACAAAACCTTTGAAAGTGCTTATACAAAGAAGTATCGATTATTTTTATAATGATGGAGATGAAAGAAATCTTCATATTAGACAAGAAGGAAAGCTAAAACTTGTTAAATTTAATAAAGAAAATGAATTTCATATAAATAAATTGATTAATGATGTTGTGAACGATATAGAAAACATTTTGAGATTTAAGATAAAAAACTATGTTTCTAATTATCAAGCATTATTAAAAAATAAAGAGAATTTAAATGTTAATATGGCTGATTGGGAAAGTTATATTGAGTATGGAACGACTGATAATAAAGTAATTGAAATACAAAATTTAGGTTTTCCAAGAAACATTGCAATTTTCCTTAGAGATAACTATTTAGATGCATTTGATAAGAATAACATGGGTATAATTTGTGATGTTGATGAAATTTATTTAAAAAATAATATTGATAGAGATAAGTATAAGTTTGAATATGAGGAACTAGCATTATTTATGAATTGGGAAACGGAGAAGGAAGCGAAATAGCTTATTTCTCCATTTCTTTCCTCATACATTTCTAATAACCGCCATCGAAAACAACATTAGATTTTTAAAAGAAAATGAATATATAAAACGAGTAGAATCTAACAAGACTGGCTATTGGAAAATTAAGGAATAGTTTCGTGCTTGCAATATGCTTACAAAAAATCAGATAAACAGAAATAAAGTGGATAATAAGGCTAAATCTGATAACAAAAACCTTGATTTTATGCCATTTACACAAAACAATATCAATGGACATATCGAGTAGGAATAGAGTAACAAATATGTTTTTATTATAAAACTGTTGAAAATACTGGGTTTTAGCAATTTAAAAGTGTAAAAACTGACTTAGCGATACTATTTTGATACCAGAAAGCTGAAAAAGTAGGTCTGAAAGGTAGTTGTTGAATTTAGATGAAAAGTTTAGAAAACCTCCCATCATTTTGGTGGGAGGCTTTTTGTGGAAGAAGTGAGTGACAAATTATGTAAGAGTATAATACATTTGTGACAAAAAATAAAAAAATAAGAAGTCTCTCT
>CAUPZH010000007.1:0-111146 GCA_963515865.1 uncultured Veillonella sp.
AAGCTCGTAAACGCCGAAAGTACTTGGCTGGAAACGGCCTGGGAGGATAGGAAGTTGCTGATTAAGAAAAGAAAAAGAGACACCGAATGGTGTCTCTTTTTCTTTTCTTTGTTAGTGAGTTTACATACGAGCAGGTCGACCTGGGAACCCCAGTGAACCATCTTTGAAGGAACGAAGTGACGCACAAAGATGTGTGAATCGGGGAGTTCGGTCCGTAAGATTTTCTACGACCGAAGGGAGTAAAGAAAATCCACAGGGCAGAACAGGAAGTTGCAAACGATAAGGTTATACCCACTAAGCCGTTTCCAGCCAGATTGATCAAGTAGCAACTAAGTTATATATGATAAGGCCTGGGATAAGCAGGGCTCATGATTTAAAGGAGCAAAGCGACGCATAAATCATAGAGCATCGCTTAGTTCCTGGCGTAAGGTTTTAAAGCCCGAAGGGGCGTATAAAACCCACAGCCAGGAATAAAGCAGGAAAAAGAAAATATAAAAAGGTAAAAAAAGAAGAATCGACGCATAAATCATAGAGCATCGCTTAGTTCCTGGCGTAAGATTTTGAAGCCCCAAAGGGGCGCACAAAATCTACAGCCAGGAACAAATAGGAAAGTTGCAACTGACAAAGTACAAAAATAGCTCTTTCCACTAAATATGCCAAAAGTAATATATATATTACGACACCGAAAGGCGTCTTTTTTTTATCTCTACATATAAAATAATAAAGAACAATTCTCATTTTTAAATTTGCATATTTATGTATATAGTTTTACCCTATATTGTTCTATAGTTTATATCCAATTGACTACATAGGAATAAGAATATACAATAGTAGACGTTATTATAGCTTTGTATAGAGCAATAACTAGATGCTATCTATAAACACATGTCGATACATATGTAGTAAATATAAAATAAAAATATATATTTATAAAATTAGATATAGATATTATCAATATATTAAATTTATGGATTAATGATCAAACTATCACAGCAGATAGATATATGTTCACTACATATTACGTAGTATATATTAACTAGCTAGTTATATACATAAAAAAATACAGCAGTAAGGGGGAACCAATCATGTACCAGCACGTAACAGATTTAATAGGGTCTACGCCTTTGGTGGCATTGGATGCTTTCACAAAACTATATCGATTGAATGGTCGCTTGTTAGGAAAATTAGAATATTTTAACCCCTTGGGCAGTGTGAAGGATCGTGTTGCCTACGGAATGATTAAAGAGGGGATTGACTCTGGGGTGATACAAAAAGATACGGTGCTCATTGAACCTACTAGTGGTAATACGGGGATTGGTCTTGCCTTTGTAGCAGCGCAAATGGGGCTTAAATTAATTCTTGTCATGCCGGACACGATGAGTGTGGAGCGTCAACGTATCGTACGAGCATTGGGCGCGTTGGTTGTGCTTTCACCAGGCATAGAAGGAATGAAAGGAAGTATTCGGGTGGCTGAGGAGTTACAACAAATACATGGCAATGCTTTCATCTTGCAACAATTTACAAACCCTGCGAATCCTAACACTCATTATGAAACTACAGGTCCTGAGATTTGGAAGGATACAAATGGTGAAGTAGATGTATTTATTTCCTCTATTGGGACAGGGGGAACTGTAACAGGTGTGGGTCGCTATTTAAAAGAGCAAAATCCTGCAGTACAGATTATTGGAGTAGAACCAACTACATCTGCTGTATTATCTGGCAAAGAAGCTGGACCTCATGGTATTCAAGGGATTGGAGCAGGATTTATACCAGATGTGTTAGATACTAAGTTGTTAGATAAGATTGTGACCGTCTCTACAGAGGATGCCTACAAATGTACACGGATTATTGCTAAAACAGAAGGATTGTTACTTGGGATCTCCTCAGGGTCTGCCTTACAAGCGGCTATACAAATTGGTCAGGACCCGGCCTATAAGGATAAGAATATCGTTGTATTGCTACCAGATGGTGGGGAACGATACTTATCAACAGGTATTTTTGATGCTTAATACATATTATATTATGGCTCTTAAGCCTGTATTTACAGAGTTGAAATATTTAATGAAATGTATGGATATATCTTTTCTAGCTGCTAGTAGGCCATATATGGAATAAGTAGATTGTATGTCGTGTATTAATAGAACGTATAAAATCATTTGTAAAAGTCAGTGGATTTTCTATAAAACAAGCACGGAATACTATGCTATAGTTTGCAAATCAAACTGATAGAAGCATGCCTTAGACATGACGATGGAGGGTATATATGAACCAAAAACGATATAGAAACTGGCTCATCGCCATGATAGGGATTGTTACTATAGGGACTTTCACAGGGTGTATGAAAGAGCCAAAAATAGTAGGTAACGAGATACATATTACAAATGTATCCTACGATAGTACCCGTGAGTTTTATGAGGACTATAACCGACTATTTCGTGAGCATTATAAGGCTATTACTGGAAAGGATGTGCATGTCACGCAATCTCATGGTGGTTCCAGTGCACAGGCGCGGTCCATCATTGAAGGTAATGATGCCGATATTGTGTCCTTAGGGTCTTCGCAAGATATTGAAATGCTGAATCGTGTGCACTTACTTGATGCGAATTGGGAGGACATGTTTCCCAATCATTCGGCTCCTTATACGTCGACTATTGTATTTTTAGTGCGTAAAGGTAATCCTCAGCATATACAAGATTGGGCAGATTTAGAGAGGTCTGGGATTTCCATCGTAGCTCCAGATCCGAAGAGTTCTAGTGCGGCTTGTTGGATATTCATGGCGGCTTGGGATCACGGACTTAGGGTGTATGGCACAGAAGGAGGTGCGAAAGGCTATGTGAAAGCTCTTTATGACCATGTGAAAGTCTTAGATGCTGGTGCTCGTAGTGCGGCGACGACTTTCGTAGAAAATAAGCAAGGGGATGTGCTCTTGATTTGGGAAAATGAAGCCTTACAAATTGTGAAGAACTATCCAGGTCAATATGAGGTGGTGACTCCTAGTACAAGCATCGTTGCAGAGCCTAATGTGGCTCTTGTAAAAGGAATTACAGATCGAGATCAAACTACAGAGGTGGCTCGTGATTATATTCAATATTTATACTCTGATGAGGGACAACGATTGATTGGTTCTTATGGATTTAGACCGTCCAATCCAGTTATTTTACAAGAGTTTTCTTCGACTTTTAACCATAGGATAGAATTAACGACCATCCACGCCTATGGCGGTTGGGATGCAGTGTATAAAAAGTTTTTTGATGAAGGTGGGGTATTTGATGAAATCTATGGAACATAATATATCGTGGCTTTCACGAATCATAGGCCCTACATCGACACGAATCATTCCAGGTATGGGCTTGTCCTTGGGCATTACCATTGCCTTATTATCTATTTGTATCATCATTCCTTTAGGGTCAGTGTTTTCCCATGGACTGTCCTTGCCTTGGGATATTTGGAAAGTATTGCTTACAAAAGCGAATGTAGTACAAGCCTTTAAAACTAGTTTATTAACAGCCGCTATTGCAGCAGCTATCAATGTGGTCTTTGGTTTTATCTTGGCTTGGGTTTTGGTGCGCTACACATTTCCAGGGAAAGCCTTACTGAACAGCATGATAGAACTCCCTTTTGCACTACCAACAGCAGTGGCTGGGATTACCTTATCGAAGCTGTATACTGATACAGGTTGGTTTGGATCTATCTTGTCGCACTGGGGAATTCACGTGGCTTATAATCAAATCGGGATTGTAGTAGCCCTCGTGTTTGTAGGGATTCCCTTTGTGGTACGGTCCTTGGAACCTGTGCTTGAAACCTTAGATCCTATTTATGAAGAAGCGGCTTTCATGATGGGTGCCAGTAAATTTAGATTGTATCGACAAGTCATTTTTCCTGAATTGTTGCCGCCCTTGTTGACTGGTTTTAGTTTGGCCTTTGCTAGAGGGATTGGGGAATATGGTAGTATCATTTACATTTCAGGGAATAGTTTTAAAAATCACACGCAAGCTGTGTCCTATGTGATTATGCAAAAATTAAATTATGCCGACTATAGCAGCGCTACGGCCATCGCTATCGTGTTACTAGGCATTTCGTTTTCTATCTTGTTGTTAGTGAATCTAATTCAGAATCATCACGCAAAGCGTATTAAAGGGAGGTAATAGGTCTATGAAAGGACGATACGGTTCTACCTTGTTAATTCTATTAGCTTGGGTATTCATTATTTTTATGCTCCTTATTCCTATGCTTTCAGTAGTGTTTCAATCTTTATCTTTAGGTTGGCAGTTCTATGTGCAGTCTATTAGTACTGTCTATGTGATGAAATCTTTGGGGCTGACCATACTGGTGATGGTCATTGCTATGTTGGTGAGCGCCATCTTTGGAGTGGCGGCTGCCTTTGCGGTATCAAAGTTCGATTTTCCTGGTAAAACATTGATCGCTACCTTGGCAGATATACCTTTTTCTGTATCTCCTGTTATTGCAGGGTTAGCCTTTTTACTCACCTTTGGTCGATTGGGTTGGTTGGGGCCGTATATCAATCAGTTCAATGCGTGGACAGGGCTAGACATTCGTATTGTCTTTGCTATACCAGGGGTTATCTTGGTGACTGTATTCATGACCATGCCCTTTGTATTCCGTGAAATCTTGCCAGTCCTGCTGAATCAAGGCAGAGAAGAAGAGGAAGCAGCGGCTTTGATGGGGGCCTCTGGATGGCGTATTTTTAAGGATATTACCTTTCCTCACATCAAATGGCCTTTGTTGTATGGGATTATTTTGTGTGGGGCCCGGGCTATGGGTGAATTTGGTGCGGTGGCAGCTGTATCTAAGGCGAGGGGATCTACGTTTACCTTGCCATTAGAAATCGATGCTCTTTATATGTCTGGTACTGAAAGTGCCGTGGTAGCATCCTTTAGTGTGTCGTCGGTGCTGATTCTATTGGCTTTCATCATGATCGCCTTGCGCACTTATGCAGCATATAAAGCTAGCCATCGGTAAAGCAAGTTAATGATAGAGCGAGGTATCGGTGAGGCAAGTCAATGATACCGTAGGTCAAGGGTTGTCAACGATACGAATTATCATCGATAGAGGTATAGGGAGGAAATGCATGTACGTTAGTTTATCAAATATATATAAAAATTATGGAGACTTTCAGGCGTCGAAAGATGTGTCCTTGTCCATTGAGAAGGGCAGCTTGGTAGCCCTTTTAGGGCCTAGTGGAAGTGGTAAGACGACCATACTACGAATGATTGCCGGCTTGGAAACACCTGATGAAGGCGATATTTACATCAATGGGACACGGGTCAATACTGTGGCACCTACAGACAGAGGTATTGGATTTTTATTTCAAAGTTATGCGTTATTTCGCTATATGACGGTGTTTGATAACATTGCCTTTGGGTTGACCGTGAAGAAAGTGAGAAAAGACGAAATTCATCGTCGTGTAACAGAGCTCATCGATCTCATCGGTCTTAGTGGATTAGAGGATAGATATCCAAGTCAACTGTCCGGCGGACAACGGCAACGGGTTGCCTTTGCGAGAGCTTTGGCACCGAATCCAGATGTGTTGCTCTTGGATGAACCCTTTGCTGCCATCGATGCGAAGGTAAAAGAAGAACTTCGTATGTGGTTGCGCAATACGATTCAGCAAATTGGGATTACTACTATCTTTGTGACACATGACCAAGAAGAGGCCTTAGAAATGGCAGATCAAATTGTGGTGACTAACAAAGGTCGTATTGAACAAGTGGGAACGCCACAGGAGATTTACTGTAATCCAGAGACTCCGTTTGTAGCTAAGTTCTTAGGTAAGTCTTCTGTTGTAGAAGGGTATGAAGTGTTAAAGGGCTTTCAGAAAATCGACAATGTAAAAGAAGCCTTAATTCGACCAGAATATATCAGCATTCATCCTCAAGGGACTTTACACCGCTATCGCAGCGTAGTGGAGCTAGGTCATATTGAACATATTTTGTTTAAAGGGAACCGTTTGGAAGTGACGGTCCGGATTGGTGAGTTAGTACTGGTGGCAAATCATACCATCGATGGACATGCTTTCAAAGTCGGTGATGCGGTGGATGTGTTGATTTCAAGAATTTGCATCTATGATGAGACGGATACGTATCTAGTAGAAAATGAAGGTATGAATACAAGTAGCTTGTTCTATATCTAGAAATCTATCGGATATGGTAGTAACGAAGATAGATGATATTAGTTAGATATCTGTAATATAGGCTACAAGGATGTTACACCATATATCAAATACTTATGAAATGATTAGAAGCTATAGCTGGTATGAAAATACCTACCAGTATATTTAGAAGCTATAGATAGAACAGAAACAATATATACAAGGGTATATACATAGGAAAGAAAGGATGCATAGGATGTTAGGAAAGAAAGAGCGACTGCGCACGGATGTGCTGATTATCGGCGGAGGGACAGCCGGTTGTTACGCAGCATTAACTATAGGAAAAGCCAGCGATGCCCGTATTATCGTGGCAGAGAAGGCCCATATTAAACGAAGTGGATGTTTGGCGGCAGGTGTGAATGCCATCAACTGTTATATTTTGCCAAATCGTACGGTCCAAGATTATGTGGACTATGCCACGAAGGATGCGGAGGGCATTGTACGAGATGACTTGTTGCGTACTATGTGCGAACGAGTGAATGGAACGGTTCATGAGTTAGAACGATTAGGCCTAGTGATTTTGAAAGACGACCAAGGTAATTATGTAGCTCGTGGGAATCGAAACATTAAAATCAATGGTGAAAATATTAAGCCCATCTTGGCGAGTGCCGTGGAATCTCTAGCGAATTGTCAGGTGATCAATCAGTTGGTTATCACGGATTATATTGTGAAAAACAATCGTATTTATGGGGCTATAGGATTCCATAAAGAAACGGGTACTATTTATGAGATTGAAGCCACTTATGTAATTTGTGCTACTGGCGGTGCCTCTGGGATTTATAAGTCCAACAATCCAGGATTCTCTCGTCATAAAATGTGGTATTCTCCGTTTAATACAGGAGCAGGCTATGCTATGGGTATCTTGCAAGGAGCGGAGATGACGACCTTAGAGATGCGGTTCATTGCCCTTCGTTGTAAAGATACTATCGCACCTACCGGGACTATCGCTCAAGGAGTGGGTGCGAAACAAATTAATGGTCTTGGTGAGAACTATGAAAGTGTATACGGCATCACTACTTCCCAACGTGTGTACGGTACTGTACAGGAACAGGTGGAAGGCAGAGGCCCCTGCTATTTAGGGACGAAGGGGATTTCTTCTGACCAAGAGCAAGATTTGCTGAAAGCCTACCTCAACATGGCGCCAAGCCAAACATTACGTTGGGTAGAACGTGGTCATGGTCCAGCTACAGAAAATGTAGAAATTGAAGGCACAGAACCTTATATTGTAGGCGGTCATACGGCGAGCGGTTACTGGGTCGATACCCATCGAGAAACGACCATCACTAACCTATTTGCTGCTGGTGATGTGGCAGGGGGAGCACCTCAAAAATATGTCACAGGAGCCTTAGCAGAAGGAGAAATTGCTGGGGATGAGATTGTGCGACGATACAAAAATCAAGGTGAAGTATCTGCTGTAGGAAATGAACCGTGGTATAGGGAAGCAATCGATGCTATTGTGAAACGATATATTTCACAAATGGGGGCTAACGGTGGTGCTAGCATAAGCCGTACCAGTGATAGTAACTTACCAGCCCATGTGAGGGGCGAATTTGCAGCAGTTAATACCAATGTTGATTCTGTACAAACCAGATCTAACGATAGTGTTGTACAAAACGGCACAAACATTGGTGTTGAACTATCCTATACTAATGCTGATTCTGCATTAGCCCGTATTGAAGAACAGGAACAACGATTGCAAGACATTATGGATGTCTATGCTGGAGGTATCAGCCAAGCCTACAAATACACAGAGAAAAGTTTAGGTGTGGCGAAATCAAAGCTAGAAGCCTTAGCTAAAGATATAGAGCAATTACAAGCCAATACGTTACATGAATTGTCCTACCTATACGAATTGCGAGATCGCATTGTGGTAGCACAAGCGTTAGTGGCTCATTTAGGAGGGCGTAAGGAAACACGTTGGCACAGCTTTGGAGAGCATGGTGATTACCCGAATTGTAGCGACGACGGATTGGTGTATGTGAACTCCGTATATAAGGATGGAGAATTTCAGGTCTTTCAACGGCCACTAGTAGAAAAGGGGGATACTTATGAGCATACAAATTAATAAGGATACTTGCATCGGTTGCGGTAGATGCCAACAAGTATGCCCAGGGACATTGATCTACAAAGATGAGTCAAAAAAAGCCTACATCGCCTACCCCTCTGACTGTTGGGGCTGCGTATCTTGTGTGAAAGAATGTCCTGTAGGAGCCATTTCCTTTTTCCTAGGAGAAGATATGGGGGGTAAAGGGGCTACCATGGTGGTAACAACAGAAGGTCATTTGCTGCATTGGGATATTACGAAAATAGACGGAACTGTGCAGCGAATTACAGTAAATGCAAAAGAAAGTAATGCCTATTAAGGAGGTTAATATGAGTCAATTCTCTCATTTAGATGAATTAGAAGCGGAAGCTATATATATTATTCGTGAGGTAGCCGCACAATGCGAAAACCCAGTGATGCTATACTCTATCGGGAAGGATAGTTCGGTGATGTTGCATTTGGCGATGAAAGCTTTTTATCCAGCAAAACCACCATTCCCATTTTTACATGTGAACACCACTTGGAAGTTCAAAGAAATGATCGACTTCCGTGACAATGTGGCAAAGAAACTAGGTATTGAAATGCTAGAGTACATCAATCAAGACGGAGTGGATAGAGGTATCAATCCGTTCGACTCTGGTGCAGCCTACACAGATATTATGAAAACACAAGCTTTAAAACAAGCGTTGGACAAATATGGATTTGATGCAGCCTTTGGTGGCGGTCGTCGGGATGAAGAAAAATCTCGTGCGAAAGAACGTATCTTTTCTTTCCGGAATGAACAACATGCGTGGGATCCAAAGAACCAACGTCCAGAAATGTGGAAACTATTTAACACAAAAATCAACAAAGGGGAAAGCATGCGTGTATTCCCTATCTCTAACTGGACAGAAACAGATATTTGGCAATATATCAAACGGGAAAACATCGACATCGTGCCATTGTACTTCGGAGCAGAACGACCAGTAGTAGAACGTGATGGCAACTTAATTATGGTCGATGATGAGCGGTTCCGCTTGCAAGAAGGGGAGACGGTAGAAAATAAATTAGTTCGATTCCGTACATTAGGCTGTTACCCATTAACAGGTGGTATTGAATCGAATGCGACCACTTTAGATGAAATCATCGAAGAAACATTGAGTGCTGTATCGTCTGAACGGACCACACGGGTCATCGACAGTGAAGCAGCAGGTAGCATGGAACGACGCAAACGGGAGGGCTATTTCTAATGAAAAGTTTATTGAAATTCATTACATGTGGCAGTGTAGATGATGGAAAATCTACATTGATTGGACATATCTTATACGATTCCAAATTATTATATGCAGACCAAAAGGAAGCCCTTGAATTAGAAAGTAAGGTAGGTAGTCGTGGTGGTAAAATTGACTATTCCTTATTGTTAGACGGTTTAATGGCAGAGCGTGAGCAAGGTATCACCATCGATGTGGCATACCGTTATTTCACAACGGACCATCGCAGCTTCATCGTGGCGGATACACCGGGCCATGAAGAATATACACGAAACATGGCAGTAGGAGCCTCTTTTGCGGATTTGGCGATCATTCTAGTGGATGCGAAGCAAGGTGTGTTGGTGCAAACACGTCGTCATGCTCGTATCTGCGCCTTAATGGGTATCCAACATTTCATCTTTGCAGTGAATAAAATGGACTTAGTGGGCTATAGTGAAAGTCGCTTCCAAGAGATCCAAACAGATATCCAAGCATTACAACAAGAATTGCAATTGGCGGACATTGCTATCATTCCTGTATCGGCTACAGAGGGAGATAATATTACAGTACATTCTCCCCACATGCCTTGGTACAAGGGCAATACCTTATTGGGACATTTAGAAACAGTAGATATCCAAGCTTTTGAAGAAGAAGGTTTCTATTTACCAGTACAACGTGTGTCTCGACCAGACCATACGTTTAGAGGCTTCCAAGGTCAAGTAGAAAGTGGTACTCTTCGTGTGAATGACACAGTGTGCGTATTACCAAGCGGTGAAACGGCAGTGGTGAAATCTTTAATTCGAGGATTTGATTCTGTTGAGGAAATTCATACAGGGGAAGCGGTGACCATCCAATTAGACCGTGAAGTAGACGTCTCTCGTGGTTGCGTTATTGTGAATAACACAGAGTTACAGGTCAGCGCGAAGTTAGAAACAACGTTACTATGGATGGACGACACCACATTACAAGAAGGCAGAGAATACCTTATCATGGCAGGTACAAAACTAGTATCTGGGGTGGTGAGCAAAATCCGTTATGCTGTCGATGTGAACACGGGCGATCATGTGGAGCGTGATGGATTGAGCAAAAATGAAATTGCTCGTTGTGTCTTGACCTTACAAGAGCCAATTGTGGTGGATACTTTCACCAAGCATAAAACATTGGGCGAGTTCATCCTTATTGACCGTGTAAGCCATATGACAGCGGCTTGCGGTGTGATTCAAGATACCCTCGATAAAGGAGAGGAATTGTACACATTTATTGGCGATGCTGTTCGTGGTCGTGGCGATATTTTTGAAGAGTTTTATTATGATGTGGAAGGGTTAACCGTAGATAAAGTAAGACCTGAATGTGCCACATACCATGTGGGTGATGCGATTCCGCTTACAGGGGATAGTTATCAATATCCAAGTACTTTCGATATCTTAATTCTACGTGATAAAGTCTATATTTCTGTGCGAGATGGCGTGATTACAGCCATCGCTCCATTGCGTGAGTATATCTACCAAGGTGTACCATTATTAAATGGTCGTGGCTTTGGTATTCAAGTACAATCTGCAGAAGAATACTCTCAGTTTATAGCAGATATTGAGGCATCCAAGAATCTTAATGAGACATTCGCGAAATGGTTGAACTTTACAAGCTATCGCCATATTGCTTTCAAAAAATAGATTACATTGTTAACCATCTAAACCCGTACAAGGTTGCCTATTGTCCTAAACCTTTCTACAAGGTATAATGAAGTAGATTGTAATACGAAGTAACAATTGTACTTACGTAGAGAGGAAATTAGATAAAAAATGAAACAAGTTATGATCGCTACGGACCATATGAGTCATGTGTACCAAGACGAAATGGGCCGTGAGGTGCACGCCTTACAGGATGTGAGTGTTCACATTCATGAAGGTGAGTTTGTCAGTATTATAGGGACCAATGGGAGTGGTAAAAGTACTCTAGCCAAACATTTTAATGTCCTATTGCAACCTACATCTGGTACCGTTACCGTGTTAGGAATGGATACAAAAGAAGAACAATTAATTTGGAATATTCGCCAAAATGTGGGTATGGTATTCCAAAATCCAGATAATCAAATTGTGGCAGCCATTGTAGAAGAAGACGTGGCTTTTGGTCCAGAAAACTTAGGGGTACCAGCTCCAGAGATTCGCAGTCGTGTGGACGCAGCCTTAGCAGCGGTAAACATGTCGGACTATGCTTTACATGGTCCGCACTTATTATCAGGAGGGCAAAAGCAACGTATCGCCATTGCTGGTGTTTTAGCGATGAAGCCGAAATGTATCATATTAGATGAGCCAACGGCTATGCTCGATCCTAAAGGACGCAAAGAAGTCATGGATACGGTGTACCGTCTCAATAAAGAAGAAGGCATCACTATCGTATATATTACGCACTTTATGGAAGAAGCAGCTTTAGCAGATCGTATCATTGTGATGAAACAAGGTAAGGTCATCGATGAAGGAGCTCCAAAAGATGTATTTATGAATGTAGATACGTTAAAAGGTCTTGGTCTAGATGTACCGGTGCCGTCAGAAATTGCGGTGCGCTTACAGGAAAAAGGAGTAGCTATGCCAAAGGGTATTACTACCAATGAAGAACTAGGGGAGGCCATATGTCAATTCAATTAGAACATGTTACCTACACCTATGGACAGGGAACACCTTTTGAAAAAACGGCCCTACACGATGTGAATTTGACTATTCACGAAGGTGAGTTTGTAGGTATCATTGGCCATACAGGGTCTGGTAAATCCACCTTAGTTCAACATCTGAATGGTCTATTGCACCCTACAACAGGCACTGTAACAGTCAATGGTGTAGACTTAGTGGGTAAAACGGAAGAAGTAAAACAGACACGTCATAAAGTAGGCATGGTATTTCAATATCCAGAACATCAACTGTTTGAGGAAACCATTGCTAAAGACATTGCCTTTGGACCTAAAAACTTAGGTTTTGATGAGGCGGAAGTAGATCGCCGTGTGCGAGAAGCCATGCAGTTTGTAGGCTTAGACTACGATACCTATGCTGAGCGGTCTCCTTTCCATTTGTCGGGAGGGCAAATGCGCCGTGTGGCCATTGCAGGGGTCATTGCCTTAGACCCAGACTATTTAATCCTCGATGAGCCTTCTGCGGGGCTGGACCCATTTGGACGAGAAGAAATCTTTGGAGAAATCCTGAAACTACACAAGGAAAAAGGAATTACTGTTATCCTTGTATCTCATAATATGGAAGATATTTCCCGTATGGCGAATCGCTTGATTGTGATGCACCAAGGGCAAGTCCTATTGGACGGCAATCCTATCGAGATTTTCCACAATGACCGTGATAAATTGCAATCTGCCGGTGTGGATATACCGCCATTGTCGCAAACCTTGCAAGCTTTGGCAGAACGAAATATTCCCGTTAATATCGACCGTGTTCATGTCCATGAGGCAGTAGCAGATATTTACGACTATCTCAAGGAGGTGCACCATGCTAAGTAATATTACCATCGGACAGTACTTTCCAGGAGATTCCTTGTTACACCGCATGGATCCACGGGCTAAGATTATAGCTACTATGATTTTCATCATTGCCATATTCTTTGCGGACAGCTTGGTAACCTATAGTATTGTGGCAGCCTTTACCTTTGGCTGTTTGGGGCTGTCTCGCTTGCCAGTGCGGCTGGTGTGGTTGTCCATTAAACCCCTGTGGATTATCATCGTATTCACCTTGGCTATTCATGTGTTCACCACGCCGGGGGAATACCTGTTTACCTATGGTTGGTTACACATCAGTCGAGAAGGTCTTAATTTGGGCGGTCTCATGGCAGGACGATTGATTTTCTTAATCGTGTTCTCCTCCTTGTTGACGTATACAACATCACCAATTCGCTTGACGGACGGTATTGAAAGACTCCTAAATCCATGGAAACGTATTGGTGTGCCAGCCCATGAACTGGCTATGATGATGACCATTGCCTTACGATTCATTCCGACCTTATTAGAGGAAACAGATCGCATTATGAAAGCCCAAGAATCCCGTGGTGCTGATTTTACTACAGGATCCTTGCTGAAGCGGGCTAAAAATATGGTACCTTTACTTGTGCCGTTGTTTATTAGCGCTTTCCGCCGTGCCGATGAATTAGCAGTGGCTATGGAATCTCGTTGTTACCGAGGTGGAGAAGGACGTACTCGTTTGAAAGAATTACAATATAGTTCATTAGATACTTATGGCATTGGCGCCGTGGTATTGGTAAGTATTGTGTTAGCCGTATTGCGCTGGGGATTTGGTATATGACAAGAACCATACAACTCATCGTCGCCTATGATGGCACTGAGCTTTGTGGATACCAACGGCAACAGAATGGACCTACCGTACAAGGCTATTTAGAAGAGGCTTTGTCTAAGGTGTGCAATGAGCCTATTACGATTTATGGCTCTTCGCGAACGGATGCAGGTGTCCATGCTAGAGGACAAGTAGTGGCTTTCACAACGACTGGTAAGATTCCCGTAGACAATCTAATGAGAGCCCTCATTGCCCATATGCCACCCTATATCGTGGTTCGTGAGGTACAGGAATTGCCATCGGATTGGAATCCACGGAATTACGTGAAAGGCAAGGAATACATTTACACCATTCATAATGATGCCGTGGTGGATCCGCTGCAACTGCGCTATGCTTATCATGTGCGCAAACCGTTGGATATATCGTCCATGAAGCAAGCCGCAAAGGCATTAGAAGGAACACATAATTTCAGTACTTTCAAAGGCCATAATACGACGGAACAAGATCCAGTGAAAACCATGTACGCTGTAAAGGTATTCCAAGAGGGAACGACTGTCAGAATCCATGTGTTAGGAGATGGATTCGTGTATCACATGGTGCGGAATATGGCGGGATTCTTGGTGGATGTAGGCTTGGGCCGCTTTCACCTAGAGGATGTGCCACGCATTATCGCTGGTGAGAATAGACAATTAATCGGGAAAACAGCACCTGCCCATGGACTGTGCTTAGATGCGGTGTTTACCGATGAGGACAGTTTGGAGGCAGCTGTCATTAGATTATCAAAAGTAGTTTAGGAGGTTATCATGAAAGAAGACGGAATCCACACGCATATTGCGATTAAAATGCCAGAGTATATTATTGATGTAGATGAATTGGTGAATGATCCTGTGAATCGTCGTAAATTAGCTCGATTCATTATGAAACGTCATTTAGATATGGATAAAATTATTGAAGAATTTGTGAATAATCCAGAGAATGAAGCGGAGTTAATGCGATTTGCTGCATCTGTGGTATTCTCCAAAACAGGCCGCGATATGAATGAATATAGCGAAGACTTGTTGCCATTGTTCTTTGAAGAAGCGGTGTACGAAGACGACTTGTTATAATTGCATAGATGGCAAGAAATAAGAAAAAAGGACTGTAACACATGTATCGAGTACATGTATACAGTCCTTTTTAATCGTCGTAAGATTCAATAAGTTATGTATTTAATTAGTCAAAGAATACATATTTAGCTAATACAATGGCACTCATAACATACACAAACCAGTGCACTTCTTTATGCTTACCAGTGATGACTTTAATAATTGGATAGATGATTAGACCTGCAGCTACACCGTTCGCAATGCTGTATGTGAATGGCATCAAAACGATAACTAAGTAGGCAGGGAAACCTTCTGTCCAATCGGAAAAATCAATTTCACGAATGGACTCCATCATCAAAGCACCTACAAGAATTAATACAGGAGCAGTGGCTGCATTCGGTACTAAGGCGATTAATGGAGCAAAGAATAAGGAAAGAATGAACATAAATCCGCAAGTGACAGCAGTTAAACCAGTACGGCCACCAGCACCAACCCCCGCGGCACTTTCAACGAAAGCTGTAATTGTACTAGAACCAAGCAGAGCACCAAAGCTAACGCCGAGAGAGTCCACAATCATCGCTTTTCCCAAGCCCGGGAATTTGCCAGCTTTTGGATCGGAAATACCAGCTTTGGCTGTGGTAGCAATCAATGTGCCCATGGAGTCAAATAATTCCACAAAGGTGAACGAGAAAATGATAGTTACAAGCCCAATTTGGAAAGCGGAGCCGATATCTAGCTGCATAAATGCGACTTTGCTGAAATCAGGTATGGCCATAAATGTTAATGTTTCAGGTAGCGTAGCAATACCTGTTACATAGGCAATAATCGATGTGGTAATGACACCTATGAGTAAAGCACCTGTGATGCGGCGCGCCATCAAAGCAGCGGAGAAAAACAATCCGAATAAAGATAAGAGAACTTCTGGATTTTTAAGATTTCCCAAGCTTAGTAATGTTTCAGAAGCTCCAGGAGCGCCATGACCTTTAGCAGCAATAATATCATGCAAGGTGCCTGGTTGTAAGGATAGAGAAATGGTCATTAATCCGGATAGTTTTAAACCGATAATACAGATAAATAAGCCAATACCTACGGTGATAGCGAACTTTAACGATGCAGGGATCACCTTGATGATAAGTAAACGTATATTTGTTACAGTTAATACAAAGAAGACGAGACCAGATATGAAGACGGCACCTAACGCTGTTTGCCATGTTAGTCCCATACCAATAACTACTGTAAAGGAGTAGAATGCTAAGAGCCCTACACCTGGGGCATAGGCTAATGGATAGTTAACAAATAGTCCCATAATCATAGTAACCAAACCACCACCTAAAGCAGTAGCGATTAATACGGCATCTCTGTCCATTCCAGCCAATCCTAATAAGTTAGGCGCTAGTAGCAAAATATATGCCATGGTAATAAATGTGGTGAGACCAGCGAGGATCTCTGTGCGAACTGAGGTGTTCCGCTCTTTCAGTGCGAATAACCTTTCTAACATAGTAAAACCTCCTCCTCTATAACAAATTATGTTTACATTATAGCATAGCAACCATGAGAAAAAAAGATAGTTGATAAAAATTTGTGACAAAAATCACATAATTGAGAGTTGATATACATAGGATAGAAAGGGACGGAATAAAATAGGCATATATGGGTAGAATATAATGTAATTCATACCATATATGCCTATACTTATTTAGTTGAGTGTTAATGAGAATCGATTAATCAAAGAATACATATTTTGCTAATACGATAGCTCCTAATACGTACATGAACCAGTGTACATCTTTATGACGGCCGGTGATACATTTCATCAAAGGATACACGATGAGACCTGCTGCTACACCATTGGCGATGCTGTATGTGAAAGGCATCAACACAATAACTAAATAGGCAGGGAAACCTTCTGTCCAGTCGGAGAAATCAATTTCACGGATGGACTCCATCATCAAGGCGCCTACCAAAATCAGTACAGGAGCTGTAGCTGCATTGGGAACTAATGCGATTAATGGAGCAAAGAATAAACAAAGGATGAACATGATACCACAAGTGACAGCAGTGAGTCCTGTACGACCACCAGCGCCAACGCCGGCAGCACTTTCAACGAAAGCCGTAATCGTACTAGAACCAAGCATAGCACCAAAACTTACACCTAGTGAATCCACAATCATCGCTTTACCAAGACCAGGGAACTCCCCTTTTTTAGGATCTGCAATGCCAGCTTTGGAGGCGGTAGCAATTAAGGTACCCATGGAGTCGAATAATTCAACGAAGGTAAAAGAGAAGATAATGGTCACAAGACCTACTTGAAAAGCAGAGGGAATGTCTAGTTCCATAAACGCAATCTTACTGAAGTCAGGAATCGCCATAATGCTTAAGGAATCTGGTAAGCTAGCGATACCGGTAGCATAGGCAATGATGGATGTGACAATGACACCAATCAATAGAGCTCCTGTTACTCGACGAGCCATCAAAGCGGCGGAGAAAAATAAAGAGAATAGGGATAAGAGAACTTCTGGATTGCCTAAGTTACCTAATGTCAATAAGGTTTCTGATGCGGCAGGTGCTCCATGGCCTTTGGCAGTCACAATATCATTCAATGTACCAGGTTGCAAAGATAAGGCGATGGTCATAAGACCAGATAGTTTTAAACCAATGATACAAATGAATAAGCCGATACCTACGGTAATGGCAATTTTTAAAGAAGACGGAATAGCCTCAATGATAAGTTGACGAATTTTAGTTAACGTCAGTACAAGAAAGACGAGTCCAGAAATAAATACAGCACCTAATGCTGTTTGCCAGGTCAATCCCATGCCAAGGACCACGGTAAAAGAATAGAAGGCCAATAGACCAACACCAGGCGCCAAAGCGATAGGATAATTAACAAACAGTCCCATGGCGATAGTGACTAAACCGCCTCCTAAGGCTGTAGCAATTAATACAGCATCTTTGTCCATACCCGCTAAGCTTAGCAAGTTGGGTGCCAATAGCAAAATATATGCCATGGTAATGAAAGTAGTCAGTCCTGCAAGGACTTCTGTACGGATCGTAGTATTTCGCTCTTTTAGGGCGAATACGCGTTCTAACATGAGAAACCTCCTAAATAATTAAATAAAAATGCTCTTTTATTGTAGCATAGAGGAAGTTATAAGGATAGGTTTTCTGATAGAATATATTCAAAAAAATTATAAAAGCAAGATAATTACATAAAAATAACTAATAAATAAATGAGAAGTACACTGAGAGGTGACATTGGTTTTCAGTGTGTGTAAATATACAGCGAGATATTGTATATATGAGTATAATGCGTGGTAGTTATGCATTTTGCATACTAAATATGTACACAATCTATATAGACAAACTTCGTTGTTATAGATATAATAGAGACTAGGAATAAATCCTACTTTTGAAGAGGTATTATCTATGAAAATTTCTACTAAAGGTCGATATGCATTACGTGTTCTAGTGGACTTAGCAGAACATAGCGTAGATCGGAATGTATCTATTCGCGAAATGGCGGAGCGCCAAAGAATTTCTGATAAATATTTAGAAGGAATTGTAGCACGATTGAGTGCGGCAGGATATGTAAAAAGTGTGCGTGGTAAATACGGTGGCTATCAATTAACCAAAGAACCAAAAGAGTATACAGTGTATGATATTCTTGCGGCTACAGAAGATTCCATTGCCGTTGTGGCTTGTTTAGAGGAAGAAGTGAACACATGTCCAATGAGTGATGGATGTCGTACATTACCATTATGGGAGCATTTACAAAATCATTTACGCGAGTACATGCAAAGTTTAACATTACAGGATGTCATCGACCGACATTTCTCAGTGTAAGCATTGAAAAGGGTAAGGGAAGTTGAAAGTGAAAAAAGAGAAAGAAAGATTAGACGTAGAAACCCATGTGGGGTTTCCTTTGTATGCAGCAGCTAAAGAAGTGTTTCGGGCATGCCAACCAGAATTGACTAAGGTTGGGTTGACCTATACGCAATATTTAGTGATGTCTGTTATTTGGGAATTGAAAAGCGTGAATTTAAAAGCCATTGGAACTCGATTGTTCCTAGATTCCGGAACATTAACACCATTGTTAAGGAAACTAGAATTAAAAGGATTCATTGTGCGTGAGCGGGTAAAAGAGGATGAGCGTTCCATGGAGATTACTTTAACAGCAAAGGGACAATCATTGCAGAAAAAGGTTCGCCACATTCCTGAGTTAATTGAGGCAAACATTGGCTTATCACCTGATGACCTACAAGTATTGCAAGGCTTATTGTACAAAGTACTACATAATGTAAAAGGCTATAAAATCTAATTAAACTTACTTGTAAGGTGAGTAGAGGATTGTTGATACCACATCAACTATCCTCTATTTTTATTTCTTCAAATCCAGAGTGGTTTGTTGGACCAAGGAGTAGATGTGTTACAATAAGATTACAATCTGAAGTTACTAGAGGGTGTGAAATATGAAACGATTACAACAAACAGGAATGGTAGCAGTGTGGATTCTCACGATAGGAATGTCGCTGCTAGCTATTTGCTATACAATGATTATTCCTTTTCTTCCCGTATACCTGTTAGAACTGGGAGTGGAACAGGAACACTTAGCCCTTTGGTCGGGCTTGTCATTTTCTATTTCTTTTTTTATTGCAGCTATTATGGCTCCCGTATGGGGGCGATTGGCAGATCAGCATGGAAAGAAGCTCATGGCCATTCGAGCAGGGATTTTAATTGGTATATCCTATTTATGGGGTGCCTTTGTACAAGATGAATATCAATTTTTACTAGTTCGAGCATTCCAAGGCTTTGCCAATGGATTTATGCCAGCCGCTATGACCATGGTATCGTTGTCGGTGCCGAAGGAACGAGTGGGCACCGCGATGGGTATCTTTCAGATGGGATTAGTTCTAGGGAATACAGTGGGGCCCTTAACCGGTGGATTAACAGAATTAGCGGTAGGGATGCGTCCTGTGTTTATGGTGGCGGGCATTACCTTATTTATCGTTACCGCCGCCATCGCCATCTTTGTGAAAGAACCACAGGTTGAAAGTGTAGCCCCAGTGAAAGTTACTTCTTTTAAAGAAGATTTACAAGAGGCGAAACGAAATAAGGTACTGCTCCATATTTTAGGGTTATATTTTCTAGTGCAATCTGTCATGCTCATGCTACAACCTATCGTGGCCATTTATGTGGGCGAATTAAAAGGTTCCATGGAAGGGGCTGCCATGTTAGCAGGGTCTATTCTCAGTGGTGGCGGTGTGATGGGTATGATTATGACTAATGTGTGGGCAGCTTATGGACAACGACGAGGATACTTTAAGGTTATCTCGTATGGGCTGTTGGGTACGGGAACCGTATTATTATTGCAAAGTTTACCATTTGGTTTATGGTGGTTTGGGGCATTGCAACTACTCATAGGAGTGTTCATTGTGGGTATCTTCCCATCCCTTGGATCTGCTATGACAGTGAATACCGATCCGTCAGTGCGTGGTCGAGTATTTGGACTCGCCACGACATCGCAGCAATTGGGAAATATGATGGGGCCTTTATTTGCAAGCATAGTGGCGACCTATTGGGGTACCTCATATGTATTCCTAGTAGCAGGTATAGGGATGATGATCATTGGCTCTTTAGTATTGAAAGTCCATGGAAATCGCCCGAACATTCTATAAGTTGATAGACGATATACACCAAGTGTGATATAATTCACTCATACATAACATGCTATATGTGCATACTGTTGTAAACTTCATATGGTAATTGTATAAGGTTATACACGGAGGTGGTTCTATGCAAGACACATTGATTTTGAAAGGACATATTCTGCACACACCGAGTCCAACGCAGTTGGTAGCTATACCACATGGATATATTGTAGCTGTAGATGGTGTAGTAGTGCATTGTGGTGAGACTTTGCCAAGATCTTATGAGGGATTGCCTGTAGTTGACTATGGAGATCAACTTATCATTCCGGGTTTTGTAGATACCCATGCCCATGCACCACAATATTGTAATCGTGGTCTTGGTATGGATAAAGAGTTATTACCTTGGCTTGAGACGTATACATTTCCAGAGGAAACGAAGTTTAATAATCCAGAGTATGCCCGTCTAGTATATAGTGCCTTTGTGCGTGATCTATGGCGACATGGTACTACCCGTAGTATTCTATTTGGTACGATCCACAAGGACAGCACAGTAGTGTTGATGAAACTATTGCAAGAAGCGGGATTATCTGCATTCGTAGGAAAGGTGAATATGGATCGAAATAGTCCAGACTTCCTGATTGAAACTACGCAAGAGTCGTTAGCAGATACGAAAGCTTGGTTAGAAGAAGCAAAATCATTTGGTCCTCTTGTGAAACCGATTATTACACCGCGTTTCGTGCCGTCCTGTACAAGTGAACTGATGCGAGGATTAGGGGAACTGGCCAAGGAATATGATGTACCAGTACAATCGCATTTGTCTGAAAATTATGGGGAAATTGAATGGGTCGCATCTTTGCATCCAGAATCACCGAGTTATACAGATGTGTATTATGCACATCAATTGATGGGACAGACTCCAACGGTAATGGCCCATTGCATTCATTTAAGTGATGAAGAAATGGACCGTATGGAAGAAACGCAGACGATGGTATCCCATTGTCCATATTCCAATGTTAATTTATCTAGCGGTATTGCACCGATTCGTAAACTCTTAGAACATCATATCCCAGTGGGATTGGGGTCAGATATTTCAGGGGGACATGCGGTATCCATGGCGAAAGTCTTGATGGAAGCCATCGGCCTATCTAAAATGAAATGGGTAGAAGTAGACAATCAATATGCACCATTGACCTTAAGTGAAGCTTTCTACTTAGCCACTAAGGGTGGAGGAACATTCTTTGGTAAGGTAGGTAGCTTTGAAGAAGTCTATGAGTTAGATGCTCTTATCATCGACGATACGTCTATGTTTGATGCCAATGAACGGTCTTTAGAAGAACGATTGGAACGATGGATATACATCGGTGATGATCGTCATATCATGAACCGCTATGTAGCGGGTCGCTTGCTAGAAGAGCCAAAATAATGTACATAGATACAAGAAGAGGAACGTTGATCGAGTCGGTCAACGTTCCTCTGTTGTATTACAGTATTTTGTTACAGTCCCTTGCGGAGTAGTTATGTTGTGAGATGCATCTCTGGACTAGTGGTATACAGATCAGAGAGTTTATACTTGCTCTTCTGGATTTGTATCCGTTTCGGATTGTATCGGTAAATGGAATCCAAAGACAGTACGTACGTCTGGTGTACTTTCTACTTCTAATGTACCTTCGTGGAGTTGCACAACATTTTGTACGAAGAAGAGGCCAAGGCCGAGGCCTTTGTTTTCTTTTGATGTACGAGATGGGTCTACTTGGTACAAGCGGTCCCAAATCATAGGGATACTTTCAGGCGGGATGCCGATGCCATCATCTTGGACGAAGATATGAATCGTATCGCCTAAGGAAACTTCAAAATGGATGGTATGATGAGCAAATTTTAAAGCATTGTCCAACAAATTTGCCATAGCTTGTTGCAATAAGATTTGATTGCCATGAACAACGATTGCTTCATCAATATGGCTAGTAAAGGTTAATCCTTTTTCTTTACTCAATAGCGTATACGTGTGGACTAATTGTTGGGCTACCTCTGAAAGAGGAACTGGTACCTTATCGATGTTGGTTAAGCTATCTAGGCGTGCTATCTCTAGTAATTGTGACACCATATCAGCCATGCCCTTACTTTGCATAAAAATATTTTGAAAGCTTTCCTTAGCTTCTTCTAAAGAAGATACATATTGGCGAGCGTAATCACTTTCTGCTTGGATCACGGCGATAGGCGTGCGCAATTCATGAGATATATCGGAATTAAATCGTTTCTCCCGATTGGATGCCTCTTCCAAACTACTAAGCATATGGTTGAAAGTAGATGCCAACTGATACATAGTATCTCCCGATTGTGGGATGTTTTCGATGCGTTCCGACAAATCTCGTTTCAATGAAATTTGTTCCGCTAAATTTGTTACAGTGCGCACTGGTTTTAAACCACGTTGGATAATCCAATACCCGCCAATGGAGGCAACGGTGACAAAAAGGATGCCCCCTAGCAGTAAAGCTAGGAACATATTGTTAGATTTTCTGTCCAGAAAACTCATCGGTACGACGCCACGAATGTAACCTTGTACGCCCGGCATATGTTGGATAGGTACATCATAATACAAGAAAGAATGAGCATCTTGGCTGACTTCGGTGATACCATCAAAAGAAGGTGGCGCATTTTTAGAGAATCGGTCTGGTGGATTGCCTCGTAAGATGATGCCGTCATGGGAGTAGACCAACAGAAAGATACCCTCATCAAAAGGTTTGTATTTTCTTGGATGATTAGCAGCCTCAATGACCTTTTCTTGCAAGTCCGTACGAATTTCGTTTTGATCCGAAATGTGGGTAAATTGCATTACGAATGTAGCAAGGAGCCCAATCATCAGCAAGAGAAAGATAGAATACCAACTAGTGATCTTATACACCAAAGGAACACGTAATAGAACGGTCTCTATAGAATTCCATATAGGCTGTATGACACTATGGTACATACGATTGACGATAGAACGCATAGATTATTCCTCGGTGCGGAATACATAGCCGACGCCACGAACCGTTTGAATTAATTTTTTGTTTTCATCGATATCGACCTTTTTACGCAAGTCTTTGATGTATACGTCGATGAGGTTGGAGTAACTTTCATAGTCGTATTCCCACACATGGTCGAGAATTTGTTGGCGAGACAAGACGATATTGGGATTGCTTGCTAAATAGAATAACAAGTCAAATTCTTTGGCAGTCAACGTTAAGGGTTCGTCATTAAGAAAGACAGATCGACTTTTATGATTGATACGCAAAGGGCCAGCAGTGATATCTTCTACCGCTTGGTTACGACCACGGCGAGCTAAGGCATAGATGCGAGCGATGAGTTCGTCAAACTCAAAGGGTTTCACTAAGTAGTCATCGGCCCCTAGGTTTAATCCAGACACTTTATCTTCTAGGGCATCTTTGGCAGTTAAGAAAAGGACCGGTGTTTTGTTGCCTTCGGCGCGCATTTGTTTCACCACTTCATGACCATCCATTTTTGGCATCATAATGTCCATGACGATCACATCATAACTGGACGTAGAAATATAATCTAATCCATCTTCGCCGTTATAGCATTGGTCTACAATCATAGACTCTGCCTTCAAACGTTTGGCGATAATATTATTCAGCATTTCTTCATCTTCAATAATTAAGACTTTCATAAGAACTCCTTTCATAGGTTAGTATATAGTTGTATTGTATCGTATTTTTAACATACTTTAAAGAGATATATGGAAGTAGTATAGCCGTTGTACATGAAAAGACCATGAATGATTGCTTTATGCGGTAGGGTCACCTATAATAAAGGTAGAAATTATGATTTGTTCTTCCCTAGGAGTGGTTATTATGAATATTAGAACAATGACGGCCTACGCCTTACTGATTGCTCTTTGCGCTATTGGCGGACAGATCCATTTTGGAGTATATTCCATTGGATTTGATTCATCACCAGCCTTTGTGGGAGCCTTACTGTTAGGTCCTGTAGCGGGTGCTGTGCTAGGTGCTTTAGGACATATAGCAACAGCTGCCTCCACGGGGTTTCCTCTCAGTGTCCCCATCCATGTAGCGATCGCTATTATTATGGCAGGGACTGGGGCTAGCATTGGATATATAATGAAACGAATGACTTCATCTTTCTCTTATGTAGTGAGTGGTATACTGGGGTATATCGTTAACATTGGTATCGGGCTCGCCGTGATTGCATGGATGACACAGAGTACAGAGATTGTGGCTATTTTATTTGTGCCTTTGTCTTTAGCCTATGTATTGAACTATGTAGGGGCGGCGCTTGTAGTGAGTCAGTTGAATCGAGTGTTTGGTGGTAAACGAAATGCGTGATATAACAAGACTTTCCTTGAAAGAGAATGAAGATTGGATCATTGCCAGTGATATTAGCAGTGGTATTGGTTTACAGGAGCATGATGTGCTAGCCGTACCCTATGCTATGGTAGGTGCCTTCGCAGCTCGTGTGGCAATGCTTGAAATTCTATGCGCTAGAGGCACTGTGAAAGCCATACAATACCTCATTGGCGGCGACTACGATACGGTGGTGACCTCTGTGGTACAGGGAATTCAAGAAGAACTGGATACACTAGGTATTACTGTGCCCATTAATGGTAGCCATGAAAGTAATATGAAAGTAAGTACTACTTCCGTGGGGATTACTGCTTTAGGAATCGGGGAACCAGAAATGCTTGGCACAGGGGAATCCTATGCTGTGTACGTATTAGGGAAACCCTTAGTAGGTCATGAAGTGTTAGAACAACCAGAATGGATTGTTACCTATGATGAGGTGAAACGAGCCTTGGCACATCCTAGCACATCTCGTGTGGTGCCCATTGGTTCTAGAGGTATCCGCCAAGAGTTGATGGTGGTCAGCTATTTGGAAGGGACATCCATAGAAACTATAGAGATGACCGATGATGAGTTAGACCATTGTGGCGGACCTGCTACAGCGGTACTTGTAGCTGTTCGTGCCAGTGGTGAAACAGCGTGGTTAGCAGAGTTCCCTAAGGCACAGTATGTAGGACGGCATAGGTAATAGAAAGGATATAGATATGAAACAATTACAATATTATATAGCATTGGCGCTAGTGGCTGGTGGATTGACGCTAGCTCAAGCAGAAGCAAACCCATATGGTGTAGTGAGTCCTCCTGATTGGGAATACCAAGCGCTCATGACCTTGGTAAAACATGGAGCGATTACGGATACTAAAGGGATAGACTTAGGGTCACGAGCATTCACTAGAAAAGAACTCATCCCTATGATGGCAGATGTGGTATCACGTCGTGAAACCATGAATGAAAGTGACCGCATGTTGGCATTGCGACTGTACAATGAAAATCGTCGGTCCATTATGAATTATGAAATTGAACAAGAAGAAGCAAAATCAGGTAAAGCACAGGCGGATAGTACGGATGAGGGTACCCCAATCGCAGTGGAACCAGCCTTAACGAAAGAAGAAATCCAAAGGAAAATGGAAGCCTTCCAAATTGATACATCTGCGTTGCCAAATCGTAGCGGTGTACAAGTTCGCACCTCTCACCAAGGATCCTCTCAGCGAAGCCATTTGGAATTAGTAGTGCCTTCGGTGAAGAACCAAGGAAACATAGCCTTACAACCAATTGATGGAGAAGTACAAGCGGCTATGGCTGGGAGCCAATGGGATGCGTCCAAAAAGGAACAACGACCGCTTATAAAAGCCGCAAAACAAGAGTGGGTTCTATTGCAAAAAGCAGAGCGCAAACAAGAACGGGTAGATGCTCAATCCCAACGCCAATTAGAGAAAGCACAACGAAAACAAGAGGCGTTGGCAAAGAAAGAGCAACAACGATTGGCAAAGGCGGAGCGAGCTAAGTTACAAGCAGAACAAAAGTTGGCGAAACAGCAAGCGAAGGAACAAGCTCGATTAGCAAAACAACAGGCTAACAAGGAAGCTCAATTAGCAAAACAGCAAGCTAAGGAGCAAGAAAGATTGGCAAAACAAGAGCAAAAAGAACGAGATAGACTGGCGAAGAAAGCTAAGAAATAAGGGAAATACATTTGCTATTATCGAAAAAGTTCGGTATACTAAAGGTTAGCAATCCATTTGGTGTACTTTCATCATGAACCGGAGGAACTATGATTATACGAGAAGAGAAAAAGCGTGAATTTTATACGGTCACAGCTCTCGTGCGTGAAGCCTATATCAATGCAGATCGCAGTACAGGGCGAGAATATAAACTAGTGGAATTATTGCGCGAGTCCGAGGCGTATATTCCTAAGTTATCCTTAGTGGCTGTTATTGATAATGCCATTGCAGGGTATGGTATGTTCTTGCGTGGTAAAGTAGGCGATCAGGACGTACTCATCTTGGGCTTACTGGCAGTAGCGCAGTCTATGCGTGGACATGGTGTAGGGGGTGCGCTCATTTTAGAAGGCCAACGATTGGCACGTAAAATGGGATACTCTTACTTATTTGTACATGGTAGTAATGTATACTATCCACGATTGGGTTATGATTTTGCACACAAATTTGGTGTAGAACCGCCAGCAGGATTGGACCGGGACCATATGATGGGGATCAAGCTTGATGCCCAAGCAGAGCCTTTACAAGGTGTATTGGAATATCCGGAACCATTTAAAACCCTAGAAATGTTCTAGGTGACTGCGACCTATGTCGTAGTAGGTATTAGATAGACAGTTCGAGATCCTCCTGTCTGTAAACAAAACTAAGGAGTTATAATGAAACAATTTAACAACACACAACGATTGACGATTTCTGCCATTTCCATTGCTATGTATTTGGCGCTTATGATCGGTACACAAGGCTTTGCCTTTGGTCAGTATCAAGTGCGTATTGCTACAGCGCTCTATGGATTGTCAGCGATCTTTCCATTCACAATTCCAGCCTTTGGTATTGCCAACTTTGTCAGCAATACAGTGATGGGCGGTTTTGGTTTAGTGGATGCTATCGGTGGAGCTGTCGTAGGGTTATTGACAACAGGTCTAATCGTCCTTGCGAAGCGCCAAGGCTTAGGTAATTGGGTATTGATTCCTATCATTACCTTTGTACCAGGATTGATTGTACCAATTTGGTTGACCTATTTCTTGCCAGTTCCATACTGGGTATTGGTGAGCTCCCTCGTAGTAGGTCAGTGCGTGTGTGGTGTGGTGAGCTACTTCTTGATCAATGCGTTGGAGAAAGTAGTCTATAAAAATAAGGAGGTTTTAGTTCGTGAGTAGTGGTCGTAATGCAGCAGAATTACAAGGTGTTCATGCTTTAGGTAGCCATACGGACTATCCTACAGATTATGCACCGCAGGTGCTAGAAGCATTTCCTAATAAACATCCAGGGAATGACTATTTTGTGAAATTCAATTGTCCAGAGTTCACCAGTCTTTGTCCAATGACGGGGCAACCGGACTTTGCAACGATTTACATTTCCTATGTGCCAGATGAAAAATTGGTGGAAAGTAAATCCTTAAAATTATATTTATTTAGTTTCCGCAACCATGGAGACTTTCACGAGGATTGTATCAATATCATCATGAAAGACTTAGTAGCATTGATGGAGCCTAAATATATTGAAGTGTGGGGCGAATTTACACCACGTGGGGGCTTGTCCATTGATCCGTACGCCAATTATGGCAAACCGGGCACCGATTGGGAAGCCACAGCGAAGGAGCGCTTGCACTTTCACGATATGCAACCAAAACGGGTAGCGTACCGTTAATTACATACATACTATTGCCAGGTCAATCGGTTGAGGGACCTGGCAATTTTACTAAGTGCCCTAGACATGATAGGATAGAGATAGATACAACGTGTTGAGAGGAAAAGGAGTTGGACATGCAACCACAGTTATATATTGGCGGAGCGGGTACGGGAAAGACCACGGCTTGTTTCGCAGAGATAGAGCGAATTTTACAAGACCATCCAGCCCACCAGATTATCGTCCTTGTGCCGGACCCTGCGACGTATATGATGGAGCGCAAGTTAGCAGAGTATCGTCAGGAAAAAGGGTTCACCACGGTGCGCGTAGTGGGGATGACACGGCTAGCCTATCAAGTATACCAATCCTTGGGCAAGGTGAAAGAAGGCGGTTTGTCGGAGATTGGCAAGAAATTAGTCCTTCGGGTGTTGTTAAAGCAATCCGCAGGGGAATTGGACTTGTTTAAACAGGCAGCGAAACAACCTCATTTTGGAGATGTCATACAAGGGTTGTTGACGGAGTGTAAAGCCTTTGGTGTAACGCCAGAGGACTTGTCGGGGGCTGTGAAACATGTAGATTCCATGGTGTTGGGCAGGAAATTACAAGAATTATCCTTGCTATTAGAACGCTACGATGCAGCGTTGGAAGAGTTAGGCGTTCAAGATTCCATGGAAACATTGATCGACCTATTGCCACAGTCTCCACTCATGAAGCATTGCCATGTCTTTGTAGACGGATTCCATTGGTTTACACCTTTGCAGTATCGATTGATTCAACGCCTGTTTTCCCTCAGTGAGTCTTGTCATATGACAATCAGTTTGCCATCCTTGGAGGAAGAGGTGCACAGTCGCAAGGGATCTATGTATTTCCGGGTGTGGGAGACCTACCGAGATATGATGACTTGGTATCCAGAGGCGGTGGTTCATGATATGAATACCGTCTATCGTGGGACGCCCGTGTTACAGCAGTTGAATACACAGTTTTTTAGAACACCTATGAAAGCAAACACCACCGAAGATGCATTGACTATGGTGAGTGCCTATAATCGAGAGCGGGAAGCCGATGCCGTGTGCCGTAATATCTTGGCATACTGTCAAGAAGAGGGACATCGCTGGAAAGACTGTACCATTATCTTGCGGGACATGGAGTCCTACGGTGATGTACTGGAAAAAGCATGCCGGAATTATGGCATTCCGTTCTTTTCGGACCAACGGAAGATGATGACCAGCCATCCTTTGGCGGAGTTTTTACAAGGTCTATTCCATGTGTATCGTACCTTCTTTGATCATGATGCGGTGTTCCGCTTGCTGAAAACAGATTTTGCGCCTTTCACTCGTGAAGAAGTAGACCGATTAGAAAATTATTGCTTAGAATACGGCATTCAAGGGGCGGCATGGTTACGAGATGTGTGGACCTATGGTGGCGAGGACGATGAAGAGCGACGAGCTGTGATGCAGGCTTTACATAGGCGAGTCCTAGAATATTTGCGTCCACTCTATGATTTCTGTAAACTGTCACATACGGGACAGGAGTGGAGTGAGTTCCTGTTCCAAACCATGCAAGATTGGCGTATTCCAGAGCAATTGAAACATTGGTATGACGAAGCAGAAGATCGTGGGGATGTACAAGAAAGTGCTAGTCATGTACAGTTATATAAACATGCCATTCAATTGTTAGAGGAGTGTGCGTCTGTGACGGGCACAGAGGAGTTGAACGCAGAGGAGATGGGTCTCATCATCGAGGAAGGACTCAGTGAAGTGACCTACTCCTTGGTACCACCATCGTTGGATCATGTGACGATTACCACCATCGATCGCAGCTATATGACAGATGCGAAGGAAGTCTATGTGCTAGGTCTCAATGAGGGCGTATTCCCTCGTAAAATGGGGGATGAAGGCATTCTGCGTGACCAAGAACGGACGGCGTTGGCTAAGGTAGATGTGCAGCTGGCGGCAGGTGCCTTAGGGCAAATGTTTAATGAAAATTTCTTGTTTTATTTAGCCTGCACTCGTGCTAGCCAAGGGCTGCATCTGTCCTATGTCACATCCGATGAAGAAGGGTCCAAAATGGAACCATCTTTGGTGGTGCGCCGTTTACAGCAATATGGGTATGTGAAAACAATGGAAGAAGCGCCACTATCTATGCCAGAGGGACGAGAACAGGACTATCTATGGCGAGCATCCCAAAGCTTAGGGCTTTTTTCTAGTCGCATGAGTGCTCTTATGAAAGGAGAACCTATCTCCTCTACATGGTGGAGTCTTTATAATTGGGGATTGGAATCGGGCTATGGAGGTGAAGTATTCTTTGCCACACGAGGTATGTTTGATTCCAATACAGTGCCACGCATTGAGCAGTCCATTGTGCGAGGACTATTGCTACGCAGCGATGCCTTAACGGGTTCCGTCACACGATTAGAACGATACCATCGTTGCCCATACAGTTTTTATGCTCAATATGCGTTGCGCTTAGCCCCACGGAAAGTGAAATCCTTTGGAGCCCCTGAAATCGGAACCTTCCTTCACGAGACATTGCGCTATTTAGGGGAATATTTATTACAACAAGGTCGACAATGGCGTGATGTAACAGAGGAAGAACAAGAATCTTTATGCCGTGAAGCAGCCGATGCGGTGATGGGCACAGAGGAGCGAGATGCGTACGAAGCGCAATTGTATACTCGATTAACATCCACTTTATCGGCTACGGTAGCACGCCTTGTAGATTGGTCAAAGAAGAGCGAGTTTTCCACTACAGAAGTAGAGCAAAGCTTTGGCATGGGCACATCTAGTTGGTATCCAGTGCGCATTCCGTTGGGTAAGAACTACGGTGAAAGTATCGTACTGCGCGGTCAAATAGACCGTGTCGATGAATATCGAGGTCCTCTTGGACATTATGCGGCGGTCATCGACTATAAATCAGGGGGCACTACGGTGCGAGCTGATGAAATTTACTACGGTTTGAAATTGCAGTTAATGACCTATCTATTGGCATTGGAAAAGAATACACAGGATCGAATTGGCACGGCGGCTGCCCTCTATACCTATGTGCGAAATCCGCAAGTGAAATTGTCAGAAGTGGTGAATCACAGACGGGCAGAGGAAGAAAAATCTGATATTCAACAATTGAAAAACAGTGGATACTTTGTAGACGGTGACGTGTTACAATCCTTAGATGTGACAAGGGCTTACCAAAGTAATTCTCCATACGTACCGATTGTTCTGAAAAAGGATGGTACTCCGGACAGCCGAACGTCTAAGAGTTTAAAGACAATGGAACAATTTGGCTTCATGAAGGAATACACAAAACAAATTATTTCCAATAGTGGTACACAGATGATGGATGGAGAATTTCCTATCAGTCCGTACCAAAAGGATAAACGACGGCCTTGTGAATATTGTGAGTTCCAAGCTCTATGTCGCTTTGATGGAACACGCAATAGATATCGCCATATTAAGACCATGACCGAAGAGGAAGCATTGGAGAAGATGGAAGCATTACAAACAGGAGGGGCTACCTATGAAATGGACTGATGCGCAACAGAGTGCTATTGATGCACCTAGACCAGGGCAGTTACCATCCCAAACTATTTTGGTGTCTGCCGCGGCGGGATCCGGTAAAACGGCAGTCCTCGTAGAGCGTATGATACAACGCCTGAAACGGCGAGAGCTAAGTATTCAAGAACTGATGGTGGTGACTTTCACAAAGGCGGCGGCAGCGGAAATGAAAGCCCGTATTGGGGTGAAACTAGCGGAAGAGTTTCAAGCTACAGGGGATGCTTATTTAGAAGAACAATTGAATATGTTGCCGTCCGCCCATATTTCTACTTTGCACTCCTTTTGCCAATGGGTGATCCGCAGTTATTTCTATAAACTAGATATAGATCCGTCTTTCACCATCGGCAATGAAGGGGAATTGGCGCTTATGCGCTACGATGTGCTAGATGCCATTTTGCTAGAGGCTTACGAACAAGGCTTGTATAACATTTACGATGTAAGCGATATGTTTAGCACGGAACGGTCCGACCAGGTTTTGAGGGAGACCGTGTTTCAAATTTACAACTTTGCCTTGGCTCAAAGTCAGCCTATGCGTTGGTTAGATCAGGTCTGTACTACCTATGAAAGTGCTTTACACGAAACCTTGTTAGACACTACTTGGGGCACATTATTTTGGAAAGAACAACAACGGCAAATTGAGTATCTGTTAGAGCGCTATGAAGAGGCACAGCGCTTGGCTACCCTAGGCAATGGGTTCGACAAATGGATGGAGAAGGTCAGTGAACTGCAAACACTGTTACAAGCCATGCAAAAGGCAGACACTTGGGATGCTATGCATGTCGGTGTAGTGGATATTGGGGGATTTAGTTTCCCCGTACTTCGTGCCACTAAGGCCATGAATGAAAGTGACCCAGCTATTTTGAGCGAAATCAAAGCCATTTTGGCAGAAGGAAAAGAGATATTGCAAGCCATGCCGAAAGGTGTCTTTGCTATTACGGAAGAAGATTGGCGAGAGCAAATGGAGTACTTAGTGCCGTTGGTACGAGGTATTATCGGGCTGGTGAAACGATTCCATGAGGACTTTCAGAGGGCAAAACAAGAAGCGGGTATGATCGATTTCTCCGACTTGGAACATCTATGCTTAGCCTTGTTAGTAGACCCAGAATCTACAGAAGAACTCAAGCCATCTGAGGTGGCGCTGGAGTTACAGGACACATTTAAAGAAGTGATGGTCGATGAATACCAAGACACGAATGGCGTCCAAGAGGCTATCGTGAATTTAGTATCTCGTGGGGACAATCGTTTTTATGTGGGCGATGTGAAACAGTCGATTTATGGATTCCGTATGGCAGATCCGCAGCTATTTATGGAAAAGTACCATCGGTTTGATCACGATGTGAACGGTGTGGAACGGCGTATCGATTTGTCCCAAAATTTCCGTTCCCATGAAGCGATTCTAAATGTAACGAACTTTATATTTTCGCAAATTATGACCGATGAAGGGGCAGGGCTTACCTATGGTGAGGCAGAAGCTCTCCACACAGGTCGCATCGTAGAAGAGGCGCCACCAGAATGGGTAGGTGGTGATGTAGAAGTGCACGTTCTTTGCTGTGATGAAGACAAGGCACAGACAGACCCTGAAGACGGAGAAGACCTAGAGAACGATGAAAAAGAAATGCTCTTTGTGATCCGTAAAATCCAAGAGTTAAAGAACAATGGCGCCATGGTACAAGATAAAGACGGCACCTTCCGGCTCATGGAATGGCGAGACATTGTACTCTTGAAGCGATCTATCTCTGGGTCAGCGAGCCGAATGATCGACCTACTACGGCGAGAGGGCATCCCTGCCTATGCAGAGGAGAAATCCGGCTATTTCAGTGCCATGGAAGTGCAGTTTGTGCTGTCCTTGTTGCAAATCATCGATAATCCGGAGCAGGACTTGCCTATGGCCATCGTTTTGCAATCGCCTCTTATCGGGATGGATGCCAACGATTTAGGGCGTCTTCGTCTGTCTGTAGGGGAGAACAGCTTGTGGAGCGGATTGCGCCCATTTGTAGAAGCATCTCAGAATGCAGGGTGGATTCGTTTTGTGGACTCCATGGATACATGGCGGACCATGTCTCGCCGTCAAGGCATTACGGACTTAATTTGGCACATCTACGACACCTTGCATGTGGTAGAATACGTGAGCGCCATGCCAAATGGCTTGGTGCGCCGTGGCAATGTGCTGGCCTTGTATGAGCGAGCGAAACAATATGAAAGTGGCAATTACCGTGGCTTATTCCGATTCTTACGCTTTATTGAAAGCTTACAGGCATCCGGAGAAGATTTGAGCGTTGCCAAAACAGTGAGCGAAGCGGACAACGTGGTGCGCATTATGACCATCCACAAAAGTAAGGGCTTAGAGTTCCCTGTAGTATTTCTCATGGGCACTCAAAAGGGCTTTAATAAAATGGATTTGAACCGCTCCTTGCTATTGCACAAGGAATATGGAGTGGGTTTGAAAGGGTATTTCCCAGACTTGCGTGTGATGTATAATTCCTTACCTTGGATTTTTGTACGCCAAGCTTTGGAAGAAAATTTGAAAGCTGAAGAGGAGCGTATCCTTTATGTAGCATTAACTCGGCCTAAAGATAAGCTGTATATCACAGGCTATATGAAGGGATCTATCAATGGCTCCACGGATCGACCAGCGACGAAGAAAATGGGAGAATGGGTGGCGCCTGTCTTACAGTGGGGTGAAAGTGCTTTCACGAAAGAGCAGATTCTAGGGTGTAATTCCTATTTAGATTGGATTTTGCGGAGTTTAGCTCGCCACGTAGGAGGGGGCACGCAGTTACGCCAATTTGCGGAGGTAGAAAGCCCGCAATTCCCAGATATACCGTACAAAGATTGTCCGGTATCCTTCCACGTTCATGATGGGAATGACTACAGTGTTTCACAGGAAACCCCGTCCGTGGATGTAGATATGTTAGAACAAGTACGTGCCCAATTACCGGTGGAAGCGCCACCATTGGACCCGATCGTGGTGGATCGCTTGACCTCTGTCTATCCTTATGAAAGTTCTACAGAACGAGCGGGAAAAATTTCTGTATCTGAAATTAAACGGCGCTTTGTAGAGTTGGAAGAACTGGCGAAACAGATGATTGAGCCGGACTATAAGCGTGATATAGGTAGTCATGATGATGTAGAAACGATAGGATCAATCATGCCTGATGTGATGGACCATAGAACAACTAGAAATGCGAATGGTACAAAAGATTCATCAGTAGGTACATCAGCTGTAGGTGCGGAGAATCATCTGGTAGAGGATGCTACTGGTGATACATACAAAGGTAATATAGAATTAGCTACGAATAGTGGTGTTGAGAATATTGCAGAGGATACACCGGCAGAGTTGCCAGTAGATCTCGGTCCTTTTGATGTAACTTTATCATCGATGGCAGAATCTGCAACGATTCGCAGTGGTGCCCGTTGGGGTACTCTCATGCATGAAGTGATGCAGTGGTTGCCGTTGCAATCATATACACGACCATCTTTGCGGAAAGCCTTAGATAACTTGGCGTTGCAAGGATATTTGACGGATGAAGAACGGAAAGCGATTAGTGAAAAACGGATTTATGATTTCTTTCAGTCTGATCTAGGACAACGATTGCTAACAGCACAGCGAGTGGAACGAGAACTACCATTCAGCATGCTATTTCCGGCGAATCGTGTGTACCCAGAGATGCTAGATGGGGAAGATCTGTTCCTACAAGGTATTATCGATACAGCATTCCTAGAAGGCGGATCTTGGGTCCTAGTGGATTATAAGACCGACCGTCTAGACGAACAAGAGTTGGTAGAGCGTTATCGCATTCAGCTCATGTTGTATAAAGAAGCTTTGGAACGATTGACACCATACCCTGTAAAAGAGGTGTATATCTATTCCTTCCGATTGGAGCGGGTTATACCAGTATAATATTTCTAGCATAGCAATGGCAGTAATCCAATTGATAGTTTAGAAATATATTCTACATATGTTGTAATGCTACTAACAAATGTGATTGAATATAGGCATGTAAACTAATACAATCAAAATACAAAACAGAACAAAAAAGAGGAACGTTGTGCACACTGTGCCAACGTTCCTCTTCTTATTCTAAATAATGCGGATTATGTAATGTATGGGGTCACAGCGCCCCCCCAATATAAGGGGGGAGCATATTACATACTAGGGTACGAAAAAAGGATCCCTTCGGGACCCTTTCAGTATACTATTATTCGTTTTCGTGACCTTTATGCCACCAAGTGATACCTTTTTGAGTTGGTAAAATAGCGCGGTCGAAGATCGGATCTTCAATGCCTTTAGATTTTTGATTCATGTAATCTTTGAGTGCAATAGTTACTAATTTGCCTAAACGCAAGATAGAAGTAATATTGCAAAGCACTAAGAATGCCATAAACAAGTCAGCTAAGTTCCATACAAGATTTAATTCAGCAATACAGCCAACATAGACCATGATGATAACAAGAGCACGGAATAGGTTAATAGCGAATTTGTTGTTCTTTGTCATGTGCGCAATATTCACTTCGCCGTAGAAATAGTTGCCGATAATGGAACTATAAGCAAACATGAATACAAATAATGCGATAACTGCAGGAGCCCAAGAGCCTAATTGGTGTCCAATACTGTGTTGAACAAGGGCGATACCTGTTAGATCTGAGTGCACATATTCGCCAGATACAAGAACGATGAAAGCGGAGGCAGTACATACAAACATGGTATCTACAAATACCCCAAGGGACATGATTAAGCCTTGTTTTACAGGGTGATTGACATCGGCAGAAGCGGACGCATTTGGTACAGAACCTTCACCGGCTTCGTTGGAGAATAAGCCACGTTTGATGCCTTGCATCACCGCAGCACCGATGAAACCGCCTGTGGCAGAATCGATTGTGAAAGCTTGTGTAAAGATAGCGGAAATCACATCTGGTAATACAGAGATATTAGCAATGACAATATACAAAGCAATTAAGAAGTACAAACCAGCCATGAAAGGCACTAAAAATTCAGCTGTTTGAGCGATACGTTTGGCACCACCGAAGATAACAAGAGCAGATAAAGCTGCTACGATAAGACCTGTGGTAGAGGCGCCGATATTCCATGGTTGCACAGCGATAGCAATGGTATTCGCTTGTACAGAGTTGTAGATTAAGCCGTATGTAACGCTGATTAAGATAGCGAATAGAACAGATAAGAATGGACTGTTTAAGCCATGGCGAATGTAATAGGATGGACCGCCACGGAAAGAGCCATTGGGTAAGCGCTCTTTGTAGATTTGGCCTAATGTGTTTTCGATGAAACTAGTAGCTGCACCAAGTAGAGCGATAAACCACATCCAGAATACAGCCCCTGGACCACCTAAAGCAATGGCGATAGCGATACCAGCGATGTTACCAACACCCACGTGAGAAGCCACGCTAATACAGAAGGCTTGGAATGGAGAAATGTGATGGTCGCCTTTACTTTTCTCTCCCGCGCCAGATTTTAAAATACGGAACATTTCTGGTAGTTGTCGTAATTGCACGAATCGTGTGGTTGCTGTAAACCAGACACCGGCAATGATGAGGAGGGCAATGATGATGTTATTCCAGAGGAATCCGTTTACATCGCCCAAAAGTTGAATGATTTGTTCTTGCATAAGGACATCCTTTCTTTTATATGGACATAGCATATTTTCTATAGTATATCATAGGAAGATAGGGAAATGATAGAAAGTTATACCAATCCTAGAAAAATTGTAAAAAAACATCTATCCATGAGGGGTAAAAGGTGTTACAATGAATCGATAAATGAATGAAATTGCGTCACTACATCCGAACCCATTCCGTACGGACTAGTGACGCTAGCGGTTTTTGACGACACGGATACTTGAAATGCTCAAGTGATGTATGGAAAGGGGCTTGATACATGAAAACCACCGCTAAAAAAATGTCTGTATTCCAACTGACATCCATCGTGGCAGCCAATATGTTGGGTGCTGGAATTATTATGCTACCATCTCAATTAGCACAGGTAGGCACCATTTCTATCCTATCATGGATTATTACGGTACTAGGGTCCTTGACCTTAGCCTATATTTTCGCCCAATGTGGTTTATTTACAAAGAAATCTGGCGGTCTAGGGGGGTATGTAGAATATGCCTTCGGTAGGACGGGCCATTTTATGGCGAACTACTCCTATGCAGTATCCTTGGTGATTGCCAATGTAGCCATCGCCATATCTATCGTAGGCTATGGGGCCGTGTTATTTGATGTAGACCTTTCACCATTAGAAGTAAGTTTAGCAACCATCGTGTTGCTCATGGTGGCAGCTCTGGTCAATGTGCGTGGCAATAAGAGCACAGGGCGCATTAGTAACATTACCATTTGGGGAACGATGTTGCCAGTCTTGTTTATTGGCGTGTTTGGTTGGTTTTGGTTCGATCCAGAGATGTTTGTGTCTGTTTGGAATCCACAAGAACTGCCCGTATTTGATGCGGTCAGTCAGTCCATTTCCCTCACATTGTGGGGCTTCTTAGGCTTTGAATCGGCGGCAGCCAATGCAGATGCCGTAGAAAACCCTAAGAAGAATGTACCTATAGCGACATTTTTTGGCACTTTGGCAGTAGCCGTGGTTTATATTGTATCCACGAATATTATGGCGGGTATCATTCCTAACATCGAGTTAGTGAACTCCACCGCTCCATTTGGTTTAGTGTTTGCTTACATGTTTAATGGTACAGTAGGCAAAATCGTGATGGCGCTCATGGCAGTATCCTGTTTCGGGGCTATCATGGGATGGCAATTCACCTTGAGCCGTGTGTTTAAAAGTTGTGCAGAAGCAGGATTCTTTCCCAAGGTATTTGCTCGTGTGAATCGTGTAGATTCTCCAGTGCGCGGTATTATCATTCTCTTGGCATTGCAAGGTATCTTAGCGTTGATGACTACCGATGAAAGTTTGAATGAACAATTTGCGCAGCTCGTTAACTTAGCAGTAGTGACAAATGTATTCCCTTACATTCTTTGCTGCGTGGCAGTGAATAAGATGTTATCTATTGAGGGCGCTACTATGGGATTGCGCCGCCTCATCTATGCGATGAGCGCCGTAGCTATCACCTATGATAGCTATGCGATTTATGCCTGTGGCGAAGTTCCTATCCAAGGGGGCTTGGCGGTAATCATCTTTGGCTATGCAGCATACCAAGCAGCATTCCATTGGAGACCACGCCTTGTGAAAGCTGTGGGCAAACATCCGGCATATAAAAAAATAAAATCAGAGTATACATTATGAAAATATGAACATATTTTACGAAATTTCATGAAATATTCATAAATATAGTGTATGCTACTCATATAGAAAGTAAAAATACTGTATCAAATGTAGGTTTGGTGCAGTATTTCTTTTTTCTTTCATAATGGTCTTGTGAGTAGGATCAGAAAAAAATTTGTATTTAAATCCTACTTTTACAATGTTCATTATGAAAGAATACATAATAAATGATATTGAGTAAGAAATCATTAGAGTTATTGTAAATGTATAGTGGCATATACATGGTAGTGTTACGTATGTGATAGAAAGATATACATACGTACTGAGTGATAGAAAGGTGAATTGAAATGAATCAAATGTATCGAGTTGTATGGAACAAAACAAAAAATATGTATGTAGTGGTGTCTGAATTGGCAAGTACTGTCAACGGCAAAGCAGTGAAAGCCGGTGTATTAGGCGCTGTTTTAGCTGTTACGGCTGTTGCAGGGCCTGTGCATGCGATGTTGAATGAAGCTGGTACTGGTGGAGATACAAATGTAGCCTTGGGTAAAGGTTCCTCTGCGACAGGTGCTAATAGCATAGTGATTGGTAGCAGTGCTAGCGCAGAAGGTGCTAACACAGTGGCGCAAGGTACAGGGGCTCTAGCAAAAGAAGCGAATAGTGTAGCCATCGGTGCGAATGCTAGTACTACAGGTGAAAATGCAGTAGCTATTGGTACAGGTAGTAAATCTGGTAGTGCTGGTGATAGTGGTCAGTCTACCGTAGCTATTGGTGGTAGTGCGCAAGCTACAAGCAATCGTGCAGTTGCTATTGGTGATAGTGCTAAATCTTCCTGGTATGGTGTTGCTATTGGTGCTCGTGTAGAAGCAAATCCTACAAGTGTCGCCATTGGTGGTGGTTACAATGCAGCAGAAGCAGCTAGAACAACGATGCCACATTCTGTCGCATTGGGTACTTATGCAAAAACAACAAAGGCAGTGAATACAGCAGAAGCTACAGTGACAGCAAATGGTACATCCTTAAAATTCACTGGTTTTGCAGGTGATGGAAAAGCGAATGGAGAAGGATTTGTTGTCTCTATTGGTACAGCTGGTAAAGAAAAGCAAATCCAAAATGTAGCAGCAGGTCAAATTACGGCTACATCTACAGATGCAGTGAATGGTAGCCAATTACATGCTGTAGCAGGCACTATGAGCACTATCGCAGGTTCTGTAAAAACTATCTTAGGTGGCACTGCAACCGTAGCAGACACAGGTGCTATTACGATGACAAATATCGGTGGTACAGGTAAAGATACTGTGGAAGAAGCTATTAAAGCAACAAAAACAGAAGTAGCAGCTGGGAAAAATGTAACGGTAACTCCATCTACTGGTGCAAATGGTCAATCCATATATACAGTGGCAGTGAAAGACGATATTATATTGAATAGTGTTACAACAGGTACTACAAAAATGGATGATACTGGTCTTAGTGTTGGAGATAAAAACTATGTATCTGCTACTGGATTGAATGCAAATAATCAAGCGATTAAAAACGTAGGTGATGGTTCTGTAGCGGCAGGCTCTAAAGACGCTGTGAATGGCGGGCAATTACATAGTGAGCTTGAGAAAAAGGCTGATAAATCTGAGCTAAATACAGTGAAACAAGATGTGAACACTGTTAAAGAGACTGTTGGAAAAAATACAACTGATATTTCTAATATTAAGAAAGATGTTTCTAAGGTGAAACAAGACGTGAATACAGTGAAAAATGATGTATCTACTATGAAAGACAGCATTGAAGAAACAATTAACGAAAAATTAAAAGAGATCAATGCTAATACATCTAATATCAGTCAAAATATGAACGCTTTAGAAAACCGTGTAAACTCTCGTATGAATAAAGCGGTAGCTAGTTCTGCAGCGTTGGCAGCATTACATCCATTGGATTTTGATGAAAATGATAAATGGAATGTAGCTGCTGGTTATGGTAATTACCGCAGTGGCAGTGCAATGGCATTAGGTGCATTCTACCGTCCTAATGAAGACACTATGTTTAGCATTGGTGGTGCCATGGGTAATGGTCAAAATATGATCAATGTAGGTGTGAGCCTTAAACTAGGTCAACATAATGGCGTATCTAAGTCTAGAAAAGCTATGACGCAAGAGATTGATGACTTAAAAGCTCAATTGCAAGCACAAGATCAAAAAATTGCTATGTTGATGAATGCTATGGCAAATATGCAACAAGGTAAATAATACATACACTATTGTATACAATGTTAGAGGTAGTGGCATATAATGCCAGCTAGATACCAAGAACATTGAAATTATAATAGTATAATTGAAAAAATAGAGGAAAGTTGATGTTGTAATCAGCTTTCCTCTATTGTAGTTAGGGCTATTTTGTTACAGACTCTTGTATTTAAAATGATAAAAAAGATATGTTTACTCGACCTATATTCTAAGGTGTCTATTTGGTTATTATATATGGCACATTTTATGTACTATAAACTAGAAATCTGAGGCAGAATCAAGATGATAATTGTTTTACATATTGTCTGAATCTATGTGTATATAGTACTGGTAGCAACCGTTTTAATAAGGAGGAGAACCCTTTATATTAAGGGATTTATCGGCATTTGCGAAATGAATATTTTAATACTTGATTTTAAATATCTAGTTATGCTATATTTGAAAAGCAATATACATAATAAAAGTATATGCTAGGTTTGTTGTGATCATGCATTATGCATTTCACATAATACTAATTATAGGTAAAGGACTGATACTCGTATCAGTCCTTTCCTATTAGTATAATATAAAGTTAAAATTCAAAAAGATAGAGATTGGTACTTGTTACATCTATCATTATTTGATAGCCAATTCGGCTGTGCAGTGTGGACAACGTGTAGCATCATCAGCAATCGCTTCACGGCAATAGTCACATTTACGAACTTCCACAGGTGCTTCTGCAGGGGTAAATCGTTTGATTTGGCTGATGACAGTGAAAATACAAAGAGCAATGATAAGGAACTCAAACACTGTATTCAAGAAAAGACCATAGGCTATCATAGGGATACCAGCTGCTTTTGCTTCTGCAAAGGTAGTAGGAGCAGCACCTGTAGTTAAAGGGATAAATAAATTTGAAAAGTCCACTCCACCTAATAATAAACCGATAGGAGGCATAACCACATCGTTTACCAAAGAGGTAACAATTTTACCAAAAGCGGCACCAATGATAACGCCGACTGCTAAATCTACTACATTTCCGCGCATGGCAAAGTCTTTAAAATCTTTCAAAAAGCTCATACTAATCTCCGTTTCAAAACTTACATAATAAAAAACATAATTTATATTATAATACAAATACATCGAAAAAGATAGATGTATAGTGTAAATAAAATGATTGAATATACAACGTTTTATAGATTGAAAAAAAGCTGTCATACCGTTAGACTCATAGGTCTAGGGATAACAGCTTTTTATAATTAACGATGATGATCAACTTCTTGAATATTTGCATAGTTCCGATATAATTCATTAGGTAATTTCGTAGTAATAATAGACGCTTTATCAATGGTGGCAAAGGTTACAGATGAAATGCGATCAAACTTGGATGGATCGGCTAATACGAAGGCATTGTGACATTTTTGCAATGCTTTTTCTTTCACAGATGCATCAAGAGGATCTTCTGTAGTAAAGCCGGACTTAAAACTAATACCGTGGGTACTAAAGAACCCCTGGGTAAAGTTGTACGATTCCAATTGATTAAGAGCTACGCTACCGACGATGGAAGACGAAATGGGATTGACGGTACCGCCTAATAAGATGACTTTTAAATGGCGTGATGCCAAATGGGTAGCATGATGAATACCGTTAGTCACAAAGGTTGCATTCGTGTGCTGTAAATAATGTAATACCATTTCAGTGGTACTACCAGCATCAATGAAGATAAAACCAGAGGGACTGATTAATTCAGAGGCCGCTAAGGCAATAGATTCTTTCGCATCACGATACATGACAGATTTAGGGAGCATATCTATATCCGTTGTGGTATGATCAATGGTGAGGCTCGCTGCACCACCATGAACCTTTTGCAAGAGACCTTTGTTGTGGAGATAGGCTAAATCTCTGCGTATTGTAGGCGCTGAAGAAGACAAGGCAGTGACCAGTTCGTGTACGGTCACCACACGATTTTGTTTCAAGCGTCGTAAAATAGCAGAATAACGTTCTTCAGGAAGCATAGTAAAATCACCTCCAATATATGATTAACCTAATACTGCTTAGGAAAACGTACCTATTATTTTTCCTATATTCATGGTAATATAAATGGCAAATAAATTATAGTAGTCTACGGTGGTTTTCATCAAAATGTATAAAAGCAAAGACTATATTTTGCGATAAATTAAATATCCGCTCTGTGCGGATAGGAATTACATACTATAAATGAGGAGATACGTATGAAAATAACAAAAATGCATGGTTTAGGAAATGATTTTATCGTCTTTTTCGATGATGGTGCAAGTCAGTTTGATGTGACAGATATGGCGCAACGTCTCTGCGATCGTCATACAGGTATTGGAGCAGATGGTCTTGTCATTGTCATGCCTTCTAAGGTAGCGGATGTGCGTATGCGCATTATTAATTCTGACGGCAGTGAAGCGGAAATGTGTGGTAATGGCATTCGATGTTTTGCGAAGTATGCCTACGACCGCAAGATTATCGATAAAGAAGTGTTTACGGTAGAAACGCTAGCAGGTATTATGACACCAACGATTTTTGCCGAAAATGGTGTGGCTAAACTGGTGAAAGTCAACATGGGCAAACCTACATTCCCTGCGAAGGATATTCCTATGGACGTAGAATCAGACAAAGTTATAGACTATATCATCGATGTAGATGGCACATCCTATGTGGTGAGTTCTGTACTGTTAGGAGTACCGCATACTGAAGTCTTTGTAGAGGATATAACAACAGTTCCATTGACAGTGTTAGGACCGAAGATTGAAAAGCATCCTTTGTTCTCCAAAGGGACAAATGTGAACTTTGTGCAAGTGATGGATGAAAACACTGTGAAAGTCCGCACGTGGGAACGAGGTGCAGGAGCAACATTGGCTTGCGGCACAGGCTCTTGTTCTAGCGCTGTGATGGCTCATGAAAAAGGATTAACTGGTCGATCTGTAGATGTGGAGTTATACCTAGGTGTTTTACACATAGATTATGACGAAGATGGCACAGTATATATGACAGGACCTGCTACAGAAGTGTTTAGCTTGGATTTAGAGAATGTAACTTGTTAGATAGATGCTAACATGTAGGAATGCTGAAGACGTATAAGCCCCTAACATATAAATACGTAAGATATATCTGTATTTAAATGTAGGGTAGCAATACACTGAGTTTCAAATGTAAAGAAAGTGGTAACAAAATAACTTCCAATATAAAAGAGGAACGTTGATCACATCGTATCAACGTTCCTCTTTTTCTATATACAATCATGAAAATAAAAAAATATAATATGGTTTTACATCAGATAGGCTTTGTTGTAGTTAGTGTTGGCGGCTCTGGTGCATTACCAATTAACGTATACTTATGAATTAGTTTTAAGCTGAATTTTTTTACCAAACTTTTTCACAAATGCTGTGACAGTAGTGGCTTTTAGTTTATCTACTGTAATCATCAATCCATCTACATTCGATGTTGGTGTGACAGCTAGGATGGTTCCTTGCGGTTCTAATTGGCGATACAAGTAGGCAGCATCGGTTTGTAAATTGTCAAAGTCACCTAAGCTATAAGTTCCCGTCGTAATGATGTGATTATCTAAGAAGTGTTTATCTTTAATGTAAGCAGTTTCTGCAGTAATGGCTTTTACATCACTGGAAGATGTAAAGGAAATGACTAATTTACCATTACGCCAGAACATAGCACCACGGTTGTGGAAATCGTAATTCTCGCCAAATGTTTTTTTGATCAGAGTCCGTGCCGTTTCTTCCATTTGTTGTTGCTGAATTGTGTGCTGAATGGCAGTAGCTTCTTTAGAGAAGAGTAAACGATAGGTAATTTCTGCAGCTTCAGCACGTGTTACATACTTTTCAGGGTTAAATAAACCTGTTGTGCTGTAGTTAATAAATCCCAGTAAAGCTAATTCTCGTACAGATGACTGTGCCCAAGGAGCAATGAATTTTTGATCGCTAAAGTGAATTGTATCTAATGCAGTGGGATCTTCCGTGCGGTACCCTTGGTAGTGTAAAAATTTATTGGCAACGACAGCAAACTCTTGGCGAGACATGTATTGCTCTGGCCGATAGGTAGAGTCTCCATAGCCACTGATGATATTGGCCCTTGCTACACTTTCAATGGCCAAGGAAGACCAACGATCAGAGGTGATGTCTGAGAAAGAGCTGGCTAGCATGATGGAGGGAGTGTCACCAAGCATATTGCTAAATAAGGAGGCAGCCTCTTCACGAGACAGGGGATCATTTGGCTTGAATGTACCGTTACGATAGCCACTCATGAGCCCTTCTTTTGTCATTTTAGTAATTGATTCATAGGCCCAAAAGTGAGTGGGTACATCGGTAAAATGATATTTTTGTACGCGATCAAAGGTAGAGGTGCTATTTGGCTGTGAATAGGTGTAGGCGCTAGGACCTAGTGTTGTCGATGAGGGGAGGAAATTGATGGCCTCAGCATGTACGAATAATGCGGGCACGATAGTAAGTAATATTGCTGTAGATATACGTTTCATAATATGCCTCCAAATATAGAGAAGTGAGTTGTGTTTTGCTATGTTTATCATACCATATTTGAAAGATTCACTCCATGCGAAAAGAGTGATATTTATCAATGAATTTGCTGTAGAAAAAGTTGATTTATAGAGCGATAGTTATCTCTTTCATGAGTTTTGGTTATAGCACTAGTTTTGAGTAGGAATTAGAGACTGAAAAGACATGTGTGTTTTAATAGAAGAATTGATATGTATTAAAATACATAAAAATTATACAAGCCTTGATGCTATAAGGCTTGATGAGACTAGGGAAAATGTGTGATTTTTGGTACAAAGCAGCTGATTGATAATGACTAGCAAAATGGTATAAAAATGGGGTCTTGCTAATATTGCAAGTCTTTTGTAATTACAGAAAAATTACTATATAATAAAATTATCAGAAAACTATTTAGAATCTACCGTTCTAATAGTACATAGATGGAAAACGATTGTTGCATTTTGCCAATCAAGTGATAGTAGTTTACTTTAAAGTTGAGGATGTGAAACAATGAAAATTCATTTATTTCAACAATGTTTGATTGATATGTTCTACCCTCATGTAGGCATGGCAGGTGTAAAGGTTCTTGAAAACCTTGGCTGCGAATTAACAGTTCCTAAAAAGCAAGTGTGCTGTGGTCAGATGTTTGTTAACTCTGGTTATAATGAAGCTGCAAAAGGAGCTATCAAAAACACAATTGAACAATTCGAAAATGCTGATTATGTAGTGAGCATGTCCGGCTCTTGTGCGTTCGCTATTCGCGATGAATATCATCATATTTTAAAAGATGAACCAGAATGGTTAGCACGAGCTGAAAAATTGAGCTCTAAAATTTATGAGTTCACACAATTCATCGTTGACGTGTTGGGAGTAACTGATGTAGGAGCTTGCTTTAATGATAAAGTGACATACCATAAATCTTGTCACGTAACACGTTTGATGGGAATCAAAGAACAACCTATGAAACTGTTAGCAGGCATTCAAGGTTTAGAATACTTACCATTGCATCGTGCAGAACGTTGCTGTGGATTTGGTGGTACTTTCACAGTAAAAAATCCTGAAATTTCCGCTGTTATGACACGAGAAAAAGCGTTGAATATCGCTGATTCTGGTGCTAACATTGTAGCAGGTTCTGATATGGCTTGCTTGATGAATATTGAAGGTATGTTAGATCGACTTTACAAAGAAGGCGAAATTGATCGCCATATCCGTGTGATGCACATTGCGGAATTGTTGAATAGTCGATAGGAGGAGTCACCATGAGTAATATTATGTACGATACACGCCCGTTTAAGACACGCGTTAACGATGTGCTTGCTAATGACTTCAAAGTGAAAGCCATTCACACAGCACAGGATGTATTCTATGAAAAACGTAAAGCTGTAGTAGATCAAGTAGCAGAATGGGAAGACTTCCGTAATGAATCTGCTGATTTGCGTGACCATGTATTGGCTAATTTGGATTACTATTTAAATCAATTTGCTGAAAATGCTGAAAAAGCAGGGGCCCATGTGCACTTTGCAGCTGATGATAAAGAAGCGACAGCAATTTGCATGGAAGTGCTTCGTGCAAAAGAAGCAAAAATGGTTGTTAAATCCAAAACCATGGTATCTGAAGAAATCGGTTTAAACCACGAATTAATTAAAGCGGGTATCGAAGTAAACGAAACTGACTTGGCAGAATTTATTTTGCAAACAGCTGACTTTGATCCTCCATCTCATATCGTAGTACCTGCCTTGCACTTTGAACGTAATCGTATTCGTGATACATTTGCGAAAAAATTAGGTTATGAAGGCACTGAAAATCCAGAAGAAATGACTCGTTTCGTACGTCGCTATATTCGCGATCGTTTCTTACGTGCAGACGTAGGTTTCACTGGTTGTAACTTCGGTGTAGCTGAAACTGGTACTATTACTATCGTATCTAATGAAGGTAATGGTCGTATGGCAAGCTCCATGCCTAAAACGCAAATTGCATTGATGGGTATGGAACGTTTGGTGCCTAACTTCGCATCTTTAGATGTGATGATGGAAATGTTGATTCGTTCCTCTGTAGGTGCTAAAATTTCCAACTACTTCTCCATGATTACAGGTCCTGCTCGTGAAGGGGAAGCAGACGGTCCAGAAGAATTACACATCATCATCATTGATAACCGTCGTTCTGGTATTTTAGGTGGCGATTTTGAAGAAATGTTACGTTGTATCCGTTGTGGTGCATGTATGAACATTTGCCCTGTATATCGTCACATTACAGGTCATGGTTATGGCTCTATCTATCCAGGTCCAATGGGTGCTGTATTAACTCCACTATTGGTTGGTTATGAAGAAGCTGGCGATCTTCCTTACGCGTCCACATTGTGTGGCGAATGTTGGGAACACTGCCCAGTTAAGATTCCATTGCATGAATTGTTATTGAAACATCGTCAAGTGATTGCTGATAAATTACAAATGCGTCCAGCTATTGAACGCAGCATCTTCCATACAGTGGCAGGTGTATTTGCGAACTCCTTCTTGTTCGATATGGGTACTAAAATGGGCGCTATCGGCATGAAATTAATGAGTAATAATGGCCATATGGCAGATTGGACAAAAGTATTACCAGTAGTTGGTGGCTGGGTGAAAGCAAAAGACATGGGCTTGCTCAAAATGAGTAAATTCCGTGATGAATATGCAAAACACGTAGCACAAAAGGGAAAGGAGAAATAAAATGGATCAAGCAAAAAAACAAGCCTTTTTAGGTCGCCTATCTCGTGCGTTAGGCCGTGACTCAATTCCTACATCTGTAACTCCTTTTGATTTTTCAAAAGGACCTCAAGAGACTATGTATTCTGACCTTAGCCATGAGCAAGTAATAGAGATGTTTAAAACAGAAGCAGAACGTTTAGGTACTAAACTTATCGAAGTGGAAGCTTCTCAAGTAGGTCAAACATTGGTTGATGAAATTGTGGCTCGTGGTGGCGGTAGTGTTGTGTACCCTAAATCTGCAGAAGTAGAAACATATGGTTTAGAAGCTGCATTCCAACAATTAGGGGAAGACCAAGCTACATTCTATCAATGGGATGCTACGAAAGGTCGCGAGGCGAATATTAATGTAGCCAAAGATTCTAACATTGGTATTACATTCCCAATCTTGGGTATTGCGGAAACAGCAACAGTAATTCAACCAAGTACAGAGGAATCCGGTCGTTCCCTAGGCTTATTGCCTTTAACGCATATTTCTATATTGCGTGAAGATACAATTTATCCACGTATGACACAAACTATGGCAGAATTAGCGAAAATCTATCGTAATGATCCAGCTAAGTTCCCTACCAATGTAGTTCACATCTCTGGTCCATCTAACACAGCAGATATCGAATTAGTTCGTGTAGTAGGTGTTCATGGTCCAATCAATGTAACATTCATCTTAGTTAAATAAGAGATATAGTTCATAAACAATTAGGATATAGGGTAGTTGATAGGTATATCAACTATCCTATATTTTTTGGTTCTAGAGGTTTTTTGTTACGTGTTGGTGACAGCAAGTGTTTTTATACTAAATATGGAATTATCCATGTCATAACAGATAGTATATTTGACAAAAGACCTTTTTTTTGTATACTTAAAGATAATATATTCACAAGTTTAGTTTTATAGCTATCATAGAATGTAATTGTATGTGGGCTAATTATTATATACTGTGCGTTAGTTATAGCAACATAATTATAGGAAAGGAATAATGTATGTTATTAGCAGAAGAAAAAGTTGCCACAGCCACAGCTGCAGGCGCTGAAAAGGTAGCAGAGCATGTAGAGGAAAGTATTTCCTTTGTTAACCATGTGCAATCCTTATTACTGGAATATTTACCTAGTATTATTTTGGCCATCATCGTGTTGATTATAGGCCGCTATATCGCTCTATTTGTAAGACGTCTATCAGTACAATTGATGAGTCGCACCGGTTATGATCAAACGGTGCGCAGCTTTGCGTCTCAAATTATTTACTACACTATTTTGTCTGTAGTCGTGCTCTCAGCTTTGTCCTTAGTGGGATTCCCGACGAATAACTTCTTGGCGGCTTTTGGTGCTTTCGGTATCGCCATTGGCTTGGCATTACAAAATAACATGTCCAACTTAGCATCGGGATTGATTATCTTGGCGTTTAAACCGTTTAAAGCTGGGGATTGGATTTCTGTGAATGGTGTGGAAGGCTCTGTGAAATCCATCCATCTTATTAATACCGCCATTGCGACGAAAGAAAATCGTATTGTCTTCATCCCGAATTCGGCCATTACGTCCAATAACTTAATGAATAGTAACTATGAAGAAACAAGGTATATTACATTTGTGTTTGGCATTAACTATAATGCAGACCATCATCGGGCTATTGAGATTATCAAAGAAATTCTAGTGAGCACAGGGAAGGTTCATAATATGGATACTTTAGAAATTGGCATCAAAGAGTTTGGTGAAAGCTCTGTCGATATTGTGGCATATCCTTTAATTAATGCTAGTGATTTTAGAGAAGTCTATTATGGTGTTATGTCCGATGTGAAAGATCGTTTTGATGCAGAGGGCATCGATATTCCCTATCCACAACGTGTGGTACATATGGCCAACTAATAGCTTAAGAGAATCCTATTTTGTACCTGCAAGATATAGGTGGGTAAGGAATACCAGGGGCAATGTGATTCCATGCCTATCATATACGATACATATGGTAAATAATACTCTAAGACGATGGCATACTTGTTTACGTCGATTCGTGCTCAATGAAGAGGAGGCGCTCCTATGAATAAAAATATATATGAGTCTATGAAAGCTGCTGTAGCAGAATTGGCTACGACAGCAAAACTGCAAGAGGGTAAACTATTTGTAGTAGGATGTTCCACTAGCGAAGTGAGAGGGGGACATATTGGCAAGGATTCCTCTCTCACTGTGGCATCGGATTTATTTACAGCGCTGTCTGAAATGCAAAGTGAATATGGCTTTGATGTGGCTATTCAATGTTGTGAACATCTCAATCGGGCCTTGGTAATGGAACGCCATGCCGCATTGGCTAGAGGCTATGAAGAAGTGAATGTAGTGCCTGTACAGCATGCAGGCGGTTCCATGGCGACTACGGCTTATACCATATGGTCGGATCCTGTGGTTGTAGAGCATGTAAAAGCTGATGCAGGCATCGACATTGGCGATACTTTCATTGGTATGCATCTAAAACATGTGGCAGTGCCTGTGCGATTAAGCGTAAAAGAAATTGGAGCAGCCCATGTAACGGCGGCTCGTGTGCGACCTAAATTTGTAGGTGGCGAACGGGCGCAGTATAATGAAACATTAAAGTAAGAACTGTGAGGTAATTATGGAATTTTATACCTATGCCTATGTGGTGCAACGAGGAGAATTTACATCTTTGTTGCAATACATTATGACATCTATTTTGCTAGTAGCTTTGCTAGTAGTAGGTGTAAAAGTTATGTATAATCGCTTTGATACTAAGTTCCGTGACTTAGGAATTATCATTGTATTGGGGCTTGTGTTTTTATTGGGTTTACAAGTTAATGATTACACTCGTGATATTAATAGTGCAGAAGAATCAAGCTACATGGTGCAATTTTTAAATAATTTAAGTGAACGTGCCGATGTACCTAAGGATAAGATTCGAGTTAATACATTGCGCGTGCAAGATCGTATGATTGTCAGTATTGAGGAAGCTTATTTCGAGGTGACTTTCACTATGAATAAGGATGGTTATTCTTTACGGCCTGTGGAGATGATTAATAGTAATCCTAAGATTGTAGATGTGAAGAAGGATAAATGATAATATGTTAACAGGATATACATTAGTATTTATTAAGCTAGCCCTTGGTATTCTAGCTCTCATTTTACAAATGAACTTGATGGGTAAAGGAAACTTAGCGCCTAACTCGGCCTTAGATCAGGTACAAAACTATGTACTAGGTGGTATCATCGGTGCTGTTATCTACAGTGAAAGTATCGGTATCTTACAATTCTTTCTAGTCCTCATCGCTTGGACTATCGTGGTCATGGGTTTGCGTTTCCTTAGTGCTCATGTGCGATGGATTAAAACACTGATCGATGGACGTCCTAGCATCGTTATTGACCGCGGTAAAATCCGTGTCGGTGAATGTTTGAAACGTGGTCTTCGTGGCAGTGATTTGCAGTTGAAACTTCGCAGCGCAGGGGTAACCCTTGTGAGCGATGTACGCCGTGCTGTACTCGAGCAAAATGGTCAATTAACATTAGTTATGAATGGCGATGATATCATTCGCTACCCTGTTATTGTAGATGGAGTGGTAGATCCAGATATACTAGAATTGGCAGATAAAGACATGGCTTGGCTAGAAGAAGAAGTGCGAGACCAAGGATATTCCATCGGAGACATCTATGTAGGAGAATACTCTAAAGGGCATCTTATTTTGCACCCTTATGTGCAGAATAACTCTTGAAAATTGTAGAAAAGCCACATCATGTATTAAAAACTTTAGCGTAGGTCAGTTTTTAATACATGATGTGGCTTTTCTTCGTTCTAATGGAACTTAATCAGTTTGTTGTGAACTGAACTACATCATATTTAGCAAGATTATAGTATTAAAATATATAAGCTTTAAAAATCTTATTTGTATTGCTGTTATATAGGTGACAAAGATCTCTAAAAAGAAGTACAATAAAAAGGAATATAACTATAATGACAGTATGATGATATAGCGAGGGTCAACAGGATGGAAAGTGCACAAAGAGCAGAATTACATAGAAAAATTTGGGCTATTGCAGATAATGTGCGAGGAGCTGTAGATGGATGGGATTTTAAACAATATGTATTAGGAATTTTATTCTATCGGTTTATTTCTGAAAATATTACGGAATACTTTAATCGAGAAGAACAAAATGCTATAGATGGTGATCCCAATTTTGATTATGCAGATATTTCTGATGAAGAAGCTGAGGAATGTTTCCGCCCTGATACGGTTGAAGAAAAAGGATTTTTTATTTTGCCTAGCCAACTCTTTCAGAATGTAGTTAAGCATGCTCGCAGTAATGAAAATTTAAATGTTGATTTAGCAAATATTTTCTCGGCTATAGAAGGAAGTGCGAGAGGATTTAATTCCGAGGATGATATAAAAGGATTATTTGAGGATGTAGACACGAAGAGTAATCGCTTAGGTGCTACCGTAGAAGAACGGAATGAACGACTAGTTAATATTTTAGAAGGAATTGCAGCTATTCAGTTTGGAAATTTTGAAGATAATGACATTGATGCCTTCGGTGATGCCTATGAATATTTAATTTCTAACTATGCTAGTAATGCAGGGAAATCGGGTGGAGAGTTTTTTACTCCCCAAACGGTTTCAAAGTTATTGGCACGTATTGTGATGGATGGAAAAACAAAAATTAATAAAGTCTATGATCCAACATGTGGTAGTGGATCTTTGTTGTTGCAGATGAAAAAACAATTTGATGACCATGTGATAGAAGATGGATTTTATGGTCAAGAAATTAATATGACCAATTATAATTTGGCACGTATGAATATGTTTCTTCATAATGTTAATTTTAATAATTTTGACATCAAGCGTGGAGATACTTTGTTAGACCCTATGCATAATTATGACAAGCCATTTGATGCCATTGTGTCAAATCCACCGTACTCTATTAAATGGGTGGGGGATGCGAATCCAACATTAATTAATGATGAAAGGTTTGCACCAGCTGGGAACTTAGCGCCTAAATCGTATGCAGACTTTGCTTTCATTATGCATGCATTAAGTTATTTGTCTACCAAAGGCCGAGCGGCAATAGTTTGTTTTCCAGGTATTTTCTATCGCAAAGGCGCGGAAAGAATCATTAGAAAATATTTAGTAGATAATAATTTTATTGATGCAGTTATTCAATTACCAGATAATCTGTTTTTTGGTACAAGTATTGCTACTTGTGTATTGGTATTAGCAAAAAATAAAACGGAAAATAAGATACTGTTTATTGATGCATCTAAAGAGTTTAAAAAAGAGACGAATAACAATATTTTAGAAGAAGTGAATATAGAACATATTATAGAAGAGTTTAGACATAGGGATGATGTAGACTATTTCTCACGATATGTGGCGCATGATGAGATTGTAGAGAATGACTATAATTTATCTGTATCGACGTATGTAGAAAAAGAAGATACAAGAGAAAAAATTGATATTCACGTGTTAAATCGAGACATTGCAGATACGGTGAAGAAGATTGATGCTTTACGTACTTCTATTGATGAGATAGTTAGGGAGCTAGAAAGTCATGAATAAAGATCTGATTATATATAATACAGAAGATGGAAAGGCAAAGATTAGTCTTACCCTACAAGATGGAACAGTCTGGTTGAATCAGTTACAAATTGCAGAGTTATTTCAAACTACGAAACAAAATATTAGCAAACATATTAAGGCTATTTTTGCTGATGGAGAACTCGATGAAAAAGTGGTTGTCAACTATCAGTTGACAACCACTAAGCATGGAGCAATAGAAGGGAAAACGCAACATAAGCCAGTAGCATTTTATAATCTGGATGTGATTCTAGCCATAGGATATCGTGTGCGTTCTCCTAGAGGAGTTCAATTTCGTCTGTACGCCTCCACTATATTGAAAGAGTACATAGAAAAAGGCTTTGCCATGGATGATGAGCGATTGAAAGAAGCGGGTGGTGGACACTATTTCAAAGAATTGCTGGCTCGCGTTCGTGATATTCGTTCTAGTGAAAAAGTGTTTTATCGACAAGTGCTAGATTTATTTGCTACCTCTATTGACTATGATAAACGAAGCAAAGAAGCCCAAATATTTTTTCGAACAGTACAAAATAAACTACATTATGCAGTACATCAGCATACAGCAGCTGAATTGGTGTATGACCGTGTAGATAGACATCATGACTTTTTGGGACTCACTACATTTAAAGGAGAATTACCTACGAGAGCAGAGGCAAAAGTGGCTAAGAACTATTTGTCAGAAACAGAATTATTAGACTTAAATCAATTAGTATCTGGTTACTTAGACTTTGCGGAAAGAAAAGCAAGACGAGAAGAAGCGATGACTATGGCGGATTGGGTAGCTCACATTGATATGGTCTTAGCATCTACAGGTGAGAAAGTATTGCAGCATGCAGGGCATATTTCCAAGACACAAATGGAGCATAAAGTGGATGTAGAATATAATGCCTATATAGAATATACCTTAACTCGAGTAGAAAGAGATTATTTAGAGGAGATTAAGCACATAGAGAATATAGCAAAGAAAGGAGGGAAATAAATGGGTCTACTGACACTATTGGAGAATGAACCAGTGGAGTGGAAGATGTTGGGGGAATTTTGTGATATTAAAAGAGGAAGAGTTATATCTAAAAAGTATTTGGAAGAGAATAAAGGGGAATATCCAGTTTTTTCATCTCAGACCCGAGATAATGGTGTTATAGGAAAAATTGATACTTACGATTTTGATGGAGACTATATTACTTGGACAACAGATGGTGCTTATGCAGGTACAGTTTTTTATAGAAGTGGAAAATTTTCTATTACCAATATTTGTGGATTAATAAAAACAAGTGAACTTGTTCTGATGAAATATGTATATTATTGGTTACAGATAGAGGCAAAAAAATATGTTACAGGAGGCTCGGGTAATCCTAAATTAATGAGTAATGTTGTAGCAAAGATACGAGTCCCAATTCCATCTTTAGATATCCAAGAAAAAATAGTAAAAATACTTGACAAATTCACAGAATATGTTATTGAGCTACAGACTGAGCTACAGACTGAGCTACAGAAACGTATTGATCAATATACATATTATCGCGATATACTTCTTAGCGAAGAGTATATACAAAAACTCTGTAAAGAGATGGAAGCGGATAGACAATTACGTATTGTTTCCTTAGGAGAGATTGGTATTTTTACAAGAGGAAATGGTTTACAAAAGAAAGATTTTCAAGAAAAGGGTAAACCAGTGATACATTATGGACAGTTGTATACAAAATATGGTTTTAGTACAGATAATGTAGTATCTTATACAGATAAAACGGTATTTGAGAAATTACGAAAGGCATACAAGAACGACATATTAATTGCTACCACATCAGAAAATATAGAAGATGTAGGCAAGTGCTTGGTATGGTTAGGCGATGAGGAAGTAGGTTTCTCAGGTGATATGTATAGCTATAGAACAGATGAAAATGCGAAGTATATTGCGTATTATTTCCAATCAGCTCAATTCCAAAAGCAGAAAGAAAGAATCGCAAATGGAACGAAAGTTATTAGAATACATTCTGATGATATGAAGAAGATAGAGATTCCATTACCCCCTCTTTCATTACAACACAAAATTGTAACCATCCTAGATAAGTTCCAGACAATGATAGAGGAGTCTAAGGGGCTACTACCAGCAGAGATAGAACAACGGCAACAACAATATGAATATTACAGAGAAAAACTCTTGACATTCAGTTGTGAATGTGATAGCACGCACGCACGCACGCACGTTGATAATATCTGATGATTATTATCGTGTGTTACGAGAAGTAGCAAAGATTGTAGATGTGGATATAGAAGACAAGATAAGATGGTGTAAAATTTCAGAGTTTTGTATAAGGCAACAAGGCATTGCAATTACAGCGAAAGAAATGAAAGCATTGCATAGTGATTTGGGTGAAGTTAAAGTGTTTGCTGGAGGAAATACATTTGCATATATAGCAATAGATAATCTAGACAGTAATCGAATTATTAGCAAACCTAGTATAATAGTAAAATCTCGAGGGAATATCGATTTCGAATATTATGATGGTCAGTTTACACATAAAAATGAAATGTGGTCATATTCTACAGATGACAATAATCAAATTAAGTTTGTGTACTATTTTATGAAAAAACATGTAGATTACTTTAGAAGTAAAGCTATTTCAGGAAAGTTACCTCAGATTTCTACCGGGATAACTGATAACTTTGTTATTCCACTTCCTCCTCTTCACGTGCAACAACGGATTGTCTCTATTCTTGATACTTTCAACACATTAGTCCATGATATGCAAGAGGGGCTACCAAAAGAAATTAAATTACGGCAACAACAATATGAATATTATCGTGAGCGCCTTTTATCGTTTCCAAAGGCGTCACAGGGATAAGGGGGACTAATAATGGACGGTGGAAAAACGTATAACTTGGCTCCGATTATGGAACTTAATCACGGGATTGTACTGGCGAAGTATGAAAAGCTTTCACGGGTCAGTGAAAGTTACCAAACAGAGGGCGCCATGGAATTACAATTAGTGAATGATCTAATGGCACAAGGGTATACACGTTTGACTTGTAAAACAGACGAAGAGCTAAAAGAAAATCTGAAAGTCCAATTAGAGCACTTAAATGCGGTAACATTTACAAATGAGGAGTGGAAGCGATTACTTCGTGAATTTATTATTCCAGAGAATCAGGGGATTATAGAAAAAACTAGAAAGTTTCAGGAGAGAGAGTCCTGGGACTTTCAATTTGATGATGGACATCGTCAAAATATAAAACTTATTGATGCTACGAATATTAATAACAATGTGGTGCAAGTAGGTAATCAGATTCAAGCAACAGAGGGGACTGCCAGAAATCGATATGATGTGACACTTTTTGTTAATGGATTGCCATTAGTTCATATTGAGTTAAAGAAACGCGGTATTCCCATTAAGGAAGCCTTTAATCAGATTCATCGGTACAGTAATGAAAGTTTTAATGTCACCAGTTCTTTATTTCAATATGTGCAAATTTTTGTCATATCTAATGGGACGAAAACTCGATATTTTGCAAACACCCTAACACCGAGTAAAAATAACTATGAATTTACTTGTGAATGGGCAGATGCTAAAAATAAACCGATTACAGATTTGGAAGATTTTACGCGTACTTTTTTTGATAAGCGAGCAATTCTTGAGATTCTTACGAAATATTGTGTATTTGATGCATCGAATACATTATTGATTATGAGACATTACCAGATTGCCGCAACAGAACGTATTTTGTGGAAGATTCAAGCTGGTTATGAAAATAAAAAGCAAGGGACCATTGAAGCAGGTGGCTTTATTTGGCACACCACAGGATCAGGGAAAACATTAACATCCTATAAAGCAGCTAGGCTGGCAACTCAATTACCATATATTGATAAGGTGTTTTTTGTGGTAGACCGAAAAGACTTGGATTATCAAACGATGGTAGAGTATCAGAAATTCCAAAAAGACTGTGTCAATGGTAGCAAAGATACGAAAGAGTTAGCTCGTAATATTAGTAAAAATACAAGTCGTATCGTAGTGACAACCATACAAAAACTAAATCAGTTTATTCAAAAACATAGTAAACATGATATTTATCAAAAGCATTGTGTGTTTATCTATGATGAATGTCACCGCTCTCAATTTGGTAAAGTGCAGAAAGCGATTCGTAGTAAGTTTAAATGTTACTATCAGTTTGGATTTACAGGGACACCTATTTTTGATGAGAACTCTTTGACAGGAGAAACAACGGCAGGAATTTTTGGAGCACAATTACATAGTTATGTCATTACCGATGCTATCCGTGATGAAAAAGTGTTGAAGTTTAAGGTGGATTATAATAATATATCGGCAAACTTTAAAAGTGCAGAAACGGAAACGGATGATGCAGAGTTAGCCAAGTTAGAATCAAAACTACTATTGCATCCTGAACGAATCCAAGCAGTAACTAACCATATCTTAAAAGTATTTCCTATGAAAACGCATCGGAACGTACACTTTACAGTACGGAATAAGCAAATGCGTGGATTTAATGCTATGTTTGCCGTACAAAGCGTAGAAGCTGCCAAAATGTATTATGAAGCATTCAAGATATTGCAGCAAAATGTGCCAACAGAAAAACGCTTAAAAGTAGGTGTTATTTATAGTTTTGCTGCCAATGAAAATCAGTCTGCCTACGGGGAAATCAAAGATGAATCGTTTGAGGCAACATCTCTTACAACTTCGGCAAAACAGTTTCTAATATCTGCTATGGATGATTATAATGCTATGTTTAATAGTAATTTTAAGATTGAAGAGTTTCAGAATTATTACAAAGATTTAGCAAAACGAGTCAAAGATAAAGATATTGATTTATTGATTGTGGTGGGGATGTTCTTGACGGGATTTGATGCTCCTACGCTAAATACGTTGTTTGTAGATAAAAACCTACGATACCATGGTCTGATTCAAGCCTTTTCTAGGACGAATCGAATTTTAAATAGTGAGAAAAAATTTGGTAATATCGTGTGCTTTAGAGACTTAGATAAGGCTACGAAAGAAGCCATTCAAGTGTTTGGTGATAAAAATAGTGTTACTACAATTTTAGAACGTAGTTTTGACGACTATATGACTGGATTTATTGACGATGATACAAATGAATCGTATCGGGGCTATGAATCAATTTGTGAAGAATTGTTAGCTAAGTTTCCAGACCCTACTGAAATAGAAACCAATGCAGATAAAAAAGAATTTGCCCAATTGTTCGGGGAATTTTTGAAAGCTGAAAATATTTTGCGTAACTTTGATGAGTTTTGTGAGTTAGAACCATTGATTCCACCAAGACTTGTTCAGGATATGAAGAGCATCTATGTGGATATTAAGGAAGATTTTTCTGAGGGGCGTAAATATAGCGAAGCAGAGGCACAAGTTATTGACTTGTCAGATATAGAGTTTCACATTGATTTGTTAAGGACCGATGAAATTAATCTAGATTATATTTTGCAGTTAATTGCGGAAAAAACGAAGAGTACGGATAACTTGAATGCTATTGAACAAGAAGTTCGTAGAGCGATTCGATCTAGTATAGGAACACGTGCTAAGGAAGATCTTATTATGAAGTTTATGCATAGTACAGATATTTCTACACTTAGTGACCATGAAAGTATTATTGATGCGTTCTATACTTTTGCAAAGTCAGAGAAGGAATTATCTATTGCCAATACGATTGAAGAGTTGGGTATACAGCCGCAAGTCGTAGAAGAAGCACGACGGTATATTATGACTTCTATTGAAAAGGGACATGCCGAATATGATGGGACCGAGTTGAGTAATATACTACCGTCTAGATCTCGTAGAAGAGGTGGTCAACGACAAGAACAGAAACAAAGTGCATGGCAGAGAATACAACAACTAGTACAAGTGTTTTTGGGGATTTAATGCCATTGTATTTTAGAATAGAATGGTGTATACTTGGAGTAGAAGGAATGAATCTTTCTAAGAGGGTTGTAGAAAATCATACATAAGCTCAAAAAAGGACGGCTGCCACCGTCCTTTTTTCTTTCTATTTTCTATTCTTGTAATACTTTAGAATTGCATAGGTTAAGAAATTAATAATCAATCCTTGTAGAATAGGGACAAGAAAGCTAGCACATATAAAGAGATGCTTAAGAGATAATTATCAAATTAACTCTGTTATAATAATAGCATCTTAATGTGTAGTACAATTTATGATAGATTAGGTATATACCCTTGAATAGGGATAGAAAAACATGTATAATAATAGGGTAATAGCATTGGAATATGACAGTTCTATGGGGCTTGTGCAAGGAGAGCCTGTGAACCATGTCAGGCCTTGATTGGAGCAGCATTAAGCGGTAACTCTCTTGTGCCACGAGGAAACCTATAGGGCTGTCAGATTCGAGTGCTATGGTAAAGCAGCTAGCTTAGCTGCTTTTTTTCATATCTTAAGGGAAAGGAGGGACTATGAGTTATTTAGCGTTATATAGACGATGGAGACCGAAACAGTTTACAGATGTTGTAGGTCAACATCATGTGTCGGATACATTACAACGGGCTATTCGTGAAGATAAAGTGGCCCATGCCTATTTATTTGCTGGTCCTAGAGGTACGGGCAAAACGAGTATGGCAAAAATATTTGCGCGCGCTATTAACTGTGAACAGGGTCCTACAGATACGCCTTGCGGTCAGTGTGAATCGTGCCAGCAAATGTTACAAGGACAAGCCTTGGATGTGATCGAAATTGATGCGGCTTCCAATCGAGGTATTGATGAAGTGCGTGCCTTGCGGGAGCAGGTGAATTTCTTGCCTGTGGTAGGTCATAAAAAAGTATTTATCATTGATGAAGCCCACATGCTCACCAATGAAGCTTGGAATGCCTTGTTAAAAACGATCGAGGAACCGCCAAGCCATGTGATGTTCATTTTTGCCACAACAGAATCGGAGAAATTACCGGTTACGATTTTATCTCGTTGTCAGCGCTATACATTCCGCCGTATCACAGCAAAAGATATTACAGCCCACTTATTGCATGTGGCGAAGGAAAGCAATATCTCTCTTGACCCTGCGGCAGCACAAGTGATTGCAGTCCATGCCGATGGTGGTTTACGGGATGCCTTGAGCATTCTGGATCAATGCTCCGGTATGACCTCGGACATGATTACAGCACCTTTAGTAGAGACTATGATTGGCTTAGTGAGCAAATCTTGGGTTCTCGATATGGTAGATATATTAAAAGCCGGTAATGGGGCGGCGTTATTGCAAGCTGTAGATGAAGCATTGCAAATGGGGCGTGATGCTCGCCAAATTGTAACGGCCTTAGTAGAACATCTGCGAGCTATGATTGTGGCGAAAGTATTACCTGAGGCAGAAGAGCTATTAGCTTATGATACGCATAAAGAGCGATTATTGGCGCAGACCAATGCGTTATCTATGGAGGAAATCGGACGCTATATCAATGTATTACAAACGGTGCAAAATAACGCAAAGCAAGTAGATAATCCTAGGGTCATTGTGGAAATGGGATTACTTTCACTATTACAATTAGGCGGAGGGACCTATCAAACCTTAGAGGGACGCATGGCGACGATGGAACAATTTGTGAATCGTCAAGAAGATGCTTTGCTCCAAAAACTGAATGAGTGGGGAGAACAACGTCCAGCAATAACTATGAGTGCTTCAGTAGATACCGCAGCTAGTGTTGGCAGCGGTGTAGCTCATAATACAATGATAGATACAGTATCTAAGGCGGAGATGCCACAGGTACCAGAACAAGATATGTATGAAGGTATTATGGAAGATGTACCACCGCCTCTTGAGGACGATGAATTTTCTCCGACAGTGCCACCTTTAGGGACTGTGAAGAGGACAGTACTGCCACCACCGGGTATAGCGAATGGAACGGGAACAACACGAACTAAAGGGGCAGGTATGGCTTCTACTATAAAAAGCGCCTTGCCACCACCATTGCCGAAGAAAGTATCTCCATCGGTAAAAGCTAAAGTGACGACCTTTGACACGGCGCAAGAGGTGACTGTAGGGCAGGGGATGGTCAGCCCTCATGAATATAGCACGATTTTAGCAAACGTGATAAAATGGTTGAGAGGCAAGAACTATGGATTGCTAAATACGATCTATCAGCAAGGAACCTTGGTGTACTTGGATCAAGAGCAAGCTATCTTGGTGTTTCCTACACCTATTGCGGGACCTATTCTGGTGCAACCGCAACATGTAGAATGTGGAAAGAAAGCGTTCCAACAAGTGATAGGACGACCGATTGTGGTGAAAGCCATCGATAAGAAGGACCCTAAACTGCAGGTATACTTAGAGGCAGCAAAATCCTTTGGAGGGGCTTCACAACAAAGCGGACAGTCGCAGGTACAACCAAGGGTAACGACTCCTGTGGTGAAAGGTACTAAAGAAGCTGAAGGGATAGGACGACCAATTGTTGCGGCGCAAGAAACGACCCCGGTGACAGCTGATGAGGAGATGCCAACTGTATCTGTAGAAACGTCGAGGCCTGATAGCGGAAAACCTACTTATGTAGGGATAAACACCACTTCAAAGGTAGGCGCCGGTAGCGACCCTACCAATGTAGATGGCATTATTGATGATTTTCTCACAGTCTATGAGAATCCAGAGGAAGTATTAAACCCCTACTATCAAGAAATGGGGAAAGGCATGCTTTCAGAAGAAGACATAGACGAGATACGGACATTGCCGAAATGGTCTTCAGCCGAGGCCAGTGATGAAGAAAAGCAAGAAACTCTACTCTATGATGCTTTACAACACATGGAGGCTAGCGGGTATGATATTTATGTGAAAGAAGTAGACGATTTGTCTAAGTAATGAAGGAGGTTCACTATGTTTGGTGGCGGTAATATGCAAGGTATGTTGAAAAAAGTTCAAAAAATGCAAAAAGATATGGAAAAAGCACAAGAAGAAATTAAAAACACCGTGGTAGAAGCATCTATCGGTGGTGGTGCCGTATCTGTAACAATGAATGGAGAACAAGAAGTATTGTCCATTAAAATTGCTCCTGCTGCAGTAGATCCAGAAGATGTGGAAGCATTAGAAGATTTAATCTTAGCAGCTGTGAATGAAGCGAACCGTAAAGCAAAAGAAGTGGCAGAGAAAAAATTAGGGGCTGTCACAGGAAACTTGAAACTTCCTGGAATGCCAGGTATGTTCTAATATGACAAATCCTTTAGAACGATTAGTAGAAGAGTTGCGTCGCCTACCAGGTGTGGGGGCTAAATCGGCTAGACGATTAGCATACCATCTCATTGAGGCAGATGCAGAAGATGTACAACGCTTGGTAGAAACCATCCTTGCAGCGAAAGAAGCCACACATAGATGTTCCCAATGCTTTAATTTGTCTGCTCAAGATCCTTGTGAGTTTTGTGCAAGCTCTAAACGGGACAGATCGATGATTTGTGTGGTGGAAACATCCCGTGATGTTATCGCCATCGAACGCAGTGGTGACTATAAAGGGTTATACCATGTGTTGGAAGGGGCTTTGTCTCCTATTGATGGGATAGGCGTAGAAGACATCCGCTTGAAAGAGCTCATGTTGCGCCTTCAAGATAATACAGTGCAAGAGGTCATCATCGCCACAGATCCTGATGTAGAAGGGGAAGCAACGGCCCTATACATTGCTCGATTATTGCAACCTACGGGGATTAAGGTCACTCGTATTGCCCGTGGTATTCCAGTAGGTGGTGATATTGAATACGCCGATGAGGTGACCTTGAGCGGCGCTGTATTACATCGTCAAGAAATGAGGTAATGATGGATTACATATTACAAGCTGTAGTAGCTATTGTTGTAGCTTGGGTGATTATCAAAGTAGCTTGGTTCACCATCAAACGAGTGGCGATAAATGTCTTTTTAGGCATGATTACCTATGCAGTAGCTACAGAAGTATTCCATATTCCTATGGATATGAATATTATGTTGTGGGCACTAACAGCCGTGTTAGGGCCTATACCAGTGCTAGGCTTAGCGTACTTTCATTGGTAAAATAAGGAGCAACTATGCAATCAAATACTGTGATACTTAATGACATTCAACAACAAGTTGTACAGGAATTAGATAGAAATATTGTATTGCTAGCTTCTGCAGGAACGGGAAAAACAAATACATTGTCCTATCGAGTGGCACATATCTTGGAAACAGGACGTGCCACTGGTGAACAAATCTTGTGTCTCACATTTACGAACAAGGCGTGTCGTGAAATGAAAGAGCGCATGATTACCATTGTAGGACAAGAGGCGCAAGCTGTGAAAGTATCTACATTTCACAGCTTTTGTTATACCATTTTGCAAGAAGAAGCAAAATTACAAGAAGATTTGTTTAAAGAATTTCTCATCTTTGACGAAGAAGATGTAGAGGAATTATTGAGTGAATGTTTGCCGAATCTCGTGAAAGACTATAGTGAAGAGCATGGTTTTATAGCACTTAAAATACATGCCAAAACGATTCGTGAGGTTATTAGTGCGGTGAAAGAACATCGTTCTAAGTATCAATATTATTCTGCTAATATACAAGAGGATTACGCACGGACAATCAAGCGTATGCAACAGGAACAGTCTGTTTGGTATAGCATTATGTCTGAGGATACTGCCGAATTTTTAGAAGAAAAAGGGCTGCAGGTATTGATGGAATACGAATGGAGATTACGTTCGTTGAATGGACTAGATTTTGCCGATTTGATTACGAGGGTACATCAAATCTTTCAGCGTCCTGAGGTAGCTAATCGTTGGCGTCAGCGCTATTCCTATATTGCAGTAGATGAAATGCAAGACACCAGTGAGTTAGAATATGAAGTGATGAATACCATGTGGAAGGGGAACCATATTTTGCTCTGTGGGGATTACTTTCAAACTATTTATGAATGGCGTGGTTCTAATCCGATTACATTAATCGATCGGTATCGCAGAGAGTATAACCCCATAGAATTAGTGTTTGATACAAACTATCGGTCTAATCAGATGCTATTTAAGGGAGCTTTTTCCATGCTGAAAGATATGTTCCCCCAACGGGTACGAGAGTTGTATCGAAAAGAACCGAAAGCGATAGCCATACAGCAAGGTGAGCCTATTTCGATATATGCTGCTGCAGATGCTCAGGATGAGGCTAGGTATATATTTCAATCGATTCAACAGTTGAGAACTGGCGAAGAGATGCCCCCTGTAGGAATTTTGGTGCGCACCAATAAACAGGCTATACAATTGAGTGAGCATTTTAAACGATGCAATCGATCTTTGCCAGAAGAGAAACAATTAAAGTTTATTTTGGCAGATGAATTAAAATTTTTCCGGCGTTTGGAAATCAAGGATGTGTTGGCATTTTTTAAATGCTTAGTGAACCCTTGGGACTTAATGAGTACAAAACGAATCATTCGTACCTTTGTCAAAGGGGTTGGTGATAAACGTATGGAGGAATTAGAAAGCACAGCAGTGAGAAAAACTGGGTTGCGGATCACCGATTTTATGAGTACAAAGATCTTTACACGAGAGCCCTATGAACAATTAGAAAAAGGGCTCATTGCTAAAGATATCGTTGTGTTTGATGTGGAAACGACGGGCGTAAATATCATGGAAGACCGCATTGTGCAGATGGCAGCCATCCGCATTGATGAAGAGGGCAATCAAATTGATAAGTTTGAACGATTTATCAACCCTGGCGTACCGGTAGGGGATTCAGAATTAGTCCATGGTTTTAGTGATGCGCACTTACAAAAGGTCGGTGGCGATGCACGAACTGTACTGGAAGCATTCAGACAGTTTGCTGATGGGTCCATGATTGTCGGTCATAATGTGCAATATGATTTGGGTATATTAGAACAAGAGTGCAGTCGTCACGGAGTGCGGATGCCAAAGGTGCAGGCGGTGTATGATACCCTAGACATATACCGTCGATTCTATCCGAATTTGCCGAATCATAAGCTAGAGTTTTTAAGTGGATACTTCCCGATTGATCATCAGTCTACTCATAATGCCATGGACGATATTATAGCGACGGGTAAATTATTGGTGTATGCGATGAAAGAAAATATCCTTCCTACGAAAGCACAGCGTATGGCATTTGTCAATAAATATAGAGATATATTTGCTAATATTGCTGCCTCTATGGATACCTTACGAAGCAAGTGGACTACGAGCAAGCCTACAGAAATTCTTACCTATATTATGAAAGATATGGGGGTAGTGGAACATTATCAAAAGAAGGTAAAAGAAGATCCCACCGGAGAACGTAGATTGACTAGTATTCGTGAACTATACCGCATCATGAAAGAGTTAGAAGCGGAACATCCACACTATGTAGGCCGTGATGGTGTGAAAGAGATATTAGAAATGTCTGCTCTTCACTCGGGAGAGGGCATGTTCCGACGAAAAGGAGACAGTCGTATCCCCATCATTACGGTCCATCAAGCCAAAGGCAGTGAATTTGAGTATGTCTTTATTGCTAGTGCACATGATGGGGGGCTTCCGTTCTACTTTGCCGTTAAAGATGGTAAATTAGAAGAAGAAAAACGTATTTTCTATGTGGCGTTAACTCGTGCTAAGAAACACTTGACCATTACCTATGCAAAGGTGAATGCAAATGGGTACTGGCAACAACCAAGTCGATTCTTATCGTCCATTCCAGAAACATTTATAAAGCGGTTGGGCTCAGCATAAAGATATGGGAATTTGTAGGGAATAACTACCCCAATGTTTTCAATCTATGCTATAATAAAGTGTAAATAGTGTACGTTAGACGCCTATTTACGAAGGTAATACTAATAATGGAAGAACTTTCAGAGCGATGACTTAATGTAGTCATTACGATAGAAAGTTCTATGATGTAATGGAGGCAATTCATATGGGAACCAATGTAGCAACAAGTATGGTAATTGGCACACAATGGGGCGATGAAGGTAAAGGTAAAATCGTTGATTATTTATCTGAACGCGCTGATGTGGTAGTACGTAGCCAAGGTGGTAATAATGCAGGTCATACAGTAGTCGTAGATGGTAAATCTTTCGCATTGCGTTTATTGCCTAGCGGTATTCTTTACGATGATAAAATGAATATCATTGGTACTGGTGTCGTTGTGGACCCTAAGGTATTGTTGGAAGAAATTGCAAACCTTGAAAAAGAAGGCAAAAGTGCAAAATCCTTATATATTTCTGACCGTGCTCACGTGATTTTACCGTATCATAATCGTTTAGATGAAGCGGAAGAATCTGTGAAAGGCGATGCTAAAATCGGTACTACAAAAAATGGTATCGGTCCATGCTATGCAGATAAAGTAAATCGTATTGGCATTCGCATTTGCGATTTAATGGATCCAGTTGTATTTGAGAAGAAACTTAAATTCAACGTAGAATTAAAAAATAAAATGTTAACTGCCGTATATGGTTTTGAGCCAGTTAACTTTGAAGAAATCTTAAAAGATTACTTAGGCTATGCAGAACAATTACGTCCATTTGTAAAAGATACAAACTTTGCCGTGATTGATGCTATCAAATCTGGTAAAAAAGTATTGTTTGAAGGTGCTCAAGCAACGATGCTGGATCTTGATCATGGTACATATCCATTCGTAACAAGTTCTCACCCAGTAGCAGGTGGTGCATCTGTAGGCGCTGGTGTAGGTCCTAACTACTTAAAAAATATCTTCGGTGTAGTAAAAGCGTACTCTACTCGCGTGGGTGAAGGTCCGTTCCCATCTGAACTATTAGATGAAACTGGTGAATACCTTCGTCAAACAGGCCATGAATTTGGTACTGTTACAGGTCGTTCCCGTCGTTGCGGTTGGTTGGACTTGTCCGTAGTATCCTATGGCGCAGCATTGAACAGCTTAGATTACTTGGCGATTACTCGTCTAGATATCTTGGATGGCTTAGATGAAGTTAAAATCTGCGTAGGTTACACACGCAATGGTGAATCAGTGCAAGGATTCCCAGCTAGTTTAGATGTATTAGCAGAATGTGAACCAGTATACGAAACATTCCCAGGCTGGAAAACAGATATTTCCGGTATCCGCAAGTACGAAGAATTGCCAGAAGCAGCACGTCGTTATGTAGAACGCATTGCAGAAGTAACTGGTGTACAAGTAGGTATTGTTTCAGTAGGTCCTGGTCGTGATCAAACTATCGATTTAGTGAATGTATTTGCATAATATATGTGTTATAAAAAGACCCTGTATAGGGTCTTTTTTACGTTGTAGTGGAAATAAAGATTAGTTATGCAAAAAATGCAAGAATAGAAAAAATGATGGTTATCTTGATAAAAAATAATCATTGTAATATAAAGAAATTAAGAATAAAAAATTAATTAACAATTGTATTTGCGGATATTAGGTTAATAAATATTCGCAAAGTCTAAACTTTATTGAGATGTATTATCAATAATTTGTATTATGATATAAATGGAAAGATGTTATATTTTGATATATAATGCTACTTTTGTATATCTAAATAAATGTGACTATAAATGCATTTTTTAAGATGGAATGTAAATAACATTCTATAGGATATAGTATATTAGCGGTTTAATAGGTTAAAATATAACAAATTGCTATAATAGAAATAGTTAATTAAGGTTGAATTAAATTGTCATTCGTTGTAAGATTAGTACGAAACGGCTACTGTATATTTTTATATCCATAGCTACCATGTCGACAATGGTTTTCAATAATTATATCTATTCATAGTATGCAATAGGAGGCTTTATTATGAATCACTTACACATTGCGTTCTCTCATGATGCATTACAAGATTTTGAGGATTCTATTACTCGTTTTGCAGTGACCTTAGATGAAACTGATTTTTCTGATGTAGCTGCGATTGTGATTACTGATGCAGATCATGAAGAAGTACTAAGCAATCCATTGATTGAAGCTCTTCGTATTCCTGTATTCTTAGTGAAAAAAGATGCGAACTCCACCGTTAAACCTGAATTTGTAGGTAAGATTACTCGTGTAATCGATGCTAATGAAGTGAATTACGAATTATATGTAAAACAAATTGAAGCGGCAGCTAAAAAATATGAAGAAGATATGTTGCCTCCATTCTTCCGTGCGTTGGCAGATTATGTAGAAGACGGTAACTCTCAATTTGACTGTCCAGGTCATCAAGGAGGACAATTCTTTGCACGTCATCCAGCGGGTCGTGCATTCTATAATTTCTATGGTGAAAACGTATTCCGTAGTGACCTTTGCAATGCGGATGTTAAATTAGGGGATTTATTGATTCATGAAGGCCCAGCTTGTGATGCACAGCAACATGCAGCGCAAGTATATAATGCAGACAAAACATATTTTGTGTTAAATGGTACATCCTCTGCTAATAAAATGGTATTAAATGCACTATTAGCCCCTGGAGATATTGTTTTATATGATCGCAATAACCATAAATCTATCTCTCATGGTGCACTAGTACAAGCTGGTGCCACTCCTGTATACTTAGAAACGGCTCGCAACCCATTTGGTTCTATTGGCGGTATTTTGGAACATTGTTTCAATGAAGAATATATCCGTAAATTAGTAGCAGAACAAGATACTGAAAAAGCAAAAGCAGAACGCCCTATTCGTTTAGCTGTAATTCAATTAGGTACATATGACGGAACTATCTATAATGCTCGTCAAGTAGTCGATAAAATTGGACATTTATGTGATTATATCTTGTTTGACTCTGCGTGGGTTGGTTATGAACAATTTATTCCAATGATGAAAGATTGCAGTCCATTATTATTAGAGCTAGGACCTAATGATCCTGGTATTTTGGTTACACAATCTGTTCATAAGCAACAAGCTGGATTCTCTCAAACATCTCAAGTACACAAAAAAGATTCTCACATAAAGGGGCAAGAGCGCTATGTAAATCATAAACGCTTGAACAACGCATTTATGATGCATGCTTCTACATCTCCATTCTATCCATTATTTGCAGCTCTTGACATTAATGCGAAAATGCATGAAGGAGAGGCTGGTAAATTATTGTGGAAAGATTGTGTAGAAATAGTCATCGATGCTCGTAAAGCAGTCCTTAAAAACTGTAAATACCTTCGTCCATTAGTACCACCAGTTGTAAACGGTAAAAAATGGGAAGATGGAAATACTGCTGAAATGGCACAAGATGTTAAATACTTTGCCTTCGAACCAGGTGCTAAATGGCACTCTTTTGAAGGATATGGTGAAGGACAATACTTCATTGATCCATGTAAATTCCAATTGACTACACCAGGTATTAATGTAGAAACTGGAGAATATGAAGACTTCGGTATCCATGCTAATATTTTAGCTAACTATCTTCGTGAACATGGTATCATCCCAGAAAAATGTGACTTGAACACAATTTTATTCTTAATGACTCCAGCAGAATCTAAAACGAAAATGGATGACTTGGTAGCGCAATTAGTTCGTTTCGAACAATTGATTGAACAAGATGCACCAATGCAAGATGTATTACCATCCATTTACTACAATAATATTGATAAATATAAAGGTTATACAATTCGTCGTCTATGTCAAGAAATGCATGATTTCTACAAAGAACGTAATGTAAGTGAACTTCAAAAGAAATTATTCCTACACGAATATTTGCCTGAGTATGTGAAAACTCCTCAAGAAGCAAACTTTGACTTTGTACGTGGTCAAGGTGAACTTGTTCCGTTGGCAGAAGCTGTTGGTCGGATGGCATTAGAAGGTGCTCTTCCATATCCTCCAGGAGTACTTTGTGTACAACCAGGTGAAAGATGGTCTGAAACTGCTAGAGACTACTTCTTAGCATTAGAAGAAGGTATCAATAAATTGCCAGGCTTCGCTCCTGAAATCCAAGGTGTATATATTACAACTCAAGAAGATGGAACTAAAAAAGCCTTTGGTTATGTATTGAAAAAAGAATTTGATAAATAATTATTTATAATGAGGTGAAGCTAGGAGCTTGCTCCTAGCTGACCTTTCTAAGTGAGGTGCCTATGAGCAGCACAAGCGAAAATAAAATGAGTGTATTACAGCTTACAATTTTAACAGCTGTAAACATGATGGGATCTGGTATTATCATGCTTCCAACTAAGTTGGCACAAGTAGGATCCTTATCAATTGTATCGTGGTTAATTACAGCACTAGGTTCTATGGCTCTTGCATACGCCTTTGCGAAAGCGGGTATGTATAGCAGAAAAGGCGGCGGCATGGGTGGTTACTCTGAATATTCCTTCGGGAAAGCAGGTAATTTCATGGCAAACTATACGTATGGCGTATCACTTTTAATTGCTAACGTAGCGATTGCAATTTCTGCAGTAGGATATGGTGCAACATTTTTAGATGCGAACTTATCTCCCTTTACAACAGCGATGTGGACAATTGCTACATTGTGGTTAGCGACTGTTCTTAACTTTGGTGGTGCTAGTATCACTGGTCGCGTATCTAGCTTTACTGTATGGGGGGTTATCGGACCTGTATTTGTTATATCCACTGTAGGTTGGTACTTCTTCTCAGGCCATTTATATATGGAAAACTGGAATGTAAATAACTTGCCTTTCAACGAAGCAGCAACTAACTCAATTGCTATGACATTATGGGCATTCTTAGGTTTGGAATCAGCAGCAGCTAACTCTGATGCAGTTGATAATCCTGAAAAAAATGTACCGATTGCCGTACTTGGTGGTACATTGGGAGCAGCAGTTATTTACGTGTTATCTACTAATATCATGTTTGGTCTTGTACCAGCAAATGATTTAGTAAATAGTTCTGCTCCGTTCGGCTTAGCATTCGCTAGTATGTTTACACCAACAGTAGGTAAAATTGTTATGGGCTTGATGGTTATGTCTTGCTTTGGCTCTCTGCTTGGTTGGCAGTTTACAATTGCTAACGTATTCAAACAATCTGCTGATGAAGGTTTATTCCCTAAATTATTTAGTAAAATCACATCAAAGGATGCTCCAGTTGTAGGCATGATTACGATTACAATTGTTCAATCTTTGTTATCTTTGATGACAATGTCTGAATCATTAAATCAACAATTTGAAGTATTAGTTAACCTTGCGGTTGTTACTAATATCATCCCTTACTTATTGTCTATGGCAGCTATTATTGTTATCTTAAAATCTGCAGGACGTGGTGGCAGCGAGTTAAGTGGAACTACTTTTATTGCCTTTATTGGTTCCCTATATAGCTTATATGCTTTATATGCATCTGGCTTAGAAGCAATGACATATGGTTCTATCGTGACGTTCATAGGATGGACCTTGTACGGATTCATCTCTGATAAGTTTGATTTAGAAAAAGAAGCTTAATCGTATATACAGCGGATACTATTATTAATTCTATAAAATAGTAATAGATATTTTCTTGGTGTGGAACATAAAAAACAAAATTACATATATGATAATTATAAATGGTGTATCGTACTTGTATGATACACCGTTTTTATATATACTTGTATATGAATGCATAAAACTATTTCATAGCGTGTAGACTGTACAGAATGCCTATAGGCTATAAGATAGTTAATCAAAAGATATTTTATTAATATCCATAGTAGAATGAGTCTGAGGCTCACTAGATTAGATAGGAGTAATTATGTTAATACAAGATAAACATGCAGTAGAGCAACGATTGTTAATTCAATCGGCTATCCTCATGTCATTTGTGGCCATTGGTGGCACTATGATGGGGGTTTTCAGCGGATCCAGTGCCATCTTATTAGATGGGGTAGTGTCTTTTATTGCCGTGATTATTAAGGTGATGATGATCATTACATCCCGATTAGTATCCAATGAAACGAGTAAGCGCTTTCAGTTCGGCTATTGGCAGTTTGAACCGTTGGTATTGATTGCAGAAGGTAGTTTTACCTTGCTCATTGTAAGTTATGCCTTTTTATCGGGACTGACGGATTTATTGGGTGGCGGTCGTGCTGTTCATGTGGGACCCGCTATCATTTATGCTACAATTTTTACCATTGCTGATACGTGCTATTATTTCTATGTACACCAAATCAATAAAAAATTGCAATCTAATTTGGTAAAATTCGATAATATTAGCTGGTCCATTGATGCCATGTTAGAAGCAGGTATCTTAATTAGCTTTTTAGTGGCTTTTGGGTTAGAACATTTTGGCTATGCAGAATGGGCGGTCTACGTGGATCCTATTGTGCTCATTGTTTTATCCTTACAAATGATGCCGTCTGCTTTAAAAATTATCATTCCATCGGTGAAACAAATTATGGGTGTAGCGCCTTTGAAATTACATAATCGAATCCAATTTATTATGGATTCTTTCATGGAAAAGTATAAATTTAAGGATTATGTCACTAGTGTACAAGCCTATGGGAATGTAAAAATGATTGAAATTGATATTTTAATTCCTAAGAATTTCCCAAAACAAACGATTGTGGAATTAGATGAAATTCGCAATGAAATTGACCTTGCCATTGGTGGTGACCCTGCAGAGAAATGGGTGACGATCACATTTACAGCTACGAAAAAGTGGATGGCAAAAGATTATTTATTAGATGAAGAAGATGAAGATTAATAATTATCTTCCGATGAGGAGACAACAGTGGATTATGTATTGACCATCATGGAAACCTATGGGTATGCAGCCATGTTTATTTGCATGGTGCTAGAAAATGCGAACATTCCAATTCCTAGTGAAATTATTTTAGGGTTCGCAGGGTATTTAGTATTTCAAGGCGTATTTGATTTGAATACGGCTATTATTGTAGGTGTTGTAGCGGGTATTGTGGGTTCTGTATTATCCTATTGGCTAGGGGAATATGGTGGCAGACCTATATTGATGAAATATGGGAAATATATCTTATTTAGTGAAGATAAATTTGGTGCTGCAGAAAAATTGTTCAATCGCTATGGTGGTGCTGCTGTGTTTATTGGCCGTTTATTACCAGGGGTGCGTACATTTATTTCCTTCCCTGCAGGAGTGGCTAAATATCCGATGACCCCCTTTGTGATTTGGACTACTTTGGGCACGATCCCTTGGACTATCTTGTTAGTTTGGCTAGGTATGAAATTAGGAGAACATTGGAAAGACTTAATTGAGTATAATCATGAACTATTAATTGCTATGATTGTAGTATTTGTAGTGGTAGCTGTAGTATATGGTTTGAAATATTGGAAACGTCGTAAACAATAGGGAGATGCTTATGAAATTACATCGTGTAACCTATGTAGTATTTCTCTTTTTCTTAGGAGTCTATGTACTAGGGAACCATCTATTACCAGTGTCGGATCCAGTAGAGTCGAATTACGCTTTAACCGCAAAAGAGATGGTCCTGTCTGGAGATTGGTTGTCTCCACAAATTTATGGGCACTATTGGTTTGATAAACCAATTATGATTTATTGGCTATTGAGTTTGTCCTATTCTGTATTCGGTATGACAGACTTTGCAGCGCGTTTTCCATCAGCTCTTTTTGGCGCTTTGTCAGTGGCTATGGTGTACCAAGGAGTACGCACCTTAACAGGACAACGAGTGGGCGCTTTGTTATCAGCATTCATATTAGGCACATCTCTCATCGTATGGACCATTGCCCATGGTATCATCACAGATATGGTGTTGTTATTTGCTACGGTAGGTACCTTTTATTACGCCTATCGTGGATTACTAGTTAAGAATCCATGGCATATGGCAGTAGCCTATGGCTTTGCAGGTATTGCGGTATTGACGAAGGGTCCTGTAGGGCTGGTATTACCGGGACTATTATTCCTAATCTATGCAGGGGTTAAACGATCTTGGTCCATGGTGAAAGCATTATTTCCTTGGCAAGGTATCCTCATATTGTTAGCGATTGTCTTGCCTTGGTATGGATATATGTACCATACTCACGGCATGGAATTTATCAATGGGTTTTTAGGACTCCATAATATCACGAGAGCGACCCAATCTGAACATCCCGAGGTAAATCATTGGTGGTATTATCTACCTATTTTCCTAGGGGGATCTCTCCCTTGGACGGGGGCTATTCTATATGGTATGTATCAGGGTTGGAAAACAAGAACTGATGCCTATCTATATACTATGATTATGGGTTGGGGAACGATTTTATTTTATACGGTTATGGCTACAAAATATCCGACTTATGCCTTTATTTCGGTGATTCCTTTCAGCTTGTTAGGAGCTTTTGGGATTCTTTCTATGAAAGATGCCAGTCACCGTGCTTGGTGGTGGGTATTAGGACCGACTTTAGTGTTATGGTGGGCTCTTGGGATTGGAACATTCTTTGCACCTTGGGGCTTTTGGTGGATTCTTCGAGCTGTTGTCGTAGTCCTTACCTTATTCCTAGGTGGGTGTTATTGGTATCGGAAACGATTGATGATGCCTTTCACAGTGGGGATGGGTACCTTGGTAGTACTAGGTATTGTGCTTATGGAAGGGTTGGTGCCATTCTTGGGCTTGCGCTCTTCTGTGACCTATCATGAACAGATACGCAGCTTTCATGGACCTGTGTATTATTATGGAGAATATGCAGCGTCTGTGCCGTATTATTTAGATATTACTCCCGTCCGTGTGGAGCCTAGCCCTGAGCGATTGGCGAAGTATAATGTACAACGCAGTGAAAAGTGGAACGGTAAGAATGTGATGCCTCAAATTGAGGAACAAGAGTTATTTAAACGCTTGCAATCTGGAGAACGGATGCTCATAATTACTAATAAAAATTATGGTAAAGAATTAGAGGAATCTTCAGTAGGTCAATACTTAGAACGTGATACAAGTAGTGATAAAGTAGTGCTATTGCATTCCAAATAGAGAGGTGTCTATGTCAGTAGAACGATTGATCCGACAATTAAAAGGATTTTCCAGTCCCTATGTGTATAATCCTTGGAATGATTTTGATGAACGCTATGATACTAATCAGAGAGCGAGCTCCATTCGGAGAAAACAGTTACAAGCCTATTTGGAGCAGCGATTAGAGCGTGCTAAAATTCTCATCATAGCAGAAGCGGTGGGCTATCAAGGAGGGCGATTTACAGGGATTGCCATGACCTGTGAAAGAATGCTCTTAGGGCATCACCCTACAGTAGGACCCTCTATAGTGTTTACTGGATTGGAGCCGAAACGAACTAGTAATCCAAAGAGCGAGTATATTATAAAACCGACACAAAAAGAAAAGGGCTTTAATGAGCCTACTGATTCTGTGGTGTGGAATGCCATGTTAGAAGCAAAGATAGATCCTTATGAAGTAGTGTTATGGAACATTTTTCCATTTCATCCCTTTAAAGGAACAGATGGCTTGACGAACCGGACACCTACAAAGCAAGAATTAGACTTAGGGTGGACTTATACGAAACAATTATTAGACCTATTTCCGCAGGCTCAGATCATTGGAGTGGGACAGAAAGCAAGTCTTACACTTAGTGACTATGGTATCAATGTACAGGCTACATTGCGCCATCCAGCAAATGGAGGAGCGGGATTGTATAAACAGCAGTTCCAAGCTTTTATCGAGGAAGAGCTGAAAGCTTAATAGATAATGCAAAAAAGTGAAAAGCCGTAACGCTTCTAAAAAGACGAAAAGCCGCAGCGCTTCTAAAAACAGACCTACGCTAATGTTTTTAGTAAGCACTACGGCTTTTCTTGGCGGAAATGGAATTATGAAAAAAACTGGGTTCTCTTGGTGTAGGTTCTTTGATTACAGTGATATAATTTAATGGTAAAATTAGTTGGTGAGGACTCACCAAATTGGTATCATTAAGTGCGTTTATGTTAGACTTGTTCATATTTATACTATATTAACGAAAAGGGGCTACGGGCCCCTTTGGTTTATTAAAAATATAAAAAGAGGAAAGTGGATGCTGTGTGCTTCGCTTTCCTCTTTTGTATGTTGTGGTATATTTTATAAAGAGTATAGTTTTTATATGAGTCATCGTTGCTTTCGACAAGTGCCCCATACAGGGTTGGTCATTATATTACTTTACGTGTTGGCAAGTGCTGTAATACTTGGATGACCTTGTCTAATTCTTCTTCTGTGTGTGCAGCGGTGACGGTTAAGCGCAATCGTCCAGTGTTGACAGGGACTGTGGGAGGGCGAATGCCACTGAGGATAATGCCTTCTCGTTCACATAGGCGACTGGCTTCTAATGTATCTTCGTTAGATCCGATGATGATAGGAAATATCGGTGTATCGTCGCTGCTAGAGATTCCTAGTGATTGCAAGGCTTTGTGCATATATTCTGTATTGCTTCGCAGGTTTTGATAGACCCTTGGTTCCTGTGCCAATACTTCTAGGGCACCAAGGCTAGCCCCAATGTCAGCAGGGGACAAAGCGGTGGCAAAGATGAAGGGGCGACTGTGGTTAATGATATAGTCGATGATGGTTTGGCTACCGCAGACGTATCCTCCGATGGACCCTAAGGCTTTGCTCATAGTGCCAGTGGTGATGATACGTGGGGTTTCACAGTGAAAGTGATGCGCTGTGCCACGGCCTTCACCAATGACGCCAGTAGCATGAGCATCGTCTACTATAAGTAGGGCATCGTACCGTTCTGCAAGTTCCAATAGTTCAGGCAAGGGAGCTATATCCCCATCCATGCTAAACACTCCATCGGTGATGATGAAGCGCATGCCATAGTGCTTAGATTGGCTTAATAAGGATTCTAGACCTGCCACATCCTTGTGAGGGTAGACTTGTACTTTAGCGCCGCTGAGACGACATCCGTCGATGAGGCTAGCGTGATTCAATTCATCACTAAAAATAATATCTCCTTTATGAACTAGGGCAGAGATTGTTCCTAGATTTGCCATAAATCCAGCTGTGAAAGTGAGTGCCTTTTCACAGTCTTTCCACTGTGCGAGACGGTGCTCTAGTTCTTGAAATAAAGGGAAAGAACCAGACGTAAGGCGAGCGCCACCAGAACCGGTGCCATATTGTTGGATGGACTGTAAGGCTCGATCTTTCACGTGGGGATGATGGGTTAAGCCTAGGTAATTATTTGATGCCATCATCAGATAGGTGGAGCCTTCATACATAACATGAGTAGCATCCATAGGAGTATAGGTGCGAGGAGAACGAAATTGTGATTCCTCTTGGCGCTTGGCTAAGGCTTCGGAGTATCGATTAAACATGGTGAATCCCTTTCGTTGTGACCCACGTAGGAGTGGATGTAAAATACTGTATTACTTCTTCGATCGGTGCATCGTCAGTGATAAAGAAGGCACGACCACCAATAGGACTACCATAGACTTTCATAGGGCTTAACCGATGGTAGGTAGTGCCATAGGACACATAGCCCGTTGTATACTCTGGATCATCGGACCAACACAGTTCACCTAGTACGTAAGGCGATGCGAGGACCTTGCTTGCTAGGATGAGAGCCTCTCTAGAATGGATGGAGGAACAACCATAATATTGCAAATGGTGGTGTATGTCTGTATCTGATTCGGCATCCATACGGGACACGCGTACTGTTTGGGGATACGCCTCACCAGTAGTAGCGTTGATGAGCCAAGCCCCGCTTACAGTTTCTGTGTTTTCGCTGAGTTTTGAAAAGGCAGTTCGAATCGCCTGTTCATGAATCTGTGCTTGTCGTAATAATTGGGTGGCTACCCGATGAGATTCCTCAATTGTTTCTGATTCTGTAGTAGTCACCATGAGAGCAGGAACTTTCACGATGGAGTCATCGGGAATCTCATCAATTTGTAAATTGATAAAATCTGGACGACCTTTGCTGTGTTGTAATGCTCGTTGTAAAAATTCTTCTGAAATGCGTGATAAGGACTCTAAGGAGACGAGACGTTCAGCCCCAGAAATATGAGAGCCTCCTTGTTCATGAGGCCCGCCCTTAGCAGCGCGCATACGAATGCTGTAGACCATGAGTGACTAACCTTGTTTTACTTTCAAAGTCGTAGCCAAACGAGGTAGTCGGTGTAAGATGCTGTAGAAAATGGGGCTCACGATGACTGTGAAAATCATACCAGGGACTGCCATCACTAGCATTGGAATGACCATTTTGCCAAAGGACAAACCAATGGTGATACGGGCGATAGCAGACGCAATAGGACCAGAGATAAGAATGGACCACATGCGATTTTTGCCAATCCATAAGATGAGTCCTACGATGAGGCGGAATTGCATGGCAATGGCAACATTTAGCAAGTTTTGCGTGCCCAATACAAGACCAATCAAACTAGAAAGACAACCGCAGATGATGTACTTGCGGAATCCGAAGGCAGCGCAAATCGCTACCGCCAAAGGGGCAGACAATTGGAATTCTACACCTGGAATTAAGTTAGGAATCTTGATGCCTCCTAGAATTGTCATCATCGCCGTTAAGATACCGATCTCTGCAATTGTGTGAATACTTACATTTCTCATTTTTGTGACCTCCTATTGTAAACTTTCAAAAACCTTACTTCGTTTACATTATAAAACGCAATTGCAGTAAGTGCAATATTCAATTGCAAATTTTTGTGACACATCATGAGGGACCTCAGTTGCTTAGGTTGGATTTTCTATAGTATAATAAAAGTAATTATTTTGATCGGCTTATGAACCTTATGGGTTCCCAAATGTTTCACAGTAGAAGTATGTATAGAGGGTATATGCTTTGCTGTGTAGAAGAATGTGACATAGATAGTGAGAAAGGTTTCTCACAGTGTTTTACTGTATGAATACGAACAGAAATAGATACTTATTTGTGCTTACATGCCGATACATGCTCAACCATCAGCGGATGGAATTAGATAGTCTTGGACTATGGTAGTATGTATAGACAGTACGACTATAGTCCCGCAGGAGGAAATTTTGAATACACAAGAAGAAAGAACAACGGTAGCTGCACCAACAGGTGAAGCTACGCAACAACGACCACGTCCGACAACACGCACACGTCGCACAACGGGTCAAAATCGTCGCACCACTGTGAAAGCGGATGGAGAACGTCCAAACCGTCCACGTCCACAAGGTGACAATGGCGAACGCCGTCAATCCAATCGTGGCCCACGTAGACCACAACGAACAAATACAACAGTAGAAAAACATGAACAAACAGCACGTCCACATGTGCGAAAAGATAAATTACAAATCATTCCATTAGGTGGTTTAGGTGAGATTGGTAAAAATATGACCATCTTCCAATATGGCGATGATATTGTTGTATTAGATGCAGGCTTAGCATTCCCAGAAAATGATATGTTAGGGGTGGATATTGTAATCCCTGACATGAGTTATTTAATCGAGCATAAAGATAAAGTACGTGCTGTTGTTATCACTCATGGTCACGAAGACCATATTGGATCTTTGGCGTACTTATTAAAAGAAGTGAACGTACCTGTGTATGCTACAAACTTAGTATGTGGATTGATCGAAGGCAAATTAAAAGAACACCACGTAAAAGCTAAAAAATTACAAGTTGTAAAAGCTGGTGATGAATTTAAAATTGGTTGCTTCAAAGTGGGCTTTATCCAAACAAATCACTCTATTCCAGATGCATGTGCCATCTTCTTAGAAACTCCAGTAGGTACTGTGGTACATACGGGGGACTTCAAAGTGGATCAAACTCCTGTAGATGGGAAATTGATGGACGTTCACAAATTTGCAGAACTTGGTAACAAAGGCGTATTGGCGCTTATGTCTGACTCCACTAATGTGGAAAAACCAGGGTTTACTCCATCTGAAAGTTCTGTAGGCCCAGCGATTATGCGTGCTGTCGCAGAAGCTACAGGTCGTGTTATTTTAGCGACTTTTGCATCTAATGTGTCCCGTTTGCAACAAGCTATTGATGCAGCGGTAGCCACAAAACGTAAAGTAGTGGTATTAGGTCGTTCCATGGTGAATGTGACAGAAATCGCTCAAGAGCGTGGTTACTTAACAGTACCAGAAGGAACGATCATCGGTGATGATGAAATGAATCGCTATCGCGCTGATGAAATTATGATCTTAACAACGGGGTCTCAAGGGGAACCAATGGCAGGTCTATCTCGTATGTCTACGAACAATCACCGTACCGTAGAGATTACGCCAAATGATACGGTTATTATCTCTGCTACACCAATTCCAGGTAACGAAGCGGCTGTAGGACGTACCATCGATAACTTATTGCGCCAAGGTGCTCATGTAGTATACGGCAAGGATCGTGGTATCCATGTATCTGGTCATGGTAGCCAAGAAGATTTAAAAACTATGTTGAACCTAGTACGACCTAAATTCTTTATCCCAGTTCATGGTGAATACCGCATGTTGAAAAAACATGGTGAGCTGGCTGTGTCCATGGGGATTGTAAAACCTAGCAATGTCTTGGTAGGTGATAATGGACAAATTTTTGAGTTTACTACTCGTACAGGTCGTTTAGCAGGTCGTGTACCAGCTGGTAAAGTCTTTGTAGATGGTTTAGGTGTAGGCGATGTAGGTAATATCGTTATCCGTGACCGTCAACAATTAGCGCAAGAAGGTATGGTGGTCGTTGTGATGGCAATGGACCGTGCGTCTGGTACGATCGTAGCGGGCCCAGATATGTTATCTCGTGGCTTTGTGTACGTTCGTGATGCAGAAGAATTATTAAGCGAAGCACAACGTCGTGTAGATGCAGCAGTAGAGAAATGTGAAATGGACCACATCAAAGATTGGACAACCATCAAAACAGTGGTGCGTGACACATTAGGAAAATTCTTCTATGAAAAAACACGTCGTCGTCCAATGATTCTACCAATCATTCAAGACGTATAAGGAATGTGATATAATAGACATATGACGAAAGTCATATGTCTATTTATTGTATTGGACTATGTCACACCTTTGGGAAAGACATAGTGTGGAGTTAGTATATGAATCAAACGAGTACAAAGTCTGTCGTAGAATCTGGTATCTTAACAGCATTGATGATTGTCTTTGCTATGATAGGTCTCAGTGTACCTATGCTTGGATTTTTTGGGTCTATTTTTGTGCCTATGACGATTGCTATCGTAGGTGTACGCCATGGCTTTCGGTGGAGTTTATTATCTGTTGTATCCGCAGTCATTGCCATTGCCTTTTTATTGGGGCCATTGACAGCTATAGTCGAAGGTGGCGTCTTTGGTGTGATTGGTATTTTAATCGGCTATGGATTGCGCAAGCACTGGTCGATTTCTAAACTATTGATGATTCCTGCTATGGTATTAATGCTAGCAGTAGTGGTTCAGTTTTGGGCATCTGCTTTGGTGATGCAGGTGAGTCCTACAGAGATGTGGTCATCTTTGGAAGAACAAATTACAGTATCCATGCAAGATATGTATGTACAGCAAGGGCTTTCAGAGGAGCAAGTGACAACAGCGATGACAGCATTACAAGATCAAATTGAAATCATGAAAAAAGTATTGATTGCGGGACTGTTTTGCTCTGGCGTAGCGATTTCGTATATTATTAATCGTCTTACCTATCTTGTGCTCAGTCGTATTGGTACCTATCAGATTCCTGAAATGCCTACCATTAAAGGTTGGCGCGTGCCAGATTGGGCATTGCATATCTTCTTAGTGGGGGTCATTTCTTATTTTGTGAAACAATATATTCCACTCCTTGAATATGCAGGCTATAATTTGATGTACGTAGGTGGTATAATGCTATTTATACGAGGCATATCTTGTGTTTGGCGTATTAGTATAAGTTATAATCCGCCGAAGATTGTGCCGTGGATTGTGCTAGGTGTATTTATTATGATGTCACAGTCTGCCGCTATATTAGGCGCCTTAGATGTATTCTTGCACATAGAGAAACGATGGGGCAGACGAAGTGAGTAAACCTAGAGGAGGTAGTATGGATATACAAACTGAATACAGTTCTATTGAAATGACTGCTGCCGTTCTCATTATTATCTTATTAGGTATTATTTTCTATTTAAATTGGCAACTAGCCATGTTGGCTTGTATCGTGGTGATCGCTGCCTACTTGTATGTAGGACGAACCATTCGCCGAGGACGACATCTTAGAAAAGCTCAATTTGACTGTATGGCAAAAGGGATTACACAGGCATCGACTTTTGCGCTACAAAATTTACCGGTAGGGATTGTGATCATTGATGAACACAATGTGATCTGCTGGAGTAATAGCGTATTTAGAGATTGGTTGCCTAGTGATTCCGATAAAACAATAAAATTAAGTGGATTTATTCCTACGTTACGAATTGATAAATATTGGGGTAAATCTGGATTCTTTCACGAGGAAATCGATGGGAAGTATTATCGTGTGCTCTACAAAACATTAGTGGCGCCAAAGTCTAACTATTCCGATGTAAATAGCGATGAATTAGAATCCTATATGGCATTTTATTTTGATGATATTACAGATATCGAAGTGGAAAAACATAAAGCCATTTCCATGTTGCCAGCTCTTGGGTTCATTGCTATGGATAATATTGAAGATTTGCGTTCTGGTTTGAGCGATATTGAATATACGCAATTGTGGTCCGATATGAATCGATTGATTGTAACGGAAATCGATCAACATGATGGATTTATTCGCAATGCTACAGAAGATACGTATACCTTTAGTATTAGTAAGGCTGCCATGTTGCACATGATGGAATCGAAGTTTAGCTTATTAGATAAAATTCGGGCCTTAACGACATCGAAACATATACCTCCAACCATCAGTATGGGTATTGCTTTAACAGAAGATACGGTAAAAGTACAAGGAGAAAAGGCAAAATCAGCCTTAGAAATCGCTTTAGGGCGTGGCGGTGACCAAGTTTGTGTATATCATGGTGAGGAAGTAAAATTCTTTGGTGGAAAGTCATCAGGGAATGAAAAGAATACACGTGTTCGTGCTAGGGTCGTATCCCATGCATTACATGAGATTATGCTAGATTCTGATCGTGTTCTTGTGATGGGCCATGATCGGGAAGATTATGATAGTATTGGTGCTTCTGTAGGCGTAGCAGCGATGGCAAGAGCCCTTAATAAACCAGTTCATATTGCCTTGAGTTCACATCCTACAGCAGTTCGTAAATTAGTAGAAGTACTGGTAGAACATCCAGATTTTCAAGGTCTAATTATTGATGAAGAAGAAGCAGCTCAGTTTGTAACAGATAATACTGTGGTCATCGTGACCGATGTGCATCGGTCTGAAATGGTAGCTGCTCCATCAGCGCTGAAAAAAGCAAATCGCCGTGTTGTCATCGACCATCATAGACGGGGCTCAGATTTCATTGAATCGCCATTATTAACGTATTTAGAGCCTTCTACGTCATCTACTAGTGAACTGGTAACAGAGTTAATTCAATATTTCCCAGAACATGTAGAGATTAAGCATATTGAAGCTAGTGGTTTATATGCAGGTATTGTAGTAGATACAAAAAACTTTGTGGTTCAAACAGGGGCACGTACCTTTGAAGCAGCCTCTTTCTTGCGCCGATCAGGTGCAGATGTATCCTTAGTACGACATTTATTTATGGATAGTTTTGAAGGGATGCGTATACGCTCTGCTATGCTAGCATCGGCAGAAGAAGTAGCAAATATGGCTTTCACAGAGGCACCACAGGATGCGAAGAATGCCACTGTGATTGCAGCACAAACAGGAGATAAATTGATTACCCTTGAGGGGATTGAAGCTAGTTTTGTATTCTATGTACTGCCAGATGGTGGTATTGGGGTCAGCGCTAGGTCGCAAGGTAAATTGAATGTACAATTAATTATGGAAGCTGTCGGTGGCGGAGGTCATCGTACTGTGGCGGGTGCTCAAATTTACAATATGTCTATGAAAGAGGCACGCCAATGGGTGACTGAAGTAGCCGTATCCCATATGACAGAATTACAAAAAGAAGTTAAGGAGGAATTATCATGAAAGTAATTTTATTAGAAGATGTTAAAAAAGTTGGTAAACGTGGTGAAATCGTGGAAGTTTCTGAAGCCTATGGTCGCAATGTATTGATTAAAAAAGGCGTAGGTCTTGAGGGGACACCACAAAACTTGAACAATGCAAAACAAAAATTAGGTGCGCAAGCTCATAAAAAACAAGTGGACTCTGATGAAGCTACTGTATTGGCTAGCCAATTATCAAAAGTATCCGTTACAATTCCAGTAAAAATGGGAGATGGTGGCCGTGTATTCGGTTCTGTAACAGGTAAAGATATTTCTGATGCATTGCAAGCGCAAGTAAAAGTTGATGTGGATAAAAAGAAAATTGACTTAAAAGAGCCAATCAAAACATTGGGTACTCATGAAGTATTAGTTCGAGTGCATCCAGAAATTACAGCTAAGATTACTGTAGAAGTAGTTGCAGGTTAATAGAAAGAGGGGCTAGGCCCCTCTTTTTTGTACAAATAGGTGTAGTTGTGTATAGGGAGAATAGTATGTCAGGACGGATACCACCGCACAGTATAGAGGCAGAACGAGCCGTACTAGGAGCGATTTTACTCAATAAAGATGCCTTTGATACAGTCAGCTCTATTGTAAAAGCAGAAGATTTTTACAGTGATAATCATCGTGTTATTTATGAAGCTCTCGTAAGCATTGTAGGAAAAAATCAACGTGCAGACTATGTGTTATTATCGGAAGAGTTAAAAAAGTCTCAGAAATTAGAGGCCGTAGGGGGGATTCTATACCTTACCAATTTGACCACAGATATTGTAGATGCCTATAACGTAGAAGATCATGCAAAAATTGTAAGAGATAAAGCCCATTTGCGTAAATTAATCCATGTGGCCAATGCAGTGGAATCTATGGCCTATCGCGAAGAAGAAGAGACAGAAGATATCGTCAATCGAGCAGAACAAATGGTTCTCGATGTGAGTGGTACTACAAAAGGAGAATCTTCTTTTAGCGCTATGCGAGATGTGGTGTATGAAACCATTGATCGCATCAATGAATTACAACGGCATAAGGGGATACTGACTGGTGTATCTACGGGATTTAAAGACTTAGATAACTTAACTAGTGGCTTACAAAAGTCGGATTTAATTTTAGTAGCAGCCCGTCCTTCTATGGGGAAAACTGCATTTACATTGAACATTGCTCAAAATGTAGCTATGAAATCGAAGAAAAATGTAGCTTTTTTCTCCCTAGAAATGTCTAAGACACAACTGGTAGCCCGCGTGCTGGCAGCGGTGGCTGGAATTAACTCTGGTCGTATCCGAAATGGTCAGCTTAGCCAAGAAGACTGGGGAAAAGCCATTAATGCTTTGAATGATTTAGCAGAAGCACCTTTATATATCGATGATACTTCAGGTTTGACGCCGCAATTAATGAAGAAAAAGTTGCGCCGTTTAATTCAAGAACATGGTGAGCTAGGACTTGTGGTAGTGGACTATATTCAGCTCATGGAAAATGGCGGTAAAAAAATGGCGGACAATCGCCAACAAGAAGTATCTGCGATTTCTCGACAATTAAAAATTATGGCGCGAGAATTTAATGTGCCATTGATTGCCTTGTCGCAGTTAAGTCGTGGTGTTGAAAGCCGGGCAGATAAGACTCCGATGCTAAGCGATTTGCGTGAATCTGGCTCTCTAGAACAAGATGCGGATATTGTAGCTTTCTTGAATCGTGAGAACTATCAAGATACAGAAGATACTAGTGATGGTGTAGAAACGCAAGTTATTATCCGTAAGCACCGTAATGGGGAATTAGGAATTGTAAAACTATGGTTTGAAGGGGCATATACACGATTTAGAGATTTGGCATATCGCGAAGATGACCCCGGTATATAGAAGCAGGAGGGAGAACTAATGAAAGAGACTTGGAAACGTATGCTGTGTGCAGCAGTGTTAACTATGGGCATCGCATCTACAGGAATACTTACAGTAGAAGCTCATGGATTGTGGGAGACTCTTGGTAAAAATGTATTAGGAGGTATTTCTGTGCATCAACATTTGAGTGACCTAGACAATACAGAGCAAGGTCAACAAGAGATGCTGGAAAAAACAAAAGACCGTACAGGTGTGTATGATAATTATGCTTATCAAATGCGGGCGAAGCGTATTGTGGATGAACTTTCAAAATCACCTCATGTGAAACGCAGTTATGTGGTGTACGTTAACCCAGATGAAGAGTTCAATGCTTTCATGACCTTTGGACGTGTTATGTCTATTAACAAAGGGGCTATGGATTTGCTAGATGATGATGCGCTGGCCTATGTTATTGGTCATGAATTGAGCCATGGAGAGCACAAAGATCTAGTGAATGGAGCTAAGAAAAGCAGTATTTTGTCTACAGTAATTGGGGCAGCTACGTTTAACTCTGGAGATTTAGGTCAAATTGCGGCGGGACTTACTGGAAAATATTTAGATAGTCAAGTGTTCACTATGTCTCAAGAGAAACATGCTGATGAACTAGGTTTTAGCATCTTAGCAGATTCTTCATATAATGTAGGTGGTGCCGCCCTTGCCATGGAAGTGATTAAAAATAAATATGGTGATACCTACCGTGAGGGATTTGGTAAAATTTTAAATCCTAACGACCATCCAAAAACATCGCAACGGGTATTGGACAATTTGCAACGCTTATACGTGTACTCTGAAAATCATGTGAAAGTAGAACAACAAACAGTATTTATCAATGGTAAGCCTGTCTATGAAGGAGCCGCAAAAGGTAATTATACAGCGCCAATGCGAGCTTACCTAGTGGCTGGTAAATTGGCTAGATTGTATCACGATCATGCCATTGGCGGTGCCCGTGTAGATGGATCTACCGTAGCGATTGGAACAACTAATATCGTGACTATGCCAACCTATGATGCGGCCTTTGAAATAGCAAAACAAATGAATGCAGCTATTAGTGATGAGTCAGGTGTTGTAGCAGATAAGGCTAAGAAAGACAAAAAAGATAAAGAGGATAAAAAAGACAAAAAAGATAAAAAAGATAAAAAAGATAAAAAAGATAAAAAGGATAAAAAAGATAACAAATAATTACAATAGTGAAATAATAAGGATACATACAACTAACCGTTATAGTAGACTATACAACATTTCCGTATTATCGATGGATATCGATAGAGAAGAACGATAAATATAGATGTTCTTTTATGGAATTCGATATAGAAGCATATGAAAATGAAGTTATGATGAAGAAGAAAGATGAGGTATAACTAAAAGTAATGATTGGTTTACCCTCTGAAATAGCTACTTTTTAAGAAAAGTATTAATAAAAACAATTAATTTATCTCTTAACTATGCATATATGATAAGGTTAAAATGCTGATAAATAGGGGATTTCTATTCCATGTGGTGTACATGTGTGCTATAATTTACGTATCAAGAGTCGTGACCACCTATAGAGGAGTACAGGCGATGTCACACATATTTTTTAGTTAGGGAAAGAGGTTTTAACGATGGGAAATTTTGTTTACATCCAAGAAGAAAAACTTAACGCATTCTGTCAAGACGCATTTGAAGGATTTGGCTTCAGTCCTGAAGAAGCTAGCATCATTAAAGACGTATTGATGATGTCCGACATGTACGGTATCCAATCCCATGGTATGCAACGTGTAGTTCGTTACCACAAAGGTATTGAAAAAGGTCTTATCGACATTAAAGCAAAACCAGAAGTAGTATTCGAAACTCCTGTATCCGCAGTTGTTGAAGGCCATGACGCAATGGGTCAATTAGTTGGTCATTTTGCTATGGAATTAGCAATTAAAAAAGCTAAAGAATCTGGTATCGGTATCGTATCTGCTCGTAACTCTAACCACTATGGTATCGCTGGTTACTATGCTGATCTTGCTTTAAAAGAAGGTTTAATTGGTTTCTCTTGCACTAACTCTGAAGCAATCATGGTTCCTACATTTGCTCGTAAAGCAATGCTTGGTTCCAACCCAATCGCTTTCACAATGCCAGCTGAACCATACAACTTCTTCTTCGACGCATCTACTACAGTAGTAACTCGTGGTAAATTAGAAATGTACAACAAATTGGGTAAAGAATTACCTAACGGTTGGGCATTAAATAAAGACGGTAAAGCATCTCAAGATGCTGGCGAAGTATTGGGCAATATCTCTGACCACGTTGGTGGCGGTATCATGCCTTTAGGTGGTAACACTGAACAATTAGGTTCCCACAAGGGTTATGGTTACGGTATGCTTTGCGAAATCTTCGCATCTATCTTCTCTCAAGGTGGTACATCCAATAAATGTATGACTGGTGGCCGTTCCAACATTTGTCATGGTTTTATGGCTATTAACCCAGCTATCTTCGGTAACCCAGAAGACGTTAAAAAACACTTCTCCACATTCTTACAAGAACTTCGTGAAGCTCCTAAAGCTGAAGGTGCTGAACGCATCTACACTCATGGTGAAAAAGAAGCAGAAGCTATCGAAGTTTGCCGTAAAGAAGGTATTCCAGTTATCGACAAAACTGTGGCAGAATTGTTCGACGTATGTAACTTGTTGAAATTGGATCCTAAAAAATACTTCGGCGACTATGAACCACCTAAAGCAGTTGCTTCCAACTACTAATTAGAAGTCAGTAGCTGACAATTACAAATCTTTATCGATGCAGAATCAGTAGTTTTGTATCCCTAAGGAATACTTCTTAGAGACTGGTAACAGTCAACATCTTTGAACATATGAGAGAGGGAATCTGTGGATTTCCTCTCTTTTTGTTTATACACCACTGTACGTATGCTAGAATTTGAATTACAGTGATTCATACTATAGAAAGGGATTGTTAATATGGATATATTTTTAGCAGTCTTGCCGATCCTATGGCTTATCGTAGCGTTGGCAATTTTAAAAATGCCAGCATGGAAAGCATGTTTGGCGGCAGCAATTGGTACATATATTTTAGCGGTTTTCTATTATGGAGAAAATGCTTATATTATGTATACAGGGGCTATGGAAGGTGTAGCTCTTGCAGTTTGGCCAATTCTTTTGGTTATTACAGCAGCGATTTTTACATACCAATTAGTAGTTCATACGAAAGCGATGGACACGATTAAAATTATGTTATCTTCCGTAACTAGTGATAAACGTATTTTAGCGTTGTTATTAGCTTGGGGCTTTGGTAACTTTATGGAAGGTATGGCAGGTTTCGGTACAGCCGTTGCCATTCCAGCAGCGATGATGGTAGCAGTAGGTTTTGATCCATTGAAATCTATCTTGGCTTGCTTAGTAGCAAACTCCGTACCAACTACGTTTGGTTCTATTGCAATTCCAACAACTACATTGGCATCTTTGACAGGTCTACAACCAGCTGAATTAGGTACATTCATTGCAGCGCAATTATTCATTTTAAATGTAGTAACTCCACTCTTTATTGTCGGTATTATTGCTGGCGGTGTGAAAGCGATTAAAGGAGTATTTATTCAAACTATTATTGCAGGTTTTGCATTAGCTATTCCGGAGTTATTAATTAATATGTATGCAGGTGGTCCAGAACTTGCTGTTATGGGCTCCTCTATTGTTATCATGGCTGTTATTATAGCTATTGCAAAAATTATGCCTGTAAATGACCCAGAATATAAAGTTGATATGGGAGCAAAAAAAGTATCAGCTAAAGAAGGTTTAATTGCAGCATCTCCATTTATCTTGATCTTTATCTTGTTAATTGGTACATCCAAATTAGTACCACCTGTTTATAATGCATTGATGGTATTTAAAACATCTGTACCTATTCATGCAGGTGTGAATGCAAAACCGTATACATTTGTATGGATTGCAACTCCAGGTATTATGATTTTCATCTCTGCTTTAATTGGTGGTTTTATCCAAAAAGCAGGTCTTGGTACTCAAAAATATGTATTAACAAATACATTGAAAACATTAAAATTAACATATGTAACAATCATTTCTGTAGTTGTAACAGCTAAATTGATGACATACTCTGGTATGACTGGTATGATCGCTAACGCATTAGTAGCGGCAACTGGCTCTTTGTACCCTGCGTTTGCTCCTGTTATTGGTGCGTTAGGCGCATTCTTAACTGGTTCTGGTACAAATGCGAACGTATTGTTCGGACCATTGCAAACAGCAGCGGCTCATCAATTGACTCCTGGTCATGATACATTAGCATTGTGGTTGGCAGCAACTAACTCTGGTTCTGCTGGTGTTGGTAAAATGTTCTCCCCACAAAGTATTGCCATTGCGATCGGTGCCGTAGGTCCTGCTCTTAACACATTCATCGAAGAAAATAAAATTGATGCACAAAAAGCGGATCAATTACGTCACTCCATCGATGCAAGTTCCATCATGGTTCATGTATCTAAATACTTCTTGTTATATCTAATCGTTTTTGGTATTTTAACTTATTTTGGACAAGAATTCTTCCCTCAATTAGAAAATCTTTTAACATTAGTTAAACATTAACGATTAAGCTAGCATACTTAAACAGACAAAGAGACAACATTTAGGTGTTGTCTCTTTTTGTATTCCTATTAGATATATATAGGCTCTTTGTCAAATGTGGGGGCTACTCATATAAAAGTTCTTAGCACTAGCTATTTAAATAGCTAGTGCTATTTTTTGCTCAATAGAAGTATACGAACTCTGAATCATTCAAAATGACGTACCCCATAACTTATTCTTTTTAAAACTTTAATGTTGTTATTACACCCTTCTGTAAACCCATTGGAATATGGTAATACAAAGGCATTAACAATTTGAGGGAACCAACTATTAAAAGAAACTTTAAAATTACTAAACTCTGGTAGATGGCTGTTTTCTACTGCGTTTAACCATAATTGTATATACCTTTCTATGTTAGGTATACTGTATATCTTAAATATCTTTCTAAAGGCTAATCTAAGCCCATATGCCCGTCGTAGATCTTCAGACATACGCAATATCTCTAGTAGCTTTACTCGCTCAAGAGCCCAATTTACCAAACGACACACATGGTAACGATCCGCTACGGTATGCGCATGAAGGACCATAGTTTGTATCACTAACTTAAATAGTGGAGACATATCCGTAACAACGTATTTAACCTGTTCTTTAGCTTCTTTAGAAAAGGCCTTATCTGAACTAAAAACCTTAAGCAAATAACTTAAAACCACTAAAAAGATGATGATTAAAATAAATAGTCTGAGAGAGCAGGCAGGTACAATTTCAGCTAAAGGCAATCTACAAGGATAATGGAGATACTATTGTAGGTAACTGTGATAGCACCTTCTTTCTTGGTGGAAAGGAAAAGAACGCACTTAAAGCGCTATCTGAAACACTGCGTAAAGAAACTATCGACCTATTTAATATATCAGAAACACGCTCCAATGCTAATAGTTATGGACTCAATTACCAAAAGACAGGAAAGGAGTTGATGAGCCAAGATGAGATAACAGTTATGAATGGCAGTAAATGTATTTTCTAACTTCGAGGTGTAAGACCATTTTTATGACTATTGCAATTTGAATATCTAAATGGTATAATGTTATTAACAACGTTGTTAATAACATTGATATGAGGTGATATAAATGGATGTGAACGTTTTATTGGAAATAGCAATTAAAGAAACGATAAATTTAAAGACGAATGAGGTATTTTTACTTAGAGAATTATTTAAGGGTTACGAATGGAATAGGATAGAAAGAAAAGATAGATTATTGTTGGGCTCTCTTTTTCTGAATTACGTAAAGAGCGAGAATTCTAATATAAAAATATTAGAAAAGACATCTTCAGGACAACAAAAATATATTATTATAAATTAACACGTCAAATTAAGGAAGGGAAAAAAGAAGAGTTATGATGAACTTTCACAAATACATTTTATATAAAACAGACATCCTTTCTTATATGAGTTTCCCCAACATTTAGTATAGAGCCTATATATATCGAAATTTGATATAATGTAGTAGATGAGCATATAGGATACTCTGTGTAAGGATATAAAGAGTTACTAAAGCTCATGTAATATTCATGATAATTTCATAGAAGGTTCATATTTTTTTCATCATTCTTTCATAGATAAGGTGTAAGATATAAGCAAGTTAGAAATAACGAATATTCCTTAATTAAAAACCAAGACACGATGCATCGGGCACGTGAAGGAGGAAATTATGAAAAAAATGTTTCGTTTAGGAGCTGCTGTGATGGCTCTAGGTGCAGGACTTATGATGGCAAGTGGTGTGGTAAATGCTGCGAAAGTACAAGGTGTTCCTGCGGATCAAATGGCAAAAATTAATTCTTGGAATGGTGTAGGTAGTGTGGTGCCTAGCGTATTACCATTGAGTGATGTAGATTATAAAGGGGTTGTAACAACTTTCAAATCTCTATATCCAGATGCACAAATTGTAGGCATTTCCTATGATGGAAAACATAATCCAACTTACGAAGTAGATGGTATCGTGGATGGTTTAAAAATTGAAATGCATATCCGTGAAAATGGAGATATTTTAAATACAGAAGTAAAACCAATGAAACAAGGTAAGCATATGAAACAACAAGGTTCCATGATGTATGGGCAAGCTATGAAAGGCAGCCATAGTATGTCTAAAGCCTTTGATGTGAATGATATTATCATGCCAGAAGTAGCGGAAACAAAAGCCCAAGAAAAAGTGGGCGGTGCCTTTGAAGCGATGGATTGGTCCGTAGAAAAAGATCATGGTCGTTTAGTCTATGAATTAGATATGATCGATGGCAGTGGTAAAGAAGCTGAAGTCAAAGTAGATGCAATGACTGGCGAAGTTATCAATGTAAAAGCAAAAACTAGCAAATATTAATTCTAGCAAAATTCTCCTTATAATACCCTTACTATATAAATACAAATAACACAAACATAACACAAACAACATAAATACCCCCCCTTTTTTTTAAGACGTCACTGGTTTCACTATGAAGCCTGTGGCGTTTTTTGTTAGAAGATTAAAGGAAGAGCACGTCATATTCCTCCGCAAACTGATATAGTGGTTAGGTTTGCTCCGGAACATGACGTGCTCTTCTGGTGTATTCTAATTTATGCAAAAAAGAACGCCACAAGGCTACTACGTATAACTGCGTTCCTCTAGGGGAGGGATGTCGTGCTCTTCTAGTTTATCTAAATTCGGACCCAAAAAGGAACGCCACTGGTGTTTTACACGCAATTGCGTTCCTTAGGGAATTGATAATTATTTTAATCTATATCAACGAAATGTAAAAATATGCTACTATACATATAGAAGAACTATCAACGTGAGTTGGGTTTATCTCTTCCTAATCGATGGGAGGAGGTGATACTATGACACCATTCGAGTTTTTTAGTTTACTAATACAATTTGGAATGTTGGTTATAGCATTTTTAACTTACTTAAATATGTAAGTGAAAAGCCTAACGTAAAGATAAGTATCGCAAGTACTTAACACGTTAGGCAAATCAAATTTCTAGTATTTGAGATGAGCCTAACGCCTAAGACACGTTGATGGCTCTTCTTTTATTACGTCTAGTATAACATAGTTTGTCACGTAAGGCTACTTATTTTATTATAGGTGGTAGTCTATTATGAATGACATATAATATTGTCATAGTATATATATGAATGAACTTGTCAAAATATAGTACAATCAATATAGGTAGATGGTACCTTAAAATGACCGTTTGCCCAAGATAGGATGTTTACACGGTTTTAATGTATATCGATCGATGATACGACACGCTTCATCTAGGGTTAGGTCTTCTTTTGTAGGCCCTTGTTCAAATATGCATCGAGGGTCGCTGGAGCCAACTTCTCCGGCTGGTAGGTATAGGTATTCTGAGTTATGAGGGTCACCAAAGATGTACCCTGCTTGTAAGTGTTCTTTGTGGATACGGCTCATGGTATCTCCTTCATCATAAAATTAGCAGCATCTGCTGAGACTAAGTGTAATTGTGTATGCCCCCAATGAGAAGGTACTTTTTGGAAGGACGTTTTGTCATGTAAATGACCAAACACGCAGTGATCTACATGGTACTGTTCTAGTAGGTCCGTAAATCCATTAGTATGATTTTCTAAGGTGGGTGGATAGTGCAGTAACAGTATGCGTGTTACCTGAGAGGGGGCGTCACCACTTTCAGTAATAGCAGTTTCCATAGCGTCTAAAGCCGCTTTAGTACGCATTAATTCCCGCTCATAGATGTGCCGGTCATCAGCTTCTTTAAAGAAAGGGTCTTGTGGATAGATATAACCTTTCGTGCCACCGAAAGCGATGCCATTTTGGTATAGACCTCTACCTTGCAAGAAGGTGATACGGCCCTCCATAAGAGTATTCATTTTTTGCAGGCTTGTCCACCAATAATCGTGATTGCCACGAATCATAAATTTTTTCCCAGGCAGGGCCGCAATGGTATCTAGATCTATCTTTGCCTCACTAAGGCGCATAGCCCAAGACATATCACCTACTAGAAAGACTAGGTCATCAGGATCTATATGTTCTCGCCAGTGTGCTCGGATACGTTCCCAGTGGTTATCCCAGTGTGGACCGAAGATGGTCATAGGTTTTGTTGGTGGTTGCCCAGATAGGTGTAAATCGCCAATGGCAAAAACTTTCATTAAACCTCCAAAGAATTGTGTAAATATGACTGTATATGACGGATGATCTCTAAGGCGCGTGTTTCATGACACACTTGTGGAATTCCATAACCGATGAAAAGCGGTGATGTTATATAGCGTGGCACAATTTTTAGATAGTGATAACCATCATTTATATCGTAGAAAAATAGATTATAAGATTTTGCATATTTAGAAAAGCCTTCTAATACATAGCGTAAGATACGTTGTAAATACTTGGCTATTATGGATGTATCTAATTGTGGATTAAACCGCATATTAAATTCAAAGAATCCATGGATAGGACGATTGGATAAGGTTATGCGAAGACCATCCTCTTCATAGATGATCCATCCTTCAAAATGTTCTCTATGAATATCTTCACGGTAATCATAGTCCTCTAAGCCGATGATTTGACTATGAGGATGATAGATGGATCCGCCAGACATAGGGCCATAGTTTTTAAAAAATAAGACCGATGTAAAACGAGGGTTAGCTTTTACCTCTTCCCATTTGGTTCGACCAAATTCTAAAATATGGACTGCTTCTGAAAAGGGTAATTTAGAATATTCCGTATGCACATGGGGCGGAGTTTCAATGATAACTGTAGGCCATGTGTGTTCTAATACAGGATATTTATTCATGAGCCAAATGATGGACCCAGATATATCTAGTATATCGGTTAATTGCGAGGGTTCGCAAAATGGGCAGTGCCCGTCGCGATTGTGCATGCTGTTGGGCTTCGTTTGTCCCAGAGCAATATCAAAAATTAATGGTTCTTTCATAGTTCACCTCACTATTACTATAGTATCATAGGGGGCGAGGTTTATGAAAGTGTGAAACATGATATAATAAAAAAAGAATAGGAGGAACTATGAGACCTACAACATTATGTTTTCCAAAACGGGAGAATTTATTTTTATTAGGACGTAAAAAACGCGGCTTTGGAGCCGGCTATTATAATGGATTTGGCGGTAAAATTGAGGATGGTGAAAGTTTCCGTGCTTGTGCCGTGCGAGAAGTCTTCGAAGAAGTATCCTTACTGGTGAAAGAAGAGGACTTACAAGCAGTGGCGCTGTTGGACTTTCAGTTCCCTTACTCACCAGAGTTGAGCCATATTAGTTATGTATATATGGTAGAACAATTTCAAGGCATTCCTTTGGAATCGGAAGAGATGGAGCCTCATTGGTTTACGTTGGAAAACACTCCCTTTGACTATATGTGGGCTGGTGATGAAGAGTGGATTCCACTGGTTTGGTGTGGCGAGAAGTTGAAAGGTATCATTACTTTCAAAGAAGATAATAGTACGATAGAATCCATGCGATTTGTAACTGTAGAAGAGGTGCTAGAAAGCGACGATGTAGGCCGTGTGACGGCTTGGATATATGAGGGCATGAAGTGAAACAAGTAGAACAGCAAAGCCAAGTGGCATGGACGAGACATTTATTAGATTGGTATGATGTGCATAAGCGTGACTTACCTTGGCGTGAAAATAAAGACCCCTATCGGATTTGGGTGTCGGAAGTGATGTCTCAACAAACTCGAATTGAGGCCATGCGTCCTTATTTTGAAAACTGGGTAATACAATTTCCAACGCTTGAAAGTTTAGCTGGTGCCGAAGAAGATACAGTGGTTCGGGCATGGCAAGGTTTGGGATATTATTCTAGGGCTCGTAATTTGCATCAAGGTGTGAAAGAAGTGGTAGAAACCTATGGTGGACAGGTACCATGCACACGAAAAGAAATGGAATCCTTAAAAGGTGTAGGCTCCTATACAGCAGGAGCAGTTCTCTCCATTGCCTATAACCTTCGTGAACCTGCTGTCGATGGGAATGTACTTCGTGTCTATGCTCGTCTGTACAATATCCATGAAGATATTCTCGGCACCCTAGGAAAAAAAGTGATTACTTCCTTGGTAGAGGATACTATGCCCTACGATCGACCAGGAGATTTTAACGAAGCCCTTATGGACTTCGGTGCATCCATTTGCATTCCTAAAACACCTCGCTGTGAGTCCTGTCCATTGGTACAGGATTGTAAGGCAAAAGCAGAAGGTACGGAACAAATGTTGCCTATACGGATTAAGAAAACAAAGGTACAATCTGTCCAATTATACGTAGGGATTATTTCTACGCTAGATGGGTACTACTTATTGCATCGAAGACCCAAAGAAGGATTGCTACAAAATATGTGGGAGTTTCCAAGTGGGGAAGGTGGCACAGCAGAGAGTCGCAAAGTAGAATTAATTGAGGGGTTACAATCCATTGGGGTTACCGTCACTATGGAACGACCTATGACAAAGGAAGTGACCCATATTTTTAGCCATCGTAAATGGACGATGAAAGGCTATCGAGGGGAAGCGACAGAGGTGGAAATAGATTCATCGAATACAATTGTGCTAGAAGGTGATGAAGCGGTGCAACAAGCTGTAGCAGAAGGTCAGATTATCCCGCTTAAAGAAGATTGGATTCTTTGTCGAAAAGAAGCCTTTCATGTGTTGCCATGGGCAGGACCTCATGGTAAATTTATTGATCTTTGTTAATCTATACCGAGGAGTGATATAGATGAGAATATATATATTAGCAGGCATTTTAGTATTCGGCATGTCTATCCTAGGGGCCATTGCGGGATATTTAATAGGTCTCTTTAGACAGGCAAACAAACGCCAAGGTCTTAAGCGAGGACTCTTAGTAGGTCTTGGTATTGGTATAGGGACGATTCTATTGCAGCGGTTCCTGTATACTGTTCATGATGGAATGGGACTTACCATAGGACGGATTTTTTTAACAGAATTGAATGGTCTTGTAGTAGCCTTAGTAGCTACTTTTGGAATATTGTCCGTATTCGGTATTTTTTATGGGCTCATGCACTTAGCAAATAAGTCTCGTAGTCATGATGATTCTGTAGATATATCACGGCGGAATTTTTTCAAACGTACGGCTGTGGTGGGACCAGCTGTGGTGGGCGTTACAGGATCAGTGGCTGCCTTTCAAGGGAATGGTGAACTACAACTACGAAAGATACAATTGGCTTTGAAAGATAGACCAGAGGTGTTGAAAGGATATAAAATTGGACAACTTAGCGATGTTCATATAGGACCTTTCATCGGCATGGACAAACTGAAAGAAATGGTAGATGCCATTGCTAGTGAACACCCGAATCGACTGGTTATCACTGGAGATTTAATCGATGATTTGGGGTATCTTGATGAAGTGGCAGATTATCTAGATAGCCGTGTACAAGATTTTCCTGATGGCATTGATTACATTTTAGGGAATCACGAATACCGCGTCGATGTAGAGCGTGTGTGGAAGCGGTTACACCAAACGAAGATGCATATGTATCGCAACAGCCATCAACAGATATTAGGTGGACCTCGTCCCGTGTACCTAGTGGGCATGGATTACCACTTTAAAGATGATGTGCAAGAGGAAAACGTACGCTTGTTAGATAAAGCCATGAAAGGCATACCCGATAATGCATATCCTATTTTATTGGCACACCATCCGAATTATATTCCTGAAGCTTTTCGCCGACATATTCCTTTAACCTTGTCTGGACATACCCATGGAGGACAGATTAACCTAGGAGGTATAAACCTAGTGCCCGTGTACAAGCCGTATTGGAAAGGACTCTACGAAGAACAAGGCTTATTTGCCTATGTAAGTCGAGGGTCAGGACATTGGTTCCCAGTGCGGTTGAATTGCGCTAGAGAAGTGACGGTGTTTACTATTTTATAAAGATCTTGATATCTTATTTATGTTGTAAAATTCGTTAGTTAATATTTTGCAATGCGTAAAATTTTGTTATACTATAGATGTTACCTCCCCAATACTGGTGACAGGAAGGGGGTGTTTCAATGGAGCTTTTGATTAACTTTATTATTTCTATTGTGGCAGGTATAGTTAGTTCATATATTTGCAAATGGCTAGATAGAAAGTCTAGAGGTAATTAGCCTAGAGGTAGCTCTCTACAAAAAGCAGAACCCCCACAGCGGCAACTGTGGGGGTTCTTTGTTTCAATGGATTTGATTAACTTTTGTACCTGTAGTATATCACAAAAAAAACATATTGTCATCTTGAAATGGATTTTTGGGGCATACATAGGACATGTTTAATGATATATTATGGAATAAACAATACCCATTATCATAAATACAAATGATAACAAAGGTAATAGCTAATTTTTTCATTCTTTGAAACATATAATTAAAAAAATATATTGAGAAATACTATCAGTTGTGATATAGTATAGATAAGTAAGACTCATGGAATTTTTAATTTAGGGATAGTACGGGACATCCCACATGTTTAGTAAGGGAGGAAAGACCATGAAAGAATTTAAGTTTTGGCGATTGTTCATTGTTTTTGCCGTTTGTATTATGGCCATTGCAGGTTGTGGAAAGCAAGCAGATACGGTTCAAGAAGATAAACCATTACAAGTGGTAACTACAACAACAATGATTACAGATTTAGTACAAAAAATTGGTGGTAATCATGTAACAGTACAAGGTTTGATGGGTGCTGGGGTAGACCCACATTTGTACCAAGCTAGTGCTGGTGATGTATCTACATTACAAAAAGGCGATGTTATCTTCTTAAATGGTATCCATTTGGAAGGTAAAATGGGTCAAGTATTCCAAGAATTGAAAAAATCTAATAAAACTGTAGTAGAAGTATCGAAAGACATGGATCCATCTACTTTATTAGCTTTTGAAGAAGAAGGTCCAGATGCAAAAGACCCTCATATTTGGTTTGATGTACAAAACTGGAAATTAGCTGCGAAAGTAGTAAAAGATACATTGGTAGCGAAAGATCCTAAACATGAAAAAGATTATGTTGCTAATTACGAAGCATACATGAAAGAATTAGATGCAGCAGATCAATATATTAAAGATAGAACGAAAGAAATTCCTGAGCAATCTCGTGTATTAGTCACTGCTCATGATGCATTCCATTACTTTGCTCGTGCCTATGGATTCGAAGTAAAAGGTTTACAAGGTGTAAGCACAGCTACTGAAGCGGGCACAAAAGATATGAACGACTTAGTACAATTTATTGTAGACCATAAAATCAAAGCTATTTTTGTAGAATCTTCTGTTCCTCATAAAACAATCGAAGCCGTACAAGAAGCGTGCAAAGCTAAAGGTTGGGACGTGGCTATCGGCGGCGAATTATACTCCGACTCCTTAGGTTCTCCTAACACAGAAGGTGGTACATACATCGGTATGGTCAAAGCCAATATTGATACCATTGTAGGAGCTCTTAAATGATGAGCGACAGCAAGTGTATTTTGAAAGTAGATCATCTTTCAGTAGCTTATGATGATACAGTAGTGCTGAAAGATGTATCCTTTCAGATTGAAAAAGGAACGATGACGGCCATAGTTGGTCCTAATGGTGCTGGTAAATCGACCTTGGTAAAAGCCATATTAGGGTTGGTACCATTAGTAGAAGGAACGATTGATTTAACATTAGACACTAAAACAGTTTCTGCTTATGGAGGAGCGAAAGCAAATAGTATTTATAACCATATTGCCTACGTACCACAAACCTCAACAGTAGATTGGGATTATCCCATTACTGTGTTTGAAGTGGTATTGATGGGCACCTACCGCAGACTGGGTTGGTTTAGACGACCAGGGAAACGTGAAAGAGACGAGGCAACAAAAGCCTTGCAGACGGTAGGTATGTTAGACTATGCAGAACGGTCTATCTCACAATTGTCAGGAGGACAGCAACAGCGCGTATTCCTAGCTCGTGCCTTGGTGGAAGACCAAGAGGTATACTTGCTGGATGAGCCATTTAAAGGTATTGATAAGACCACGGAATCTGTATTAGTAAAGATTATGAAGGAAATGCAATCAGCAGGCAAAACACTGCTCATTGTACATCATAATTTACAGACCTTAGAAGCGTATTTTGATCAAGTTCTCTGCGTCAACCGTAGATTGGTGGGCATGGGACCAGTTCGAGATATAGTAGGCTCCCGTATCCTAGATGAGACATATTCATACTAGGAGGCACCATGGAATTATTACAACAATATACATTTCAAATCGTAGCACTGGGAACGGTGATGTTAGGTTTAGTATGTGGCGTCATAGGGACCTTTGCGGTGTTGCGCCAAGAAAGTTTACTAGGCGATGGTGTAGCCCATTCCACACTACCTGGGGTAGTGGCAGGGTTTCTTTTAACAGGCGTGAAAGACACTACAGTACTGTTACTAGGTGCCATATGCACGGCTTGTTTGTCAGAATGGATTATGCACAAAACATCCCAAAAAGGGGTTCGTTTTGATGCAGCCTTAGCTACGATTTTAGCGGCCTTCTTTGGATTTGGTACAGTGTTATTAACGCGAGTACAGTCTATGGAAAATGCTGGACAGGCAGGTCTGAATACATTTATCTTTGGACAAGCAGTAACCATGATGCAAAGTGATATTTGGGTGATGGCCATTTGCGGCACCTGCATTGTAGGTGGGGTTATTGTACTTTGGAAAGAATTGAGTCTTACCGTATTTGACCCTATAGAGGCACAGTTGATGGGGATTCCTGTGTCAAAAGTGCGATTTTTTTATCGTGCCGCATTGGTGGTGACTATTGTCATCGGCATTCGGACAGTAGGGGTTATATTAATTAGCTCCTTATTAATTGGTCCAGCCATGATTGGTCGCCAGTGGACTCATTCTTTACGTACCCTAGTGATCATTGCAGCTATCAGTGGTAGTGTAGTGGCATTTATGGGCACATTTGTGAGCGCCTTATGGGGCAATCTTCCGACAGGACCCATCATCATTATTGTTATGACCGGTATGATCTTGTTGAGTTTGGCTTTGGCTACTGGTAAACGCCTCGTGAGGAGGTGTTTAGGATGAGTCATATCTTAGAAATTTGGGGTATCGCTACAATCACAGGTATTAGTTGTAGCCTCATAGGTACATTTTTGGTATTACGCCGTTTATCTATGATGGTGGATGCCATAACACATACTGTGTTTTTAGGCATTGTGTTAGCCTTTTTAGTGACAAAAGATTTGAACTCCCCGTGGCTCATCATTGGTGCCACCGCCATGGGAGTAGGGACGGTGTATGCCGTCGAGTGGATGCAACGACGTCGGTATATTCGACCAGATGCAGCTATCGGTATCGTGTTTCCCTTCCTATTTGCCTTAGCCATTGTGTTAGTTACCTTATTTGGTAAACACATACATCTCGATGTGGACACAGCAATATTAGGTGATTTAGCCTTTGCTACATTCCAACGCTTTACCGTAGATGCTTATGACTTAGGACCTATGTTGTTATGGATCGCTATGTTGGTGTGCCTCATCAATGCCGTATGTATTGCACTCTTTAAGAAAGAATTGATCCTTACCACCTTTGATCCTGTGTGTGCTAAGGTATATCAGGCGATGCCTATGGCAGTGTCTTATGGACTCATGACATTGACGTCCTTAACGACAGTAGCCTCCTTTCAAACGGTAGGGGCTATCTTGGTAACAGGCTGTATGATTGGTCCACCAGCAACGGCATTTATGCTAGCTCGTTCTGTGAAAGCCATGTTATTCATCAGTATGGTAGTATCTACTATAGCTACTACTATTGGTGTAACATTAGCATTCCTTTGGGACGTATCCATTGGTGGTATGATTGCCACTGTTATCGGATGTATCTATGGACTGGTGTGGATCTATAAATATGGTAGAAACAATGGATAATAGTAGTATTGTATATGCTAGAAAGAATACATAATGATAGCTTTGTATATGCTAGCATGATACAAATATAAAAGGACTGAAGTAAAATGATGTATTAGAATTTACTTCAGTCCTTTGTTATTTGTGTATTTCTTTAGCGAAATAAAAAGGCTGCAACCAAATGGTTACAGCCTCTTTTGTGATATGTGTAGTGTTTTATTTATTCATGTTTTCGATTGCTTCCGCTTCTGCTTTGTTGAATTTAGAAGCGATTACGATACGAATTAAGCAAAGTGCAACGAAGATGTATGCTGCAAAGCCTAGCCATTCAGCTGTATCACCATAGGATTTTGCTTCAGTGAAAGCCAATTGAAGAGGAGCTTCGCTACCACCTGTACTTACGGAGAAGGCGATGATACCAGCGATGATAACGCCGATGATACTTTCACCAACGATCAAGCCAGAAGCGAACAATACGCCGCGGCGGTTAGATTGTTCTACGTCAGCATCTGCATAAGCGCCAGCACGTTCTTTCGCACGTTTTGTGATGTAACGATTTACGAAGTAACCGATGATGGCACCCATTACAAGAGGCATTTCCAAAGTTGGAGGTAAGTAGATACCCATACCAATTGCAAGTGGTGGTAATGTTAAGGATTTTGTTGTAGATTTTAAAATCAAGTTAACAACGATAGCGGCAATACCAACAAGGATACCGTAGAAGATGTAAGTCCAATCCATATTAGCATTGAAAATACCTTCTGCAATTTGACGCATCAATGTAGCTTGTGGAGCAGATAATGCTTGGGCAGGATCCATTCCTTCACGAGGCATAGCGCCTGTGAAACCGTAAGCATGGTATAACAAGTCAAGTACTGGAGCAATCGCTACGGCGCCAGCTAAGGAACCGATTAATAGAGCTACCTGTTGTTTCCAAGGTGTAGCACCTACTAATTGACCAGTTTTTAAGTCTTGTAAGTTATCGTTGGAGATGGCTGCAATGGAGATAACCACGGAAGTCATGAAAATCGCCAAGGCAGTAGAGAATTTTACGCCTTCAGGAGTAGCTAACAAGTTGTTCGCGGAAGCGATAGTAAGCACTACCAAGGAAGACACGATGATACCGATGATACCGATACCAGAAATTGGACTTGCGGAAGTACCAATCAAACCAGCCATGTAACCACAAGCAGCAGCTACGAAGAAGCCGATTAACAATGCCACTACGATACCTGCAATCACAAGTGTCCAAGCAAGACCTGCGGACATTGGAAGAGCAGATACGAAAGAGTAGAAGCAAATGATTAAGCCAATAATAATTAATGCAAATACGATAGCGATAGTAGATGGTTTCATATCTGTATCCATACGGTGTGTATCGCGATATTCTGCGCTAGCCGTCATGGATTTGATAGATAATTTGATACCTTCAATAATTGGTTTGATCAATGTCAATAATGTCCAGATGGCAGCTACACCGATTGTACCAGCACCGATGAAACGAACTTTAGTTTTCCATACGGTGTTAGAGAATTTGATAGCTTCCAAGTTATCTGGATTTGGTAGATGGTTGGTTAAGTATGGTACGAAACCACCCCAAGCAATAATCATACCGATCAAGATTGCTATACCACTGGCAATACCGATTAAGAAACCGGCACCTAATAAAGCGGAGGAGAAACCAAATGGAATTTGTGTAGCTCCAGCTCCAACAGGGAACCAGAAAGATTTAGATTCGCCAAATACACGGAAACCTTGTGTGACAAAGCTGATGATACCAGCTAATGCACCACCGGATACGATTTCTTTCATACCGCCGGATTGTTTTGTAGTTTCTCCAGGAACAGTAGAACCTACTTTTAAAATTTCAGCAGCAGCGCGACCTTCTGGATATGGTAAATCACTGTTCATAACCATAGCGCGACGTAATGGAATAGTAAATAATACCCCAAGACAGCCACCGCAGGCACATAATAACAATGTTTCCAATAAATCAAAGTTTTGCCAATACCCGATCATCAATAGACCTGGCAATACGAAGATGACTGCAGATAAGGTACCAGCAGCAGATGCTTGCGTTTGTACCATGTTGTTTTCAAGAACATTGGAATCCTTGAAGAAGCGTAAGATTGCCATAGATATTACAGCAGCCGGAATGGAGGATGAGAACGTCAAACCTACTTTCAGACCTAGGTATACGTTAGATGCTGTGAAGATTAATGTAATAATCGCACCTAGTAGCATGCCTCTGACTGTTAATTCCGGTAAGCTAATATCATGACTCATAAAATCATGCTTCATAGTTATACCTCCTTAAAATACACTACTATCTTACTCATTGTATCAGTATTCTCAAGGACTTTCAATAAAAAATATAGTAAATTTTGTATACATACGTCTATTTAGGAAAGTATATTAAAAATTTTCATATACGGTTCATGTAGTTGATGTATATAATAGAGATATAACTATACCCTATGTAATAAGGAGACAGACTATGAGAAGAAAAATATTTGGTGCGGTACTCATGGCCGCTTGTTTACCAATAGCATTGCAGGCAGCAGATATTACGGTGGTGAAAGAAACACCCATTGCGGTAGGTGAACGTATCTCTACGACGGCATCACCAGAAACCAATCGCATCATTCGCGAGGAAACGATGAAAGCTAGACAAGATAAAAAACAAATCGTAGCGCCAGCGGCAAAAGCCTTTACAGATCGTTTGCAAGTAACAGTTAAACCAGAGACAGTGAAAGAAAACCATATGGATCTGACATACCCACGAGTGCAATCGGTTAGCCCTTACGTGACAAAAGCAATCAATAAGACTATCACGGACTATGTAGAAAAACTTCGTAAGCAAGTGCACAAAACGAATGAAAAAGCAGTAGATGGAGAAAAGCAAAATTTATACATGAGCTATGATATCAAAGCGGATGGAAATGGGATTTTCTCTGTCACCATCACATCCTATACGATTGAAGACAATGCATCGCATGGTGTGAATGTAGAAAAGGGATTTACGTTTAATACCACCACAGGCCGGACGTTGTCTTTAAGTGATTTTGGTGGGCTTCCACAAGAGAAGATTACAACAGGATTACAACAGTTACCGAAAGAAGGTAAGAAAGCTATCTATGCGGATGCCACAGCAGGTAAGCCAAATAGCTTCTTTGCCCGTGAAAATCATGACATTGTATTGATTTACGATCAAGGTACTATCGCACCTATGTCCAGTGGTAGCATCTATGTACCAGTAGGAAACTTAGGAAGATAAGCACAAGGTAATAGAACCATGGTATCGTTGTTAGGTATTCCTGTTTGGTGGTAGTCAATAGAAAAGATATACTTGTAGCTAAAGCTTGTAATACATAACTACGAAATAAAATAGAGGAAAGTTGATACATTTTGTTCAACTTTCCTCTGTTTTTTTGTCCTATGTTGCCATAGATTCTTTTATATGTGGTAATAAGATAAGTGTACTTGTATCATCCAGGTATTAGCATATGTAACCTAGGTATATTAATCAGTAACTCTGTGTTTCTTCGGAGCATCAAGTCGCTTATAATAGGCTTTATCGATGTCTGCATAGGAGATAATCCCTTGTTGTGCCATTAAGGTTAACACCGTCCGTTGTCGTTGTTTCGTGGCATCTATGTTACTGATCGGATTAAAGTAGGATGGCGCCTGTGGAATGCCTGCGAGCACAGCAGCTTGACTTAAGTTCAGGTCCTTCGGTTCTGTCTTAAAGTATCCTTCAGAAGCAGATTTAATACCATAGTAATCGGTGCCATAATAAATGGTGTTCAAATACATGGTGATGATTTCATCTTTGCTATAATAATGCTCCATCAAATAGGCAAGAAATACTTCTTCTACCTTACGAGACATGATACGCTTGGAGGATAAGAATAAATTTTTTACCAATTGTTGGGTAATGGTACTACCACCTTCTACCGTTTGTCCGGCTATGGTATTCGTATACAAGGCACGACCAATGCTAAAGAAATCTACCGCTCCATGCTCATAAAAACGTTTATCTTCCGTAGCCACTAAAGCTTGTTTCACAATAGGGCTAATGTCTTCGCTGCGAACGCGATGCTCTACTGGCACCCGTTTATCCATGGCCTCCTCTACAGCTTCTTTAAAATGAAAGAGACGTTTGATGCGGTCGATCCTGGAAAGTTGATCCTCCCCTTGTTCTATAGTTTGTTCTTTTATCGTATGTGCTACATGTTGCGTAGTGGTTTTAGCGTCCTCTGGGGTATACCCAGCGAACCAATATAAACCACCAGCGGCTAAAGCGAGCACAAGGATAAGTTTAAAAAGTGTTTTCATGGGTTCATCATATCACATCTAGGGGGTATCAACAATAGGGCGAATTCATTATGATAATAGAAACGTTTTATCTGTTAGTATATATGTATAAAAAGATCGTACTAAGTGACTAGAATGACGTAGAGTCGTGGATTCATTCGGTAATACATATGAATTGACATTGTGGTGTAGCGCTGCAAGAATGAAGTGCTATTTGTTATAGGGAATGCCTATGAAAGTGGATGAAATAGAATAAAAATGTATATAAAAGAATTTTTATAAAAAATACTTGCATTATTATGCAAGTGGTTGTATAATACGTTCATAAGATAGAAACAGGTACTGCATAGCAGTCATTTACACAAAGAAAGAGGTTTATTATGAGCAACATTAACAAAGTAGTATTAGCTTACTCCGGCGGTTTAGACACATCTGTTATTATTCCTTGGTTAAAAGAAAACTATGGCGCAGAAGTTATTGCAGTATGCGTAAACTTAGGTCAACCAGAAGATTATGACGCAGTAGAGAAAAAAGCCATCAAATCTGGTGCTACAAAAGCATACATTATTGATGCGCAAGAAGAATTTGTATCTGACTACATTTGGCCAGTGGTTAAAGCAGGCGCTGTATACGAAGGCAAATACCTATTAGGCACTTCTTTCGCAAGACCATTGATTGCTAAAAAATTAGTAGAAATAGCAGAACAAGAAGGTGCTGATGCCATCGCTCATGGTGCGACAGGTAAAGGGAATGATCAAGTTCGTTTTGAATTGACTATCAAAGCACTTTCACCGAATACAAAAATCATTGCTCCATGGCGTGAATGGGAATTGAAATCCCGGGAAGATTGCATGGAATATGCAGCGAAACATGATATTCCAGTGGTGGCTACTAAAAAACATCCGTACTCCATGGACCAAAATGTATGGCATTTATCTCATGAAGGTGGTGATTTAGAAGATCCTAAGAATGCACCTAAAAATGATGTATATTTAGTTAGCAAATCTCCAGAAGAAGCGCCAGATGTACCAACTATGGTGACTATTGACTTCAAAGAAGGTGTTCCAGTAGCAGTGAATGGTCAAGCCATGTCTCCACTTACCATCTTACAAACTTTAAATGAAATCGGCGCAGCTAATGGTATCGGTATCGTGGATATTGTAGAAAATCGGTTAGTAGGCATGAAGTCTCGTGGTGTCTATGAAAATCCTGGTGGAGCTATCATCATGTATGCCCACAGAGAATTAGAATACCTTTGCCTAGACAGAGCTACCTACCATTACAAAGAATTGGTGGCGAACAAATACGGAGAACTTGTGTATGACGGTATGTGGTTTGCTCCATTGATGAGCGCTTTACAAGCCTTCGTGGACAGCACACAACAAACAGTAACAGGTCAAGTGACATTGAAATTGTACAAAGGTAATATTATCAGTGCAGGATCTACGTCTCCATATTCCTTGTATAACCAAGAATTTGTAACATTTGAAGAAGATGATGTATATAACCAAGCCGATGCAGAAGGTTTCATCAACTTATTCGGATTGCCTTTGACAATCAATGCATTAATGAAAGAGAAAGCAGGTTTAAAATAATGGCGAAACTTTGGGGCGGACGCTTTACCAAAGGGACGGATAAGGCAGTAGAGGACTTCACGTCCTCTATTTCCTTTGACTCCCGCATGTATAAAGAAGATGTGGCAGGCAGCATTGCTCATGCGACGATGCTAGCAGAGCAACACATTATTTCTCAAGAAGATAAGGATGCTATCGTAGCAGGTTTACAGGCTATTGAAAAACAGATCGATGCTGGAGATTTCGAGTTTTCTGTGGCATTAGAAGACATCCATATGAATATAGAAAAACGCTTAACCGATGCCATCGGTGAGGCAGGCGGACGTCTCCATACAGGTCGTAGCCGTAATGACCAAGTGGCAGTGGATTTACATATGTACATCCGCAAGGCGGTGGCACACATGGGTGAGGAGCTTGTGAATTTGCAACAAGCTTTCTTAGAAGTGGCAGAGAAATATAAAGATGTGATTATCCCTGGATACACTCATTTACAAAGGGCGCAACCAGTATTATTTAGTCATCACATGATGGCATACTTCTCTATGTTGAGCCGTGACTTTGATAATTTGCCCTTAATCTTTAAACATGCCAATGTGATGCCATTAGGGGCAGGCGCTTTGGCGGGTACAACCTATCCTATCGCTCAAAACATAACGAAGGAATTGTTGCACTTCGATGCCATTTATGAAAACAGTATGGATGCGGTCAGCGATCGTGACTATGTATTAGAATTCCTCAGCTTTGGGGCAAAAGTGATGATGCATTTAAGCCGTTTAAGTGAAGAATTAATCCTATGGTCTAGCACAGAGTTTGGGTTCATCGAATTAGACGATGCCCATTGCACTGGTTCTAGTATTATGCCACAGAAGAAAAATCCAGACGTATGTGAACTCGTACGTGGTAAAACAGGTCGTATTTACGGGCATTTGATAGGACTTCTTACAACCATGAAAGGCCTACCAATGACGTACAATAAAGATATGCAAGAAGATAAAGAAGGTGTCTTCGACACAATCGATACCTTGCATTTTGCTATCTCTATTACGGTGGATATGTTACGCCATATGAAAGTCAATGGAGACCATACAAAATCGGTATTGAATGATGATTTCTCCAACGCTACGGATATGGCGGACTACTTGGCGAAAAAAGGTGTACCGTTCCGTGAAGCCCATGCTATCGTAGGGGCAGCGGTACAACATTGTATCGAAAAAGGTTGCGTGTTGTTGGATCTATCCGTAGATGATTTCAAAGCTATTTCATATCATTTTGAAGCGGATATCCTAGATGCTATCACTATCGAGGCTTGCGTAGCGGGACGTAGCAACTACAGCGGTACAGCACCAGAATGTGTAGTACGTCAAATTCGTATTGGTAAAGAAGTGCTTACAGAAGAAATGACGCAAATTGCGAATTGGAAAGATAAAATTCATTTACAATAAATAGATTTGTAGTCGTTTAAAAGTCTGATGAAATTTTTTAAAATTAAAGCATGATATTGAGTTGACTGTTATTCATGTTGTCATCTCTCATTCGTGTAAAAATAGTATCTGTAAATGGTATATTGGGTGATTCTGGTTTAGCAAGACTATCGCAACTATGCAAAAAAAGCAACGGCAAATCCGTTGCTTTTTTTGAGATACGTTCAATACCCTCAATCCTTGTCTTCTTCATTTTCTTTTACAATATCTTTTTGTGAATCTTTTTCAGAGAGTTTTTGGTCGATATACTTATTAATATTTTCATAAAACTCTTTGGTCGTCTCACTATCCAATTTTGTCGAATTATGAATTTGGTTAACTTGATTGACTTTTAAATGAACAGATTGAATACCGTAAGAGGCTTGTTTTTGGCGGAGTGTTTCTAATTGTTCTTCTGATAGCGGATTGCCAACAATCGTCAAGACTAATTCATTTTTGCTTGACTTGTAGACTTGACTAATGACCGTATGATTGGTGAACTCTTTTCCTACAAACTGTTTGATTCCTTCTTTTCGTGCCTGATCTATCGTCAGCGTGACTGCTGAATAGGTGGCTGGAAGAATTAATAATACAATCAAGGATATCAACCCAATTCTCATTTTAATGTTTAGCTCTTTAAATGAACTTAAGGGAGATTTTCTCATCATAATTCTTGTTCCAACAATGTTGATTAGCATGATAAAGACACAGTTGATCAAGAAAAGATAAAGAGCTCCAAATAAAAATCGTACATTTCCATTAGCTAAACCGTAACCTGCAGTACAGATAGGTGGCATCAGAGCTGTTGCAATGGCTACTCCTGGCACGA
>CAUPZH010000008.1:0-103321 GCA_963515865.1 uncultured Veillonella sp.
GTACACACGGAAGAACGCTAATTTACCAACATAAGGGTCAGCCATGATTTTGAAGGCCAACGCAGCGAAAGGACCGTCATCTGTGGAAGGACGAGTAGTCTCTTCACCAGTGTTAGGGTCGATACCTTTGATCGCTGGCACATCTGTTGGAGCTGGCATGTAGTCAACTACAGCATCTAGCAACATTTGTACACCTTTGTTTTTGTAGGAAGAACCGCAAAGAACTGGGAACAATGTGTTTTCACACACAGCTTTACGAAGAGCTGCTTTGATTTGTTCTTCAGAAATTTCTTCACCTTCCAAATATTTTTCCATCAATTCGTCATCAGTTTCAGCCACAGCGTCAACTAACATTTCGCGACGTTCTGCTGCAACATCTGCATATTCTTCTGGAATTTCAGTGATTTCGTATTCTTTTCCGTCATCACTGATGTAGATTTCAGCTTTCATAGTTACCAAGTCGATGATACCTTTGAAAGTGTCTTCTGCACCGATAGGCACTTGGATAGCAACGCTATTAGCGCCTAAACGAGATTTCATCATATCAACTACGCGGAAGAAGTCAGCACCTACTGTATCCATTTTATTTACATAAGCGATACGAGGTACGCCGTATTTATCCGCTTGACGCCATACTGTTTCAGATTGAGGCTCTACGCCACCTTTCGCACTGAATACAGCTACGGAACCGTCTAGTACACGAAGGGAACGTTCTACTTCTACTGTAAAGTCTACGTGACCAGGAGTATCGATAATGTTGATGCGATGACCTTTCCATTGAGTAGTAGTCGCAGCGGACGTGATAGTGATACCACGTTCTTGCTCCTGCTCCATCCAGTCCATCGTAGCAGCACCTTCATGTACTTCACCGATTTTGTGAACTCGACCAGTATAGTAAAGGATACGTTCCGTTGTGGTTGTTTTACCAGCATCGATGTGAGCCATGATACCGATATTACGAGTTTTCTCTAAAGAAACTTCTCTTGCCACTTGTATATCTCCTTAACTAATTACCATTTGTAATGTGCAAATGCTTTGTTAGCTTCTGCCATTTTATGAGTATCTTCTTTTTTCTTAATAGCTGCGCCAGTATTATTGAACGCGTCCATTAATTCGCCTGCTAAACGTTCTTTCATAGTGCGTTCACCACGAAGACGAGCATAGTTTACCATCCAGCGAATACCTAGAGATAAACGGCGGTCAGCACGAACTTCAACCGGTACTTGGTAGTTAGCACCACCGATACGGCGAGCACGTACTTCTAATACAGGCATTACATTTTTTAAAGCCTGATCAAAAACTTCCATAGGGTCTTGACCCATTTTGGAACGAATAATTTCAAATGCATCATATACGATGGATTCAGCAATGCCTTTTTTGCCATCGTACATTACTTTGTTAATGAAACGTGTTACTAATTTGCTATTGTACACCGGATCTGGTAGTACATCGCGTTTCACAACAGGGCCTTTTCTTGGCATGTCAATTCCTCCTTTAACGATGTGTGTTCTCTAATCTTATGCTAAATTATTTTTTAGCACGTTTCGCGCCATATTTGGAGCGGCTTTGCATACGGTTTTGTACGCCAGCTGTATCCAATGCACCACGAACGATGTGATAACGCACACCAGGAAGGTCCTTAACACGACCGCCTCTGATAAGTACAACGCTGTGTTCTTGTAAATTGTGACCAATGCCTGGGATGTATGCAGTTACTTCAATACCGTTTGTCAAACGAACACGGGCAACTTTACGAAGCGCGGAGTTCGGTTTTTTAGGCGTAGCTGTGTATACACGAGTACAAACACCACGTTTTTGTGGACACTCTTTCAAAGCTGGAGAGTCAGATTTACGCACTAAAGATTTACGGCCTTTACGTACTAACTGGTTAATAGTTGGCATGTGGGCACCTCCTTTCCAAACAATTAGATTTATAATTGATCCGCTCGATAATATGTCGTTCGGATATTACCAAAACTAGCGAAGCACGCCGATTGCGGCAGCTCCTACTTTAATGTGAGCAGCATGCCCAAGCTCTTCCATCGTGTGATTTCGATCTACAGGCACATTGTGCTCTAAACAAATTTCCAGAATCGGCAAGATAAGTCGGTCATCGCTATCAAGACCTACAAATACACACTCTACTTCATCACGACCTACCGCTTTTCGCGTTTGCTTCGCTCCTATTGTGAGATTTGCATTTGAAAGCATATCGATTGTCATATGCGTCTCCTTCTCATTCGTTACTTACTTTAGGGCGCACTGCCCCTTAAGCACTTTACTAGTTTACCATTCTTTATATGCCATGTCAAACAATTTTATCCCTTATAAATCGCTACAATAAAGCATTTTATATGTACATGTATCCGTGCGGTTCAAAAATATATTTTTCTGTATATTTTGGTTTGTTTTTATACAGTTTTAGCTATTTATTTGTATGTATATGCACTATATTTTTCTTTCAGTATTTTATCTATGCAAAATTGATATAGTATTTTTCTATATTTCCTTATAAAAATAACGGATAACAACCTATAAGGGAGTTATCCGTTATTTCGTTAGACAATCTTAACTCGCTATCTAAGCTCGTCTTACTATCTTATATTATTCTGCTGTTTCTACATCTGTAGTTTCATTAGCTATATCTGCATTAACAACTTCTGTATCCACCACTAGATCTTCTAATTCAGGTGTATGTTTTACTACCTTAATTTTACGATAACGGCTCATACCTGTACCAGCTGGTATCAATTTACCAATGATAACATTTTCTTTTAAGCCAAGTAATGGATCAATTTTACCTTTGATCGCTGCTTCTGTAAGAACACGTGTTGTTTCTTGGAAGGAAGCTGCTGACAAGAAGCTGTCTGTTGCCAAGGCTGCTTTGGTAATACCCAATAGTGTACGAACACCAGTGGCTTCTTTTTTACCATTTAAACGTAAACGACGGTTTTCATCTTCAAATGTATTCACATCGATAGAGTCTCCTGGTAATACATCTGCATCCCCAGCATCTTCAATTTTCACTTTATGTAACATTTGACGAACGATAACCTCGATGTGTTTATCGTTAATTTCTACACCTTGAGATTTGTATACTTTTTGTACTTCATATACTAGGTAACGTTGTGTTGCCTCTGTACCCATGACACGCATAATGTCATGAGGGTTAATGGAACCTTCTGTTAAACGCGCACCTAAAGATACTACGTCACCATCTTTCACAATGATGCGAGAGCCGTAAGGGATTAGGTAATCAAACTCTTCACCCTCAGCTGTCGTAATGAAGATAGTATTGGTACCTTTTTTATTATCGTTAGGAACGACACGTACAGTACCTTCTACTTCTGCAATGATCGCATTACGTTTCGGACGACGTGCTTCAAACAATTCTTCGACACGAGGTAAACCTTGTGTGATATCGTCACCGGCAACACCGCCTGTATGGAATGTACGCATTGTTAACTGTGTACCTGGTTCACCGATGGATTGTGCCGCAATAATACCTACTGCTTCACCCACTTGTACTTGTCCACCAGTACCTAAGTCACGACCATAACATTTCATACATACGCCATATGGAGAACGACAAGTCAATACAGAACGGATTTTCACTGTGTCGTAATGTTTTACTACTTCATCAGCTAATTCATCAGTGATTTCACCATTCAATGGAACGATAACTTCACCAGTTTCTTTATTGATTAATTCTTCTGCTGCTGTACGGCCCACGATACGATCTTTCAATGGTTCGATAACGCCAGTACCTTCTACGATAGCTTCTACTTCAATGCCATGAATTTCATTGTTGCGTACTTGAACTTCTTTTACATCAGAGTTCAAGATAGCTTCAATGCCTTCTTCTGTCAATGCTGTATGCGCAGGGAAAATTTCTACACCTTCACTATCGATAACAGGATACACCGTATCTTTACCCAACATATTTTCAACCATTGTGTTGCGTAATGTTGTACGAATAGTATCGTCCACTTCACCTAACGCAATAGTTTGAACAATGTTAGTATGGTTGATGTCGCTATCGCTACCCAATTGTGCGCCACGTAATGCGATAGATTTCACTTGAGATTCTGCTAATGCTTCGATCGTTGCTTCTGTTACGATGCTTTCAGCGTCAGCAATCACTTCCCCAGTCATAGGGTCTACTACGTCGCGATCTAACACACGACCGATTAAATCATCTTTTAAGTATGTCAATGCATCTTTTGTATTGCGCGCTAAGCGAGCTCTTTCACGAGCTAAGTCAATACCTACTACGTCACAATCTTCTTCACGAACGATTACGTCTTGGGATACGTCAACAAGACGACGTGTTAAGTAACCGGAGTCAGCTGTACGAAGGGCTGTATCGGCCAAACCTTTACGAGCACCATGAGAGGACGTAAAGTAATCCAATACGGTCAAACCTTCTTTAAAGTTCGCTTTGATTGGCAAGTCGATGATACGACCAGATGGGTCCGCCATCAAACCACGCATACCCGCCAACTGACGGATCTGTTGTTTGTTACCACGGGCACCGGAAATCGCCATCATATATACTGGGTTGAAACCGTCTTGGTCAGCCGCCATATTATCCATCATGGCTTCTGTTACATTGTCGATAGCTTCATTCCAAAGATCGATTGTTTTACGGTAACGTTCTTCTTCTGTAATTAAACCACGACGATATAGACGAGATACTTTATTAACTTCTGTATCTGCTTCTTCTACGATACCAGCTTTTACTTCTGGTACTTTGATATCCGCAATAGCGATTGTCATACCAGCACGACGAGCGAAGGAGTAACCCAAGGATTTGATACGGTCAAGCAATTCTGCTGTTTTTTCGTTACCGAATGCTTGGAAACATTGGTCTACCAATTTACCAACCATTTTCTTATCCATGACTTTACCCAAGGACCATGTGCCGTCTTCTTCTTTCACAAATTGACGGATTTCTGGATATAAAGCTTCGTTGAAAATCAAACGACCTGCTGTTGTTTTAACTAGACCATATCCTTCGATACGAATGTAGATCACGTCTTGTAAGCCGATGACACCAGAATCGTATGCCAACATCACTTCGTCATAATTAGCGAAGCGTTTCGCTTTATCTTCTGTACCTTTACGAACTACTGTTAAGTAGTATGTACCCAAAATCATATCCTGAGATGGAACCGCTACTGGTTTACCATCTTTTGTAGATAAGATGTTATGGGATGAAAGCATCAAGGTACGTGCTTCCGATTGTGCTTCTACGGACAATGGTAAGTGACACGCCATTTGGTCACCGTCAAAGTCGGCGTTGAAGGCTGTACATACTAATGGATGCAATTTGATCGCACGACCTTCCCAAAGGATTGGTTCGAAGGCTTGAATACCTAATCTATGCAACGTAGGCGCACGGTTTAGCAATACTGGATGTTCCTTGATAACTTCTTCTAAAGCTTCCCAAACACCAGGACCGATACGTTCTACTTGACGTTTTGCCGCTTTAATATTGCTTGCTTGTCCACGTTCTACCAAACGTTTCATCACGAATGGTTTGAACAATTCCAATGCCATCTCTTTTGGAAGACCACATTGATGCATTTTCAATTCTGGACCAACTACGATAACGGAACGGCCCGAATAGTCAACACGTTTACCCAACAAGTTTTGACGGAAACGACCTTGCTTACCTTTTAACATGTCAGATAAAGATTTCAATGGACGGTTGCCAGGACCTGTCACAGGACGGCCACGACGACCATTGTCAATCAACGCATCCACAGCTTCTTGTAGCATACGTTTTTCGTTGCGCACGATAATATCAGGAGCACCTAAATCCAATAAACGTTTTAAACGGTTATTACGGTTGATAACACGACGATACAAATCATTCAAGTCAGAGGTAGCGAAACGACCACCATCTAATTGCACCATTGGGCGCAATTCAGGTGGGATAACTGGCACTACATCCATAATCATCCATTCTGGGCGATTACCAGATTGACGGAATGCTTCTACTACTTCTAAACGGCGAACGGCACGAACTTTACGTTGACCTGTTGCCGTTTCTAACTCAGCACGCAATTCATCGTTCAATGCTTCTAAGTCTAATTCGCAAAGCAACTCTTTAATCGCTTCTGCACCCATATCGATACACACGAATGTATTCTCTTCTAAGGCACCAAGCTCTAATTTTTCTTCACGAGTTAATACTTCGTGTTCTTTTTCTTCTTCTGGAATTTCAGTATTTGCTGCAAGCTCTGCATTGACAGCTTCTTTGTGCTTAGCAGAGTTAATTAATTGCAAACGTTCACGACGTTGTGCAATGGTTTCAATGATGACACTTTTACCAGCGATTTTGTAGTCAGCATCATTGAACATAGCTTCGTATTCACGGAATTCAGTTTCAAATAACAATTGTTGTTTAGACAACGGAGATTGACCTGGATCCACTACGATATACGCAGCAAAGTATAATACACGTTCCAAGGAACGAGGGGATATGTCAAGGATCAATCCCATACGAGATGGGATGCCCTTGAAATACCAAATATGAGACACGGGTGTAGCCAATTCAATATGGCCCATACGTTCACGACGTACTTTGGCACGAGTCACTTCTACACCACATTTATCACAGACAACACCTTTATAACGGATGCGTTTATATTTTCCACAATGACATTCCCAGTCCTTTGTTGGTCCGAAAATGCGCTCACAGAATAAACCATCTCGCTCTGGTTTTAAGGTGCGGTAGTTAATTGTTTCAGGTTTTTTAACTTCTCCATGAGACCACTCCAAAATTTGTTGTGGCGAAGCTAAACCGATTCGCATGGAATCAAATTCATTTACGTCTAGCACTGTATGCTCCCTCCTTTACGAGATAGTGGTATTACTCATTATCAGAAGATTCTACATAGCCACTAATTTGGCTGATAATATCGTCTTCTTCACCTGCTGTCACAGGCTCTTCTTCTACAATATATCCGTCAGGTGTGCCTTCTACTGTGGAAGCTTCTCCTTCTGTAGTTGCTTCTGTAGTGCCTTCTTCCATCACTTCACGAATATCATCATGACGTGGTACATCATCTTCATCTAATTCTTTGATGAGAACTTCTTCTTGATCTTCATTCAAGATTTTCACGTCAAGACCGATACTTTGTAATTCTTTCAACAATACTTTGAAAGATTCAGGTACGCCTGGTTCAGGAATATTTTCACCTTTTACGATTTTTTCGTACGCTTTTACACGACCCACAACATCGTCAGATTTTACAGTTAACAACTCTTGTAGTGTATAGGCTGCGCCATACGCTTCAAGAGCCCACACTTCCATCTCACCGAAACGTTGTCCACCGAATTGAGCTTTACCACCCAATGGCTGTTGTGTAACAAGGGAGTACGGACCTGTAGAACGAGCATGGATTTTATCATCTACTAGATGGTGAAGTTTCAACATGTATACGTAACCAACAGTAACTTTGTTATCCATTCTTTCACCTGTACGGCCATCATATAATACAGTTTTACCATCATCATCACGACCAGCTATGCGAAGTGTATCGAATACGTCACTTTCATGAGCGCCGTCAAATACCGGTGTTGCAATATGAATACCAGCCACATCAGGTTTTGGCATACCATATGTGTCATAGTCGTAACCATATTTTTCCAACTCAGTGCGTAAGTGACTGCGTTTTTCTCGAACATGGTGAATTGTGTCGATCACAGTAACCACTCGACGAAGTGCGTGCAATTCTTCTTCTAAGGCTGGTTCCATTTCTGGACGTTCTGCTTCTACATCATCAAATGTTTCGATACCCAATTCATAGATACGTTTTTCTTCTGCCAATAAAAAGTCATAGCGGGTTTGTCCGCCCAATTCTTCAAGTTTTTCTTGTGCTCGATGTAAAATCTTATCTAATGCCACTACTTTTTGACTGTCGATTTGTTTATCTGTTTCCAAATAGTTCGCAATCATTGGATCTGCAATGGCTTGTTCTAAAATTTCAATTTCTGCGTAGATATCTTTGATACCGTCGATACCATCCCAGTAGGTACCATTCAATTTAGCTTCCTTGAGCACTTCTTTGATTTTTAGGTCTGTTGCTTTAATTTGCATGCCCAAACCTTGTACTGCCCAGCCTAAATGTGTTTCTAATACCTGTCCGATGTTCATACGAGACGGTACGCCTAATGGGTTCAATACGATTTGTACTGGCGTACCATCTGGTAAGAATGGCATATCTTCTTGACGCATAACACGAGAAACGACACCCTTGTTACCATGACGACCCGCCATTTTATCACCTTCGTGGATTTTACGTTTTTGTGCAATATATACACGAACTACTTTATTAACACCTGGTTGCAATTCGTCACCGTTTTCACGAGTGAAGATTTTAACGTCCACAATTTTACCTGCTTCACCATGTGGTACACGCAAGGAAGTATCGCGAACTTCACGCTCTTTATCGCCGAAAATCGCACGCAATAAGCGTTCTTCTGGAGTTAATTCAGTTTCTCCTTTAGGAGTTACTTTACCAACTAGGATGTCGCCTGGTTTAACTTCTGCACCGATACAGATGATACCGTTTTCATCCAAGTTTTTAAGGTTATCATCACCAGTATTTGGCAATTCACGAGTGATTTCTTCAGCACCTAATTTCGTATCACGAGCATCACATTCATACTCTTCGATATGGATGGATGTGTAGATATCTTCTTTACAAAGTTCTTCACTTAATAAGATCGCATCCTCGTAGTTATAACCTTCCCAAGGCATGAACGCTACCAATACGTTGAAGCCTAATGCTAATTCGCCCCCATCTGTAGCTGGACCATCTGCCAATACTTGACCTTTCACAACGGATTGTCCACGGTATACAATTGGTTTTTGGTTAAAGCATGTAGATTGGTTAGAACGCATGAATTTATTCATTTTATATACGTCTACACGACCATTATCACGTTGTACATGGACTTCATTACCCCAACAACGTGTAACAATACCCGCTTCTTTTGCTAATACGCAAACGCCGGAGTCTGTGGCCGCTTTGTATTCCATACCTGTACCTACTAAAGGTGCTTGCGCACGAAGTAAAGGCACCGCTTGACGCTGCATGTTCGCACCCATCAAAGCACGGTTCGCATCGTCATTTTCTAAGAATGGAATCATGGCAGTACCGATGGATACTACTTCTTTTGGACTTACGTCCATATAGTCTACTTTATCTGGAGATACTTCTAATACATCATGACCACGACGACATGCGATGTGTTCAGATACAAAGTAACCTTCTTCATCAATGCGAGAGTTCGCTTGGGCAATTGTCATGCCTTCTTCTTCATCAGCTGTCATATACACAACTTGGTCTGTAACACGAACTTTCAATACTTTGTTTGCATCTTCGCCTGTACCATATACTTTTTCAATTTTACGGTATGGTGCTTCGATGAAACCAAATTCATTGACTTTCGCATAGTTAGACAAGGAGTTGATCAAACCGATGTTTGGACCCTCTGGAGTTTCGATTGGACACATACGACCATAATGAGAATGATGCACGTCACGAACTTCGAAGCCGGCGCGCTCACGAGATAAACCACCAGGTCCTAACGCAGATAGACGACGTTTATGTGTCAATTCACCCAATGGGTTAGTTTGGTCCATGAACTGGGACAACTGAGAAGAACCAAAGAATTCTTTGATCGCTGCCACAACTGGACGGATGTTCAATAAAGCTTGTGGAGTGATGACAGAAATGTCTTGGATTGTCATACGTTCTTTCACCACACGTTCCATACGAGTTAAACCGATACGGAATTGGTTTTGTAACAATTCGCCTACGCAACGAAGACGACGGTTACCCAAATGGTCGATATCATCAGTTTGGCCAATGTTTTCGATCAAGTTCATCATGTAACTTACGTTAGCAATCATATCTTCACGAGTCACAGTGCGATGGCTGAACGGCAAATTGCTGTTATTACAGATGACTTTCACTACAGTGCCTTCTGTATTCACCACGAAGAACTCAGGTACTACATCGCCGCCGTATACGCCGCTATTAGCCACTACTTCAAGAACTTCTTCGTTCACATATGTACCGGATTCTACGATGATTTCGCCATTTTCGTCTACGATTGGTTCTGCCAAAGTTTGACCAAACATGCGTTGACGCCAGCCTAATTTTTTATTTAATTTATAACGACCTACACGGGCTAAATCATAGCGACGAGGGTCAAAGAATAAGTTATCGAATAAGTTACGAGCACTTTCCACAGTTGGTGGTTCGCCTGGACGAAGTTTTTTGTAGATTTCTACCAAGGCTTCATCAGCGGATTGTGTGCTGTCTTTTTCTAATGTACGAAGTAAACGTTCATCGTATTCTGGATGACCATTTTCGTCCACCTGTCCATTCCAGAATAATTCCAAGATGGATTCGTTAGTTTCCCAACCTAATGCACGTACTAATACGGTAGCTGGTAATTTACGGTTACGGTCGATACGTACAGACACGATATCGTTTGCATCTTTTTCTAACTCAATCCAAGCACCACGGTTTGGAATCACTGTAGAATCATACAAACGGTTACCCATAGTATCGATGCTGCCACCGTAGTACACGCCTGGGGAACGAACTAATTGAGATACGATAACACGTTCTGCACCATTGATGATGAAAGTTCCTGTATCTGTCATCAATGGGAAGTCGCCCATGAATACTTCTTGTTCTTTAATATCTGGATTTTCTGGATCATTGTTAACGAGACGAACATTGACGCGCAATGGTGCTGCATAGGTTGCATCACGATTTTTGCATTCGTTAATGTCATACTTCGGTTCTCCAAGGCTGAATCCCTCAAAGGAAAGAGCTAGCTTTCCCGAATTGTCTTTAATCGGAGAAATATCGTTAAAAATATCTTGTAAACCGCTCTCTAAAAACCACTCATAAGACTTGCGTTGTACGTCTAACAAATGTGGCATTTCGAGAACTTCGTTGATCTTAGCGTAGGTATATCGAGTACGCTTACCCACCTGCTCAGGTTTGAACATGTTCTTTTCACCCCTCATAAAAATTGGCTTACATATTCTATAACGGTATGACTGCAGACGATTCCAGGTCTCAGTTTTCCTGCTAACCAATGACAAAATAAGCAAGGCTCTTAATTTTTTCTTGTGAACCTTGCTTTCCTCATTTCAGCACAACCTTGGATATATTCCTTCATCAATTCAATGTTATAGTTACTTTTTTGCAATTAAACATTATAATCTTCTTATATCTATTTGTCAAGGATATGTTCAGTGAAAGTCTCTAATGAATTCTATAGTAGTCAAATATTTGTGACACAACCTCTTAACGATGTATGTAAGAAGTACTCTACAATATATTCATTAGTTACTAGCATTTCATTTCAATACTGACAAAAAAAGCAAAAAAGACTTGGTACACAAACATTTTATTCGTTCGTATCCAAGTCCTTTTCTTTTACCATCTGCACGGCACCCACTGGACATATGGCATAACAATCGCCGCAGTGAATACACATGTCCTGATGTATGACATAGCGATCCCCTTTACGAGTGATAGCCTGCATCGGACAATCCATGGCGCATCCAGCACAACACACGCAGGTGTCTTTGATATGAAAGTACATAGGCAAGCCTCCTAGTCTTAGTATACTACGAGGCTCCCTGCATGTCACTCTTCCACAATACACTGACACATCTTCATAGTCAATAGTGCCGCTTCATGGGATTCTTGGGTCACCCCTGCGCAACACTTCGGATCCACATAAAGTGGGATTTCAGGCAAGCCTGCTTTTAGAATCAAAGCATTGGAAACCACGCAAATATCCGTACATAAACCAATCAAGGTTAAAGATTCGATAGGTTCCTCTTCATGCATTCCTTTAAGATGGGCCAACAAATCTAAGGACCCAAAGTTAGGTTTATCTAGTACATCCACCCGTTGACCTCGTTCACGAGCCACTTCCAACAGGTCATCCGCAATCTCCCAACCTTTGGTGCCACGGGCACAATGTTCCACTGGCAAATGTTTCCCCTCTTGGCTTTCAAGATAACCGCCATCGTGGGTATCACGAGTGAACACAATAGGACCAGTAAAATTGCGGATTTTTTCACGTACCGCCGGTACAATAGCCTGCGCCTGCGGTGAACCTAATGTTCCATCAATAAAATCATGTTGCATATCTATCACAATCAATACGTTCATAGGGCATCTCCTTTGTTAGAAAGTAGGCAAGGAAATAATACACTCCCTTGCCTTACCTAATTGATAGTACTTAAACCTTTGACTACTTATGCTATTGTTATTATCCCTTTACTACGTCAGCACAACGAGCACATAATGTTGGATGATCTGTATCTTGACCAACTGTGTCGCGGTGAATCCAGCAGCGTTCACATTTTTCTAAGGCAGATGGAGTTACCACGATGGATAAGACTCCGTCTTCTACTGTTACTGCGTTGGCTGGTGCATTGTCACGGCCTTCTACTACATGCGCTTCAGACACGATCAATAAGCTAGCTAGGGAATCAGCGAATCCAGTCAATGCTTGGTACGCATCGCCATCTGCATAGACAGTGATGGATGCATCCAGGGAGTGACCGATGGCTTTATCACGGCGAGCGCCTTCTAAAGCTCTTGTCATTTCACTACGAAGATCTAACATCGTCGCCCAACGAGCGGACAATTCTGCATCCACATGCTCTGCATGACCTTGTGGCCAATCGGCTAGCATCACGCTTTCTTCCATACCATCTTCTTTTGGCATGTATTGCCATACTTCTTCAGCTGTGAAAGAAAGAACTGGGGACACCATTTTAACTAATGTTGTCAAAATTTCATAGATAGCAGTTTGCGCACTACGACGAGCTACGTTGTTTTCTTTCTCTGCATACATTGTATCTTTCAACACATCTAAGTAGAAGGAAGATAAATCTACAGTACAGAAGTTATGGATTGTGTGATACAAGATGTGGAATTCATAGTTTTCGTAAGCATTTGTTACTTTTTGACGAACTTCTTCTAAACGATGCAACGCCCAACGATCCAATTCTGTTAACTCTTTATAAGCTACTTTATCAGTGTTAGGGTTAAAGTTATCTAAGTTACCCAACAAGAAACGGAATGTGTTACGGATTTTACGATATACTTCTGCCAATTGTTTTACGATGTCTTTGGACAAACGCACGTCTGCTTGGTAATCTGCAGAGGATACCCATAAACGCATTACGTCAGCGCCGTGTACATCGATGATATCAGAAGGAGCCACTGTATTGCCTACAGATTTAGACATTTTGCGACCTTCTCCATCCACTACGAAACCGTGAGTCAATACGGCATTGTATGGTGCATGACCACGTGTAGCGATACCTGTTAACAAGGAAGAGTTGAACCAACCACGATGTTGGTCAGAACCTTCTAAGTACATAGCGCAAGGCACATCCATTTCATTTTGTTCCAATACGCCAGACCAAGAGCTACCACTGTCGAACCATACGTCCATGATATCGGTTTCTTTGTGGAAAGAATCGTGTCCGCAAGATGGGCATGTGAATCCTGCTGGCAATAATTCTTTCGCTTCATGAGCCCACCAAGCGTTGGAGCCTTCTTTGGCAAACCATTCTTGTAAGGAAGAGATAGTATCATCATTGATGATGTGCTCTCCACAATGGTCACAATAGTAGATAGGAATTGGCACACCCCACGCACGTTGACGAGAGATAACCCAGTCCCCACGGTCTGCGATCATATTATAAATACGGTCATGGCCCCATTTAGGAATCCATTGTACTTGTTCATCGATGGCTTTCAAAGCTTCTTGACGGTAGCCATCCACAGAGGAGAACCATTGTTCTGTAGCACGATAGATAACAGGGTTTTTACAACGCCAGCAATGAGCATATTGGTGACGGATATTACCTTTTTGCACCAATGCACCATTATGAGCTAAAATTTTGATCACTGGTACTTCTGCATCATGGATTTCAACACCAGCTAGTGGTTGTTCTGTGTCACCATAGCGAGGTTCATCTACTTTCGCAATGTAACGACCAGTAGCATCGACTAAGGATAAAATATCAAAATCGATTTTACCTGCATCTTTGTATGCTTTTACTACATTAAAGTCATCTTCACCATGAGCAGGAGCTGTATGTACGCAACCTGTACCAGCGTCTAATGTAACGTGAGAACCCAACAAGATAGGAGCATTACGATCTGCAAATGGATGTTTAAAGTTCGCCAATTCTAATTCGCTACCTTTGAACGTATTCAACACTTCATAGGATTCTACGCCCATTTCTTTGGTAGCTGTTTCGATTAAACCATTCGCTAATAACCATGCCTCATCGCCGATTTTCACCCAAGAGTAATCTAATTCTGGATTCACAGAAATCGCTTGGTTGGCAGGCATTGTCCAAGGAGTTGTTGTCCAGATGACGGAAAACAATTTGCTAGTGTCAAAACCTGCTGGCAATGTGCTGTCAGCACCGTTTACGTAAGCAAATTTAACATAGATGGAAAAAGATTTTTTCTCAGCATATTCAATTTCCGCTTCCGCCAAAGCAGTTTCACAATGCGTACACCAGTACACAGTTTTCAAACCTTTGTAGATGTAGCCACGTTTCGCCATTTCACCAAATACGCCGATTTGTTTCACTTCGAACTCAGGGCGCAATGTTAAATAGGGACGATCCCATTCACCAAGCACACCGAAACGGATGAAATCTTTCTTTTGTTCTTCTACACAATTCAATGCGTATTCACGACATTGATTGCGAAGATCCAATGGACTCATTTCATGACGATTCAAGCCAGTGTTTTTGATAACTGCATGCTCGATAGGAAGGCCATGTGTATCCCAACCAGGAATGTATGGTGTGTAATGGCCTTGCATCGTTTTATATTTCATCACAATGTCTTTTAATGTTTTGTTCAAGGCATGACCAATGTGCAATTTACCATTCGCATAGGGAGGGCCATCGTGCAAAATAAAAGATTTTTTACCTTTATTTTTCGCTAAGCGTTTTTCATAAATTTTATTATCTTCCCAAAACTTGATAAATTCTGGTTCGCGCTTTGGCAAATTACCGCGCATAGGAAATTCTGTTTCAGGCAAGTGCAAGGTCTTACCATAATCCACTTCATTAGACATTGTATTTCTCCTCTCAATAAAAAAAGCACCCGCTCCCCGAAGGGACGAATGCAAATCCGTGGTACCACCCTACTGATGATTCTTGTGAAAGTTACCCCCAACGAATCATCGCTCAAACATATAACGGTGTCCACCGATGTGAGTACCCCCAGTACGGGCTCCCTAACATATACTCAAAAGTGATCCGCCATGCATTCACCCATGAGGCTTTCACCATCCCTCACTCGCTCGGAGCTACCTTGCATGACCGTCTTTATCAACGTATTAACATATATCGTTGTCAAATACAGATACAATTATATACTATCTGCGGGGCCGTTGCAATAGTTTTAATCGCATTCTAAACATGTAAGAGTCGCATATCCTCCGACTGTGATACTATTACACAGTCAAACGGTCGCACTTCTCCATACCCATATACCGCAAATGCTAGAACCATATATATAACAACATACTCAGAACCCCTAGATGAAACTAGTATATGTATACATAGATTGGGGGTATAACAAATTTCACTTCTATGCTACCATAAGAACATAAAGATTTGAAATATTTCACAAGACAATATAAGTCTTGTTCTCACGGTCATATAGGAGTCAGTATGGAACTTTGGAAACGCACGTTATACGTTTGTTTATTCGGGGCCTTCATGGCATCGGTGGGGCTCAGTCAAGCAGCTCCCCTTATTCCCTTATATTTACAGGACCTAGGAGTCCACGATCAAGGCTCTCTTGCCAATTGGTCTGGTATCGCCATGGGTGTCACCTATCTTATGGTGGCTCTCGTCTCACCTTTTTGGGGAAAACTAGCTGATAGAAAAGGAAGAAAATTAATTTTACTACGGGCTAGTTTTGGAATGATGGTCACCAATGCACTTCTTGGGTTCGCACAAAGCCCTGAACATGTTGTGATGATCCGCATTTTAAATGGTATGGTATCTGGATTTTTTTCTGGGTCCATTACGTTAGTCGCCACCCAAACTCCAGAGTCCAGAACTGGTTGGGCCTTAGGTCTATTATCCGCTGCCAACTTGGGGGGCTCCTTATTAGGACCTATGATTGGTGGTTATATGGGAAGCACCTTTGGTATTCGGTATGCTTTTTTTGTCGTATCCGCTTTACTAGGCATAGCCTTTTTATCTTCCTTATTATTCATAAAAGAAGACTTTACTCCTAAAGTAAAAGGTCCATCTCCTTCTCTCAAAGACTTACAGCAATCTATTTCCAATTGGAAAGGTCTTATCTTCGTATCTATCGCTTCTTTCATTTTTGCCTTCACTACCATGGCATCAGCTCCTATCCTTTCTGTATTCGTGCAACATATTGTAGGCCGTGGCCACGAACACATCGCATTACTAGCTGGTTTAGCTTTCACCTCTACAGGGATTGCTCAAATGTTAGCTAGCTCTGTACTCGGTCGCTACATCGACAAACTAGGACCTCAATTCATTCTTTGGGCAAGTTTTATTTATGTAGGATGCCTAACAATTCCACAAGCCTTTACTGACTCGATTATCGTCTTATGCATTATTCGCTTTTTACTAGGCTTTGGATTAGGCGGACTATTGCCAGGAATCAACACCTATATCGCGAGTATTACACCAAAACATTTAGCTGGGCAAATTTTTGCTTACAACCAGTCCACTCTGTTCTTCGGCTACTTTATGGGCGCTGTAGGTGGTTCTGCCATCGTATCTCAATGGGGCTTTAGTACCATGTTTATCGTAACAGGTATGATTATTGCATTAACAGGTGTCTTCTTGAAAGTAACATTAGGGCGCACTTCAACAGCCAGTCATTAGCCCATTCTTATGAACTACAAGATAGTTTCCCATCCTATATACTATGCATTACATATGCTTTGTGATGATGCATATATGACCAAATACATAGAATGTAAAAACAGAGGTCTTCTCATCAAGGCCTCTGTTTTTTATCTTATTTTATTGAAAATATTTTATATATAAATCTAATTCTACTACAGCCATATGTGTAGCATACATTACGCTATAGTAGTACTTTGCATACTTACGAATCAGTACCTACTATACTGACAATACGAATGCAAAACTATAATGTATTCACACCCGTCTCTAATGGGAACCCTTCATAGGTCACCCAATCGCTAGAGCTACCTAGGTACATGGCTGGTTCTACACCTACTTCTGCTAACGCAATCATCAAGTTCGCCGCTGTCACTCCAGAGCCACAATAGGTGACGATAGGTTTTTCCACCTTAGCTAAGTCACCGTAGGCTTGTTCTAATTCTACAATGGGCCGTACACCATCAGGAGTAAATCCCCATTCGTAGAAATGATTGATTGCCCCTGGGATATGTCCTGTCATACCATCCATAGTATCCACCACAGATCCATCATAGCGCTGTGGTGCTCGTGCATCGATGATCACATGACTACCCGTTTGGCTAGCTTGTAACACTTCATCACGATGCATGAGTAAATGGTCTTGCAAAGTATACTTCAATGGCTTTGGATCTGCCACTGTTGGTGTCTCCTCTTGGGTCAATGGATATCCCTCACGGTACCAGCGCTCGATGCCACCAGCTAGGACTTTCACATTGGTGAAACCCATGTATAATAGCAAGAACCGCAAACGACCAGCAAAGGAAATCCATGCATCGTACACCACGATGTGAGAATCCATAGTCACGCCGCATTCACTCAACCGTTGTGCTAGTACTGCCATGTCTGGCAAAGGATGGCGACCACCATGCACGCCTAAAGGACCACTCATGTGTGCATCCATATCGATGGCAAAGGATCCCGGAATATGAGCCGCTTCATAGGCTGCAAAACCACGAGCATCTAGGACCACCACTCTATCTAATTGTTCTTGTAATTCTTTCGGCGAAAGTAACACGCTCATTGTTACACCTCCAATATATAACATATGACACGCCTATCTCATCTAATATATCTGAAATATTCGTATCCAATAACTCTGTATCACATGAGATTTCTATCCTGATAATAGGAGCTCCGTCCATGTAAAACCTAAAGAATGCCATACACTCTCTATAATCTAGTGTAACATAGATTAGTTTCGATGTGTATGGCATTTCTATTCATACATATATGCTATGACATACTATTAGTTTTTATCGGTTTCCCATACGCTTCATAAAAAAGGTCAATACTCGTATTACCCTTTCATTGCCTGAAACGCTTCTTTTGCAATTTGTAATGTGTATGCCAAATCTTGATCGCTATGGCACGTAGATAAAAAGTTGCTTTCATATTGGCTGGCTGCATAATAGATGCCACGTTCCAAGTTGTAGTGGAAGAATGTTTTAAACGCTTCCATATCGCAAGCGCTGGCGTCATCGAAGTTATGCACTGCTTTATCCGTAAAGAACAGGGTAAACATAGAGCCCACACGTTGCACCACCACTGGTACTCCTACTTCTTTCGCCGCCGCTTCTAAGCCTTGGCAAAGTAGTTCCGTAGATTCTTCTACTTGACGGAAGGCAGTTGGATTTTTTTGCAACATTGTCAACGTCGCAAGACCTGCCGCCATAGCTACTGGATTACCACTTAAGGTGCCTGCTTGGTACACAGGACCGGATGGAGCGATGGCAGACATGATTTCTTTCTTACCACCGAATACCGCCATTGGCAAACCGCCACCTACGATTTTACCTAAGCATGTCAAATCTGGAATGACATTGTAATATTTTTGTGCCCCTCCAGAACTGGATCGAAAGCCACACATCACTTCGTCAAAGATGAGGACTGCACCGTGCTCTGTCGTTACTTCACGCAAAGTCTCCAAGAATCCTTCCACAGGAGGTACACAGCCCATATTACCTGCTACTGGTTCCACGATGATGGCTGCGATACTTTCACCATGAGCCTCGAACAATTGGCGAACCGCATCAGAATCATTGTACGGCAATGTAATCGTATCCCCTGCCACACCAGTTGGCACGCCTGGACTATCTGGAACTCCAAAGGTAGCTAAGCCAGAACCAGCTTTCACCAACAAGCTATCACTATGACCATGGTAACAGCCGATAAATTTCACAATTTTGTCACGACCTGTATAGCCACGAGCCAAACGCAAGGCACTCATAGTAGATTCTGTACCAGAGTTCACCATGCGTACCATTTCCATAGATGGATAGAAAGCTTGAATTTTTTTCGCCACTTCTGTTTCAAGCAGTGTTGGTGCTCCATAACTAGTACCACGAGGGATGGCTTCCAAAATAGATGCTACAATTTCAGGGTTCGCATGACCTAGAATCATAGGACCCCAAGACAATACGTAATCGATGTACTCATTGCCATCAATATCGTAAATGCGAGATCCGCTAGCAGAACTGATAAAAGGAGGATTGCCCCCTACACTGCGGTAAGAGCGAACGGGACTGTTCACACCACCCGGCATATATGTACGAGCCTCTGTAAAGGCTTGTTTTGATTTTTCTAAACTAAACATAATGGCTCCTATATTTCCACACTATTTTTCCTGTAGCCAACGTGCCACATCCAAGGCATGATAGGTAATAATCATCTTCGCCCCTGCTCGTTTCATGGATAGCAATGTTTCCAAGGTAATGCGTTTTTCATCTACAAGACCTGCTGCGGCTGCTGTTTTAATCATGGCATATTCACCGCTGACATTGTAAACGGCTAAAGGGCAATCAAAGTTGTCTCGCACTTCACGAACGATATCCAAATAGGATAGAGCTGGCTTAATCATAATGATGTCCGCCCCTTCGATGATGTCTTGTTCCACTTCACGCAACGCTTCTAAACGATTGGCCTCATCCATTTGATATCCTTTACGGTCCCCAAATCCCGGTGCAGAATGGACCGCATCACGGAATGGTCCATAATAGGCGGATGCATATTTCGCCGCATAACTCATGATGGATACATGGCTAAATCCCGCTGCATCTAAGGCTTCACGAATCGCAGCAATACGTCCATCCATCATGTCAGATGGCGCCACCATGTGAGCCCCCGCTTTCGCATGGCTCACTGCTACATTACACAACAATGGCAACGTAGCATCATTGATGACTTCATGATGTTCCACATGACCGCAATGACCTGTAGATGTGTATTGGCAAAGGCATACGTCGGAAATAACGATCAACTCTGGTACTGCTTTACGGATTGCCATAATCGCTTGCTGTACCGGTTGTTCCATATCCCACGCAGAAGAACCATCTTCATCTTTGTAAGTAGGAATGCCGAAAATTTCGACGCCCTTAATACCTAAATCATAGGCTTCTTTCGCCAATTTTACAGCCTCGTCCACGGACACATGATATTGTCCTGGTAAGGAAGAAATTTCTTCTTTCACCGCTGTTCCAGGAACAATAAATATAGGATAGATTAAATCATCTACTTGTAATGTTGTTTCACGAACCAACGCACGCATGGCTGGGTTGATGCGTAATCGTCTTGGTCGATTTCGTAATTCCATATTGTGCCTCTTTCTATTTGCAATCGTTCAAGATTAGATCCACCATCGCAGGGATTGTAAAGGTTTCACCAATTAAATCTGGATGAATTCCTTCTTCCACGCAGGTAGCGCCTGTAATCGGTCCAATGCAAACGACCTTCGTATTACCTAATAAGCTCACCGCATCGACTCCGAGCATATCTTTCGTATTGGTCACCGTAGAAGAACTTGTGAACGTAATGTAATCCACCTCTCCTGCACGTAATGCTTCTTCTAAATATTCTTTATGGGACGTATCTTGTACCGTTTCGTACAAACGCAATACTGTCACATCGCATCCTGCCTGTGAAAGTCCTTTGTAAATCACGTCGCGCGCCACTTTTGGTTGTACTAACACAAAGCGCAAGTCGCCTAACTCACGATTTTGCCATACACGACCTTGTTCAGCAGTAATTGTTTCTACCACAGATTCCGCCTGGTAATTCGGTGGCACGATGTCCGCACGAATGCCACGACCTAATAAAGATTTCGCCGTAGCACTACCGATGGCGCATACTTTCATAGAACCTAAGGCACGGCTATCGAGTCCACGGTCTAGTAAGCCATCAAAGAAGAATCGCACCCCTTCGGCAGATGTGAAAATCAATCCATCGTAGAAAGATAAGCTATCATAGGTCACATCCATCTCCTCTGTACGAGGCAAGGCCTGTGTTTTGATAGCAGATGCTTCGATGACATGGGCTCCCAATTCTAGCAATCGTTCAGATAAGGCGCTAGCTTTACTACGAGCTCGTGTGACCACGATAGTTTTACCAAATAATGGTTTATTATCAAACCAACGTAATTGCTCCCGCAGAGATACTACTTCCCCAACGATAACAATAGCTGGTGCTTTCAATTGCGCTTTTTCTACATCTTCTACGACATGCTCCAATGTAGAGACCAACGTTTCTTGGATTGGTTTTGTTCCCCAACGGATGACTGCCACTGGAGTTTCCTTAGGACGACCATATTTGATTAAGTTAGTGGCAATGTTCGGCAAATTAGAAATACCCATCACAAAGGAAATCGTGTCCACAGATTTAGCTAAGCCTTCCCAGTTCATACCAGACTCTGGTTTTGTTGGATCTTCGTGACCAGTGACGATGGCAAAGGATGTGGCCATCGCCCGTTGTGTCACAGGAATCCCTGCATAGGCTGGCGCCGAAATACCAGATGTAATGCCTGGTACAAATTCAAATGGCACGCCCGCTTCCACCAAAGCCAACGCTTCTTCACCACCACGACCGAATACTAAAGGGTCGCCCCCTTTAAGACGAGCCACCACTTTACCTTCTAAGCCACATTTGACGAGAAGCTCGTTAATTTCCCATTGGTGCATCGTATGGTTATTGCTTTTTTTGCCAGCATAAATAATCTCCGCCCCTTCTTTCGCATAGGACAAGAAATGAGCATCTGCTAAATAGTCATAGACGATAACATCTGCTTTTTCAATACATTCCTTACCTTTCAGAGTGATTAATTTATGATCGCCTGGTCCGGCACCAATTAAATATACAATGCCTGTCATTTCAATACTCCTCTTTCTACTAAATCGTCAATGATGGCTTTACCCCCTTCTTCATAGAGAGCTTTCGCCAAGTTACGACCTAACATATCTGCTTTTTCTTTTGGTCCTGACAATTCACCTTCAAAACAATTTTTTCCATCTAAAGAAGCAATGATTGCTTTCAACGTTAATTGTCCTTTATAAATCGTCCCATGTACACCCATCGGTACTTGGCAACCACCTTCAAGTTGACGAAGAAAACTGCGTTCTCCACGAGTAGCCCACATAGTATTTTCATCGTGCAATACAGATAACATATCTAGCATTTCTGCATCATCCTTGCGACATTCAATACCGAGCGCCCCTTGACCAACAGCAGGGATGATTTCATCGCTAGTAAAAGTCTGAGTAATAACAGACTCCAAACCCAATCGTTTTAAACCAGCCTCTGCTAATACAATGGCATCAAAGTTTTCTGTTTCTAATTTATTCAAACGTGTTTGCACATTCCCACGAAGTACAGAAATCTGCAAATCAGGTCGTTGATTCAATAATTGTGCTTGACGGCGTAAACTACTGGTTCCTACTTTAGCACCTTGTGGTAATTGATCTAATGTTTTATATTTTGGTGATACCAAAGCATCACATGGTGTTTCACGCTCTGTAATCGCGCCTAGTACCAAATCTTCTGGCAATTCTGTAGGCATATCTTTCAAGCTGTGTACAGCCAAATCGATGCTACCATCACGCATAGATGCTTCTAACTCTTCTGTAAATAAACCTTTGCCACCAATTTCAGCCAATGGTTTTTCTAAAATACGATCACCTTTCGTACTGTGATGGACTAACTCCACCTTGCACTGTGGATAATGTTTGCGCAATGTATCTGCCACATAATTGGCTTGCCATAAAGCAAGGGCACTACTACGGGTGCCTATACGAATTGTGTCTCTCATAGTGTGTCGTCCTCCACTTCCAAAGCAAACATATCTTGGAATAACTTCCAATAATCTCGCTCTTCTTCTTTACCCGCTACTTCACCAAAATGAATCATTGGATCACGCAATAATTTACGTACCAACATGCGGGACATATTGCTAATAATCTTACGTTCTAGCTCTGTGGCATTAGGTAATTTTGCCATCGCGCGATGTACTTCACGTTTACGAATGGCTTCTGCTTTTTCGCTAAGTAAAACCATAATAGGACGAACCGATAAATATTGCAATTTCTCTTCGATTTCCTGCAATGCCTCTTCTAAAATTGGTTCTGCTTTTTTAGCTTCTTCTTCTCGTTGGTGTTTATTCGCTTCTACTACACTTTCCAAGGCATCAATGTTAAACAAATATACCCCTGGAATTTCTGTTACATCTGGGTTGATGTCACGAGGTACGGCAATATCGATCATGACAATCGACTTACCATCTCGGCCATCCATAATTTCTTCCGCTTCTTCCCGCTCAATCACATAATGCGGTGCACCGGTAGATGTAATAATAATATCTGCCGTTTTGGCTTCTTCTACGAAATGATCAAAGACCACAGCCTTACCATTAAATTGGGTTGCCAATTCTTCCGCTGTTTTGAACGTCCGGTTGGACACGAAAATACTCTTTACCCCTTTAGCTTGTAAATGACGAGCTGTGAGCTCACTCATTTGACCAGCTCCCAAAATGAGAACCTTTGCCTCACTGATAGGAATCTCTAAACTATCTTCCGCTAAATTGACTGCTGTATAACTAACAGATACTGGCGTATTTGCAATTCCCGTCATTGTACGCACACGTTTCCCTACAGCAATGGCTTTTTGGAAAATAATATTAAATACAGATGCTGTTAATCCCTTACTATAGGAAGAAATATAAGCCATTTTTAATTGACTCAAAATTTGACCTTCTCCTAACACAAGAGAATCTAAACTAGATGCCACTCTAAATAAATGAGAAATACATGCCTTCCCTTCATATAGGAAAAACCATTTCTCATCTACGTCTACTGTTTCTTCACCTTTCAGATGCAGTAGTAAACGTATCATATATTCTTTTACATTCTCCATGTCATTTAGGACGACATAGAGTTCTGTGCGGTTACACGTCGATAAAAGGACGCACTCCTCTACTTCTTCATGAGCATAGATGTGATCCATAGCATGATCGAGAGCTTCTTTAGAAAAAGAAAATTTCTCTCGTACATCTACAGGTGCACTTCTATGATTCAGACCTAATACGACTAATTGCATGTACAATATTCTCCTTCACTGAGTCTCCTTGACCCTCTACTATTTGTATAAACTCCGATTCTCCTAAATTTGTACGCCAGAACTGCTCTCGTTCTTTTGGCGTATCTAATATATGCTGTAATTCTTGTCTCCATAGACGAATCTGAGGTAGCCACTCGGCTAATATGCCATATCTGGTTTCTATATCCTGTCTAAGCAAGCGACTCACTCGTGGGCTCACTTGATTGGTAAATATAGAAATCTCTAAATCACCAATCTCCGTAGTACTGCCGAATACCCAAGTAGAATCATCTTTCACATCAGCCCGATTAATAAAAGCACCCACTGCTGTTGCATCATCCATAACCTGTGTGTTAACAATGGGATTATCTGTGGCAATGATGACAAATTGTTGATCTACCATATATTCTGAGCTATAAGGCTTCCCTATCCATTGTAATACACCTGCTTCATAGTATCTTGCAATGTCAGGCAATACATCAGGACTGACCACCATAATAGATGCCTCTTCGTCTATTAATTTTTTAATACGCCGTAAGGCCACCTCTCCGCCGCCTACAACTAGGCAAGGTCTATCCTTGAGTGAAAGTCCAACTGTTATCATTCTACTACTATCCTTATATGTCTCTACAATGGCAAAAACGGCTTGAATAATCAAGCCGAAATTCATCTTATACTTCTGTTTCAGTCTCTACAGGTGTGATGTCCTGTAAAGCAATGCCATCTAATAATTGTAATTGCGCTGTTAAAATTGATTCTACTTTTGCACGGAACACGGCCATTTCATTCGCAATGGTAGCATATTTAGCTTCTGCTTCTCGCAGCGCACGATTCGCATCTTCTAAGATTAATTTACGTTGCTGCTCTGCATTTTGTAGAATTATATCAGCCTCTTTACGAGCTGCCTCTTTTACGTTTTCACCAGTTTCTTGAGCCAGTACCAATGTATTACGCATAGTTTCTTCTGTTGATTCATATTGATTCAACCGTTTTTCCATTTGCTCTACTTTATCAGTCATTTCACGGTTTTCACGATACAAGATTTCATAGGCTTGTACCACTTCATTCAAGAACTCGTTTACTTCATCGCAGTCAAAGCCACGAATACTTTTTCCAAACTCTTTATTATGAATATCCATTGGTGTTAACATAGGATCAGCCTCCTTACATAAATCGTTTTAGATGTACTCCAATACGTCCTTTCTTAGACGTTCCAGTAATACTTTCTATTTGCATACGACCTCTGCCACGAAGAGAGATAACATCCCCTTCTTTCACTTCTTGCGCTGGCCCTTTTGCAGGTTGCCAATTCACTTGTACCAATCCTGCTTTAATCGCTTCTACTACTTTTGTACGAGATGTACTAAAACCAGAAGAGGCGATAGAATCCAACCGCATAGATGCCACAGTCGTTCGTACTTCTTTTATTTTTTCTTCTTTCGGTTGTAATTCACTCAATTCCATCCGGGATACTGTTACAGTAACCATAGCAATTTTTGTGAAATTTTGAATTACAAAATCTGCTATCGTCTCATCGACAATCACCTGAGCACCGCCACTAGTGACAATAATATCCCCAAAATGAGTGCGATCAATACCAAGCCCCATTAAAGAGCCCAGTACATCACGATGCGTCAACAGTCGGAATCGTGGATCCCAAGATACTTTTAGCACCGCAATTTGTAAATCTACCGTGCCTTGAAAATGAGGGTCCACAAAGGCCACTCGAAGGCGCTCTGCCCCTTCATAGCCACCGCTGGAAATGATATCAATACCACCGAAATTCGCTTTCACTGCATCCGCAATGACAAGACCTGCCGGAGACATAAAATCTGTTACACGGTACGGTCTGCCTGCTTGTACTTGCTCAGCTAGGTCAATCATACGTCTAGCTTCTTCGCCATTACCAGATGCTTCAAAATATCGAATTAACTTTTCTTTATCTTTCACGTTGTTTTCCTATTTCATTTGACCGCTCATAACAAGCGAGGACACCTTCCATAATAGAGGACCGCAATCCTTCTTTTTCCATGGCAGCAATGCCTGCTATGGTAGTTCCCCCTGGAGAGGTCACTTGGTCCCGCAGTACACTAGGATGAGAGCCTGTTTCTAAGGCAATTAAGCCTGAACCATACATGGTCTGTACCGCCGCTTGTAACGCCAATGGTCTAGTGAGTCCAATCCGAACTCCTGCATTGGCCATAGCATCTAAAATGGTATACATATAGCCTGGACCCGCCCCCGCTAACGCACCAATACGGTCTAAATCAGCTTCTGAACATACGACAGCTTCACCTAACGCTTCAAAAATACGCAAGGCTTGCTCCCGTTCACCTGGAGTTACCTCCTCACTACTTGCAATGGCTGTAAAACCAGCTTTCACTAAGATTGGTGTATTCGGCATAGCTCGCAACCAATGCGCATGCGGCGCAAAGGACTGCAATGTGTCCAATGTAATGCCTGCTGCAATAGAAATACATAGCGTTCTCGGCTCAATGAGTGGGCCCACCTCTTGCATAAGAGATGGCAATACTTGAGGTTTTACGCCAAATACGATGGTTCTATACTCATCAAAGGCAGGTATGGCATCACAGTCCGTAAAGGCTGTCACACCAAATGTGCGCTCTAATTCCGCCGCTTGTTCACTGCGACGCACCAATACATCTACTTCCTCAGGACCCCAAACACCTTGTTCCAAAGCCCCTTGTAAAATAGCACCACCCATCGATCCTACACCAATTAGTAGTATTTTTTGCATGGCTACCTCCTAATACTTAGGCTTGTGGCTCTTTCCAAGCTAATTTATCAGATATTTCTGTATATTCTTTATCTGTATAATCTACTGTTACATTTACTGGCACGCAGATGAAAATATCTTTGCCAATTTTTTCTAATTTGCCATCTAAAGCAAATGTAGCGCCACTAACAAAGTCCACAATACGTGCCGCTTCATGAGGGTCTGTATTTTCAAAATTAATCACTACTGGACGCATATCGCGTAATTGATTTGCAATGTTTTCAGAGTCTTCGAATGCTTTTGGCTCTACGATGACTACTTTCATACCACTAGAACGTTGTGCCACTGTGTTATATCCTCCTGTTTTTGGATGGGCTGCTGATGCTACAGGTCCATTACCACCTGCCACTGGTGCTGTTACCACTGGCTGTTGAAATTCTTCTTCATATGTATCATCTGAATACTCTTCATATTCATATCCATCATCTTGATTACCGCCAAAAAAGTTTTTTACAGAATTCCAGCTGTCTTTCAGTGCCATCGTCATTTCCTCCATTACTTATCATAGTGGCGTTCTCCAAATATTGCAGTTCCCACACGAACAATATTTGCACCCTCTTCAATTGCTACTTCAAAATCATGGGTCATCCCCATGGATATATATTCAATCTGCCCTTCATCGAAATGAAGTTTCATGTCTTCAAATAAAGCATGTGCCACTTTAAAGATAGGGCGTGCCTCTTCTGGATCATCAAAAAATGGTGCCATACACATAAGCCCTTTTACCCGTACATTGGGTAATGTTTTAGCATATTCCCGAATGGTAGGAAACTCTTCCACATCCATACCGGACTTGCTTTCTTCTCGTGCCACATTAACTTGTAGTAATACTTCTTGTACTAGCCCTTCTCTCGCAGCAATGCGTTGAATTTCATCCAACAACTTAACACTGTGAACCGAATGAATCAGCCTGAACTTCCCCACCACATTGCGCACTTTGTTGTTTTGTAATTGTCCAATCAAATGCCATTGTAGCTCTGGTCCCTGGTAGAGTTCCATTTTTTCTTTCGCTTCTTGTACACGATTCTCGCCCACGGTTCTTACGCCTAACTGGGCTACCTCTTGCACCGCCTCTACAGGATGATTCTTCGTCACCGCTACTAGCGTAACAGAATCTGTTCTTCCCACTCGTGCCTTCGCCGCTTCGATGCGTTCCTGCACTTCATGTAATGCTGTTGCTATCATATATGTCAGTCCTCTTTCTTCGTTACATTCCACTCTGAAAGGTCTTCATAAAAAAAATAATACTTTATCTTTTTTATTATAAACGAAAGAATAAGAAAAGTACATAGAAAAAGCATGATTTCAAGCCTAGTTCTCTGTATTTTCTTATTCTTAGTTATCTAATTTATATATTTGTCAAGTATTTCATGTCTGGATGAAAGTATATACCCCCGATTGTGCACCGTCATCGCATGTGATATCCTCCAGTACCCTACAAGGTCTTAGGGCATCCTGTGAAAGTGCCCCTCCTTAAGAGAAACAAGTCTAAGACATCTGTGTCCTAGGCTTGGTCTCGCAAGACAGCAAACATCGCCATTCGACCGGTGCACCCTTGATCTCGCCGATACGAGTAACATCCATCAGTAGTCATCGTGTCTGTGGATGATATCGCCACTTGCTTTAATGGTACACCCTTCTGCACTACACAGGCTGCAATGTATATTTTCAAATCTACATGCGGTGTAGGTGTTGTTTGTCCGTCTCGTTGGATATAACGCACCACCTCGTCCACCTGTGAAAGTCCCAAGGCATGCATGTCTTGCCGGAATTGTTCTGCAATTTCTTCACTCACCTCGAAGGAGTCTGCCCCAATGGATGGGCCGATGAAGAGATAACAATCGGATGGCGACGTTTCATATGCCTCGTGCATACTATCTATCGTTCGTTCTACAATATGAGCGATGGCACCACGCCAACCTGCATGAACAACCGCCACTGCATGATGTGCCGCATCATAGATAAGTACTGGCACACAGTCCGCCACAAGCAACAAGAGAGGAACCTCCGCCAAGTTCGTGTGGATCGCATCGCTGTCTGGAATGCTATCGTCCCAACTGAAAGCACCTCGACCCACAAGCTCTGGTGTGACCCTCGTCACGCCTACCCCATGTACTTGCTCACCACAGGTCAAACGATGAGGTTCCACACCTAGCACCTGTGCTAAGCGTTTACGATTCTTTGCCACCGCATCTGGCGTATCACCCACATGAAGACCCATGTTGAAGCTATCAAAGCTACCTTCGCTGACACCACCATAGCGGTACGTCACACCATGAGTGAGGGGGAAGTCTTCTAGGAGAGGGGAGTATTCGTAGGTGATATTTTTGGAGGAATTTTGAGGGAGGGAAGATTGGCGGAGAGCGGAGGATGCGTGAGATGTTTTAATTGTAATCATATTAGCCCTCCTTTGGGTTTATAGAATCGTTCATAATTGATACGCCTCTTTTTTAGGAATTAATAATCCTAATCTTAGTCACCTTTTCTCCATCATTCTCAAAAGTGATACCGCTTTTTGCATCGGACGCCCATATAAAAGCTCCATAAAACCAATCATTTCTGCTATTGATATGCGTAGGTCTACCATATGCCTTATATACGGCTTCTAAGGAATCACCTACTGCAATCCCTCTGTAAGTTACAGCATCTCGATTATCTACGGTAATCATTCCTGCTCTATCAACGCCTCCGTGAACACTTTCAAAGGTTATCCCACCATATCGCATAAATATATTAGGAACTCTAGATACATGTGGATTATACATTGCCTCTGCTGTCGGTGCCCCTAAAGATTTTCGTATTTCATTGTATTGAGCACCCACTGGCACACCTGCGATAGTAAGATCTTGTATATCCATCCCCTCTCCCACTAATTGTCCGCCTCTATAACTACTTGGATACTCCGACCGTTGTGGCAACCGAATCGTACTGGAAGATGTGCTAGTTGTTCCATTAGTACTGCTTTGTTGTCCTGCTTCATTCCAAGACTTTTCAATCTTTTTCCACGTTTTAGACAACCAACTTGCCTCTACATGGGTTGGTGTGAAGATCGTGGCACTGAAAAGTGCCAATAAAATGGATGTAGTTAGTTTTTTCATAAAGATACCTCTCATTGAAAATATATATTAATGAGAATGCAGATGAACTTTCGTTACTCTTTCACCATCATTGTCAAAATAAATACCTGAAATATAGTCTGAGTTCCACATGAACGCACCATAAAACCACGCATTATTGTCAAAAATATATGTTGGTCGACCATAGGCATTATACACCTGTTCTAGTGTGTCACCTACTGTAATCCCACGATGAGTCGTAGCATCTCTGTTCGTAATCTCAATATAATCTACCACATTATTATCATAATAGTCACCTTTTGTAAACGACATATTGAATCTTACTCCACCATATCTCATACCACGATTAATTTCAGTAGGTTCACCAAGGCTATTTCTTACTTGTCTGAAAGTAGCTCCCATAGGAACCCCCAACACTTGATATTCAACAGCCTCTAATGAATGACCTACAACTTGATGAAGACCAAAGTTACTGGGATACTCCGACCGTTGTGGCAAACGAATCGAACTCGTAGATGATCCATTCGTTCCAGTAGAAGTACTTTGCTTCCCCGCTTCATTCCAAGACTTTTCAATCTTTTTCCATGTTTTAGACAACCAGCTTGCCTCTACATGGCTTGGTGTGAAGATCGTGGCACTGAAAAGTGCCAATAAAATGGATGTGGTTAGTTTTTTCATATTTTCTCTCTTTCATTACAACTCATATACTATTTAAATATTAGGCTATTTTATTACTAGTATATCATTAATACATCTATGCATTCTATCTAGGCAATTAACCTTTTCATATATTCCACGATAGGCAAATCTGCTTCTAACCAATCTACATCATATAAGGTTTCTAAGCTTAACCAACGAGCTGCACTATGTTCTTGTAAATGAAATTCTCCTAATAACTCACATTGATAGGCATGCATAATGAGATGAAAATTAGGATAGTCATACTCTACGGTTGTTAAAAAGTCTCCTACTGTAATCTGCACATCTAATTCTTCTTGTATCTCACGAGATAAAGCTGCTTTATGATCCTCTCCAAACTCAATTTTACCTCCTGGAAATTCCCAACGTCCTTGTAAATCTCCATAACCTCTTTGTGTAGTTAATACTTGGTTATCTTTCAAAATAACTGCCGCTACTACTTCTATCGTCTTCATCCATACCTCCTTTAATGATTCACAAAATAGTCGTACAAATCTTCACGTATCGGATTTTCCAAATCATACATAATACGAACAGCTTTTTTCGTTGTACCTGGCATGGTAAATACTTCTGTTTCCCCTGTTGCATGTATATGACCTAAATAATAAAACTCTTTTGCCCCATCTTCATCGTTCTTATTTTTTCGAATAAACAAATGCATAGTAATGCCTTCTTCTTTTGCATGTAACGCTTTTTGTACCAAATTATTACTAAGGTCAACACCACTTTTAGAAATAGCGATTAATTGTTGTGGAGATAATAATTTATCTTCATAGCGTATCGTATCTGCAATATCTTCCCCTTTATCGTAATTGATAAATACCGGATATGTTTTGGTCGCCTCATCATATTTATAACCACCAATATTTAATGGTACGATACTAGTTTCCCACTCCATTAACTGACATACGTCTTCATAGGTATATTTTTGATACAGCGTAAAAGAAGCTTCCTCATATCGTTGACTATAATATTTTTGATTTCTTTGAAAGCCCACTTTCACATAGTCTTCGACCATATCACGAAATCCTTCTTGTTGTAGAGCTTCACGAAATACCGATGATATTTGCAATCCATCTGCCACTTCATCGCACAACACGGCATCCTTAAATCCAGCTTTGGAAGATCCTGTCTTAAACTGACCTGTAAATATATTGATGATATTCCTTTCCGTATGAGTTGTACAAGGAATACCTAATCTTAGCAACTGTGTTCTCATATACGCCAGTGGATTAACTTCGCCTTTCAATAAACCTTCCAATAAATAGAGTTCATGTACTCGTTTGCCAAGTACCATATACTGGCCCATATACTCTAGTATTTTCGCTTCTACCGCAGAAAACCTATGCGTATAGTCTTTTTCATAGTCTACCAAAAACTTATAATATGTTTTTGCATTACTACTAAAGATCAAAGAAATATCAATGCTTCCATAGTTTTCAAAATCTATCAATTTAGGAATACGGCCTAATTTGTATTTTAAGTTTTTATAAGCTTGCCGAATATGTTTAATCTGTGTGAATTTAGCTGTATCAATAGATTTAAAAATACGTTCTTGAGCAATCGCATCAAAATGGATCGTAGATGCACCCGGAATCACTCGTGTACCTTCTTGCACATAATACCGTAAACTATCCTTGTTATGACTTACATCTCCGGACAGAGCTACAGGAATCATAAAGTTATTATTAAAGTTTCCAATAAAATCAAGAACAACCACGTAATCTTTACTGTTATGACGACGCAGTCCCCGACCTAACTGTTGCACAAACACAATAGGACTCTCTGTGCCACGAACCATAACAACTTGATTGACTTCTGGAATATCGATACCTTCATTAAAAATATCTACCGTCATAATATAGTCTAATGCATCATTTGCATCCGGTCCCGATAATCTTTGAATCGCCGCTTCACGACTTTCTTGTGAGTCTGCCCCACTTAGACTAAGAGTTCGCATCCCCAGTTGATTAAAGGCCATTGATAGTTCTTGTGCTTCTTCAATACTATGACAGAATACTAACCCTTTTACTCGCTCTCCAGAATATCCATAAAAATTACATTGCTCTAGAATTAATCTAGCTCTTGTTTGGTAATCCCATTCATTGGCAAAAATACTCTGTGCTTCATCACCCTCATAGGTTGTGATGCCATCAGATAATTGTCCGATACCAAAATAGTGAAATGGACACAGCAAATCTGCCTCCAATGCGTGTTGTAATCGTATTTCATGAATAATATTGTAATCAAATAATTTATAAATATCGAAATCATCTGTACGCTCTGGACTAGCGGTCATAGCAAACCAAAACTTAGGTTTGAAGTATTCCATAATACGATGGTAACTTTCAGATCCTGCTCTATGTGCCTCATCAATGACGATAATATCAAAATCTGTGGGGGCAAACCTCTCATAACAATCTGGCTTCGACATCATTTGCATAGTGGCAAATAAATACGTCTCAGAAAACCCCTTTGCTGTACCTGATAACACACCATACGTCACGGAGTCACCAATCACCCGTTGATAGGATTCCATCGCTTGTCGAGCCACCTGTTCACGATGCACTAAAAATAATACACGCTTCGGTGTAACACTACTGACCGCAAAGGCTGATGCATAGGTTTTACCTGTACCAGTTGCAGAAATTAATAATCCCTTGTTAGCCCCTGTCTCATATAGTTCTGCAAACTTTTCAATCACATAGGACTGCATACTATTCGGCTGTAATACTTTTGGAGATTGATTATATTCAGTTACACTCGCATCTGCCACTGCTGGTAATTGTTTTTTAGTAGAATCATTATATTGCTTATATAACATTCTGTACGTATCAATATAGTCTACATAGGTCTTTGTTTCATCTGCTGCCCACAAGCTTTCAAACTCTTCTAAGACAGACGTCACAAAAGATTCTTGCTTATGAGAACTATAATGTACATTCCACTCTTTATTTCTTGTCAATGCGTGGAGCGTCATATTAGAGCTGCCCACTATAATAGTAAACTCATCTTCTAAATGGAATCCATATCCTTTTGTATGAAAACCTACATCCGACCCTTGTGCATCAAATATACGGAGCTCTATATTACTAAACTGACTTAACTTGTCTAGTATTTTAGGATCATTAAACATCAAAAAATTAGTTGTCAAAATACGACCTGGAATATGTTTTTCTTCCAACTCTTTTAACGTCATTAATAATGGACTTAGTCCACCTGCTGTAATAAATGCTACGCTAATAAAAAAGGATTCGCACCGTTTTAATTCGCTCTCTATAGCAGAAATTACCTTTCGACCTTCTTCTGCATTATTCGATACAAACTCTGGTCCACTATGTTGTAATGATTTCGTAAAATTTATCGTACTCATCTTTATCTCCTATATACATGTATATAAGATCACTGTACCAGCTCTTATGCATAAGATCAATAGAAAAATAAAAAGAACACCACACATCCTATAGCAAACTTAGATGTTCTCACAGTTTGTCGAGAAATGCATAGTGTTCTTTTTTATCTTATAGTGATTATATCAACTTAACAAAGTCTCTTACCACCATTCATTAATATATGTATTTTGTCTTGGATACGCCCGGTTTAACACTTCTAATATATCATCGGGTCCTTCTAGCGTGTCTTCAAAGGCGAGTTCTGTTGCACTCATGCGCCCCATAAGAAGTAAGCTTAAGGCCCCTACGGAGAACACTAATTTTGCATTGATGTCCACGTGTTCTTTGTGTTTCACCACTTGTGCTTTTCCCTCTTTATAAGACACTACATAAGTGCCGTGGTTCCACTCGCATAATGGGTCTTTCACTCCGAATTGGATTGCTCCTTCTAAGGCTACGGGTACAGGAATGCTTTCCATAGCGAGTTTCACATCTACGATGCGACTCATCATAAATGGCATCGTACTATGTCCCGTTTTTCCATTCGTGTGAAAAATATAGCCTTGGTCAATCATGCCTTCATTCCAACGTACGCTTTCACCTTGGGATCGATGGTTATACAAGAAGTTCAACAATGCTTTTTGCGCACGGCGAGTGGTGTACACAAACTCACTCACCCCGATCTCAGGCTCTCCTAGGCGATAGAAACAATAGCCTTCTAATTGTCCAGAATCATTTTTTACATATCCTACTTGCACGCCTTCTGCAAAAATGGATTCCAACAAACGAACCCATTCTTTTTCTTTTCGTACTGCATAGCCAGACAATGGTTTTGTGTAGGTTTCATAAACGCCTGCTAAGCGTTTCCATTCACGTGGGGAACGCAACATGCCAAAGGATAAGGTTTTGTCTAGTTTCTTTAACAGAGGGGCTAACTCCTCCAATTTCAAGGTTTGTACCCATTGATGAGCGTATAAATCCCAGCCATAATTTTGATAAAATCCTGCAGAAGATGGCATTAAAATGGTTAAGCCCTGGCCACGTTCTTTCAATTCTCCTAAGGCTGCTTTCAGTAATTTTTTACCGACCCCACTGCGTCGTACAATCGGGTCTGTGGCAACCCCTACCATATAAGACATAGGAAGGTCCACACCACGAACACGAATGGTATTTTGTCGTAAATGAACAGTGCTCACCAAATAACTACGGTCGATGCCCACCATCGTATTGTCTGGTTCATAGGCCGTATCAAAATAGTATTTAAAAAATGGATGGTCCTCTGGCTCAAAACAATAGGCCCACAAACGTTTGACTTCTTTTGTGTCTGACTCTTTGGCAATTCTAAATTTCAAAATAATCCCTCTTCCATCGCTATGGTACATAGAAAATAATTCGTATACTTTATTCTATTATTATATAAAAAAATAAGGGCCTACTGCTAGACCCTTTATACACTTCTTTTGTGAAAGTTTACTGACATAGAAAAAGAGCCAGCGTAGCCGGCTCTTTCAAGTATGCATCCGCAAACGCATACCCCAATTAGTTATTATATTACAATGCCTCACCAAAGGATGCAATGGTAATTCATAAATTATATATACAATAAGACACCATCTAAAAATAGTTTAGCGCCATACCCGAATAGAATCAATCCACAGATACGATTGATCCAAACCAATTGCGAAATCTTGATGCGCTTTGATAATTTGTGAATAATCGTGGACAGCGCCCCAAACCAAGCAAAGGCAGACACGATGTATCCCAACAAGAAATAGAGAGATGCTTCTTCTGGAATGCTGGCTTTCACAGCACCGAACATCATCGTCACATCGATAAGTGCCTGCGGATTCAGCCATGCCACCGCAAAGGCAGTGGTCACAATATTCCAAATGGTCACATTCGTATCTACATGAGATACATTCGGCTCCGAATTGAACACGGTATAGCCCATGTAAAAGATAACCGCCCCACCTAGCAATAAAACGATGCCTTTCAAAAATGGCCATATGTCAAAGATGGCACCAATGCCATAAAAGGCTGACACGCTCAAGGTGAGGTCGAAAAATGCCACGATTAAAATCGTTGTAATAATACGTGACACCTTTTGCACCAATGCTGTATTAATGATAAATAGATTCTGCATTCCTATGGGCGCCAACACGGCAAAACCGATAAGTAATCCTTCCCAAAAATAGGTCATGGATGACTATCCTCACAAGCGCCTTGTTTAGCACAACGAGCATCATATTTTTCAGCAAAATGATCTGGGTTGTACGACTCTTTCGCCATGCGAAGCCCTGGTAAGCCCATATCTTCTTCACGGTTGATAAACTTCGTATCCGCAAATTCATGACGAATGAATTCATTATTGATAGCTTGATACAAACCACGGATGGTTGGGTTTGCTTTCTCAATATGAATGAGCGCCATATGCTCATTCAACATTTCCCCAATGGTGAAAGCTTCTACTCGTCCGAACAATTTAATGCAACCACCTACAAGGCCTAATGCATCCCAATGATCGAAGAGCAAATTGATGGCAGTTAGCTCATCTTCAATGCCTTCTTCATGGTGTGTCTCCACCCATTGTGCTGCCGCTTCACGACAAAGAGGAATCGTATTTTCATCAATTGGCATATATTCGTAGTTAGAATATTGCATACGGAATTGATTCAAATGATTTTTCTTTTGACGCAACTTTTTACCGGATAAGGTAATCATATCTTCTGTACGATAGATATATTCAAAGTTATCCCGGTCAGGTGTAAATTCATAGCAATCTGGACACAACTTTTGCATCCGTTCCATCATGATTGGATTAACACCTTTTAATAAAAATGGAATTTGGTTCTCCTTGAACCACTCTTTCGCCATTTGTAATCCATCTACAAACTTGGCATCTTTTCCTGCAAACGGTGGTAACATAAATGGAGATTCCGTCACTCCACCACCTTTAATAAATAATACGCCTTCTTCTTCTGCCCAAGTAATGCCATAAATATCTTGCCACATAAATAATGTAGTAAAACTATTATCCGACGCTTCATAATGATGCTCTGAGAAATACGCATCAATACGGGGCTTATCTTCTAAGGTAAAACGCTTAAAGTCTAAAATAGGACTCGCCTCCTAATACTCTGATTTTATGATATAACATTACTATTATATGCTATTCATCGATAAAATTCAATGCAGAAAAAAACACTCTCTTCTTTCCTTGAGGAATGCCGTTACGAGTAGTAGCCTTGTGGCGTCCCCTTTACTACCTAAATCATACAAACGCAGAAGACCGTAACATACCCCTGAACAAACCTACCGTAGGATCAGTTTGAGAAGGGGTGTGTTACGGTCTTCCCTTATACTAATTTAGAGAGAACGCCACCAGCTACATAGTGAAACAAGTGACGACTTTCATTTGCAAATGGCTAGATAGTAACAACAAATAGTGACTAGCCATAGCCGTAACATAAACGGCAAAGAAAAAGCACAGGGTTGCCGCCCTGTGCTTTTTTTGGTGTAATCTTTGCTAGACTTACTTGTTGTTTTAGCTACTCATATTGTATCATAACTTAACGTAAAGGTAAACATAGAATACCTCAGTATCTCCACGCCTCCGTAAAGCGCCATTGTAGAAGTGGTCTTTCTTGCTATCCCATTACTGCGTAAACTCCACAAACGTAGAAACGAGCAATCTATTTATATTATGAATTATACATCTGTCACGTTCTATTCTGTTAAATTATAGAAATACAAGAAGAGCACGACATGTTCCGGAGCAAACCTAACCACTGTATCAGTTTGCGGAGGAATGTGTCGTGCTCTTCCATTATGCTAAATACATGCTATTGAACGTGACAAACTACAAACAAAATGGATTACTCGTTTCCTTTACTTAGCTAACAAAAATGCTAGCAAGAAAGCCTCTACTAAAACAAGCTTTCGTCTTCTTTTAGATCTTCTCCAGAGATAACTGCTACAGAAGCAATTTTATCTCCTTCGTCTAAGTTTTGTGTTTTTACGCCAGAAATAGCTTTACTTTTCTTTACGGCAATGTCGTTCACGTCAAAGCGAATGATCTTACCTTGTTCGGAAATAAGCATCATTTCATCGTTGTCATTCACGATTTCTACGGCCACGACTTCGCCAGTTTTGTCGGTAATTTTAAAGTTTTTCGTCCCTTTACCACCACGTTTTTGCACTGTGTAGGAGCTTTCCACATTGCGTTTGCCGTACCCCTCTTCACTGATAGTGAATACTTGGCATTCTTCGCCAGTACCGTGGATAATGCTAGCACCTACCACTTCGTCACCAGCGTTGAGGTTGATACCTTTCACCCCACGAGCAGCACGTTTTAACAAACGTACGTCACTTTCATGGAAACGAATGGCCATACCTTTTTTCGTACCTAGCAATACATCTTGGTTGCCATAGGTCAAGCCTACAGAGATCAACTGATCCCCTTCGTCCAATGCCACTGCATTCAGACCACCACGACGAATGTTGCGGTATTCATCGATGGATGTGCGCTTCACAACGCCCTGTTTTGTGACCATGAACAAGTTCACATCGCTGGAGATGCGTTCTAAGTCGATCATGTTCGTCACCGTTTCCCCTACATTAAGAGGAAGTACGTTGATGATAGCTGTACCACGAGAGTTACGGCTCGATGCTTCTGGTACTTCGTAGGCTTTCAAGCGGTACGCACGGCCTGTGGATGTAAAGAATAGCAATGTATTATGGGTGCGCACATGCATGATTTGCGCCACATAATCGTCTTCTTTCGTTTTCATACCCACAACGCCTACGCCACCTTTATGCTGGTTACGGTACACATTGGCATTCATGCGTTTGATATAGCCTTGACGAGTTAAAGTGATGACCATTTCTTCGTCAGCAATTAAGTCTTCCACATCAAAGTCAGATGTATCGATAGTGATTTCACTGCGACGTTTATCACCATATTTTTCTTTCATAGCGATTAACTCTTCTTTGATGATGTCACGTTGACGTGCATCGGAGGCTAAAATCGCTTTCAAGTCCGCAATCAACACCAATAATGCCGCATGTTCTTCTTCGATTTTTTCACGTTCCAAACCTGTTAAACGAGCTAAACGCATATCTAAGATGGCGTTCGCTTGAATTTCTGTAAGGCTGAACTTTTCAATCAAAGCAGTGCGAGCAATATCTGTTGTTTGAGAGCTGCGGATGGTGTGGATTACTTCATCAATGTGATCTAAAGCAATCAACAAACCTTCCAATACGTGGGCACGAGCTTCTGCTTTCGCTAAGTCGAACTCTGTACGGCGTACGATCACTTCTTGGCGGTGCGTTAAGTAGTGACCTAGTACTTCTTTCAATGTCAATACTTTTGGATGGCCTTTCACCAATGCCAACATAATCACGCCAAATGTATCTTGTAATTGTGTGTGTTTATACAGTTTGTTCAACACGATATCTGGTTGCACGTCCGCACGCAATTCGATAACGATGCGAAGACCTCGGCGATCACTTTCATCACGAAGAGCAGTAATGCCGTCCACCACTTTATCGCGGCTTAAATCTGCAATGGTTGCAATCAAGCGCGCTTTGTTCACTTGGTACGGAATTTCTGTGACCACGATACGGTGTTTACCTTTCGTCATAGCCTCAATGTGAGCTTTCGCACGCATTTTGATGCTACCACGACCTGTGGCATAGGCTTTTTTAATACCCTCACGACCAAGGATAGACGCTCCTGTTGGGAAGTCTGGACCTTTGATAGCCGTCATCAATTGATTCACATCCACCTCTGGGTCGTCGATGAGCATCACAAGACCATCAACCACTTCCCCTAAGTTGTGAGGCGGAATGTTCGTCGCCATCCCCACGGCAATGCCGGCGGAACCATTGATCAACAAGTTCGGAATCTTTGCGGGAAGTACAGTTGGTTCTTCTAAAGATTCGTCATAGTTCGGCATGAAGTCCACTGTTTTCTTCTCAATATCTGCTAGCATTTCTGTAGCAATACGAGACATACGAACTTCTGTATACCGCATAGCCGCAGCAGAGTCGCCGTCGATGGAACCGAAGTTACCATGACCATCCACCAGTGGATATCTTGTATTAAAATCTTGGGCCAAGCGCACCGTTGCGTCGTACACAGAGCTATCACCATGTGGATGGTATTTACCAAGTACGTCGCCGACGATACGAGCCGATTTTTTGTACGGTTTCGACGGTGTCATGCCTGTTTCATGCATCGCATATAGAATACGACGGTGTACAGGTTTCAACCCATCGCGTACATCTGGAAGGGCGCGCATAACGATAACGCTCATGGCGTAATCGATGTAGGAACTGCGCATTTCTTTATCGATTTGGACCGGCAAAATTTTGCCATGACTCCAAGCCTTTTCCTCCATTGTATCACCTCATTTTACAATACTGATTATATAACTAATCCATTATACCATTTTATGCACTTTTTTTCTATCTTTTTACATGAAAGTTTCAATACACTCAAATTTGAATGCTTATGAAAGTATCTCTCGTATAATTATTCCTGTAACCCTATCCTTATTTGCTTAACATGTCCTCATTTAATCGATTCATACGGAATGTTTCCACCACATCAATCATAAAGCGTTCATCATGGATAGGATTCACATCCATTTTGAATAGATGTGACGTACAATGACAATCACTGCAGCCAAAGCCTTTCACCTCATCTACACTAATCGCCTTCATTGCCTTCGCCAATTCACATTCTAAATCGCTGGAGCTGCGAATCGGTAAGGCTGCCACAACAGTGCTGACACTGCGCAAATAATCTAGATGCCAATGTTTTTGTTTCCGCTTCCGTTTATGACGTTCAATCCGTTTTTCTAAATTGACTTTCGCTGACCCTACATAGATATAATACCCAGCTTCAAAGTGCATGTCTCCCTTACTACCAATGGTTACGGTCACTGGCTCTTCCACCTGCAACACCATGAGGTAATCCCCTCGGTCCTCCGCTTCTCGTTGCACCGCTGCATCATTGTACAAGCACTCACGTACCACTGTAGGTTTAGTAAATTCTGGTGTCCACTGCAAAGCCATAGCCTTCCAGTCTAATTGTGGTGCTACCTCAATAAATGTCTTCGTAAATTCCAAATCCGTGTGAAAGTCTGGAGAAAACCACAGCGCTCGTTCCCACTGCACCAAGAATAGAATCCCTGTACGATATCCCTCTTGTTGTAATTCTTGCAAATGAAGTAAATGTTTTCGACCACGCTCCGTCACCGCATCAGGGAACATCGCTCCTTGATCACCAAATAAGGTGCAGGATTTTACTTCCAATAAAAAGTCTTCTTCCTTGTCATTGGTGAGAAGCAAATCAAAGCGGCTATGCCCCACAGTATATTCACGACGTACCACTCGCCATTCTTCCCATCCAGGAATCAGTTGTTCCTCGATCATATACTCTGCCATGTCATTACAATAATTAGTGTCCAACATGATTGGTACACTATCGCGTTCAATGCCGATGACACGATATTGCGTTTTCGCACCTTCTTTTGGATGATGCACCACATACATCTTCACCCCTACAAAGAGGAGCTCCCACATGCGACCTGGATTTGGCAAGTGAGCTGCAATCATCTGTCCCTGTAATTCTAAATGGACCACAAATCGATTAGGTCGCTCCACAAAGGTGGCAACCTGTACATTTTCATATAATACTTTCATACTTTTCCTTATTCATAACTAGATTTATATATTATATATATCAAGATTAATATATTATAAAATTCATTTATAAATCTAACCTACAATTTCCTGACACATAATAAACACTATACATATATGACGCATTTGCATACACGATTACTCCATCAGAGTACAATTATGATCCATCCCACACCTATGTAATCACAGCAACATATACACTGCTCTGTGGATAACTATGTGGGTATCCTGTGTCTATGTTGTGTGTAATCCCTTGGTTATTCACTTGCCGCCCTTTGGTGTGTGTATAACTATGTGAGTAACCTGTGTATGAACTGTGTGTATACTAAGAGTAACTTACTTCGATTTTTATTTTTCTCTTTACTTAATCACTTTTTGTGGATAACGCTGTGTGTAACTACAAATTTTTAGTGTATAAGCCGTGTATTATTTGTGAATAAAATTCGTTGCCTCAGCTACATACAAGAACCACTTCTTATAGTATACTAAGAGCATAGGCTTTCGCCTAGTCATGTATAACAATTATATAATTTATTTTCATGGAACTGTACGCTAACACAATTTGATGCAAAATACTTGCTATAATTTTATACATACTACTACATAACTTACAAGTAGGTATTCAGTCCTTCACTAGATTAACTAGATACATTATGGCTATCCAATATCATCTACATTAGGAACAATGCCTACTTTCATACATAAACATGAACAACATTTACTCAATTTTAAGGAGATACACATGGCACAAGTGGCAGGCAATTTACAACGTATCCGCAACGGGAAACGCACGTATGCGATTACCCCTCGGATTCCTGGTGGTTTCGTACAACCACAAATGTTACAAAAATTTATTGACGTGGCAAACACATTCCACGCAACTTTGAAAATTACAGGTGCTCAACGCATCATGATTACCAACCTAAACGCAGAAGATGTGGACAAAGCGTGGGCTATGCTTGGCATGGAACCAGCGCACACTGTATCCAATCGTGTTCGTTCTGTGAAAGTCTGCCCTGGCACGACATTCTGTAAACGTGCAAAACAAGACAGCGTACATTTAGGTATGCAATTAGAACGAAAATACATCTCTAAAGAAATGCCATCTAAAATGAAAATTGGCGTATCTGGTTGTCCTAACTCTTGCTCCGAAGCGATCACAAAAGATATCGGCGTTATCGGCAACGATCAGGGTTGGCAGATCTATGCAGGTGGTAGTGCTGGCGCTCATCCACGCTTAGGCGACTTAATCACAGAAGTAGCTACTGAAGAAGAAGTACTCACTATCATCGATCGCATGATTGCTTACTACAAAGAAAATGCCCAAATCGAGCGTATCGGCCAATTCATTGACCGCATCGGTCTCGATGCATTCCGAGCTGCTGTGTTAGATACAGTGGATTCCCCAACAGTTGCTGCTAAAGCATCGGCTGAACCAGTGGTCAAATTACCAGGTCAAGGTAATGCAGGACTTGCAGAAGCTGCTGCACCTGCTAACGACAAAGGAGCTACTCCACTTTCACCGGGACAACTCATTACAAAAGATACTATCGTTCGTCATATCGTCGACGTATATCCAGAATTGATTCCTATTTTACAATCCATGGGAATGGGCTGCCTAGGCTGCCCTTCTTCTACTGGGGAACCTTTATGGCAAGCGGCAAATATCCACGGTATGGACATCGATGAATTAGTAGCAAAACTCAATGCAGGTCGCAATGTATCTGAAATTGCTATTACAAAAGATTCCATCATTCGTGATATTATAGATATGTATCCACAAACGGTGCCTGTGTTGCAATCCATCGGTATGGGTTGTCTAGGCTGTCCTTCCTCCACGGGTGAACCATTATGGCAAGCCGCTAGCATTCACGGCATGGATGTGGATGAACTTGTTTCCAAATTAGAAGTCGCACGAAAAGGAGCTTAACATGTCAGCAGTATTGGGACACATTCATTTCTGGTTATACAAAAAAATTCAGTTGATCGCTGAACGTGAACAAATTATTAAGAAAGAGGCACAAACTCGCCTTGATGATTTAGCCGATGAGTTATATGCAACAGCCATCGATTTATATGGAAAACCAATTCCTCCTGATCGTCAGTTGGACCGCATCATCGACCACAACAACATTCACGGTTGGTTGCAAAACCAATTACAAACCTCTTCCGTTCGTGAAGCTACTTTCATCAAAGATTTAACGGATTGTGGCGGAGACGACGGTATCGATGCAGTATTAGAAGCATTCATCAAACAAGGCGCAATGTGCGGTACAGAAGCAAAAGAAAAACTGACTGCTCAAACAGCACCCGCTATTTACACGGTGATGCAAGACTACTACGTGAACGGCATGCCTTGTGACCCAAGCGATACTGTGATTGAGCAAACTGATACTACCTTTAGTTGGTACGGAAATCACCAAAATCAAATTTCCTATTGGAAAACAGCCGGCGTCAATCCAATTATTATGGCTGCTGCCTTCCAAGCATGGTTCAGTGCTTTCGTGAGTCACGTAGCACCGGACTTTGCATTCTCTGTAAATCTTGATGGTGATATTCCTGTATATACAATTGCAAAAAGCTAAGTAGCTAAACCCTTTTTATATTATTAGAACAGCATGACCGCTGTTGGTATTGACTTTCACCGCTGTGAAAGTCCCCAGAATAGGAGGTTCTACTATGGCAGGAACTGTAAAACAAGAACTCGGTTTAATTTTTGATGGTCCGAACTACAAAATCGTAAAAAAAGGCGGCGTCGCTGGTGATCAAGTGGAAAAGCACAATCACCCAGAGGCTAACGTGATCTTCACTGTAGTTAAAGGTAAAGTGAACGTATTCCTTAACGAAACAGAATCCCATATCTTAACACCAGGCGAAGTATTGCACTTCGACGGCAACAACTATATCCAAGCTACACTCGTAGAAGATAGCGAATTCGTTGTAAACCTAATTCATAAATAAAAATAACCCCTAGGTCACATGACCTAGGGGCTTTTTATATCTTATTTGTTGATGCGTTCTACTACTACTGGAGTTAAGTCGATAACTTGGTTGCCTTCTTTAACAGCACCAGCAGATGTTGGATTAGCTACTAATACATCGATATCTTTTTCTTTTGCAATAGCTTGAATTGCTTCTGCCACTTTTTTGTCCAATGGAGCTAATGCATTTGCTTCTTCTTGATTATATTTTTCTTGGATGCTACGAACATTTTTATCGAAGTATGCTTGTTTTTCAGCATCTGTTTTGAAGTTGTTTAATTTTTTGAATTCACCTTCTAATTTAGGGCCGTATTCTGCACGCAATTTATCGATTTGCATTTGGATAGCACCAAAGCCATTGTATCCTGTGTAGATAGCTTCTTCGTTAATTACGCCTACATTAGCAGCGTTAGATACTGTGAAAGCACCAACCACAGCTAGTGCACCTAAAGTTGCGATTTTTTTAGTTAAGTTCATGTATAAGCCTCCCTATGAGAAATATTTTCATCTATTTATCTAGTATAGCAAAGTTATTTCTATTTAGCAAATTACCTTATATCTTTACTATACCCTATGTATGTGAAAGTAACATGAAAATTATTGTTCTTCACTTACATATACATATTCTTCTTTTTTCAATTTACTGATAATTTCTGGTACCATACCGATTAAACGATCGAAACCAGTATATTTAGCAGACCCTTTTATATTGAATAATTCAATACGTTCCCCTTTGATCACAAGCACTGCGGTTGGCTCTACTTTCGCTCCGCCACCGCCAGCTTTTTGGCATCCACCTAAACCAAGAGATACGTCAACGAATGGTACAATTGTAGTATCGCCTAATTGTACAGCTTCACCTACTACGGTTTCCACACGAATCATTTCTTTAAATTGTTCAAATAAAGGCTCTAAATTGTCTTTTAAATTAGTAAGTTTAGTATCCATCATGACCTCCTATGATTCTTCAACTTCTGAAAGTTCTTTATTTTGCACTTTGCTTACGACGACGATACTGTACAAATGCTTTTGCACTATCCATCAGACACTCTCTGACTGCTTTTTTTACTATAAATAGAGTTCCATAGAATGCAAATACACCTAGTTGCATATGCCCTTTCACTGTTAAACTGCCTGTATAGGCAAACTCTGTATAAGAGAAATTAACTTGTTCCACTTGTTTTGGACATAATGTATAGGCAGCCGCGGTGATCAGACCCATTTCATAAGGTCTAGGAATCCCAAAATCACCTTCTAATTGGAATACTCTAGGACTAGCATGGCTAGCACATTGCTTACTGACCGTAAACAACGCTTCATAAAGTTTAGGGTTTGATACATGTTTCCACCACCAATAGGTTGGTAAGTCTTTTGTATCTTTTTGTTTCTTTGTTGTCTCTTCTTGCGATGATGTAGTTTCTACTGGTTCCAGCACCTGTCCATTGGCATCAAATCGTACAGATTGCACAGGCTCCGGTCCTGAGTATCCAGATAGTGGATACGGATCTGGTTCATCTAGTACTTCTTTTGTGTCTACATCTTCTTTACTGTCTGTCGCTAACGGATCTAATTCTTCTTTTACCCTACGATTTAACCAATCTTCGTAGTCACGGGCAGAACCAACTTTCATAGACCCTAATACATAGACCTCCTTAAACAAGGGATGTCCTTGCTTATACGCAAGATGTACCTTCAATACACGATACATCCACTCTAATCGGAAGTCAAATTCATAAGGTTTGCGCGAACTTACTTTCAGACTATATGTGATAGGAATACATAGAATGGCTACGATGAAAGCTATTACTAGAAGCAATAGAATCATCCATAGTGACACGATACCACCTACCTTTCAGTATGTTATACGATATACATACTTAAATTATATCATCCTTTACCCTTAATGCTCAATACCTAGACGTGCTTCTACGCCCTGATCATAATAATGACGGTACGCCTCCATGACGGTGACTAAGTCCGCTTCGTCAAGAAGCCATTGTGGGGCACCACGGCCTGTAAATACCACTTCTACATTAGGATTGCGAGCCGCTAGTAAAGCGCGTCCTTCCGCTTCGTCAATTAAACCAAAAAATAGGGCCATATTGTATTCATCTAAGATAACAATATCAAAGTCTCCCGTAGCCACAGCCTGTAGGGCACGCTCTTGACCTATGTGGATCAAGTCTTTGTACTCTTGTGGGGGTTGCCCTTTGGGAAAGACCACTACATCATCCCCCCATCGGCGCAACTCTTCTTCGCTTTTCATACCTTCTGGAATGATAAAGAATGGTTTTCCTACTGTTTCTACTGTGATGGGCTCTAATTGATCTAATACGGCATGTTCTGAATATACCTTAGATTTCATAAATTGAAGAAGCAATACTTTCTTGCCTACTCCAGCCGCACGTACGGCTAGACCGATGGCTGCGGTTGTTTTTCCCTTGCCATCACCTGTATAAACTTGTACATAGGATTTCATAATTGCCTCCTATTGAATGGGCAAAAACAATAATGGATCTGTAGCCACACCATTCACACGTACTTCATAATGAACATGGCTACCCGTACTTTTACCAGTACTTCCCATCAACGCAATGGATTGTCCTTTTTTTACAGTCATTCCTACTTGTACTAGGAGTGCTGAATTATGCCCATATTTTGTCACAAATCCATTGCCATGATCAATTTCTATTTCATTACCATAGCCACCATTATACCCTGCATAGGTCACAGTGCCCGCCGCAGTAGCTACTACTGTCGTTCCCGTATCATTAGCGATGTCTAAGCCTTCATGGAAAGCTCCTCCACCGTACACTGGATCTTGTCGTGCTCCAAAAGTAGAGCTAATGACGCCTTTCGCAGGCCAAATGGATGGCATATGACTATTGGCATCCGTCGCATCACCCTCCATAGCTAGCATAGATTGTAATTCTCGAATATCTTTACCCACTCCATCTTTGAGAACATTATAGAGGGTATACATAGATACCAAACGTCGTTGTGCTTGCCGATCTAGGCTAGATATATGGGCAGATAATTGGGTAGTTGTGAAAGTTTTATTTGAGCTTTTGGGAGAAGGGTCCTCTTTCTCTTCTTTACTTTGTGTACTACCATCTGTTTTTGGCACTGTACCCGACTCTGTACCTTTAATCATATTTCTAATATTTTGATCTAGCTCATCCAGAGTCTTCATTTTTTTATCTAAGACTTCTACCTTTTGATCCAATAGTTTTAATTGCTCTTTTTGTAATTGATTTTCTTGACGTAATTGCAAGACTTCTACTTGTCGTGCAATCCCCCAGATACCAAATCCTAGCAGAATTACTAAAACAGCAATGACTATAATGGCTATGGTCTTAATGTTTTGTTTTGTAAACCTCAAATTCCAGTCATCACCATGTTGCTCTAGATGTGACTGCAACCACTTAGGTATTTGCATATAACATCCTTTCTATGCTGACACGGAAGAACTAGCTAACACATCTCCATTACTTCGTTGTCCCATAGCAGATTGCAAGCTAGCTAATTCTTCTTGTGAAAGACTGGCTAAACTTTTACCATTCACAATTGGTTTCGTAAAAATACGTGATTCATTTCTTCCATACACACTGGAAATGACAATACCATTGAAATTGCCATCTAATAATGTTAAGGAAAAGGATAGTTCATTACCAATGTTTTCAAAGGCATTATATTTCACAAAACCAATATGCTGAAATGTTTGTGCCTGTGTGGATTGAATCACTTTTTGTTCTGATAAAATCGTTTGCCAAGTGCTTGCCATATCTCGCAGTTCTTTCACTTCAATGGCAAGGCGTCGCTCAATACTCTGACCATTTTCGCCATCCATAAAGTATCGATAGCGCTTGGTTAGGCGACTCACTCGGATATGTAAACTGAATGCATGTAATACTAGCAATACAATGATTCCCGCTAATATCCATGGTAACCAAGGTAATAGTTGTTCTAACACAATAATCCTTTCTATTCTAATTCATGTTCAAATGGCTTGATAGCACGTTGTAAAATGCCATGTAAAGAGGCTATCAACACACCATAGTTAACGATAGGAACCCCTTGTACAGAGGCTACATCAATGCGACGTAATACCTCTCGACGTGTCAACATACAGCCACCACAATGAATGATGACATCATACTTAGATACGTCATGAGGGAAATGTCCACCGCTGGTCCACTCTAGTTCTAAGTCTGTGTATCCTTTTGCTTTTAGCCATCTCGGAATTTTTACGGTTCCAATATCTTCACATTGTTGACGATGTGTACAGCCTTCACTGATTAATACCTTAGATCCTGCTCGCAATTGGTCTATGGCGTGTACACCCGCCACTAAATCTTTTAATTTTCCTTTAAACCGTGCCATCAAAATGGAAAAACTTGTTAAAGCTATCTCCTCTGGCACAATTTGACTCACCGCCTCAAAAGCTTGAGAGTCTGTAATCACTAATTTTGGTGGCTTATGTAATTGCTCCAACGTACTTGCTAGTTCCTCTACTTGGCAAACCATAGCCATGCCATGATGGTCCAAAATTTCTCGAATCATTTGCACTTGTGGCAAAATAATACGACCTTTAGGAGCCGATTCGTCAATAGGACATACTAAGACAAATACATCTTTTTCTTCGATATAACCACCTAATAAAGATTGTACATCATCATCTACAGGTTTTAATTTACTTAATGCCTCTAGCAACGTCATACGTTTTGCCCTATCGTTGACATCTGCTATTACTATCTGAGATGTATAAGGTTGTAGTTCTCCATGGGATTTAATGAAGTCAGAACCTTGATGACCTTCTACTTCATTGATAACCACCAACGTAGGTATATGGCTACTTTGTAGTTGTTGTAACCACTCTATATCTTCTGGTATGGGCTCCATATCTGTGCGCAACATATACACGGCTAAATTCATGGTTGGCAATACTTGTTTCGTTTTTTCTACCCGCAACAACCCTAATTCCGATGTATCATCAATGCCTGCTGTGTCTACAATCATGACAGGACCTAAGGGCAATAGTTCCATCCCTTTAGATACTGGGTCTGTTGTCGTTCCTGCAATAGGAGATACTAAGGAAATCTGTTGCTCTGTTAGCGTGTTAATCAAGGTAGATTTACCTGCATTACAGCGCCCAAAAAAGCCTATGTGCAAGCGATTCCCTCTGGTTGTTTCTAATACCATAGACTTCCTTTCTATTCACTTTCAATATAGCTAATTAAACGCATCAATTCTTCTTCGCTTTTGAAAGAAACTTCAATAGTACCCTGTATTTTTTTCGTGTTTTTTAAACGAATATCTACTGGAGTGCCTAAGCTATCTTTCAATCGTTGCATTAACTTGCGCAACTCCGCTGTTGGTTGAGGCTGAGATGATGTTAATCGTTTTTTGCCAGCCTGTAACTCTTTTACTAGTTGTTCGACCTGACGGGCATTTAAATCTTTTTCCTTAATCCGTTCTAAGGCTTGTAATTGTAAATGCTCCCCATCTAGCGCCAATAACGGTCTTGCTTGCCCTACGGTTAGCATACTTGTTTCTAGTTCTTGTTGTAAGAACTCTGGTAATTGCAGTAATCGCACAATATTCGCCACATAAGAACGACTACGACCTACAGTCATGGCGATTTCTTCCTGTGTTTTTTTGAAAGTATCCATTAAATACTGATACCCAAAGGCTTCCTCAATAGGGTTTAAATTCTGCCGTTGCAAATTTTCTACTAAGGCAATTTCGCTCACTTCTTCTGTCGTATAGTCACGGACTACCACAGGAATTTTAGTCAACCCCGCTTGTTGACACGCACGCCAACGACGTTCACCAGCTACAATTTCATAATGATCATCTACTTTGCGAACTGCAATAGGTGCAATGAGTCCATGAGCTTGAATCGATGCCACTAGGGTTTCCATATCTTCTTCTGTAAAGCGTTTACGAGGCTGATTAGGGTTCGGTTGTATTTTAGTAATATCCATTTCATAGCCACTTTTATGACCATCTTTAAAGGAACCGGACAAGCCAAACGATCCTAAGCCTTTACCAAGACCACCTTTTGATTTCTTAAGCTCCACGCTCAATTACCTCCCGTGCTAAGGCACAATATACTTCAGCCCCTTTAGACCGCTTATCATAGATAACTACTGGCAATCCATGGCTAGGAGCTTCCCCTAATTTCACATTTCGTGGTATCGTTGTGCTGTACACAGCATCGCCAAAGTAATTCGTTACTTCCTCTGCCACTTGTACCGCTAATTTAGTTCTACCATTATACATGGTCAGTACAACACCTTCTAATTCTAACTCTGTGTTTAGTTCTTCTTGTACTAACTCGATAGTCTTCACCAATTGGCTTACACCCTCTAAGGCATAGAACTCTGTTTGTATAGGGATTAATACACTATTTGAGGCGGTTAAAGCATTGATTGTCAACATCCCCAAGGAAGGAGGACAGTCAATAATAATATAGTCATAGTCATCTACGATAGGTGCCATACATTGTTTCAACGTGTAGCCTTTGTCTTCCATCGCTACTAAGTCTACCTCAGCTCCTGCTAAATCGATGGTTGTGGGTGCAATCTGTAATGTATCTATCACGGTATTTTCTATAATATCTGTGATTGGTACTTCATCCACAAGCATTTCATATACACCTTGTGTGATCTTTTCTTTATCAATTCCTAGACCACTTGTGGCGTTCCCTTGAGGATCTAAGTCTAATAAGAGCACTCGTTTTCCTTCTACAGCCAAACAAGCACTCAAATTAACAGCAGTTGTCGTCTTACCAACACCACCTTTTTGGTTGGCTACGGCAATAATTCTAGCCATGATTTCACCTCTTTCTTATCGTCTTATCACATTATAACATAGATTGTTGTGTTTTTTATGAAAGGCACCAGTATTTTCTCATCTTTTTCATATATTTTTTTACTGTTTCACGTGAAACAGAGCAACGTTTATGTCATTCCATATGTATTTCATTCATTGTTTCACGTGAAACATTATATATGCAATCGATAAGAATTCCCTACTATACCTTCTTATAGTACGTTACAAGTTATAACATACATAAGCATTAAATCACCCTCCTCCGGGCTAGTTATCTTTTTAACTACGATATACATCAACATGCCCTTTAATTGTGCTATACACCTATGACCTTATAGTAATGTTTCACGTGAAATACTGTACCTATTGTCCGATTAATTGTTTCACGTGAAACAATCTAGCAATCTATTGGATAATACCCCAAAGAAACTTGTATATACTTTCCAAAAATAATATCTATTATAGAACAAAAAAGGAACGTTGACCTAATCTGTTCAACGTTCCTCTCTAGTCTGTAACACATGATGTCACATGTCACTTATATTTTTATAATATTGTTATACTATTACTTATCAGATAGCATCTCTTTATGCTATCTAATGCTCAATAGATTGTTATAGTAATTAATGTGTAATAGTTTTTATGGCATCTGATACCTAATTACTTTATGCTATGCGATGCCATAGATAGAAATTGGTATTACTCATCACCCAACAGCCCTTTTACGATGTTCACTGCAGAGATACCATCTTTAGCATAAGAATCAGCACCAGCTTCGTCTGCATAGGCTTGAGATAACACAGCGCCACCTACTAATACCTTCGCATCCACACCAGCTTCACGAATCGCTGCAATGGTTTCATTGATCATCGGCATCGTCGTTGTCATCAAGGATGCAATGCCAATAATCGGTGCATTGTGCTCTTTCGCTGCGGCTACGATTTCTTCTGGTGATACATCTTTACCTAAGTCCACGATTTGATATCCATTGTTTTCTAACAAGGCAGATACGATATTCTTACCTAAGTCATGAATGTCACCTTTTACCGTAGCTAAGATAATCGTCGCTTTCTTCTCTGCTGTGCCTTCTGGTAGTACTTCTTTGATGGTTGTGAAAGCCGCTTGCATTGTTTCTGCTGCTAGCATAACTTGTGGCAAGAAAGCTTTACCAGAGCCGAACTTTTCACCCACTACAGCCATAGCATCGGATAAACCTCTACGAGTCACTTCCAATGGATCTAATCCTTTTGCCAAAGCATCTTTTACTAAGGGCACTACTGCTTCTTTTTCCCCTTGCTCTACGGCATGTTTAATACATTCGATAGGGTCATCACTGTGGAATGCTTCTGCGGCAGCTTTCACCTTTTTCGTCACCACTGCATTTTCATCGTCATCACCATACTCAGCGATAAAGTCCGCTGCTGCTGGGTCAAATCCCATGAAGGTACGGCCTGTAATGAAAGCCTTCCGTACGATTTCATTCATTGGGTTCATAATAGGACATGTCAAACCACTGCTCAATGCCATTGTCAAGAACTGTGCATTCAAGTACGCCCGTTGTGGCAATCCAAAGGATATATTGGACAAGCCCATCACCGTTGGGAATCCAAATGTTTCTGCATAGAGTTTTAATGTTTTTAATGTTTCTCGTGCTGCATGTTGGCTACTTGCCAAAGTCAACACCAATGGGTCTAGTAATAAGTCATTTGGTCGTAATCCATAGTTATACGCTTCTAAGACGATTTCCTTTGCTAAGGACACACGCTCTTCTGCCGTTTCTGGTAATTCTTTTTTACCCAATGGCAAGCATAATAACGCTGCACCATAGCGTTTTGCTAATGGTAATACCGCTTCCAATTGTTCTGGCTCTGCGTTCACAGAGTTCAACAATGGACGACCTGGATAGGCTTTCAAACCTGCTTCCATCGCCACTGGATCTAAGGTATCGATGGATAAAGGAACCTCCACAAGCATCGTTAATTCTTCGATAGCTCGTTTCATCGTTTCCCCTGGGTCAACGCCTGTGACACCCATGTTCACATCCAATACGTCTGCCCCTGCTTCTACTTGGGCTAAGGCATCTTTTTTCACCATTAAGAAGCTACCCTTGCGGATTTCTTCCGCTAGTACCTTACGGCCTGTTGGGTTTATGCGTTCCCCGATAATGATTGGTTTTTCTTGTAAACCTACTTTCACTACGCTAGTCCGGCTTGTGAAAGCAGTAAACGGTTCCACATAATGACGCTCCGCTGGTGTATGTGCTCGCGCTGCTTTAGCGATAGCCTCGATGTGTTTTGGTGTACTACCGCAACAAGCGCCTAAATAGGTCGCCCCTGCATCTAGGAAACGAGGTGCATATTCACCCATCTCTTCTGGTCCTAAGGGGAAGATAGTTTCTTTCCCTACGAGTTGTGGCATACCTGCATTCGGCTGAATACTAATTGGCAAGTTCGTTACTGCTGCCATGCGTTCTACTAGTGGCAATAATTGTTCAGGTCCCAAGGAACAGTTAATACCTACAATATCTGCTTCCATAGCATCCATTAAGATCGCTGCTGCTTCTGGTGGCGTACCCGTGATGGTACGACCATCTTCACTAAAGGAGAACTGACAGATGATTTTCACATCGTCTTTTGTTTTTCCTAACTCTTCACGAGCATCCTTAGCCCCCAATAAAGCGGCACGCATTTCTTGGATATCGATGATCGTTTCAATAATCAGGTAATCTACACCGGCATCGATAAGGGCTCTTGCTTGGTCTTTGAAAGTCTCATAAATCTCATCAAATTGAGCCACCCCTAATGGTGCCATAAAGCGACCGCTAGGACCCATATCACCTGCGATTTTCGCATTCGGGTTAATCTTATCACGTGCGGCTTGTGCTACTTTCACAGCAGCCCGATTGATTTCATCCATGCGATGACCCAATTGGTATTCATCCAGTTTTAACGCTGTCCCACCAAAGGTATTAGTCGTAATAATATCACTACCGTGACGCAAATATTCTGCGTGGATGTGCTCCACCACGTCCGGATGTTCTACGTTAAATAATTCTGGACAAGCCCCGTCACCAAGACCTGCCGCCTGCAGCATGGTACCCATGCCGCCATCTATAATATATACCATATGTCCCTCACTTATGTATCAGGCACATTGCTCGCCCAAGGCAATATACTTCACATGGGTATGCTTCTACTCTTCCCTGTAGGTTCATACACCATATTACTTATCTATACATCTAATTATTATTCTTAATCAAAGTTTCTTTGTTAGCATCTTACAGTTATCAGTATGATATAAAGTACCTCTACAGCAGCTAAGCCATACACAGCTACTATAGAAACTTATACTGATTAACACTGTATACCAATGATAGCATTACTAATAGTTATTATACCTTACAAAAACATCAATTATATTGTAAAAAGTATAACTATCATAAAAATATCCTACATAGGATACCTTTTCAGTACTATCTATCACAAACGATACGTTTGTTTAAATGCACGACGTTCTCCCCTTCTCTGGCAACTTACGAGATGCGCACTCTACTTGGCTACAAGATGTGCAACCTCGTTGTGTTTTTGGTCCTTCTTCATCTACTGTTTGACAGCCCACAATAGCCGTTACTGATTTACGTGGAAATAGCATGCTTGTGTCTGTCACCGTCAATCCAATTTCTTCTGTCTTAATAATCTTAGCAAATTCTTGCTGTACTGTGACAGGCCAATTGCCATAGCCTGGACTAAAGCGCCATGTCGTTTTAAAGCCTTGTTTTTTTGCCTCTCTGTCGATGAGTTCATTTACCTGATCTGCCACTTGTTCTACGGCGGTTGTAGCCGCTGCATCCACGAGAAGACCTAGTGTAGATTTGCCTTCTTTAAATAAAGCAGAACTGCGTTCTTCTACAGCTTCTCCTACTGTGACAGCGAGAACATATACTTTTTTAGCATTCCCTAAATGACGAATGATGCCTGTGGCATCCAGCACCATAGGCGGGTTACTAAGGATTGTATGTGTCTCCGCATCGTAATCATAGCATTGGTATACGCCACGAGGTTCTGCCACTAATTGTACTTCTAGGGCAGCTTCTTTCACATACTGCTCTGGAAATCCCTCCGCATGCTTTAATCCGGAGTATCGTTTTATTTCATCTTCATTGAGTTTTGGTAATCGTCCGTTATAGATTGCCATTGTCTCACCTCAATCTTGTATTGCAAATATAAAACATGTGCGAACACAACGTGACCGCACATGTAAAGAGTACTCATTAAGTATATCATAGATATAACTTATAAGCATTTTTCTATATTTTATTATGAGTTATAGTGCATAGCTATAAAGGTTTTATTTTAATCTCTTTTGGTTTTCGAGGGTATTTCTTAGCCGTAGGTTTTACCTTTTTGATATACACAATAGCTCGTTTATCCTCTAAGGTCGGTAACGTCACTTCTTTGACCTCTACAATTTCACCGCCCAAGATGGATACAGCACGTTTACTTTCCTCTAATTCTTCTTGCACGATAGAGCCTTTTAATGCCACCATATAACCCCCTACTTTCACATAGGGAAGTCCCCATTCCAATAAGATGGATAAGCGAGCCACCGCACGGCTAGTGAGAAGATCGAAAGATTCCCGGTACTCTTGATGTGCCAAATCTTCTGCACGGCCATGTAAAGTTTGTAATCCTTGTAAGTCTAAGTCCTCAATAACACCATCTAAAAAGCGGAGTCGCTTTTGTAAAGAGTCAAATAAAGTAATTTGCAAGGACGGATCATAGATGCCTAGGGGAACACCTGGAAAACCTGCACCAGTCCCTAAATCGATGACCGTTGCACCTTTTGTAAAATACTTAGGGTCATAACAAGATAGAGAATCTACCACATGTTTTAAGGCAAACTCTTCTGGTTCTGTAATACCCGTTAAGTTCATGTGCTCATTGGTAGTTACCACTTGTTCGTAAAACCGTTGTAGTTGGTTAATTTGTGCATCTGTGAGGTCCAACCCATAGGTGTTGGTGTGGGCTTTCACATAGTTTGAAAATGTCATATTAACCTCTTTCACGGTAGTACTGCTCAATTTGCACTAAGAGCACAGAAATGTCCGCAGGAGATACCCCAGAAATACGGCTTGCTTGACCAATGGAATGGGGGCGCACAGCGTTCAATTTTTGAATGGCTTCTAAAGATATACCTTTCATCGCTGTATAATCCCAATCTTGAGGAATAATTTTAGCCTCTAACTTGCGAACCTTTTCTACTTGTTCCATTTGTTTTTTTATATATCCATCGTAAGTAATGGTAATATCAATTTCTTCTTCCACCGGCGCTTCGTAGCGAGGCAATCCGAATGCCTCTGCCACTACTCCATAGGATAGTTCGTTACGTTTCACCAAATCGTACGCCTTAATGCCCGTTTTGATGCGAGGTGTACCAATACGATCTAAGATTTGTTGCGTTTCTTCGCTAGGATTTACAGGTGTATCCGCTAGTAATTGAATCGCCTCTTCGATCTTACCTTGTTTCTCTTTGAAATCTCTATATCGTTCTTCCTTAACAAGTCCGATTTCATAGCCTTTTTCTGTTAAGCGCATATCTGCATTGTCTTGACGAAGTAACAAGCGATATTCACTGCGGCTCGTCATCATGCGGTACGGTTCTTTCGTTCCTTTCGTTACCAAATCGTCGATAAGCACACCGATGTAGCCTTCGGAGCGAGATAAGATAAATGGCTCTTTTCCTTCTAACCATAAGGCTGCATTGATACCTGCCATCAATCCTTGTGCGGCCGCTTCTTCATAGCCAGATGTACCATTGGCTTGACCTGCAGAATACAAACCTTGGATATGCTTCACTTGTAAAGCAGGTGTCAATTGCAATGGATCTAAGCAATCGTATTCAATGGCGTAAGCAGGACGCATGATTTCTACATCTTCCAAACCAGGGATAGTGCGTAGGAACGCGTATTGTACATCGATTGGTAAACTTGTACTCATACCTTGGACGTACATTTCGTTGGTGTGATTGCCTTCTGGTTCCACGAATAATTGATGGCGTTGTTTATCTTCAAAGCGAACCACTTTATCTTCGATGGATGGGCAATATCTTGGGCCCGTCCCTTCAATGACACCCGTGTACATAGGGGCACGATGTAAATTGCCACGAATGATATCGTGTGTTTCCTGATTGGTGAAAGTCAACCAACATACTTGCTCATTGCGGTCGATCCAATCAGACATAAAGGAGAAGGCTCTATGGTGAGAGTCACCAGGTTGCATTTCCATATTCTCTGTGTGTAAGGTTCGTTTATCGACACGAGCTGGTGTACCTGTTTTAAATCGCATCAACTTAATGCCGTGATTCAATAACGATTGAGACAACAATTCCGCTGTTCGCTGTCCATTAGGACCCCCTGTATATGCCAACTCACCAGTAATAATCTTGCCTTTTAAGTACGTACCCGTACATAAGATGATCGCCTTGGCTTGGTATACTTCTCCTAATTCAGACACAATACCTTTCACAACACCGTCTTCAATGAGCAACTCATTGACCATGATTTGCTTCACATTAAGGTTCTCTGTATTTTCTAAAACTTCTTTCATACGGCGTTGGTAGGCTACTTTATCGGATTGAGCTCGCAAGGAATGTACCGCAGGTCCTTTTCCCGTATTGAGCATGCGCATTTGAATGGCTGTCGCATCTGCATTAATGCCCATTTCACCACCCAATGCATCTAGCTCGCACACTAGATGGCTTTTACCAGGTCCCCCAATGGCTGGGTTACATGGCATAAGAGCAATGTTATCTAAATTCAATGTGGCCATCAAGGTACGGTGCCCCATGCGAGCTGTGGCTAACGCAGCTTCACAACCAGCATGACCACCGCCAATGACGATTACATCATACGTATCTACTAAATACATGTATTCTCCTATTTTCCTAAACAGAATCGTTTAAATAATTCATCCACCATGGATTCACGTAAACTTTCACCAGTAATATCACCCAGTAGCTCCCAAGCAGCGCGAATGTCCGTGACGATTAAATCGATAGGCATACCGCTATCTATGGCAAGAATCGATTGGTCCAAACTAGCTTTCGCCTGTTCCATCAAGGTGATGTGGCGCACATTGCTGAGCATCGCCTCATGACTAGCCTGCACAGAACCTCCTTGCACCAAGGATGTAATGACCCTCGCCATCTCATCCATACCTTCCCCTTGGGCCGCGCTGATGGTGACAATCTCTGTGAAAGTCCCCAGTGCCGCAATCTCTTCTTTGCTAACACATTGCGCTTGGTCTGCTTTATTCAAGAAGATAATACTTGGACGATTCGTAATGAGCTGTAGCAACTCTTGTTCTTCCGGCTCCAATGGTTTAGACCCATCAATAACAAGGACCACCACATCTGCTTTATCTAAGTACTGACGTGCTTTTTCAACGCCCATACTTTCCACAATATCTTCGGTCTCACGAATCCCTGCAGTATCAATTAAGCGTACGGGAATCCCTTGGATGGTTAAAAATTCTTCAATACTATCACGGGTCGTGCCTGGAATGTTCGTCACAATGGCACGGTCCTCACGAAGTAAAGCGTTCATCAAACTAGATTTACCCGCATTAGGACGGCCAATAATGGACACCATCACACCATCACGCAATAATTTGCCACGCTGTGCTGTCGCCAACAAGGTATCCATCTTCTCAAGAATTGGCGCTAAGCCCATCCGCACCTCTTGGGCTGACACATCTTCAATATCTTCCTCTGGATAATCGATAGTTACCTCTAAATGAGCAATCATAGCGATTAACTCATCTCGTAAAGCGCGAATATACTTAGATAAGGTGCCATCTAATTGATTTACCGCCACTTCCAAAGATTGCTCCGTCTTCGCATCAATAATATCGATGATGGCTTCCGCTTGGGTTAAATCAATGCGACCATTCAAGAATGCTCGCTTCGTAAACTCCCCTTCTTCTGCCTGACGTACACCCTCTGAAAGTAGGACTTTCAGTATTTCACGGACCGACACAAAACCGCCATGACATTGAATCTCTACCACATCCTCTGCCGTATAAGAATGAGGGCCTTTCATCAACACTACAATAACCTCATCCAAGGTTTTACCCGTCTTAGGGTGAACAATATGTCCATAATGGATCGTTCGCGTCTGGCGCTCACCCAGTGGGATAGATTGTTTACTGTGAAAGATACGATTCACAACATCACAAGCCTCAGGACCACTGACTCGGATAATACCAATACCGCCAATCCCCGGAGCCGTCGCAATCGCTGCAATCGTGTCATCTAAAAACATAGTATCTCCTGTCTACATCAATGCCGTCGTTCTAGCATTGAGTAATACCATTTCACATAAAAAGAAAAGGCCTTGTGGCCTCATATAAATTATATCACGCAACCAAAGTAACATCAATGATAGATAGAAGAAATACTCCCTCAGAAACGCCATTACGAGTAGTAGCCTTGTGGCCCTCTTTTACTATCTAAATTACACAAACACAAGAAGAGCACGACATGTTCCGGAGCAAACCTAACCACTGTATCAGTTTGCATAGGAATATGTCGTGCTCTTCCCTTTGCCCTATTCAATTACAAACACCACAGGCTACATAGCGGAATAAGTGACGACTTAGTTTCTTTTCTTGAACATCCAATAGATATAATAGATCACTAGTCCATATGTAAGTACATCATATACTTGTAAAAATGGAACCATAGCAGATAATCGTTTAAATCCATGTACGTGGATATTAGCACCAATTAAAGCTACCAAATTCAATCTATGAATCCATACAGCTGCTTTACGAGGCATAGATGTAGCGATACCTTTAAACCAAGGCGTTAGGAATAAAATCGCTACTAGAAAAGCAATAAACATCCCTACAAGAGCTACGTAGCCGCCCCACCAGCCTAATGCTGTTTTAGCATGACCAAAATATACATACCAGTGAACACCTAACATAGCAGTTACTACAATACCTACAATACGGTGTACCTTGTACATTTCACCTACATTATAACGTGTAGTAAACCATTTTGGTTTTGTCGCAAGATACGTCAACACTACCCAAGATGAAAATGGAATCAAACCTAAATAAATCTGCCATTTAAATGGAGGTCTATTTTGTAAATAATATCCATACTCAACCATACCAATCAGTGCTAATGATAATAGAGCAATCCATACTAAAATATGGTACTTGCTCTTAAATTGCTTTTGTCCTGAACTTTCCATCGTCACATAACACTCCTTATCCAATAATACCAAAAAATTTATACCCTTAAAGTATAACAATATCAATTATCATTGTAAAGAATCTAAAAGTATGAATTTCTCATAATATACAGACCTTTTATGCATTCATATTAGATAAGACATATCATTTACATATTACTATCCCTGAGGAACACTGTTACGAGTAGTAGCCTTTGTGGCGGGTCTTACTGACAAAATTGCACAAACACAAGAAGAGCACGGCGTGCCCCCGAACAAACATTATGAAATACCGTTTGTGACGGGTATGCCGTGCTCTTCCCTTTGCACTATTCAGTTACGAACGTCACAGGCTACATAGCGAAACAAGTGACAACTCTAAGGAGCGCCCCTTTATCGTAGAAAGCCTTGTGGCTTTCTCTTACTACCTAAATGACATAAACACAGAATCCCCTGAGGAACGCAGTTAGGCGTAGTAGCCTTTGTGGCGGATCTTACTGACAAAATTAAACAAACACAAGAAGAGCACGGCGTGCCCCGAACAAACATTATGAAATACCGTTTGAGAGGGGGTATGCCGTGCTCTTCCCTTTATCATATTCAGTTACGAACGCCACAGGCTACATAGCGGAACAAGTGACGACCTAGCGACGGTCTCTTTTTCTATACACGATAAATGGTCGTGCTAAGTAATTAAATGGTACGCTTAAGCAATGTACTAAACGGCTGAATGGGAATACGATAGCCACAATCATCCAGGATAGCATATGGAACTTAAAGATACCAGGAACGTTTTCCATTAAGGATGGATCTGGCATAGCCATCAATACGCTACGGAACCAAGGTCCAATGGACACACGATAGTCAAAGAATCCAGATGCATTCAATAAAGTACCAGCCATACCACTAAAGATAGCTAGTGTAAAGAATACATATAACCATACATCCATTTTAGATGTGTTCGCACGTAATGTAGGTGTTGTGAAACGACGTTTCATCAACATCAAGAAGCCTACGATAAATAGGAAACCAGCTACAGCACCCATATACAAGGCACCAGCATGATACATATGGTCATCCACACCGATCATAGCAGTCCAAGTTTTAGGAATCAATACCCCTACCACATGGCCGCCGATAACGCAAAGCAAACCAAAGTGGAACAATGGGTTAGCAATACGCAATTGTTTCTTTTCTAAAAATTGACTTGATTTAGTAGTCCAGTTTCTTTCAAAGTAAAAGAAGCGAACAAGAGTCCCTACGACAAAGAAGGTGAAAGCGATATAAGGCAGGGCGCCCCATAGAAATAAACTCATAGTACACCGTCCTCCAATCCATTTGCAACAGATAAAATAATATCAAATAAGAATGCATACGGCAGTTTTGCTTCAATAAAACGCCCCCGAATATATTCTAATTTTGGTTTACAGTATTCATAAATTTCTTTTGCTTTTTCTTCTTCGATAAGCGCACATAATTCAAGAATAGCTGGGACAAAGTCTGGCATTTCTTTTGGTAAGTCATAGCCATTTTCAAGGAAAAATGCTTTGTATTTAACAAGTTCTTCTGCTTGTTCCCCTGTACCTTGTAATTCATAAGTAGATAAATACATATTCGTATTTTGACTAAAGTCAAAGGTACGCACATATTGATCTTCAAACTCTTTACGAGGTGTTTCTTCTACATAGTCGAAGAATTCTACCAAGGCTTGACGGAGTTGAGGGTGCGCAACAGATGTTGCGTCCCCCTTCCATTCTTGTAATTCATCATACCAAGTGGCATCAGGATAGCGAAGCAGAAATGACGCGATAAGCGCTATTTTCTGAGCATCATTCATTATTGACATCCCCCTGTAGGACAGGCAAAACCACGTTTATGTTGCATATCTGCACGGCCTTCACGAGACGCTTTGATATCCGTAGGAATCACAAAACGATCATTGTATTTAGACAAGGCTAATAATTTGTACATGTCGTACATTTGATCTTCTGTTAAATCAATTGGATGTTGAGGTGCTTCACCTCCTACATCACGACGACGCATATATTCACGCATATCTAATACACGTTGCAACACACGAGCTAAGGCATCTGCATTACCTGCTGTAAATAGATTTGCAAGGTATTGTACAGGCACGCGCATTTCGTTCGCATCTGGCAAGTATACTTCAGATGTAATACGTTGTACGATTGGGCTCAATGGTGGCACATACCAAACCATTGGCAATGTACGGTATTCTGGATGCAATGGTAAGCCCACTTTCCATTCTTTAATCAATTTGTAGACTGGAGATTTTTGTGCTGCTTTAATCCAAGCTTCACCAATACCTTCTGCACGAGCCGCTTTTACTACTTCTGGATCATGAGGATCTAAGATTAAATCCACTGTATTTTCGTAGATATCTGTATCGTTTTTGGAAGCCGCTGCTGCTTCTACTTTATCCATATCATAGAAGACAACGCCTACATAACGCATTCTACCTACGCAAGTTTCCGCACAAATTTGTGGTAAACCATTTTCCAAACGTGGGTAACAAAATACACATTTTTCAGCTTTATTTGTTTCCCAGTTGTAGAAGATTTTTTTGTATGGACAAGATGGTACGCAATGGCGCCAGCCACGACATACGTCTTGAGAAACAAGAACTACACCGTCTTCATCACGTTTGTAAATCGCACCAGATGGGCACGCTGCCACACATGCTGGATTCAAACAGTGATTACATAGACGAGGTAAGTAGCGCATGAATACTTTTTCATAGTCAAACACAATATCTTCGCCCATTTTAGCTAAGTTAACATCAGAGCGAGCGTGTTCACCACCAGCCAAATCGTCATCCCAGTTAGGACCCCATTTGATTTCCATTTTTTCTTTTGTTACCAACGAACGTGGACGTGCTACTGGTTGGTTATTTTTACGACCAGAATGGATCAATGTTTCATAGTCATATGTCCATGGTTCAAAGTAGTCTTTCAACTCAGGTTGTTCTGGATGATAGAACAATTTCATCAGACGATTTGTTTTAGAACCTGTAGCCAATGCTAATTTTCCATCGTTACCAACAGTCCAGCCGCCTTTCCATTTTTCTTGGTCTTCCCAATGACGAGGGTAGCCAACACCTGGGCGGGTTTCCACATTATTAAAGTACATATATTCCGCACCTTCGCGGTTTGTCCATGTATTTTTACAAGTGATAGAACATGTGTGACAGCCTAGACACTTGTCTAAATTTAGGACCATAGATACTTGAGCCTTAATCTTCAAGCCAATCTACCTCCTTCATTTTACGAGCCACAATAGTCATATCCCGTTGGTTGCCAGTTGGGCCATAATAATTGAATCCATAACTTAATTGACCATAACCACCAATCATATGTGTCGGTTTCAAATGAATGTGAGTTGGTGCATTGTGTGTACCACCGCGTTGTTTTTTAATTTGTGCAGCAGGTACGTTGATGTGACGGTCTTGGGCATGGTGCATGTAGGAAATACCACGAGGAATACGTGGGGATACTACAGCACGGGCTGCAACGATACCGTTTTTATTGAAAGCTTCTACCCAATCATTGTCTTGGACATTGATTTCTTTCGCATCATCTTCGTTCAACCAAATTGTTTGTCCACCGCGGAACAATGTTAACAATTGTTGGCTATCGAAGTACATACTATGTGTAGACCATTTATGATGTGGTGTTAAGTATTTCAATGTGATTTGAGGAACCCCCTCTTGTGCATAATCACCTTTCACTGGTGCGTAGGACAAGACTGGTTTGTAAAGCGCCATAGCCTCACCATAGTCACGCATCATTTCATGGTCACAATAGAAGGATTGACGACCCGTAACCGTACGGAATGGAACTTTATCCTCAGTAGATGTTGTAAATGGAGAATAACGACGGTCTTTATTATTTTTACCTGTACTTGTCACAGATGGAATGATAAAGCGTGGTTGACGTACCATATCGTCGAAGGTAATGCGTTCTTCTTCACGACCTTTTGCATTCTTTTGAAGATCTGTTAAGCCTGTTTTTTCTTCCATAGCCTGCCAAGAACGAACTGCTAATTTACCATTCGTACAAGAGGACAAGGTTAACACAACATTACAAGCTTCACGTGCTTCGTAGATGCTAGGACGACCATGAGATACGAAACCTGGTTGGTCGATTGTTCCATTTTGTTCATATAAGGATTGATATTCATCTGTTACATCCCATGCTAAACCATGAGCGCCTACTTTATTTTCAATATTAGGACCTAAGCCAATGAATTTTTCAAAGATTTTACTGTAATCACGTTTTACGTGTACAAGATTTGGCATAGTTTTACCTGGAATTGGTTCACATTCGCCTTTGCTCCAGTCTAATACTTTACCCAATGGTTGAGCCACTTCGCCTGGGCTGTCATGACCCAATGGTTGTGCTACGATATCTTCGTATTCAGTGAAACCAGACTCTTTCGCTACGCGAGATACAGTTTCTGCCAAAGTACGGAATGTATCCCAGTCAGATTTAGTGTCCCATGCGCAATCAACAGCCGCTTGGAATACGTGCACGTATGGATGCATATCTGTGGAAGATAAGTCTTGTTTTTCGTACCATGTTGCTGCAGGGAATACGATATCGGAATATAACGCCGTAGAAGCCATACGGAAATCGATGTCGATCAACAAGTCTAATTTACCTGTTTCAGGAGCTTCACGCCAGTTGATTTCTTCTGGACGTACTGGTGCATCTTCATCTTCTAATACGCCATTTTTTGTACCTAATAAATATTTTAAGAAGTACTCATGACCTTTAGAGGAGGAACCAATCAAGTTGGAACGCCATACGAACAAGTTGCGTGGATGATTTTCTTTCGCAGAAGGATCTTCTACGCAGAATTTCAACTCTTTATTTTTCAATGCTTGTACGATGTATTGGTTAATTTCAGCTTCAGTACCTGCACCTGTCGCACGAGCATCATTGATTAAATCTTGATAGTTACGGTTGAAAGTAGGGTAGGACGGCAACCAACCTAAACGAGCAGCCAATACATTATAGTCACCAGGGTGTCTGTAACGAGGTGTGGCTAATTTAGATACACGGTCTGCTAGGTCAATGCAGTCAGAACGATATTGTTCTGTAGCAAAGTAGAACCAAGATGTACCATTTTGTAAACGAGGTGCTTTACTCCAGTCGTTCGCTGTCATAATGCCAGCCCAACCTTCTACAGGACGTAATTTTTCTTGTCCTACATAGTGAGCCCAGCCACCGCCGTTAACGCCTTCTGTACCACAGAACATGATCAAGTTAAGGATCGTACGATAAATTACGTCTGCATGATACCAGTGGTTGATACCAGCACCCATGATGATCATAGAACGACCTTTTGTTTTTTCTGCGTTGTCTGCAAATTCACGAGCTGTACGAATCACTACATCTGCTTTTACGCCAGTGATTTTTTCTTGCCATGCTGGAGTGTAAGGAGTATCTTCTTCATAGCTAGTAGCCACTTCACCGCCTAAACCACGATCGATACCGTAGTTAGCAAGAATTAAGTCGTAAACTGTTGTTACTTGTACAGGACCTTCTTTAGTTTGTACTGTCATAACTGGGATAGCACGTTCAATAATACCTTCATGAGCTTCATCACCGAAATAAGGTAATTTTACTAATGCTACGGAATCACGTTGATCGATGATAGATAAACGAGGGGAGATTGTCTCACCTGTTGCACGGTTTTCAAGACGTAAATTCCATTTTTTAGGATTTGTATGACGATCACCTAACGTACCATTTGGTGCCACTACTGTATTCGTAATTTCATCGATAACGACAGTGTGGAAATCAGCGCCATCTTCTGTGCTGCCCAAATCTTGATTATTCAAGAAACGGCCCGCTTGAATAGCGCCATTAATTTCTTCTACACGTACTAAGAATGGTAAGTCAGTGAATTCTTTCGCATATTCTTTGAAATATGGAGTTTCTTTATCGATATAGTATTCTTTCAGAATGACATGACCCATTGCCATTGCCATCGCTGCATCTGTACCAGCTTTTACATTCAACCAAGTATCAGAGAATGTAGTGGATTCTGCATAGTCAGGAGATACAGAGACTACTTTTGTACCTTTATAACGTACTTCTGCCAAGAAATGAGCATCCGGTGTACGAGTTAATGGTACGTTGGAACCCCATGTAATGATGTAACCTGCATTGTACCAGTCACCAGATTCTGGTGTATCAGTTTGTTCACCCCAAACTTGTGGGCTTGATGGCGGCAAGTCAGCATACCAGTCATAGAAGGAAAGTGGAGTACCACCCATAAGGTTCAAGAAACGCGCACCACCTGCATAGGACAACATGGACATAGCTGGAATTACAGAGAATCCTGCGTTGCGGTCTGGACCATATGTTTTTGCTGTATATAATAAGGAAGCTGCTACGATTTCTGTAGATTCATCCCAAGTAGAACGTACAAAGCCACCCATACCACGAGCAGATTTATAACGTTTTGCTTTTTCAGGATTTTCTACAATAGATTTCCATGCTTCGATAGGATTTTTAGCAGTTTTCTTCGCTTCTCTCCAAAGCTCGATCAATTCACCACGTACATATGGATATTTTACGCGTAGTGGGCTATATAAATACCAAGAGAATGTAGATCCACGAGGGCATCCACGTGGTTCGTAATCCGGCATATCATCTGGTGTTTTAGGATAATCAGTTGCTTGATTTTCCCACGCAACAACACCATTTTTTACGTAAATGTTCCAGCTACAAGAACCAGTACAGTTTACGCCATGTGTGGTGCGGACTACTTTATCGTAGGACCAACGGTCACGATAAAAATTTTCCCATTCACGACCACCTTCTTCTGTGATTTGATGGCCTGTTGGAGATACGTCCTTCTTGCGAAGAAACTTAAATTTTTGAGATAAAAGACTCATCTCATGTCCTCCTTAAAAATACAAAAAACCCTTGCCTTCGTAGTGCTCACAGCAAGGGGGGATAACCTCAATTATTCGATGTTACTAATATTAGGATCGATGGTTTCGATGTCTAAATCTAATAGCCCGATTAATGCATCAAAGTCACAGATTACCAGATGGTGTTTATCATAGGCTACATAGCCTAACTTTCGTAACTCACTTAGCATGCGGTTTAAACCTTCCCGTGATGTGGCAGTAAATTCAGCTAATTCTTGGTTACTTAAAGCAATGTCGATATAAATACCGTCATCCCTCTTAATACCATAACTATTAGCTAAACGCAATAATGTAGAATAAAATGCACCTTTCTTACCGTATAATAATAAGTCTCTATACTTAGCTTGTTGTCGACGCATATGAAGCGTATAAATCTTCATCATCGCAATGGCTAAGGAATGATCCTTAGCGATAGCAGGCTCAAGTATATCGTAACGTATACAATACACCGAGCAATCTTCCCTTGCTATGGCATTAAATACATACGATCTCGTATTCGTCTCATATAAAGGAACTTCTCCAAGCACATTATTTTTCCCTACTAATCGTAGTGCAAAAATATGTCCAGTGGATTCAAATTTCTTAATACTAAGGCGCCCTCTCTGAACGATATAAAAGTATTCTGCTTTATCACCTTCGTGAAATAAAAATTCTCCTTTTTTCAGATGAACTACTTCACCCGGCAATGCTAGCAATTGATTGATTAACTCCTGTTCCATACTGTCACCATACATCTTTCAGTAACATTGATACTTATGAAGTTGTACTGCTTTCATCATATCAATCCGTCACATACATTTTAATTTTTGCGTACATTACTATTATAACTTATTAATAATTATATAAGTTGTGCTTTTTATCACATTCACATTATATTATATCTTATATAATAAGTGTGTGATTTTAGACACATATTATAATGAAAGTATAGCATAAGTTAATATTTTTTTATACTAATGTGTGTCTTCGATTTACTGTGATAAAAAAATATCACAAAGTTGTACGTTTAAAGGATTAAAGGAGTGTTCTCATGTCAGAGATGAAAATGCCTCAAGCCGGTGCAAGCCGCAAAGAAATTATTGCGAACTGGCAACCAGAAAATCCCGAATTTTGGGAAAAGTTTGGCAAAAAGATTGCTAAACAAAACTTGGTAGTTTCTACCATTGCATTAACGTTATCATTTTGCGTATGGTATTTATGGTCAACCATCGCAGCACAATTAAATGGAGCTGGATTCCATTTCACAACAGAACAGTTATTTACACTGGCTGCCTTCCCAGGTTTAGTAGGTGCTACGTTCCGTTTTATCTATACTTACATGCCAGCTTTAATTGGTGGTAGAAACTGGACTTTCATTTCTACAATTATTTTACTCGTGCCTGTAGTATGGTTAGGCTATGCTGTACAAGATACAACCACATCCTATGAAACATTCATGATCTTAACAGCTTTGATCGGTTTAGCCGGCGGTAACTTCTCCTCCTCCATGGCTTACATCGGTAACTTCTTCCCTAAATCTGAAAAAGGTACCGCTCTTGGCATTAATGGTGGTATTGGTAACCTTGGGATCTCCGTTATCTATTTCTTAGCTCCATTCGCTATGGGTTCTGCTACATTAGGTAATATCTTCGGTGTCACACCAGCTATCGTTAAAGGCAATGCAGTATACTTAGCCAACGCGGCGTTTATGTGGATTGTGCCTTTAGTAATTATCTTAGCGTGCATGACTCGTTACATGGATAACTTGCCACTAGCAAAACCTAATCCTAAAGCGCTGGCTCAAATTTTTAGCAACAAACACACATGGGCTATGACATTGTTATATACATGTTCCTTCGGTGCCTTCTCTGGATATGCAGCAGCACTTGGTCTACTTGTTAAAACAGAGTTCCCTGAAATTCCATTTGCTCACATCGCATTCGTGGGACCTTTAGTATCTGCCAGCCTTCGTCCAGTAGGTGGTTGGTTAGCTGACAAAATCAATAGCGGTACAAAAATTACTTTCATCGGTTTGATTGGTTTATGTATCACTACTGTATTAATCGCTGTAGGCGTGGATATGCATCACTTCGACTTTTTCTTTGGAATGACTGTATTAATGTTCGTATCCTGCGGTTTCGTAACAGGATCTACATTCCGTATGATTCCTCACATCTTCACAGATGGATTACAATCTTCCTTAATTGCTGGTTTCGTAGCAGCTGTAGCGGCGTACGGTGCCTTCATTACACCAAAAATCTTTGGCTATGTATACACAACATTTGGAAGTATCCACCCAGCATTTGCAGTATTACTTGCGTTCAACATCGTAACAGTATTTGTATGTTACTGGTTCTATGTTCGTAAAGCAGCTAACATGAATGTATAATTGAATCTTATAAAAAAAGCACGGTTCAGGCCGTGCTTTTTTGTATGCTTAACGATTCTGTTGTGCCATATGAGTTGTATTGAAAGTTACTAGAATTTGCTATTGATTCGCCTATTGTAATATTTAATCGCCTAAAAATATGGTATAATTAGGCGAATATAGAAAGGAGTAGGCGAATGAAAACTTTTAATTATTCACTCTATGAAAGTACTCTATGGGATAGTGAAATTATTAATTTATTAGCACAGATCCATGAACACAAGGGAAAACAGGAACTATTCATACAACAAAAGCCTGCTGTGCTAGATACACTAGTGGAAATTGCAAAGATTCAAAGTATTGAATGCAGTTCCAATCCTAAGTAAATCCACCATAGAAAATATGTTGAAACAATTAGTAGAAGAAAAGTACATTGAACGACACGGAAAAGGGAAAGCCACCTTTTATGTGAAGAAATAATATACCAATGAATTTAATTATACTAAACTAGTAATGCCTCGCCAACTAGTTTTACCATTGGATTATGGCATGTTGATGATAAAAGAAACAGCTCCTATGCGGTTACTCGATGCTGTATTGAAGGAATTAGACTATAAAGAGTTACAGCATTTGTATTCTTCTAAAGAAAATTTGTCAACTGATCTTGACAATATCAAATCCCATTGTTGTCATAAGGATTGGTTTGTTGTAAAATGAAGTTGAATAGCGAAGGATATGACGATGATTACTTTAACTGAGCACCCTAAAACGATATAAAATACGAATTTTTGAAAGGAGCAAACATCATGGTAAATGAAATCACAAACGATTTTGCAACGCGACGTTTTCGCGTGGCAAATGTGGCAAAGGCGGGCAATGTCGCAACGCGCACGCCAATCTACAGCACGGAGTCAACGAGCGGTGTCGTCTGGGTCATAAAGCCTGGGCAGACGATTCAGCCGCACGGTCACGCCAATGCAGATGATATATGGATTTGCATTGAGGGAGAGGGCGTCTTTTACCCTACCCCCGGAGAGGAGCACCCCATCGCGAAGGGCGATGTCATCGTCTCAGCGAAGGGCATGTGCCACGGGATGAAAAATACAGGCACGAAGGACTTTGTCTTTGTTGGCATCCTTGCCCCCGTCCCTGCGGATTATTTCCCCATCGAGCCGTAAAGAGTCTGTAGACAGTAGGAACTGATCTTGACAATATCAGTATCACCCTATGGGAAATTAATAACCGTGGATATAACTGAACCACTAAATAGCTATATAAAACCTAATAACTATATTATTTCTTTTTAATATATACACCATATAAAAAGGGGCTGTAACAAAACAGCCCCTTAAACTAAAAAAGCTATGAGTTGATTTTATATATTCAACTCATAGCTTTTTTCTATATTTCTAAGAAAAAGGACCCCGAAGGGCCCTCTTCATAGTTATAGATAATCTGTTACTATATGCCACAAATCATCTATTGTCATCTCTACAGATATGCATATACATCAATATAAAAGTTGATGATATATAGTAGAAGTCTATCGTTTGTAATAAATTACAATATGACGATATGGTTCTTGTCCTTCGCTATCTGTTTTGATATTTTTTTCGTTTTGCAATGCTAAATGAATAATTTTTCGTTCAAAAGCATTCATTGGTTCTAAAGCAATTTTTTGACGTGTACGTCGCACTTTAGCACCTAAGCGATGTGCCAATTGAATCAAAGTTTCTTCACGACGGGAACGATAATTTTCCACGTCCACAACAATTTGGCAACGACGGCGAACTTCTTTATTAGCCACAAGGTTTGTTAAGTATTGGATGGCATCTAATGTTTGACCATGTTTACCAATTAAAATACCTAAGTCTTCCCCATGTACTTGGAATGTAATCTTATCTTTAGTAGTCAATTTTTCAATCTGTACAGATAAACCCATCTTTCCAAACATACCTAATAAAAATTCTTTACCTGTATCGGCAATGAAATCTTGTTCCGCTTTAGTAATACCATCTTCGACTACCACAGGAATTTCAGTTTCCACTGTTTCTACAGTGTCTACTGTTGTTTCTGTAATAATTTCCACAACTGGTACTACTTTTTCTGCAACAGCAATATGTTCTGCTGTTCCTTCTTCAAAGTATACGCGAACAAGGGCATCTTTTTTGCCAAAGCCTAAAAAACCTTTTGATGGCTCTTCTAACACTTTCACAGACGTAACAACACGACCTTGAGATTCAATTTGGGCTGTTGCTTGTGAAGTTGCCTCTTCAATCGTTTTTGCTGACACTTCAATGTAATCCATGCCTAGCCTCCTATTTGTTATTACGATAAATTAATGTTTGTTGTGCTAATTGGAATAGATTTGAAACTACCCAGTAAATTACCAATCCACTAGCAAAGTTTAAACTGATATAGCCAATGAATAATGGCATGAAAATATTCATAATCTTTGCTTGTTGATTATTACCACCGCTAGCAGATGTTTGTTTACTCATGATATAAGTAGACAAGGCAGATAACACTGGTAATACATAGATTGGATCTGGATCACTCAAATTTGGTAACCATAAGAATTGCGCATATTGAGGATCATATGGATATCCTTGCAATGCATAGAATATAGCAATCAAGAATGGCATTTGCACAAGAAGTGGTAAACAACCAGCTAATGGGTTGATGCCTAAGTCTTTGTACATTTTCATAATTTCTTGCTGTGCTTTTTGTGGATTGTCCTTATATTTGTCTTGGATGGCTTTCATTTTTGGTTGTAAATCAGCCATGCCTTTCATAGACTGCACTTGTTTTTGTGTCAACGGTGCTAATATAAGTTTAATAACAATGGTAAGCAAAATAATGGCAATACCATAGCTTGGGAAGCCCATCGCTTTTGTGCCCAAAAACGAATATTCCACAAGGCTTCTCATAAAATCTACTAAATATTGAAAGATTTCCATGCCTACTCCTTTTCTTGTTCTCTGTAGTATACACCTTTGTGTACCCATATACGTTATGGTATGGTCTATATTTCATCCATACAGGTACTCAGGTATTTCCAAAATTGTGCTATGGCAATGGATCGTATCCACCCTTGTGAAAGGGATGGCATTTTAAAATCCGTTTGATGCCTAAATAGCTACCTTTTAAAGGTCCGTACCGTTGCAAGGCTTGCAACATGTACATCGAACAGGTGGGATAAAAACGACAAGTACTTGGCTTTAAAGGAGATAGAGCATATCGATAGAACTGAACTAATCCAATTAACAAGTAATTTACAAGTTTACTAATACCCATTAGTTTCTATCCTTTAGTAATTTACATTTTTTGAATAGACGCATCATCTCACGCTCTGCCTGGTCGTATGTAGCATTGGCCAAGTAACCTCGTCCAACTACGACAATATGATGACCTTCGCGCAATTCATGTTGATGCAGACGATACACTTCTTTCATTAAACGTCGAGCTCTGTTGCGCTGTACCGCACCTCCTACCTTTTTCCCTGTGACGAAACCGATCTTACTCTTTTGTTTTGCCACTGGCATATGATAGACCACACAAAGACGTCCCACTTCATAGCGACCGTGCTTATACACTAATTGATATTCATTGTTTTTCCGTATTCTTCTATCTTTTGTTAAACTATTCATAGTTATCCTTTAATACCGTACATACAGAAAAACTTGGCTGTTCGGCCAAGTTCTCTTACTGTATATTTGATTATGCAGATAAGCGTTTTCTGCCTTTAGCGCGTCGACGTTTTAACACTAGACGGCCACCGATGGTTTTCATACGTTCACGGAAACCATGAGTACGTTTTCTCCAAAGTGTATTTGGTTGGTAAGTACGTTTCATTACAACAACACCTCCTCATGATAGGTTTATTTTTTCGTATACCATAACATAGTAATTATATGTATAAACCCTAATTCTGTCAATATAAACCTTGTTTTTAATAGCATATATATAAACGATATGTAATATTATTATAATAGATATCTGTATACATCTATAAATATTTCATATCTTTTATGATACTCTTTATTTCCTTATGCTAAATTCTTTACTTTCATTATACCTTTTATAGTAATAAGTAAAGATTTTTGGGAAGAACTATAGAAAAGTAAAAATGAATCCCAGAGAATGCATAGTAAAGCAAAAAAGTTTTTGGTATAATAATGATATACACCAACGAAGGGTTATAAACAAGTATTTTTATTTTTCACATGTTATCCACTGACTTATTCACATTATTGTGGATAGAAACAATTCTACTTATTATCTTGTTTATGAACTCTTTTTCTTTGTCTAATTTTTAGTTATCCACATTATGATGATGTGGACAAATAATTCTTATACACATGCAGGAAGGTTTATTATGAGTGACTTAGATCTTTACTCCCTATGGGACCAAGTGATGCAAAAAACAAAAACGAAAATGCCCCAGCAAATGTGGGATTCCTTGGTTGTTAATTCATTGATGCCCTATTCTATGACATCTACTATTTTGACCTTATTTGTTATGGATCCTAGCAAGCTAAAATATATTCAAACCCCATTAGTCCATAACCAAATCGTAGAGGCAGCAAAAAGTTTACTCCCTACCTTGCAGACTATTGACTATCTAACGGATACTGCTACGGCAGATGCATCTTCATTGGAGACAATACACACATCTCCTTCGGATATTCCTCCTATGCCATCTATCGATATGCCTTCTATTGAAGATACAGCAATGGAAAGTTCTCCATCTCCTATCATTCCTCCCCCTTGGGATGCAGAAGAGTATGACGAAGTATTACCAGAAGGAGTAAGCCGTCCTAGTTATGATTCTCCTGTCATCATTCAAAGAAACACTTCTCCTTCACAAGGCATTCAAAAACCTGTTCCTACCGATTTATTTGCTTCCAAAACAACCTCTCCTATACCACCAGCACCGCCTGTACAACGGGATATGAGAAGTTCTTCGAAATCTCATTTAAATCGTGCTTTCACCTTTGATAATTACATTGAATCTAATTCTAACCGCGTTGCATTTAGCGCTGCGAAAGCAGTGGCAGAAAACCCAGGACTTCGTTACAATCCTCTGTATATTCACGGTCAATCTGGTCTTGGTAAAACCCATTTAATGCATGCTATTGGCAATGAAATTTTAGTCAATAATCCATCCGCTAAAATTATGTCCATTACTAGTGAAGATTTTATGAATAGTTTCATTGAATCGCTACGGACAAAAACACCAGATCAATTCCGTCGTAATTTCCGAGATATCGATGTACTCATCATTGACGATGTACAATTCTTAGAAGAAAAAAATAAGAAAACGACGCAAGAAGAGTTTTTTAATACCTTCAATCATTTATTGAGTCACAATAAAGCGGTTATCCTGTCTAGCGATAAACCACCAAAAGATTATAAAGAAATGGAAGAACGATTAATCACACGATTCAACAGTGGTCTTACTGTAGAAATTGAGGCACCAAATCCTGAGATGATTGAAGCCATCATCCATGAGGAAATCGATCATCGCCGCAGTGAATACCCAACCTTATATGTTCCAAAAGAAGTTGTCCATCTATTTGCACAATACTTTAATAAGCGAAATATTCGTGAATTAAAAGGTGCTTTTGAAACATTGATTACACAAGCAGCAATCACCAATCGATTAGAAACGATTGATGTAGAATTTACCAATAAAGCCATCAAAGACTTTATCATCCATACAGAAAAAATTGTATTATCCATCAAATACATTCAAGAATTTGTAGCAAATTATTTCAAAATTAAGCTAGAACATTTAATCAGCCAAAAACGAAATAAGCAATATGCCCATCCACGCCAAATTGCTATGTATTTAGCTCGTGAATTAATTAATGAAAGTTACCCCCAAATTTCATTTGCTTTTGGTAAAAAAGACCATACTACCGCATTGCATGCATATGAAAAAATTTCCAGAGAAATGGAAAAGGATCAAGATTTACGATATACCATTGAGCGTATTCGTGAAGAATTAGAAGAAGCTAAGTAATCCCCAAATTGTGGATAAGTATGTGCGTAACCTGTGCACACTTTGTGCCTAGGCTGTTAACAAAGAGCAACTTACACACAAGGAAATTTCCAATCTGTTACTTTGTGGATAGCTATCATTTTCTATTCCCAATGTTGTGAACATGTGTAAAACATTGAAATCTAAGGACTTTATGCACCTATCCACTTGTGCACGCGCCCTACTACTACGGCTACTACTTTAAATAAAAACACTCTAACATAGTTATATTAGTCACAAGGAGTTAATGATGAAACTTCAATTTAACAAAACTGAATTAGTGAAAGCCATGTCACTATTCCAACGTGTAGCAAGTAATAAAACAAGCTCTAATTTACCAGGATCTATCTACATTTCTACAAAAGATAACTACGTAGAATTACAAGCTAACGATTTTGAAATTGGAATGCGATCCCAAGTAGATGCTACTATTCTTGAACCTGGTACTATTGTAGTAGGTTCTAAATACTTTCAAGAAATTTTAAAAAAATTACCAGGTGAACAAGTAGAATTATATAAGCCAGACAATTCTAATCAATTACAGATTAAATCCGATCATTCTGAATTTAAACTAGTCACTATGCAAGTAGAAGATTTTTCCTTGGTGGAACAAATCCAAGATGATAATAGTATTATGATTGACGGAGAACAGCTAAAACAATTAATCGACTTAACTGTATATGCTACTTCTACGGATACAGATCGGCCTATCTTCTGTGGTACCTTAGTGGAAATTGAAGGCAATGAGCTTACTATGGTAGGCACTGATACACATCGTATGGCTGTTAAAAAAGTAACCTTAGATACAGCTCTTGAAAACCCAATGCGTATTGTCATTCCAAAACGCACTGTAGAAGAAGTATCCAGAGTATTACCATCGGATCAACCTGTTATGGTTAAATTAATTTGGAATAGAAATCAAGTATCTATTGTATTTGATAATGTATATATTATTTCAAGATTAATTGAAGGTACATATCCTGATTATAAACGTGTTATTCCTGCTAAATTCGATGCTAGTGCTATTTTAAATCGTCGTGAATTTGCTAGTTCCTTAGATCGTGTCTATTTTATGGCGAAAGATATGAGTTATTCTGCCATTCGCTATGACTGGGAAGAGAATCAAGTTACATTAAGTTCTCAAAGTGCTGATATTGGTATGGTAAAAGATATTGTTTTATGTACCTTTGAAGGAAATCCTTTCACTATTAATTTTAATGGTAAATATATAGATGAATTATTGAAACATAGCACAGGTGAAAGAATTCATATGTACTTACAAGAACAAGGGGCTATGGTAATTCGTCAAGATAATAATGACCATTACACCTATGTGGTAACACCAGTTCATACACATAATTAAGAGAAAAGAGGAAATTATGAATCAAGAAACTGTATCCATTCATACAGAGTATATTCAATTAGATCAACTGTTAAAATATGCCAATGTATTATCAACAGGTGGTCAAGTTAAAGTGCTATTAGAAGAAAATAAAATCACTTTAAATGATGTAGTAGTTACAGAAAAACGTAAAAAAATCTATCCTAATGATGTAGTAACCATTGCTAATGAAATAAGAATTACTGTGGTGAAGGAGGCTTAATTGTGTATGTGACTGAATTGGAACTCATACATGTTCGCAATCATCGTCATAGAACTATTACTTTCACACCAGAAATCATTGTCATCCATGGTCCTAATGGAAAAGGTAAAACAAATATCTTAGAATCTGCTTATATTGCCACGATGGGACATAGTCATCGTACATCGGATATGAAAGATGTCATTTCTTGGAATGAGGATGAGGCTAGTATTATCGTTCACTTTATGAAAGCTGATACGCCTCATACGTTGCAGATTAAATGGGGGCGTCAAGGAAAAAAAGTCATTCGTTTGCATGATAATCCTCTATCGCAAAAAGAATTAGTAGGAACTTTGAATACAGTCATTTTTTCTCCAGAAGATTTAGATTTAATTAAGGGAACTCCTTCCTTACGTCGTCGTTTTTTAAATATGGAAATTAGTCAGACTAGTCCTCAATATTATCATCAGCTTACGATGTATCAGCGAGCTGTACAACAGAGAAATCGTATACTTAAAGAATATAGTCATACGAGTAAGGTACCAGTACAAGATTGGGATGAACAAATAGCTACATTAGGCTCACAAATTATTCAAAAACGATTGGAAAGTTTAAAAAAATTAAATCAATTAATGGATTTAATGAATCGGAAACTAACCAATGGTAAAGAAGATTTGCGATTGCAATATACTCAACCTTATAGTGAGAAACAACTATTAGTAACAAAAGATGCTTTATTACAGGCTTTACAAGAAAATTTATCAGAGGATCGGCGACGGTTACAAACATCAGTGGGACCTCATCGTGATGATATTATCTTTTATTCAGGTTCTATGGATTTAAAACGATTTGGATCACAAGGACAACAACGGACAGCAATTTTATCAGTTAAGTTAAGTGAATTAGAATATATTAAATCGGAAGTAGGAGAATATCCTATTTTACTATTAGATGATGTACTCAGTGAATTAGATCAGGAACGTCGATCTAATTTAATCAAATTCATTCATAAACGTGTACAGACAATTATTACTACTACTGATACAACAGATACAATGGACTTAGACAAGGTGCAGTATATAGACTTGACGGAGGAAATGATACATGGAGAGTAATCTAGAATCTTTTACAGGAGTAATGGATCTTCGTGATGCTATGTTACAAGAACTAGGCATTTATGAAATGTATCGACTTATGAAACTCTATCATGATTGGGAATCTGTCGTAGGACCTATGGTGAATGGACAAGCAAAATTAGTGCACATAAAGCCACCTGTTATCGTAGTTGAAATTGGTCATACTGTATGGATGCAAGAGATGACTATGCGCAAACCACAGTTATTAGAAGCATTGTGTGAGTATTATGGAGAATCTATTATTACAGATATCAAAGTACAGCTCCCACGACGTGCTTTACAAGATCAGCTTGTATCAGGGGATGCCTTAGATATGACACCTGTTTATGAGGAAATCATAGACTTTCAACAAATTGTATTGCCCTCTGAGATTGTGCAAAGTATAGAAGATTCTGTTCGTGTAATTCGCCATGAGGAACTTCGACAAAAAGTGTTACAAACACGTATGGAGCAAGCGAAGAAAGAGTTTGTACTACAGCAAGAACATTTTCATCAATGTCCTACCTGTGGTCGTTGGCAATCGGAAGGTTCTGCGAAGGTATGCCCTCAGTGTGAATATAAAAAGTATAGACATATCATTCGTACGGTAAAAGGTTTATTGAAGGATTATCCCCATTATAAGTATGACCAAATGAAAGTGATTGCTCCCTGGTGCACCTACGAATGGTATGAAGTGGCAAAAGAAGAAAGTATTTATTATTATTTAACTCGCTTGTTCCAAGGATCTACGGATGCGAATGATATGTATTGGGCTACTATGTTAATTACATCGAAATCGCAAGAAGAATTGTCTTATGAACAAGTTGTAAATATTACAAATAAGTATCGTTGGAACGAAACAGATAAAATGCAAGTGAAATAAAGGCTTAGACTTTCACAGAGATAGTAAAGTATTGTATAATAGAATGTATTATATAGAATATGGTGACCAGTATGGGATGTCATTATATAAATAGTAGGAGGATGTCAGATGGCAGAACAAACAAATTATGATGCCGGTAATATACAGGTCCTCGAAGGCTTAGAAGCCGTTCGTATGCGACCTGGTATGTATATTGGTAGCACATCTGCCCGTGGATTACATCACTTGGTGTATGAAGTTGTAGATAATAGTGTGGATGAGGCCCTAGCGGGGTATGCAACGCATATTGAAGTGACCATTTGTGAAGATAATAGTATTGAAGTTATTGACGATGGTCGTGGGATTCCGACAGGAATGCATGAAACAGGTATGCCTGCGGTAGAACTAGTATTATCCAAACTTCATGCAGGTGGTAAATTTGGCGGTGGTGGATACAAAGTGTCCGGTGGTCTTCATGGGGTAGGTATTTCCGTAGTAAATGCTTTAAGTGAGTGGACTATTGTCGATGTATACCAACATGGAAAAATTCAAGAAATTTCCTTTGAACGTGGTAATAAAACGTCTGATTTGAAAGAAATCGGTACGACGGATCGCACAGGTACGACAGTACGATTTAAACCAGATGCACAAATTTTTGAAACCACCATCTTTGAGTTTGATGTATTAAAAACTCGCTTACAAGAGTTGGCGTTCTTGAATAAAGGTTTACGTATTACTTTGTCTGATAAACGTGGAGAAGGTCGCAGTGAAAGTTTCCATTATGAAGGTGGCTTAGTACAATTCATTGAATATTTAAATGAAGCGAAAGAAGCTATCACACCAAGTGTTATTTCCATCGATAATACTCGTGACGATGTGGTAGTAGACGTGGCATTACAATATAACGATAGTTATAGCGAAACGATTTTGTCCTTCGTTAATAATATCAACACCATTGATGGTGGTACGCACTTGAGCGGTTTCCGTACAGCCTTAACACGTACCTTAAACGATTATGGTCGCAAGGCTGGCATTTTGAAAGAAAATGAAAGCAACTTGACTGGGGAAGACGTGCGTGAAGGCTTGACAGCTGTGGTGAGCGTAAAAGTATTGGAACCACAATTTGAAGGCCAAACAAAAGGTAAACTAGGCAATAGCGAAGTCAAAGGGATTACAGATACTATCGTGTCTGATGGATTGCGTGTCTTCTTAGAGGAGCATCCAGCAGAAGCGAAGAAAATCATCGAAAAAGCAACCAATGCGAGTCGTGCTCGTGAAGCAGCCCGTAAAGCTCGTGAATTGACACGCCGTAAAAATGCGTTAGAAGTGAGCTCCTTACCTGGTAAATTAGCAGATTGTTCTGAAAAAGATACAACTATGACAGAGATTTACCTTGTCGAAGGTGATTCTGCGGGTGGTACCGCAAAACAAGGCCGTGATCGTCGTTACCAAGCGATTTTGCCATTGCGCGGTAAAATTTTAAATGTAGAAAAAGCTCGTCTCGATAAAATCTTAGCCAATGCAGAAATTCGTTCTATGATTACTGCTTTTGGTACAGGTATCGGACAAGACTTTGATATTACGAAGAGCCGTTACAATAAAATCATCATTATGACAGATGCGGACGTGGACGGCGCACACATTCGTACTTTATTATTGACATTCTTCTATCGCTATATGCGACCATTGATTGAAGAAGGTCATGTATTTATTGCACAACCACCGTTGTACCAAATTAAAAAAGGTCAAAAACAATGGTATGCCTACAGTGACCAAGAACTTTCAGATAGATTGGATGAAATTGGCCGTGAAGGCATTACGATCCAACGATATAAAGGTCTTGGTGAAATGAATGCAGAACAATTATGGGATACAACTATGAACCCTGAACATAGAACCATCCTACAAGTCAGCATGGAAGACAGTATTGCAGCAGATAAGATATTTAGCGTTTTGATGGGGGATAAGGTAGAGCCTCGTCGAAAATTTATCGAAGATAATGCAGAATATGTACGAAATCTTGACTTATAAGGAGAAGTCTCATGGAAAATAACAAATTAAAAAGAAGTTTGAAATCCCGCCACATGAATATGATTGCCTTAGGCGGTGCTATTGGTACAGGTTTATTCGTAGCCGGTGGTGAAGTAGTGAGTACAGCAGGTCCTGGTGGTGCATTAATTGCCTATAGTTTCATCGGTATCATGGTATATTTCTTGATGACTAGTTTGGGAGAAATGACCACGTACTTACCAGTATCTGGTTCCTTTGGTACTCATGCTTCTCGATATGTAGATAAAGCCCTAGGTTTTGCCTTGGGTTGGAACTTTTGGTTCAACTGGGCCATTACATTAGCGGCGGAACTCGTAGCCAGTGCATTCATTATGAAATACTGGTTCCCCGATGTGCCAGCCATTATCTGGTCTGCTTTGTTCTTATTGATTCTATTTGTATTGAATTATTTTTCAGCTCGTTCTTTTGGTGAAAGTGAATATCTATTCTCTAGCATCAAGGTTATTACTGTTATTGTATTCTTATTATTAGGATCTTTATTGATTCTTGGGGTTGGTACTGAATCTCCAGGATTTCATAACTGGACTATCGGAGAAGCTCCATTTGTAGGGGGATTCTCCTCTATCTTGGCTATCTTTATGATTGCTGGTTTCTCTTTCCAAGGTGTGGAATTAATTGGTACTGCTGCTGGTGAGTCTGAGGATCCAGAAAAAAATATTCCAAAAGCCATTAACTCTATTTTCTGGCGTATTTTACTGTTCTATATTGGTTCTTTCACAGTCATCGGTTTCTTAATCCCTTACAATGATCCAAATTTATTGAACAGTTCTGTGGAAAATGTGTCCATCAGTCCATTTACATTAGTATTTGACCGTTTTGGATTTGACTGGGCAGCGCATTTCATCAATGCTATCTTGTTGATCGCTGTATTGTCCGCTGGTAACTCTGGTTTATTCTCCTCCACACGTATGTTATACGCATTATCTAAATCAGGAGATGCACCAAAATTATTTAGCTCTATTAACCGACGTGGTGTGCCAATTCCGGCATTGTTAGCAACAGCAGCCTTTGGTTTGTTTGCTTTCTTAACATCTTTAATTGGGGAAGGTCAAGCCTATACTTGGTTGATTAATATCAGTGGTATGAGTGGATTCATCACATGGGTGGGGATTGCGATTGCACATTATCGTTTCCGACGTGCTTATGTGGCACAAGGTCATGATGTATCCAAATTGCCTTACAAAGCATCCTTGTTCCCATTTGGTCCATTGTTTGCCTTGGCATTGTGCTTGATTATCATTGCTGGTCAAAACTATACAGCCTTCATGGGTGAAAGTATTGACTGGTACGGAGTATCCGTTGCTTATATTGGTCTTCCAGTATTCTTCGCCGTATACTTATGGTATAAAGCAAAACATAAAACAAAAGTAGTTCCTCTAAAAGAAGTTGATTTATCTCGCGATTTTGAGGATTAATAGAAACAGCCTATGGGAAGAAGTTCCCATGGGCTATTTTATTTTTAAAAAATTATTTTATAAAAGTACGTATACTCTATATTTTGGTAATATGATAGTATAATAAACGATATATTTATAAAATTTGATAATCTAGTAATACTAATGATACACGATGAAAGAAAGGATGGTATATATGGAACCTAAACCAATAAAAAATACAATAATATCTGCCTTTCGATATGGTTTTCTTAAAACAACACCGTTATTATTGGGATTTTTATTTTTAGGACTATCCTATGGCATTTATATGCATTCTATGGGATTTTATTGGGGCTATACATTGGCATTGAGTGCTCTCATTTATGCAGGGTCTATGGAATTTGTAACTGTAGCTATGTTACTATCTCCCTTTGATCCAGTGAGTGCCTTTTTAATAACACTCATGGTCAATGGGCGTCATATATTTTATGGAATTTCTATGTTAACTATATATAGACATATGGGATGGCTAACACCATATCTCATATTTGGAATGACGGATGAAAGTTTTTCTATTAACTATACATCACAAATTCCTGCTGAAATTTCTAAGAAATGGTGTTATTTTTTTGTAACTTTATTAAATCAGTTATATTGGGTTGTAGGTTCTGTCATAGGTAATCTATTTGCATCTGTATTATCCTTTGATGCGAAAGGATTAGAATTTGTACTGACTGCACTCTTTATTGTATTGGCTCTAGAACAATATAAAATGCAACGAAATTTGATTAGCTCTGGCATAGGATTAGTGATTCCTGGCGTTGCCTTAATTGTCTTTGGCAGTGAACACTTTATGATTCCTGCTATGATTGGTATTGTGGTGACGCTAAGTATATTACGTAACACAATGGAGGGAGAGCAATGACTTTCACAGAACAGATGATAACCATTGCCATTGTTGTACTAGGCACTATGACAACACGATTTTTACCATTTTTAATTTTTACTTCGAAAACGAAAACACCTGCTTATGTGCAGTATTTAGGGAAAGTATTGCCGTCGGCAACGATGAGTTTGTTGGTGGTCTTTTCCTTGCGCCATGTGGATCTAGCTGGTGTATATCATGGCATGCCGGACATGATCGCCGTAGCTGTGACGGTATTATTGCACCTATGGAAAGGAAATATGTTTCTATCCATTGGGGGTGGAACGATATTGTATATGGTACTGGTGCAACAGGTGTTTATTTAGTAGTACCTTCGTATCATTAGAAATATCATTAGTTGGGATAGTTATACTATTTTGGCAGTGTTACTATATGAGTAGGGTATCATCGTTATAGTGTGCAAATGCAGTTTATAAAAATAGCTTAAATTGAAATAGAGGAAAATTGATCAAAATATCAACTTTCCTCTATTTTTTATATTTTAATAAGTAAATGAGTATATAGAATATTTTTATTATAATTATTGTATGGTATAACGCTCGCATAGAAGGAACTATTATAAATATGATATAATACGAATAATGAGGTTTGAAACATATCAATATGAGAATAAAGGAGATATCTATGATTATTACAACAACGATGCAAATTGAAGGACAACCAATTAAAGAATATAAAGGAATCGTCTTTGGAGAAGTTGTAGAAGGTCGTAACTTTGTGAAAGACTTTTTCTCTTCTATTCGAGATGTTGTAGGGGGTCGTAGCAATAGTTATGAATCATCTTTAGCTAGCGCTCGTGAGGCATCTTTAAAAGAAATGAGTAAACGTGCGAAAGATATGGGAGCTAATGCGATCGTAGGTGTATCTGTGAGTTATGAAACATTGGGTGAAACGAATGGTATGCTCATGGTGACATGCACAGGAACAGCTGTTGTTATTTAGTATGTATTAGAGTTACTTTTACAAATAGCAACCAAGTATTATATAAGAATGTAGAAGTATTTCAATATATTTTTTAAGTATTAAAATATAATTTAGTAAAAATAGACAGTAAGTATTGTACTAGAATACATAACTATTCAAAGTTAGTAGATAATTAGTTAGATACATGTAGTATAGTTTTATAGATAGGAATCGATAAGGAGAGATAGAATCAGTGGGCAGTGACATAGGTATAGAAATTTTAATTGTAGTCATACTCATCATTTTAAATGGTCTATTTTCCATGACGGAATTAGCCATTATCAATGCTCGTAAAGGGTTATTAGAAGAAAAAGCAGAAGCAGGTAATCTCGGAGCTCGCATGGCCATCAAGCTAGCGGAAGATCCAAATGAAATGTTTTCCACCATACAAATTGGCATTACTTTGATTAGTATCGTCACTGGTTTGTATTCAGGGGCTACTTTTTCCGATCCTATGGCGACATATATTAAAGAACATATACTATGGCTAGCTGATTATGCCGATACGATAAGCCCTATTTTTATCGTATCTTTAACAACCTATTTATCCTTGGTGATAGGGGAATTGGTACCGAAACGGTTGGCCTACAATTCTCCAGAATCCATTGCCATTATGATGGCCATCCCTATGAAATACTTCGCCACTATCACAAAACCATTTGTGGCACTTCTCAGTATGTCTACGACGATGCTACTGAAAGTATTAGGCGTTAAACACAAGGAAGAAGCACCGGTAACGGAATCGGAAATTAATAAAATGCTCGTACAAGGTGTGGAACTGGGCGCTTATGAAGAGGAAGAGCCAGTGTTAGTAGAAAATATTTTCCGCTTAGCTGATCTCGATGCTAGCGATATTATGACACCTCGTACGCAGTTGACATGGATCGATATCAATGCTAGTGATGAGGAAATTCTAGAAACCATTATGGAATGCAATGAACATCGTATTCCGGTAGGTGACGATTCCTTAGATGAGTTGAAAGGCTTAGTCTCTTCCGTAGATGTGTTGGCACAACAAATGAAAGAAAGCCATCGTCCCATGAAAGATATTCTGGCCTATTGTATGCGTAAACCCGTGCTCGTACCAGAATCCTTGTCCTTGATGAAAGTATTATCTACTTTCAGAGAAGAAGGTACCCACGAAGCCATTGTCCTAGACGAATATGGTGGCATGAGCGGGATGATTACGTTCCACGATATTATGGAAGAAATCGTAGGATTGATGCCATCTGGGGAAGAGGAAAAGAAAGAAGAAGAAAATCGTATCGTCCAACGGGACGATGGGTCCTACCTAGTAGACGGTCTTATCAGCATTGAAGAATTGAAAGAATACTTTGAAGTAGATGAACTATTGCCAGGCGAAGAAGAGGATCTGTATAAAACATTAGGGGGATTCGTGACGTACTTAATCGGTCGCATTCCCAAAGAAGCCAATCGCTGTCACTACGGACCATTGCAATTTGAAGTCATAGATATGGATAACACACGAGTGGATAAAGTGATGGTGACACGGAAAGTAGAGGCGGAGAGTAGTTCAGAATAGTAGTTCAGAATAGTATAATCATTGAATACAAACAATGGATATAAATAAAACAGAGGAAAGTTGATGGTATAGTACAACTTTCCTCTGTTTTATTCTATTCATTCCCAAATAAACTCTTCTTCTGAAATACATTCGGATAATGGAGTATTTTTTCCTTCTAATAAAATTTCTTTCATACTAGGTTTAGATGTTACATATAAGATTTCTAATAAGGATAAATAATCATTTTCGCTTAATAGTACTACGTTACCATCTTTAGTGCTAATGCTAAGTGGTTCATTATATTTAATGGTCTGTGTCAAATACTCAAAAATATTTTTTCTAAAATTTGTAATGTTTATAATCTCCATGTAAATCACCTCTTTATACACATCATAATGTACGTAAAGATAAAAAGCAATTGTATAGACATTGAAAGTATCGTAATCATTTGGAGTAAACTGAAATAGAATTAGAAGTATCTATATTGCCACTACTTGGAAAGATACGATATAATAGGAACAGAATACATCAAGGTATGAGTATAATATACATAATAACTTATGTTAGTCATGAAAGAGGGTACACCATGGAATGGGTATATTTAGCAATTCATTATGGAGATAATGAGCGCGGTCATATTGCGTATAACAAAGAAACAAAAGAATGCCAAGTGGTATTAGAGGATGCAGCTTGGAAAGAGAAAGTAGAATCCTATTTGCAAACAGAACAAACAGTGATGCATGCTACAGGATTGAATACATATGATGAGTTGACAGTGCAACCGTTGGAGTCCTATGAGTATTTAAAATTAGCATTAACTCGTATGTGGAATAAAAATGGCGTGCAAGTTGACTGGGGGATTCCAGTAGAAGTAGATGGTCAATTACACTTTGCCGAATAAGTGAGATTATATGTTGGATATTCAGTATTTGTCAGTGACGATGTGGTTTGCATTACCGATGAAAGTGTGATTGTAAGAGAATATCTGATACATACCATGTATATGATAAAGCCTATAGAACAGATTAGCTATGTTCTATAGGCTTATTGTGTATGTAGTAGATGATGAGATATAGATATGTATTATCGTATATGTAATCAATAGTATACCTATGTCATGAGGAGATAGACAATAATAGTGGATATAGTGTAAAACATAGAACAAAAAAGATACTTTTATCGTACATATGGAACAGTTATCCACTAAACTGTGGATAACTTAGTGTATAACTATGGGTATAGCTTGTGAGTAGCTTGTTAATACCTTGTGTATTTTGTGTTAATAACTCTATAGTTATACACATTTTATACACAGAAAGTGAATAACCCTTATAAAACATGGGTCTATTGAATCGTATTGGTTAAGAAAAAATGTTCTGTATTGTGGATATGCACATTATGTAGTAAGCATCTTATTTTTGATTTCATGTTGCTAGGTACAGCATAGTTAGACTATAATATATGTATATATGCGTTCATAGCTCAGTAGGATAGAGCGACAGTTTCCTAAACTGCAGGTCGGGGGTTCAATTCCCTCTGGGCGCACCAAACATATAAAAAGGAAGTTACAGATCGGAGTAGCTTCCTTTTTTTATGACATAGTTGTGTCTTATAGGTCGTCTATATTTCTCTTTGCATTAACAAGTCTACGAAATATGTTAGTTTAAAAGTTATTTTGCTTATCAATATAACTCCTTGCAGAACTAAAAACTCCAGTATTTAGTTCTATAACTATTTTTGTCAAAAATATAGGAAAGATTGAAATCACAAAGTTGTACAAATGTGTGATATAATCAAAGCATTACATAATTTATATACTAAAGGAGAACATGCAATATGATGAGAAAAAACGTAGTACTAGCGACGTTGGTTGCCTTATTGTGTACGTCAACAGTACTAGCAGAAGAAGTAAATTTAGGTAAGAATGGAGATACAAGCACAGCGTATACAGCTGGTGGTGTATCCATTGGTAGAGGTACGATTGGATCGAAGGATAAGAGGATTAATGCCCCTATTGGTATTGGCTATGAACACAATATCGATGCTAATTTTGGGATTGCCTTAGGTTATGGAGCAACGATTGAAAAAAGTGGAGAACAAGGAATTGTCATTGGTACTAGCTCCTATGTGGGTAAATTAACAGATACAGAAGCATTAGGTGAGGTACCACATGATACGCCTACAAAGGTGGGGAATCAATCAGAACATGTGATGAACGTAGATGATTATAAACCATTAGATGAGTCAAAAGATACAAAAGATACTCCAAGTATTCCCAATGGATATGAAGGAAAATTAGCCTTTCAATCGATGGCAATTGGTAATGATACTAGAGTCTATGGATTTGATGCCGTAGGAATTGGTAATGGTATTCGGGCAAATGGAACGGATTCTATTGCCATTGGTAAAGCCAGTCGAGCTTGGTTAGATGAATCCATTGCTATGGGTTCCCAAGCGGTGACAGCCAAGAAAAGAAGTATCGCTCTAGGACGGTATGCTACTACGTTGTCAGAAGATAGTATAGCCATCGGTAATCGTTCAGAAATAGGTTCTAAGGCAGATAGTAGTATGGCTCTAGGCACTTGGTCGCGTGTGAATGACAAGAATAGCGTGGCTATCGGTGTCTATTCTTCTACGGAAGGACGTGGTGCTGCTATAGACGGTACATCTGCTTTTTCAGGAGATGCGGTGAAAGCAGCAGAAGGCGTCGTTTCTGTAGGTACAGAGGGATACACGATGCAATTTGATAATGGTACGTTAGATATGCCAGATATGAAACGAAGAATTGTCAATGTAGCTGGCGGTATTAAAGATACAGACGCAGTGAATGTAAAACAGTTGAAAGCTATCACAAATGCACTAGGCTATACACCTGAAGAAATCGAGAAAATGAATGCTGGTACGGGATCAAAACCAGAAAGCATCGTCAGCCAAGTTCATACTGTGAAAGCCATGGCAGAAGAAGCAAATACTACAGCAAAAATCGCAGGAGCCTCTGCTATTGCCTTAGGTGCTTTAAAAGCGTTGCCATATGATGGGACAGATCGGACACAAGTTATGGCTGGTGTAGGCCAATTTAAAGGTACAAAAGGCGTGGCATTAGGAATAGGCCATTATACAAATAAAGATAGATTCTATAATTTTGGACTTAGCCTTGCGGGACACACTCTATCTTGGAATGCAGGAGCTTCTTTTAGAATCGGTAACGATGAAAAGAAACCTATGATTTCCAACGACTATGAGTTACGTATCCAACAGTTAGAAGAGAAAAATGCTGAATTAGAACAAAAATTGAATCAGTTATTGGTGATGCAAGGAAAATAACATAAAAATAGAGGTCATAGTTATACAACGTAACAATGACCTCTATTTTTCTTTTCATAAGGTTATGAGAAAGACTACCATGAATATATTATAGAGTTTCTTTGATTCGAGTATAGTGCTGATATAAAGAATATATAAAGAGCACTAAAGGAATCAATAAGCAGATAGCACCAATTGTTTCTGTCGTAGAATTAGGCCACATTGGAATGATAAGACCACAAGCGATGAATACACTAGATATGGTAGGAATTCTCCATATATGAGTAGGGGATAAAATAGGTTTGATAGGTGTAGTTTTCATAGGTATATGATATCGTTTCATAATCGTTAAGATGATTCCTAATACCATACCAATGATGATGATAATATCCCAAATAGCCCATAATATTTTTAATGCCATGGAATTATGATTATGAATATGTAAGTTTATCATAGTTTTCATTCCGGTGAAATACCAAGGAATTTCTTTTGTTGCATATTGATCGAGAGTTGAATCACTATATAAATTGGCATATACAGGCTGACCTAAAAACATGGCAGGATCGTCATCATTTTGGCTACCTAAATAAAAGGCATAGTGATAATTGTTAAATTTTGATGGATAATCCATAGAAATAAGTTGACGATTAGGATAGGTTGATAGAATTCGTTGAATCGCTTCAGAAGGAGATAAAATTTCGGATGTATGAGTATCTAATTCTTGCTTTGCCATAGAGGCTACATTTTTTGTGTAATAATCATTAGCAATAAAAAAACCTCCAACCCATACACCTGTTAGTGATAATATAATTCCCCAAACAGAAGCAATCATAGAAAATTCACGATGCAGAGCGCTGATTTGTAATCGATTTGATGTTTGTGTACTTCGTTTATAGGCGGAACTGAAAGGGCCGTATAAAAAGATACCACTAAGGATGGATAAGAAGCATATCATAGATAGAATAGTTACAAGATAAATACCAAATTTTCCTAAGGCTAATCGAGTATGTAATTCATGAATTATGTGTAGTGCACTTCGTACCCATGGATGTGCAGGGGTGACACGATGAGATTCAACAAGTGTATTAGAACTTGGGTTATATAAGGTATAGTCTCCTCCCATACCCATTCGTGCAGGTGGGGCAGATGTGGCGGATGAATCAATAATTCTATAGCGTAATAGGTTAGATCTATTCATGGTTGGAGAAATATTCAAAATATCTTTGGATGGATATTGTTGTTTTACTAATGCAGCACCCGCATCTGCTGCATCAAATATAGAGGATGAGGATGGACTCATTGTCATAGTAGATGTACTATGAGAGGGTTGTCCTAAAGACCAAGCATTTAATTCATTTCTAAATAATAATAATAAACCGGTAATGCAAAACATAAGAAAAAATATAATAGAAAAGATAGATATTCTCTTATGCCATTTGTAAAAAGTTGACATATAGTTACTCCCTTCATATAAAAACATGATTATAATAACTTAAATATTTTAGAAATTCAATTATTTGTGACTATGAAAAAAAGTTTTAATGTATATAAATTATAGTTTTTACCTATTAATAGTGTAATAAAATTTATATTGGGCAAGAGAAGATTCTTATGATATTCTGTATACTCAGAATTGAAATATAAATTTTATTAGTAGTATTTGTAGTTATGAAAGGATAGAACTATGAAATTAAAATCATTATTTACACCCCTATTGGTGGGTATATTAGCGTTAGGTATTGCGGGCTGTAGTACATCGACAACAACGCAAGAAATTAAAATTGGTGCTACGGCAGGTCCTCATGCACAAGTGGCTGAGGCGGTAGCGAAGGAAGCACAAAAGCAAGGCATCCAGTTGAAAGTAGTAGAATTTTCTGACTATATCACACCAGATAAAGCCTTGGCAGACGGAGATATCCAATTGAATGCGTACCAACATGTGCCGTTCTTGGAGAACTTTAATAAGCAAAATAATTCTAAACTCGTGCCAATCGGCAAAACTATTTTAATGCCAATGGGTATCTACAGTAATTCTGTAAAATCTCCTATCGATGTGAAAGACGGCGACACAGTAGCAATTCCAAATGATCCAACGAATGGTGGACGTGCCTTAGCCTTGTTACAACGAGCAGGTCTTATCAAATTGAAAGAAGGCGTTGGTTTCAAAGCCACAGTGGCAGACATTGTGGAAAATCCTAAGAACCTAAAAGTCCAAGAACTTGAGGCAGCACAATTACCTCGTAGCTTAGATGATGTGACATTAGCCACAATTCCGATGAACTACGTGCAAAGTGCAGGTATCAACGTAGGTGAAAAAGGATTGTACTTAGAACCAAAAGATGAGCCATTAGCCGTGATGATCTTGGCTACACGTGAACAAGATAAAGATAATACAACATACAAAAAAATTGCAGAGATTTATCAGTCCGAAGCGATTAAACAATTCATTGCAGAAACATTCAAAGGAACTATTACATCTGCAAACTAATCACTATAAATATAGAGGTCTACCTATATGGTGGACCTCTTTTTTGTATCGTTGCAAGGATAGTGAAACGATAGGGGTATCGTTGCATATGCTTATACATGCGATAGTATAGCGATTTATTAGTAGTTGTATCATATGTATATAGTCTATCATTGCAAAGTGTGTGAAACGATATGGATATCGTTGCATAATATATAAAAATACATAGTTACACACAGTGCGCACATATGGTATACTATAGGATATATCTTTTAGTACTTTCACTAAGAAAAGGAGCACCTATAGTCATAGATACAGCAAGGGTGTAGCCATTGTTACAGTGGAAATGGCTAGTCTATGGTATACTATACGTATTATATCGAAATAAGTAAGAATCTATAAATAGAGTATGTAAAGGGAAAGTGTGTCACCAGAGTGGTGCAAGGAGGTCTTTATGGAGTTAAGACATGAACTAGAATTTGATAAAGATTATACGATGGAAGAGGCCTTTGCAGAGGCAAAGCGTTGTTTGAACTGTGCGAAGCCATTATGCCGTACAGGTTGTCCTATTGAAAATGAAATTCCTCGTTTTATACAAGCCATTGCACATGGTAATTTTGGTTTAGCTAATGATATCATTGCGGAGCGCAGCAGCTTGCCAGCGGTGTGTGGTCGTGTGTGTGCTCGTGAAAAACAATGTGAAGGGGCATGTATTTTAAATCGTGCGAACAAACCTATTAATATCGGTAAATTAGAGCGCTTTGCAGCCGATTTTGAAAGTGACAATAGCCTTCGTAAAGTGAAACCAAACCGTAAAGACCAAGGTAAAATTGCTGTGATTGGGTCTGGTCCTGCTGGTTTAACAGTGGCTGGAGATATGGCAAAATTAGGCTATGATGTAACTGTTTTTGAACGCCAAGATGAACCAGGTGGTATTTTGTTATTTGGTATCCCTGAGTTCCGGTTAGGCAAAAAAATTGTACGCCGTGAAGTAAAAAGTTTGGAACGATTAGGTGTTACTTTTGAGTGTGATGTAACAATCGGTCCAGATCGCAACTTAGATTCTTTATTTGAAGAAGGTTTTGATGCTATCTTTATTGCTACAGGTACACATGTACCAGCGGAAATATCTTTACCTGGTGATGATAAAGCGGGTATGTTACAAGCTATGGCTTTGTTGACATCGGTACAGTTGGTGCAAAATGGCAGAGCGGAAGAGTCTTTAATTCCTGTGTACAAAGGTGATAAAGTTGTCATCATCGGTGCTGGTAACGTGGCGATGGATGCGGCTCGTACTTGTATCCGTCTCGGTGCTGAAAGTGTCACTGTGACGTACCGTCGTGGAGAAGAACAAATGCCAGCGAATCCAACTGAGTTTGAAGAAGCAAAAGAAGAAGGCGTTCATTTTGAATTCTTAGCCGCTCCAAAAGAAGTAACAGGTTCAGATATCGTGGAAGGGTTGACATTTACACGACAAGAACTACAAGAAGATGGATCTGTGAAAAGCACTGGGGAAGACTTTACGTTACCAGCGGATAAAATCATCGTGGCTATCGGTCATAAACCAAACACGCGTTTAGTAGGTCCTGGTAATGGCATCGAAGTGAATGAGTCTGGTTATGTGGTAACACGTGATATGCCATATGGTATGACGAGCCGTCAAGGCGTATTCGCAGGCGGTGACGTAGTGCATAAACCAGCTACTGTAGTATTGGCTATGCGGGAAGCTAAAAAAGTAGTAGAAGGTATTGTGAACTATTGCGAAGCAAAACGCTTCTTAGGAGAGTAAGATTTAAATTTTTATTAACCTATGATATAATCAGAATGGAAAAGTTGATGACTTCCATTTACAAGCAAAAGAAACCCCACGGTCCGCTAACCGTGGGGTTTTAATTTCTTTGTAATTATGATATAATGTGGGCAAGCGAAAAAAGTGTGAAAATAATTAGCATTAGGTTCACAAAAAACACCCAGGTGGTGAGACCTGGGTGTTTCTTATATACTAGAAAATATACTAGGAAAGTGATATAATGGAGATGGAATGAAATTGAGGACTTTCCAATTGCAAGCAAAAAAACCCCACGGTCGGCTTACCGTGGGGTTTTATTTTTTTACAATTTATGATACAATTTAGACAAGCGAAAAAGAGTAATGGTGATTTCACAAAGCTCACCAAAAAACACCCAGGTGGCTAGACCTGGGTGTTTTTATTTGTCTATATAGCTGACAAGGCTAGGCTAGTTACTTCTTAAATACTCGATCTAGCCATTTACAAATGTAGTAAGCGAGGACATTTGCCGTAATCGAGATAAAAAGAGTAAGGAGTATTAATTTCACAAATCTCACCCCCTTTCTGTTACCAGTATGGGGGAAGTAACACCTATAGTATAACAAATTGTGGAAAATAACACATCTGAAAGAGTAAAAAAATATAGATATGTACTTGCACACAGTGGACAAAGGTGTTACAATAGTAGACAGTTATTTTATTTTTAAAGTATTACACTTATAGTTAAGATTCGTACGCATATCGTACAGAAAGGAGATTATCATGGTATTGTTAGCAATTCTCGTGCTCGTCCTGTTCCTAGTAGTGAACGTCATTAGAACTAACAATTCCATAGAGGTCGCCTTTTCTTCGGTAGAGCTACCATCTTAGGTTTCTTTGTGTACAGCATAAGGAATCTAGGTTGTTGTAGTCTATTTGATTAACGTGCATACATATATATTAAAAGGCGATTCCCTAGGGATCGCCCTTTTTTATGTCTAACATACTATGTCAGAGTAACAGATATGGATTATAGATTTACAAGGAACATAATAAAATCCAACGAAAAATCAAATAGATCTATCTCATAAAAATCTCGTTGATTTAACGCGTGAATAGACATTGTATATAGACAACAATATGTGACTATAACAAGTGTTAGAAATTATATTTATATAAGTAGAAAGGATCATCATATGGTACGCAGTGATAGAGTAGCCAAAGGAGCAACAAGAGCTCCACATCGTTCATTATTAAAAGCTTTAGGATTTATCAACGAGGAAATTGGAAAACCAATCATCGGGATTGCCAATTCTTTCAATGAAATCATTCCAGGTCATGTGCATTTGAAAAATTTGGTACAGGCTGTGAAAGATGGCATCCGCGAAGCTGGCGGTATTCCTATGGAATTTAATACTATCGGTATTTGTGATGGATTGGCAATGAACCACATCGGTATGAAATATTCCTTGGTTACACGTAATATCATTGCTGATTCCATCGAGGCATCTGCTATGGCCACACCATTCGATGCGATGGTGTTCATTCCTAACTGTGATAAAGTAGTACCAGGTATGTTGATCGCAGCAGCTCGTTTGAATTTACCATCTGTGTTCGTCTCTGGTGGCGCTATGCTAGCAGGCGTGCATAATGGTAAAAAAATCGGTTTATCCGACGTGTTTGAAGCGGTAGGTAAATTTGAAGCTGGCCTCATTTCCGAAGAAGAATTAGAACATATTGAAAACGTAGCTTGTCCTACCTGTGGATCTTGCTCCGGTATGTATACAGCGAACACCATGAACTGCTTAACAGAAGCATTGGGTATGGCATTACCAGGTAATGGTACCATCCCTGCTGTTTACTCCGAGCGTTTGCGTCTAGCAAAACGTGCGGGTATGCAAGTGATGGAAGTGTTACAAGAAGGCTTACGTCCAAAAGATGTATTGACGAAAGAAGCCTTTGAAAATGCGGTAGCCGTGGATATGGCATTGGGCGGTTCTTCCAACACAGCATTACATTTACCAGCTATCGCTCATGAAGCAGGTGTGTCCTTAACATTGGACGATTTCAACCGCATTGCAGGAGACACACCACAATTGGCAAAATTGTCTCCATCTGGTAAATATTTCATCGAAGATTTACATGCCGCAGGCGGTGTGTATGCAGTAATGCACCGTTTACAAGAACAAGGTCACTTACATGAAGGGGCGAAATCTGTAAGCTTGGTAGACCAAGGTACGATTGCTAAAACTGTGAAAGTTCTAGACGAAGATGTGATCCATCCTTGGAGTGATCCAGTATATAACACAGGTGGTATCGCAGTATTGAAAGGTAACTTGGCTCCGGACGGTTCCGTTGTCAAAGAAGGCGCTGTAGACCCAGAAATGTTAGTTCACTCTGGTCCAGCGAAAGTATTCAACAGCGAAGAAGAAGCGGTAGAAGCAATCATGGGTCACAAAATTGTGAAAGGTGATGTAGTTATCATTCGCTACGAAGGTCCAAAAGGTGGTCCAGGTATGCGTGAAATGTTGACACCAACTGCGACAATTACAGGTATGGGTCTTGGCAAAGACGTAGCTTTGATTACAGATGGTCGTTTCTCTGGTGCTACCCGTGGTGCATCCATTGGTCACGTATCTCCAGAAGCAGCCTCTGGCGGTACTATCGCCATCGTAGAAGATGGAGATATTATCGAAATCGATATTCCAAACCGTTCCTTGAATGTGAAACTTTCAGAGGAAGAAATTGCACGAAGAAAAGCAAACTTAGCACCGCACAAATCAGATGTCACAGGATACTTGAAAAAATATGCTATGCATGTATCCTCTGCCGCACAAGGTGCCATCGAAATCCTAGACGAAGCATAAGAGGGAATATAGTCAGGATATAGAATGATCTATGTGAGAACGCAGTCGGGATAGAGATATCTTTGAGGAAAATCAAGTTCTATACATAGAATAGATACTTAGGAAAGGACGTTTATATGCATAAATTATATGATTTCATGGAGGCTAGGGAGAGACTCGCTACCATCGCCGTGAAAACAAAATTAATTCATAGCTCTGTGTACTCCCAAGAAACAGGCAATGATGTATATATTAAACCGGAAAATTTACAGCGCACAGGGTCTTTCAAATTACGGGGCGCATACAATAAAATTTCCAAATTAACAGAAGCAGAAAAGGCGTGCGGCGTTATTGCCGCCTCTGCCGGTAACCATGCACAAGGGGTGGCACTAGCAGCGCAACGATTGGGCATTAAAGCAGTCATCGTTATGCCACGCCACACACCGCTTATTAAAGTAGAGGCCACACGCCAATACGGAGCAGAAGTGGTACTCGCTGGCGAAGTCTATGACGAAGCGTATGAAAAAGCTTGTGAACTACAAGAAAAACATGGCTATGTATTTGTCCATCCTTTCGATGATGAAGATGTCATCGAAGGGCAAGGGACGATTGCCTTAGAAATTTTAGAAGAATTGCCAAATGCAGATATTATCTTAGTGCCAGTTGGTGGTGGCGGATTGATCTCCGGTGTGGCAGCAGCGGCAAAGCTGAAAAATCCACAAGTAAAGATCATCGGCGTAGAACCAGAGGGTGCAGCCAGTGCGAAAGCAGCCGTAGCAGAAGGAAAACCTGTAAACTTACCATCTGTGAGCACCATTGCCGATGGGGCAGCTGTGAAATTAATTGGTACAAGAGACTTAGAATACATTCAAACCTATGTGGATGAAATCGTCACCGTATCCGATTATGAATTGATGGAAGCCTTCCTGTTATTGGCAGAAAAACATAAAATCATCGGCGAAAATGCAGGGTTACTTTCAGTGGCAGGATTGAAAAAGCTACGAGTACGAGGCAAAACGGTGGTCAGCATTTTGAGCGGTGGCAATATCGACGTATTAACCATTGCGTCCATGATTACGAAAGGCTTAGTTGTACGAGGCCGTATTTTCACATTTGCTGTGAATTTATCAGATAAACCAGGCCAATTAGTGGCGGTGTCTGAAATCTTAGCAGAACAAAATGCGAATGTTATCAAACTAGAACATAATCAGTTTAAAAACTTGGACCGATTCCATGAAGTGGAGTTGGTGGTGACCGTAGAAACGAACGGAGAAGACCATATCAAGAAAATTACGGCAGCCATGGCGGACCGTGGATATACGATTCACCGTATCAGTTCTAACGAATTTAATGAACATGACTAATTAATATGATAGATATAGAAAGGGATACACTATGAGTGAACAGAAGATGATTCGAGGAGCCCGCATACTCCTAGAAACATTGAAGCGCTTGGGAGTGACCGATATATTTGGCTATCCCGGCGGCGCCGTAATTCCTATATACAATGAAATTTATGATTTCGAGGGCATTAACCATTATTTAGCACGTCATGAACAAGGGGCAGCCCATGAAGCGGACGGCTATGCTCGTGCATCTGGTAAATGTGGTGTTTGCCTAGCCACATCTGGTCCAGGGGCGACGAACCTAGTGACAGGTATTATGACGGCGCATATGGATTCTATTCCTCTCTTGGCCATTACAGGTCAGGTGTGCAGCCACTTGCTGGGAAAAGATGCGTTTCAAGAATCGGACATCGTGGGTATTACCATGCCGGTGACGAAAAATAACTACTTGGTGAAAGATATCCGAGATATGATACGCACTGTGAAAGAAGCGTACTACTTAGCGACTACCGGTCGACCAGGTCCCGTGTTGGTAGATATCACACGAGATGCGCAATTAGATGTCATTTCCTATGAAGAATTTGAAGCTATTTTTAATGAACCAATTTCTATCGAAGGCTATGATCCGAATTATATTGGACATCCAAAACAAATCAAGAAAGCAATTGATCTATTGAAAGGTGCGAAACGACCGCTTATCATAGCAGGTCATGGAGTACTATTATCGAATGCTACAGAAGAACTTTACAAATTAGCGACTACATGCCAAGTTCCAGTAGTGAATACGTTATTGGGCTTAGGTTCTTTTCCAGGAGAACACCAATTATCACTAGGTATGCTAGGCATGCATGGTACGGTGTATGCCAACTATGCTGTCAATGAAGCAGATGTAGTACTTGCCTTAGGCATTCGTTTCGATGATCGAATCGCAGGGGTTCCGAAGGAATTCTGCAAAGAGGCTACTATTATCCATGTAGATATTGACCCAGCAGAAATTGGTAAAAATAAACTCATCGATATACCTATCGTTGGGGATTTGAAACATGTATTGAATGAAATGAATCATGAATTGACTCCACAAACGCATGAAAGTTGGTTGGAACGTATCCGTGAATGGCGTGAAGAGTATCCGATTCGTGTGCGCCCTCATGAGGGAAATTCTTTATTACCACAAAAGGTCATTCAAGAAATTGACAATATCGTAAAAGGCAATGCCATCGTGGTCACAGACGTAGGGCAACACCAAATGTGGACGTCTCAATTCATTACCTTCTCCAAGCCGAATACCATCATCACATCCGGTGGTGCCGGTACGATGGGCTTTGGTTTGCCAGCGGCCATCGGTGCACAAGTGGCACAACCAGATAAAAAAGTAGTACTTATCACAGGCGATGGGGGCTTACAAATGAACAGCCAAGAGTTGCTCTTATTGAAAGCCTATAATATCCCTGTAAAAGTGGTCATCATCAACAACGGTTTCTTGGGCATGGTTCGTCAATGGCAAGAGTTATTTAATCAACGTCGCTATTCCTTCGTAGATTTAGAGGTGAACCCAGACTTTGAAATCTTGGCAAAAGCCTATGGCGTACAAGGGGTGACATTATCCACTATCGAAGAGTTGCGCAGCCAATTGCGAGACCTGATCCTATCTGATGAGCCAGTAGTGATTAACTGCGTGGTAGAACGAGAAGAAAATGTATTCCCAATGATTCCAGCCGGTTGCACAGCCAAAGATATTATGGGATTGAAAGGAGGCCCTGACAATGAGTAAAGTACAACAACACCAAGTGTTAGTGATTACAAAAAACAAACCAGGCATCGGGGCTAGAATCCTTTCATTGTTCAATCGTCGTGGCTATTCCGTAACCCAAATGACATCGGGTATTTCCATTCCAAAGGATCAAGCTCGGATTACCTTAACGGTGGAAACAGACGAAGTGCAATTGGACCAAATCCAAAAACAAATCTACAAACTAGTGGATGCTATCAAAGTGAAAGTGTTCTCTCCAGAACAAGTGGTGCGCCGTGAATTGATGCTCATCAAGGTAAAAGCGGATGTGTTGGTGCGACCACAAATTATCCAATTAGCAGATGTGTACCGTGGCAATGTACTTGACGTAGGACCTAGCTCTATCGTTATAGAAATTACAGGAGAAACACAGAAACTCGATGCTTTCATAGAAATTATGAAAGAATATGGTATTCTGGAAATTGCGAAAACAGGTTGCACCGCTATGAGCCGTGGAGAAAAAATGTAATGACTATACCAAAACAAGGCGAATTGTTACATTACGAAGGAGTGACCTTCGTCCGCAATGGAGAAGCGATTTTGCAAGGTGTGGACTGGCATGTGAATGCAGGGGAAAATTGGGCGCTATTGGGTCTCAATGGGGCAGGGAAGTCCACCTTGTTGGGCATGATTATGGCCTACACTTGTGCCACCCGTGGTGAGGTGCGTGTCCTAGGACATACCTTTGGTCAATGCGTGTGGAAAGACGTGAAAGATCGCATCGGATTCGTCAGTTCTACCTTAGGGCAATTTGAACGAACTATGCGAGACGAAACGGTACGACAAATTTTGCTCTCTGGAGCGCATGGTACCATTGGTGTGTATCGTGATGTGACAGAGGAAGAAGAACAACGTTGTGATGCGGTCCTAGCAGATATGGGATTACACCATTTGGAACATCGTCACTTTGGGGTACTTTCCACAGGGGAGCAACGCCGTATTTTAATCGGTCGGGCATTGATGACAAATCCAGACTTGCTTATCTTAGACGAACCATGCAATGGATTGGACATACCGAGCCGAGAACAATTGCTCCGTCATCTCAATCAACGTGGGACTCAGGACAGTCCTTGTCCGTTTATCTACGTGACGCACGAAATCGAGGAAATCCTTCCCACAGTGACCTATGTGGCACTATTAAAAGAAGGCAAAATCTTTCAATCGGGGCCGAAACGAGAGGTCATTACCGATGAGATTTTATCGGCACTCTATGGTTTATCTGTGAAAGTAACTTGGGTCCAAGATCGACCTTGGCTGCAAGTGCTTTCATAAAATGTTTTTATAGAGTGTACAAAGATATTTTTAATCATACCAATTTATCATACTAAGTATGGTAAATCCGTAAGCCGAAAGGTTGAAAATCAGTTGAATTTCACTAGAAAATCTAGTAAATTATAAACATCATTATGTATTACAAAGTAGGAGGTTATCACAATGGCAGGTAACATTTTAGGCACACAAGTATTTTATGATGCAGATTGCAATCTACAAGCATTAGTAGGTAAAAAAATTACAGTTCTTGGCTACGGTTCCCAAGGTCATGCGCATGCGTTGAACTTGAAAGAAAGCGGCATGGACGTACAAATCGGTCTTCGTGAAGGTTCCAAATCTTGGAAAGAAGCAGAAGAAGCTGGTTTCGTAGTAAAAGAAACAGGCGAGGCTGTAAAAGGTGCAGACGTTGTGATGATCTTGATTCCAGATGAATTGCAAGCAGAAACATATGAAAAATCCATCGCTCCTAACCTTAAACAAGGTGCGTACTTGGCATTTGCTCATGGTTTCAACATTCATTTCGGTAAAATTAAACCATCTGCTGACGTAAACGTATTCATGGTAGCTCCTAAAGGACCTGGTCACTTAGTACGTCGTACATTCCAAGAAGGTTCTGGCGTTCCTTGCTTGTACGCTGTATACGCAGATCCAAGCGGAGACACTAAAGAAGTGGCATTGGCATGGGCATCTGGTGTAGGCGGTGGCCGTTCCGGTATTTTGGAAACTGACTTCCGTCAAGAAACTGAAACTGACCTATTCGGTGAACAAGCAGTACTTTGCGGCGGCGTATGTGCGTTGATGCAAACTGGTTTCGAAGTATTGGTAGAAGCTGGCTACAACCCAGTTAATGCATACTTTGAATGTGTTCATGAAATGAAATTAATCATCGACTTGATCTACGAAGGTGGTTTCGAAACAATGCGTAAATCCATCTCCAACACAGCTGAGTTTGGTGACTATATTACAGGACCAAAAGTAATTCCAGCAGCAGCGAAAGAAGCTATGCGCGGTGTATTGAAAGATATCCAAGACGGCAAATTTGCTAATCAATTCCTTGGTGACTATGCAGCAGGTTACCCATACCTTAACGAACAACGTAAACAATCTGCAGCACATCAAGTAGAAGAAGTAGGTGGCGAATTACGTAAATTGATGCCTTGGATCAAAAAATAAGTCGTCACTTGTGACGTTATGCAGCCTTGTGGCGTTCGTAATTAAATAAGGCAAAGGGAAGACCGCAACATACTCCTTCTCAAACTGATCCTACGGTAGGTTTGTTCAGGAGCATGTTGCGGTCTTTTGCGTTTGTGTGATTTAGGTAGTAAGGGAACGCCACAAAGGCTACTACTCGTAATGGCGTTCCTCAGGGTTGTTTCTTATTTTGCTATGCAGTCTGTGGCGTTCGTAACTGAATAAGGCAAAGGGAAGAGCACGACATATTCCTACGCAAACTGATACAGTGGTTAGGTTTGCTCCGGAACATGTCGTGCTCTTCTTGCGTTTGTGTGATTTAGGTAGAAAGGAACGCCACAAAGGCCACTACTCGTAATGGCGTTCCTCAAAGAATAGAGTCATTTGCAAACTTGCGCTTTGCTTAGTTTGCTG
>CAUPZH010000009.1:0-94944 GCA_963515865.1 uncultured Veillonella sp.
ACGCCGAAAGTACTTGGCTGGAAACGGCCTGGGAGGATAGGAAGTCGCTGATTAAGAAAATAAAGAAGACGCCGAAAGGCGTCTTTTTTATTTTCTCATTCAATATATTATTTTGGTCTTGCCGTTTCCAGCCAGATTGATCAAGTAGTAACTAAGTTATATATGATAAGGCCTGGGATAAGCAGGGCTCATGATTTAAAGGAGCAAAGCGACGCATAAATCATAGAGCATCGCTTAGTTCCTGGCGTAAGATTTTGAAGCCCAAAGGGGCACACAAAATCTACAGTCAGGAACACATAGGAAGTTGCAAATGATGATGTACGAGGAGAGTCGTTTCCAGCCAACATGGCAGAAGTAATATCTATGAAAGAATGCCATAGGCCTGGGATCCCCAGTGAACCACTTTCATAGGAGTATAGCGACGCATGAAAGTGTGTGAATCGGGGAGTTCCTGGCGTAAGATTTTGAAGCCCAAAGAGCGCACAAAATCCACAGCCAGAAACAAAGCAGGAAAAGGAAAATATAAAAAGGTAAAAAAAGAAGAAGCGACGCATAAATCATAGAGCATCGCTTAGTTCCTGGCGTAAGATTTTGAAGCCCCAAAGGGGCGCACAAAATCCACAGCCAGGAACAAAAGGATAACGGATAAAAGCATTTGCGTAAGATTTTGAAGCCCCAGGGGGGCGCACAAAATCTACAGCTAGGAACAGGAAATCGCAAATGATAAAGCTTTATCTATAAGTTATGTCAGTCTACAGTGGGATAGTAGTAATTAAAATGCTTTTTATAGCTGTATATTTCTCTAGAGTTTACTTCGTTATTTATGATATAATCTGATCGGATTAGTAACTATGAATCCACGATTACATTTATTCTAGGAGTTTATATTATGACCACACTCGACAACTTTAAAATACAAATCCAAGAAATGATGGACATCGACTACCGTTCATTCATAGAAGCTCTTGTTAGTATTGAAACAGAAGAAACCAATAAAGATAAATTACAAGCTCTATATGATTCATATATGGAAAATGATGACGTAACTTTGGTGAACGAGTTTTTCCATAAACAGTAATAGTACAGCTTTAATTAAAAATATTAAACTATCACAAGCTATACTCGAATCATGAATTCGAGTATAGCTTTTCTAACTAATAAATGTTTCATTACTTTAATTTAAAACTGAACTAATGTGATATAATATAGTAAATTAGGTAACAAGTGTTTCTTAATTTTGATATAAAGGTCCACAATTTTGATACTTTTTGTATTGACATATTTTTTGTACTGGTGAATTTAAATTGTTACTATCTTGTAATTAATGAATATATAAGTAATAGGTGAAGTATGGACGATACAAATATTCTATATGACGAAACAGACCCCAAATCTATTGAGCGCTATGCAAAGCAATTAATAGGAAAAACATTTAGAGATATTATTTGTAATGAAGAACTGATTGATGAAGAATTTATTAGTTTTGCAAACTTTGCTAGAAAAGGTGGTCTAGGAAATTTAGTAGAGAAGTATTTCTTTCAGTATGATATTAACAGTAATTCTGAAGCAGATTTTGAAAAGGCTGGGGTAGAGCTAAAGGTTACACCTTATGAAATGACAAAAAAGAATACTTATAAAGCCGGTGAACGATTGGTATTAACTATGATATCCAATACTGAACCAGTAGAGGACGATTTCTATAAATCCCACCTTTGGCAAAAATGTAGACTCATGCTTTTAATGTTCTACTTAAGAGATAGATTGCTAGCTGATAAACTAGATTATGGCATTAACTTTGTAGGTCTATTTGAACTGGTTGATAAAGATTTAGAGATTATAATTAATGATTACCAACTTATTATTGATAAAATAAAATCGGGAAAGGCTCATGAACTTTCTGAAGGAGATACACTATATTTAGGAGCATGCACAAAAGGCGCAACAGCAGCATCTAGTATGTCTACACAATATTATAATCCTGATGTACCAGCAAAACGTCGTGCATTTGCTTTTAAACAAAGTTATATGACCTATGTACTAAATAATTATTATGTAGGAAAGCATGATGTGGCAGAGTCTATCCTAACTGATACTAACGAAACAAATCTAGGTAAGGTATTAACTGATAAGATTAAATCATATATAGGCAAAACGGAAGAAGAATTATGTCAAATCTTTGATTTAATGGATTCTTCTAATAAAGCTCGACTGAGTTTACTAGTATATCGTATGTTGGGTGTATCTTCTAATCAAGCTGAGGAATTTCTTAAGGCTAATATAGTTGTCAAGACGATTCGAGTTAACAAAAATAATAAAATCAAAGAAAGTATGTCTTTTCCATCTTTTAGTTTTAAGAAACTAGTAGGTGAAGAATGGGAAGAATCTGATTTATGTAAATACTTTGAAGAAACAAAGCTATTCTTTGTGGTATATACTGAAAATGATGCAGGGAAATATGTATTAAAAGGTGTTAAGCTTTGGAATATGCCAGCTAAGGATATAACTTTATTGGAAGAGTTTTGGAAAGACGTACAAAGGGTTATTAAGAATGGTATAGAGCTGATTCCTACAAAAAATAAAAAAGGTGATTATGTAGTTAAAAATAATTTACCTGGTAAAAATAGTCACTCTATTAGTCATATTAGACCACATGCATCTAGAGCATTTTATCAACTAGAAAATGGAGTAACTTATGGAAGAGGATCATTGGTAGATGCTGATGAGTTACCAGATGGTCGTTTTATGACAAAACAGTGTTTTTGGCTAAATAATTCGTATGTATTAAGTGTTATTAAAGATTTATTATAATTTTCTTAATCTATTAATTAGAGTATGTGATTAGGATAATTCAAAAGGAGAAAGTAATGAAACTGACCGTAGCTGAACTTTTTGCGGGTGTAGGTGGATTTCGGGTAGGTCTTAATCATATAAATGAATTTGATTACGATACGGGACTTGCCATTGAGCAAGGTGATTGGAATTTTGTGTGGGCTAATCAGTGGGAACCATCTACCAAAGTACAACCAGCATTTAATTGTTATACTACTCGATTTGGTGTGGGAAATCATAGTAATCAAGATATTAATACAGTAGATAAAAATACCATACCAGATCATACATTATTAGTTGGTGGCTTTCCATGTCAAGATTATTCTGTAGCGAGAACATTATCTAAGGAAAAAGGTATTGAAGGTAAAAAAGGGGTTTTATTTTGGGATATAAAAGATGTTATAGAAAAAAAACAGCCCTCCTTTGTTTTACTAGAAAATGTAGATAGATTACTTAAGTCTCCGGCTAATCAAAGAGGCCGTGACTTTGCCATTATGTTAAAGACATTCGATGAGTTAGGGTATCACGTTCATTGGCGTGTTATTAATGCCGCAGATTATGGAATGCCACAAAAGCGTAGAAGGGTATTTATTCTTGCCTATAAAAGAAATACCACTTATGCAAATACCATTCAACACAAGATTCAAAAAATTGGTGTTGAAGAGTGGTTCTATCAGCATGAGTTTTTTAATAGTATATTTCCAGTACAAAAACTTTCAAAAAACTTAGTTCAAAAAGATATACAACAGTATAAGGATATTGTCGAAGTTAGTGATAGTTATAACCAGGGTAAATTTTTATTATCTGGTTATATGGCTGATGGTGAAATTTATAATAGTGATGTAGAATCTATTGTTGAAGAAGTATATCCACTGAAAAAAATAATGAATATTGCAAAGAAGCATGAAAAACAACCGTATTCTTCCTACACTATTAGTCATGATAAAGTGGAAAAATGGAAATATCTAAAAGGTGGAAAAAAGATTGAACGAGTGCGACCTGATGGTGGTATTTATTATTACTCAGAGGGAAGTATGAATTTCCCAGATGATGTGAATGTACCAGGTCGAACTATGCTAACTAGTGAAGGAACCGCTAATCGCTCATCCCATATTGTGTTAGATGAAGAAAGTCTAAATTATAGAACTATTACAGAAGTTGAAGCAGAACTATTACAAATGTTTCCACCTAATTGGACTAATACAGGAATGACGAAGCGAAATAGATATTTTATGATGGGGAATGCCTTGGTAACAGGTGTAATAAGTAGACTAGAACCTCACTTAAAAGAGATAATTTTACATGAAGGCGAATAGTCCCCCCCCCCCAGAAAGGACATCATATGGACCTAAAGGATATAGAACTTCCTGAGACTGAAATAACTGATAGAAAAGAGTTAGTAAATTCCAAATCAATGTTGTCTCACCAAAATATCACATTAGTTCAGGTATATTTTGTGGCAAAAGATGATACGTTCTTATACTTATGTGAAGATATAATTCTTCATGAGGGAGATCATGTCTATGTTTCGGGTAAAATGAAGGATATGTTAGGTATAGTTGTAGATGTACGTCATCAATTTAAAGTAAGACCTTCAAAATATGAACGAGTCATTGCTAAGATCGATACCCAATTACAAGGGGAATTTAAAATCTTCAATCGACTGTTATTGAGCTTTGATCGTAAAAGTTTAGATAAAGAAAAAATCAGTCAATGGTTTTTTCCTCCCCAAGGTGAAGAACCATATATTTCTACATATAGACCGGATCCATTTCCACTAGATGATCTAACTCAGTTTCCTATAGAGCATGCTCGATTAGAAAGAGGATTACAATACTACAAAGAACAACGAGTTGTATATGTGTGTATCGATGATAGATATGGATATGCTATTGTACGTGGATCAGAGTACTATGAGGTAGAATTTGAATATAACAATGGAATCATTGAAGATATCTCATGTAGTTGTTATTGTGATGGACATTGTAAACATGAATTTGCAGTTTTATTAGAGCTACAGTATATGCTACAAATAGTAGAAAAGGAATTTAAAAACGAATACAGTAAAAGCGGATATGTAGCTACGATTGATAAAGACATAGTATGGCAGATGAGTGTAAGATGGACTAATAAAGGAACTATTATTTTTCATAATCAAATAGAACCTATTATCGTAAATTAAGGAGGACCCATGCAAGAACGTAAACTTTCATCGGAAATGAAATTCGATGGTAAATTGATTAAAGTAACCTATGATATTGCCGATGTCAATGGTAAGGAAGCGTGGCGAGAGGTAGTACATCACCCAGGAGCTAGTGCTGTGGTAGCCATTGATGAAGACAATCGTATCATTATAGAAAAACAGTTCCGCTATGCATTGAATGATTATTTATTGGAAATTCCTGCGGGTAAATTAGATGCTGGGGAAGATCCTTTAGTATGCGCTAAACGTGAGTTAGAAGAAGAAACTGGCATTATCGCATCGGAATGGATTAGTCTAGGTACTATTGCAACGTCTCCTGGATTTTGCAATGAAGTCATTCATTTGTATGTAGCAAAAGGGCTTTCCAAAGGGGAAATCCATTGGGATGAAGATGAATATGTGGAAGTAGAGCGCTATACGTTCGACGAACTGCTACAACGCATTAAGGAAGAGAAAATCAAAGATAGTAAATCTTTGTCTGCGTTGTTATTAGCTATGCCGTATTTAAAATAATGAAAGAATGCCTAGGAGTCTAACTTCCTAGGCATAGATTGTTTACGAGTGTTTAACAAAGAGGAGGTCTCTATGTTTAAACGAATTATTACGATTGTCACAGATAGTGTAGGGATTGGGAATAGCCCAGAAGCAGAACGTTTTGGAGATATAGGTGCTAATACATTGGGCCATATTGAAGAGGCGGTGGGTCCTTTACAAATTCCGAATTTACGAAAATTAGGCATCGGTAAGATTGCAGATATCACACCGCAACAAGATACAGTAGTAGGTGCCTTTGGTCGCATGCATGAGCAGAGTACAGGTAAAGATACGACCAGTGGTCATTGGGAGATGATGGGACACCCTGTGAAAGTTCCTTTCCCAACGTTTTATGATGGATTTCCACAGGCGTTGATGGATACTTTCACGAAGGAAACTGGCTATGGATTTTTAGGCAATGAAGCGGCATCGGGGACGGAAATCATTGAACGCCTAGGGGAAGAGCATATGAGAACGGGGAAACCCATTGTGTATACGTCTGCCGATTCGGTATTTCAAATCGCCGCCCATGAAAGCATCATTCCTTTAGAGGACCTATATAAGATGTGCCAAATTACACGGGAACGAGTATGTATTGGGGATTACTATGTCGGGCGCATCATTGCTCGTCCCTTTGTGGGGGAGCCAGGTCGTTTTGTGCGCACTTCGAATCGTCATGACTATAGTCGATTACCAGAAGGGCGATTTGTGTTGCAAGCCTTGCAAGATGCGAAGGTACCTACTATTGGAGTAGGGAAGATAGGAGATATATATGCGCATATCGGTTTGGGTCAATCCTATCCAACGAAATCTAATTCTCATGGCATGAACCTGGTGGCTGCTTTGTTGGGGCATGGTGTGGATAGTTCCCATAGCGCAGATAGCATATGTAGTACACATAGTATGCAACATGTATTTGATACTACGTCAGGAGGTAGATTTAACTATGGCTACATGATGGTGAACTTAGTGGAGTTCGATAGCTTGTATGGACATCGTCGTGATGTACAAGGCTATGGTCGTGAACTAGAAATGTTTGACTATCAACTAGGGGGATTGCTGGAATTATTGACCAAAGATGATTTGCTACTGATTACGGCAGACCATGGTAACGATCCGACTTGGAAGGGAACAGACCATACACGGGAACTCGTGCCCCTTTTGGCGTATTCACCAGCTTTTATAGGCCCCATTGATCTAGGGGATAGAAGGAGCTTTGCGGACATTGGACAAACCATATTGGAAAACTTCGGGGTTACTGAATCATTTGTGGGGGAAAGTTTCTTATGTGAACTAGGAAACTAGTGGTTTTACTTACTTTTTGTAGAGTTAGGCGTATAATGAAAATAATGAAGCAATTCAAGAAGTATTTAAGGAGTACACACGATGAACTATTATTAGGGTATAATGAACCCTGCGTTTTGTGGGTCTAAGTATACAGTACTATAATAAAATTAGACATAGCAAAAGAGGCTATCAGTACTGAAGAATATTCTTCCTGACTGATAGCCTCTTTTTTGAGTACATGTACCTTCAAAATCTTACGCGCGTGTAATTTTATCAGAACGAAGGCAGCGTGTGCAAACGTTAACTCGTTTAGTTTCGCCGTCTACAATTGCTCGTACTCTTTGGATGTTTGGTTTCCAAGTTCGTTTGGAACGGATATGGGAATGAGAAACATTCATACCCGTAGTAGTGGATTTACCACATACTTCGCAAAGGTTTGCCATTTGTTTCCACCTCCAAAGTGTTTACTACTAATATAACATATGTATTTTATCATAAAAAGAGGTAGCAATGCAAGTGCATTCTTCCCTTTCTAGACAATATTATATTAGCTTACTAACTATATACCAAAATGCTAAAGTCTGTCAAATTTTATAAACATATGACTTGCGTTTAATTTAAACAATATGTATAATTTAAACATAGAAGGACACTTTGTTATATAACCTAACTCACGTAACTCTTTTACAAAGTGCCCTTCTTTTTTGCGCCTATTTTTAGGAGGAGTTCATATTGTATTGTCCCTCTATGGTATAATATAGGATATTAAATGTCTACTGTGTATGACAGTGTACCATAGTTGCATACATAGATAGATACAGAGATATTGCTCATAGCAGTGTATTTGTATGTACTTATAGTGTTTAGTATGTACTTGGAGTATGACGTTTCTTATATCTTGACTAGCTGTTATAAATTAATCATGTAGCATATGTATACTATAGCGGTTGTCATGTCCTGACCGGTTGATAAACATTCGACATATGGCAAATGTATAGTGCTTCTCATATCTTGCTCAGCTGATATGAATAAGTTATGTCGCACGGTTTCAGTATTGGTAGAGTAGGAAATACTTTCATAAAGAATGAAATAGGAAAGAGTACGGATAGAATATGAACGAACAATTGCAATCCATAAAGAGCGTGGGACCGCAACGAGTGAAACAATTGAATAAACTAGGAATCTATACGGTAACAGGTTTGTTGCATTATTTCCCACGTACCTTTGAAGATAGACGGCAAGTGTATACGATCTGTGAAGCTCCTATAGGAGAGATGGTAGGTGTGACAGGGCAGGTAGTACGGGTCAGTGAAAAACGCCCAAGACCACGTATGCATATTTTAACGGTTACTCTATCTGATGGAATACGTCAATTAAACTTGACATTTTTTAATCAAGCCTATAAGAAAAACTTTTATAAACCAGGTCAACATATCTATGCCTATGGGAAGATAGAACATGCCTATGGGGCCTTCCAAATGAATACACCACAAGTGGAACTGATAGAAGAAGGGCAAGTGATGGAGCGTGGTATTGTACCTGTCTATGGTTTGACGGAAGGTATGAAACAATGGGGGATCAGATTGGCCATAAAAAACTGGTTTGACCATAATGGCACTTTAGAAGATGTGGTCCCGCAAGATGTGATGGGGAATAAGTTTACTATGAGCCGTTATGATGCCTTTCGGGAGATGCATTTTCCTACATCTTGGGAACGCTACCAAGAGGCACGCAAACAATTAGCTTATGAAGAACTATGGATTATGCAAATGGGATTGTTACTACTAAGAGCTCACGAGCAAGGTCAAGGAGGCTTTCCTATGACAAAGAATGGATCTTTGGTAGCACGAATTAGGCAAGGCTTACCATTTACTTTGACTGGGGATCAAGAGAAAGCATTAGGAGAGATTGCTAAGGATGTGGAACAGCCCCAAGCTATGCAGCGGTTAATACAAGGTGATGTAGGTTCTGGTAAAACGGTGGTAGCTGCTTTGGCGTTAGCGAAAGTAGTAGAAAACGGATTTCAAGGGGCGATTATGGCACCGACAGAAATTTTGGCTACACAACATTTTGAAAGCTTTCAGGAGCTATTTCAAGATGCACCAATCCGAATGGCATTGTTGACGGGTTCAACGAAGAAAAAGCAAGATCTCTATGATGCTTTAGAACAAGGAGACATCGATGTCTTGGTGGGCACCCATGCGTTGATTCAAGATAAGGTGGTATTCCATCAATTAGGGTTAATTGTAGTGGATGAACAACATCGATTTGGTGTGGAACAACGGGCAAAATTGCAGCGAAAAGGAGACCACCCTCATGTGCTAATTATGACGGCAACCCCTATACCACGGACTATGACCTTATCTATTTATGGAGATTTAGAAGTTTCTTTGATTAAGGAAATGCCTCCAGGTCGTAAGCCTGTGAAGACCTACGCTGTGGATTCGTCCTATAAAGAGCGATTGTTGCATTTTTTTGAAAAAGAAATGCAAGCGGGCCGTCAGGTCTATGCAGTGTGTCCATTAGTAGAAGAGTCTGAAAAAATGGATTTACAAGCAGCAGAACAAATTTATTATGAATATAAAGAATATTTTGAGCCACACTATCGTGTAGGTTTGGTGCATGGTCGCATGCGTCCAAAGGAAAAAGAAGAAATTATGGATGCGTTCTATCGTCGAGAGATTCATTTGTTAGTATCGACTACGGTGATTGAAGTAGGCGTGAATGTGCCGAATGCGACGATTATGTGTATCCATAATGCGGAGCGGTTTGGTTTATCCCAGTTGCATCAATTGCGAGGTCGTGTAGGTCGTGGATCGGCACAGGCCTATTGTATTCTAATTAGCGATAGCAAAAAAACTGATAGTAAAACTCGACTTTCACTGATGGAACAAACGCAAGACGGATTTGAACTGGCAGAACAAGACTTGCTCATTCGTGGCACAGGGGAATTATTTGGCTTGGCTCAGTCAGGTCTGCCAGATTTGAAAGTGGCAAACATCATCAAAGATATTCCGATTCTTGTGGAAGCCCGGGAAGATGCTAAAGCGTATTTACAATCCCACGGATTTGATGAAGTGCAATCGACTTTGCGTCATCAAATGGAAGCACGCTTTGGACCACAGTATATGCGTATTTTGTATAGTTAAAGTTGTTTAGTGAGGGCTAAATATGATACAATAGGATGAGATTTTATCTATAGCATAGTGCTATAGATGCGTAGTGGTGATGGAGGAAAGACTCATGCCTATTATTCATGTAGAACTTGTTGAAGGTCGTACTTTTGAACAAAAGAAAGCTCTTGGCGAAGCGATTACAAAAGCAACTGTAGAAACTGTAAAAGTACCGGCAGAAGCAGTAAAAGTAATTTTCGTGGACATGAAAGCTGATAACTATATGGAAGCTGGCGTTATGCGCTGCGAAAAGAAATAATTAGGAAAATTACCTACCAGAAGGATAGGTCTATGACAGGGTATAGTCTCTTTCATATGTCCTGTCCTTCTTGTTTACATACTAGAGTAGATGAGGTGAATGGTGCAGAATCAAATACATGTGCTATCCGTCCCAATTGATGTGGTAACGATGACGGAAGCCGTAGATAAAGTGCTTTCATTAGTGGGACAGCCAAAATTACATATGGTGGCAACGGCCAATGCAGAAATGATTATGATGGCACAGGATGATCAAAGATTGTTAGAGGTTCTGCAACAAGCGGATCTTGTTGTACCGGATGGAGCAGGTGCTTTATGGGCAGCTGAGCAACAGGGACAGCGTTTTCCAGAACGAGTGACAGGTTGTGACCTATTGCAACAGTTATTGAAGGCAGCTAAAGCACATAATATTAAGATATACTGCTTAGGTGGAGCTGAGGGAGTTGTTAAAAAAGCTATAGAAAATATGACAGCAGAACTTGGAGAATTACCAGTAGTGGGCTATCATTCGGGATACTTCACAGCGGAAGAAGAAGTAAACATTCTTGATGAAATTCAGCGCAGCGGTGCTCAATTAGTGTTTGTTGCCTTTGGAGTGCCGAAACAAGAGTTTTGGATTCAAGAAAAATTAGCCCATTTAGATGGTGTAGTCGCCATGGGAGTGGGTGGTTCTTTCGATGTATTAGCGGGCATGTTGAAACGAGCTCCTGTATGGATGCAAGAAAACCGCTTGGAGTGGTTATATCGCTTGGCATTACAACCGAAACGTATCATTCGTATGTTAGCATTGCCTAAATTTATGTGGACTGTATGGCGCCATAAACATTGATACAGTGCAGTTGTATCTTGTTGGAGCTATCACTAGTTAAGAGAGGTTTAGTATGGGTTTGATTGTTAAAGAAGGATATCCTTTAATCGGTGCCTGTCTTGTTGTGACGGCACTGGTAGGCTACTTTCTATCATGGTGGTTAGGAATTATACCATTTATACTGGCATTATTCTTTACTTATTTTTTCAGAAATCCTAATCGCCGTATTCCTCATGATCCAAAGGTGTTAGTATCACCTGCAGACGGAAAAGTGATGGAAGTAGTAGAGGTGTTTGAGGACACATATTTACATCAACAATGTAAAAAAGTAACGATTTTTTTATCTGTTTTTGATGTCCATGTGAATCGGGCGCCAATGGCAGGTGAAATTACATTCCGTCAATATACAGAAGGTCGTTTCTTACCTGCCTATAAAGATTCAGTAGGCTATGAAAATGAACGACATACGATTAGCATTAAAAATGACAAGATGGAGATTGTGGTGACACAGATTGCGGGCTTGTTGGCTAGACGTATCGTGTCTTGGACAGATGTAGGAGATACCTTAGAGCAAGGTACCTTGTATGGTATGATTAAATTCGGATCTTGCACAGAACTATTTGTTCCGTTAGACGTAGAGATTTGCGTCACAAAAGGGCAACATGTAGTTGGTGGAGAAACGATTATTGGGAGGGTGAAAGATGAATAAGTCTATATTTCCCAATCTTTGCACAGCAGCAAATTTAGCCTTCGGTGTAATCGGCATTAGTTTATCTGCTACAGGTAATTTTACTGGGGCAGCCGTATGTGTGCTTTTGTCCTTATTAGCCGATGGCTTAGATGGACGGATTGCTCGTGCTTTGGGTGTTTCTGGAGATTTTGGTCGTGAATTAGATTCGTTAGCCGATGTAGTTGGCTTTGGCGTATCTCCAGCTTTTATGTTGTATATGATGAGCTTGGATCACTATGGTTGGTTAGGCTATGTGCCATTGTTGGTATTCTCTGTATTAGGGGCTTTCAGATTGGCACGATTTAATATTATGACGGAAGAAGTACACGGTTACTTCCAAGGGTTACCGATTCCTGCAGCAGGGTGCATGGCAGCTACCTATGTGTTAAGTGGTGTTCGTATTCCTGATGTGGCGTTGATGTTAGCTATGATATTCGTAGGTTACTTGATGGTTAGCAATGTGCATCATCCGGATTTCAAAGGGAAAGGTAGCGATCCAGTGCAACCCATTGCCGTAGGTATTACTGTAGGTTGTGGCGTATTTTGCCTATTGATGGATTATCGCTCTTGGCCGGTATTGATTTTTGTATTATATGCTGTATATGGTATTAGTAATACTATCATCAACAACATTCGTAAATAGGAAGGAACTAGGATGAATTACGTTTGGTTTGACCTAATTATGATTCCCATACAGGTAATTATCGTATTTTATACCTTGTATTACTTTGTGTTGATGGTCTGTGGCATGTGGCATAAAAGTGACAAAAAGGAATGTCCGCCGAAACATTCCTTTGCTATTATTGTCTGTGCCCATAATGAAAGTGCCGTGATAGGTCAATTGGTGAATAATCTACACGTCTTAGATTATCCTTGCCACTTATATGATATCTTTGTGGTGGCAGATAATTGTAACGATGACACCGCTAAGATTGCCCGTGAAGCTGGTGCTGAAGTGTATGAACGCTTTAACACAGAAGAAGTGGGTAAAGGATATGCCATGGGCTGGATGTTTGACAAAGTATTCGCCATGGAACGCAAGTATGATGCATTCGTAATTTTTGATGCGGATAATCTAGTGCATCCTCATTTCCTCTATGAAATGAATCGTCATTTGGAAAAAGGGGAGCCAGTGATTCAAGGGTACTTGAATGCGAAGAATCCAACCGATACATGGGTAGCTGGTACCTTTGCTATTGCCTTTTGGATGGTCAATCATATGTGGCACTTGGCGAAATATAACTTGGGACTGTCCACAGCCTTGGGTGGAACGGGTATGTGCATTCGTACAGATATCATCCGCGACTATGGTTGGTCATGTAATAGCTTGACAGAAGATATGGAATTTTCTTTGAAACTGTTGATCCATGGGGTGAAAACAACATGGGCGCATAATGCTATCGTCTATGATGAGAAACCATTGACCTTTATGCAGTCCTGGAATCAACGGAAACGTTGGGCTCAAGGGCATTTTGACACAGGAGAACGGTATATTCCAAAACTCTTTGTGCAAGGTATTAAGAAAGGGAAATGGACGATTCTAGATGGAATTGTGCAGATTACACAACCGTATTTCTTGTTACTGTCAGCCTTTTATATTATTATGACCTATATCAATGGCATCGTGCCGTTGTATACGAATATTATCTACCAAATCTTGCCAGTACAGGTATGGCAGATTATCGGTATTGGACAATATTTATTTCCGCTCATTGTGTTGGCACAAATTAAAGTGCCACCGAAAGTGTGGTTGTACTATCTATTGTATCCATTATTCATCTATTCTTGGGTACCCGTTACCTTCTTAGGATATTTGAATCGCCACGATAAAGTATGGTCCCATACACAACATACCCGTGGGGTAGCATTAGGGGAAGTGAAACTAACCCGTATGGGCGATACCAGTCGAAAAACAAAAGAATAAGATATGATACGAGCAACAGGATCATTTGGTTCTGTTGCTTTTTTATGTGCTATTTGAGATGGTTGAGTTAAGGGATTAGAGCTGAAAGTGTACAATTTTGGATGTAGATTTATCAGTTAATACATTGATTTGATTAACTGAATATAGTAAATTTGCACCAAATATTATATAATATTTGGTGCAAGGAGGGAGAAAAATGACATATAAAGAGAAAATTTTAGATAGAATTAATACTCTAAAGGATGGATATGTTTTTATAGCCAATGATTTTTTTGATATTGCTGGATATGAAACAATTCGTAGTACCTTAAATCGCCTTGTTGAGAGTAAGGAAATTACTCGTATCATGAATGGAATATATTTTAAGGCTAGATATATTGAACTTATTGATGAATATGCAACACCGTCTATTGATGAAGTAGCGAAGGCTATTGCTAGAAAATATAATTGGACAATCGCACCATCTGGTAATACAGCATTAAATGTATTAGGTTTATCTACACAGGTACCGGCAACATGGTCATATATATCTGATGGAAGATATGTAAAGTTTACCATTGGTAATACGGTAATAGAATTTAAACGTAGAACCAATGGGGATATTTCAAAGATGTCCACTATGACGGCTATGATTATACAAGCTATTAAAGCTATCGGTAAAGATAATGTGACCGAAAAAGAGATTAACTTTTTAAAAGCAAAAATATCACCAAAAGAAAAAGAAGAATTACTATATAATGCAAAAAGCACAAGTGTTTGGGTATATTATATTATCATGAAAATATGTGAGGTGGAACATGTTTGAGTATAAGATGATTTCTAAAACAGATTTAGAGCAAGTTATACGTAATGCTTCTCATAAGTTAGGAGTTCATGAATCTATCCTTGAAAAAGATTACTGGGTATGTTTTACACTTAATTATTTATTTTCAAGCTGTAAATGGAATGAAGCATTTACATTTAAAGGTGGAACGAGCTTATCAAAATGCTTTAATCTCATTGGTAGATTTTCTGAGGATATAGATTTGATACTTGATTGGAGATACATTGGCTATAGTATAAATGAACCATGGGATAATCGTAGTAATACAAAACAGGATAAATTCAATAAAGAGACAAATCAAAAAACACAAAATTTTTTAAAGTCAGAATTTCTACCGCAGTTACAAGAAGATTTTAGTGAATTATTGGAGGATACATTTGAACTGAAAATCGATGAAAATGATAAACAAACTATTCTGTTTGAATATCCTAAATCATTTAGATCTACTTATTTAACACAATCTGTGAGACTTGAAATAGGAGCATTAGCAGCTTGGATTCCTTCAGATGTTGTTACAATAGTTCCCGAATTACAAAAAATATATCCTATGCTTTTTAATGGAAGCGGTATAAAGGTGCGCACGGTTTTACCAGAAAGAACATTTTGGGAAAAAGCGACTATCTTACATCATGAGGCAAATCGTCCTAAAGAATTAGCAATGCCAAAACGATATGCTAGACATTATTATGATTTATTTTGTATGACTAACTCTATCTATAAGGATGCTGCTTTAAAAAACATAGAACTTTTACCGAAAGTAGTTGAATTTAAACAAAAGTTTTATCCTAGGGGATGGGCACACTATGAAAATGCTACTAGTAAAACAATTAAACTAATACCAGATAATGATAGAATTGAGGAAATCAGATTAGATTACAAAGAGATGCAAGAAATGTTTTTTGGTAAATATCCTGAGTTTGACGATATTATTGCTGTGTTGAGATCCTTGGAAGATGAATTACATACATTATAGATATAGGCCCTGTTGCAGTTCACATATTGCAACAGGGCTTTTGCTATCCTTCAAAAGTATATTGTAGAACCTAAAAATAGAGCTCTAAAATAAATGTTGGTGACTACTATTATATGAGTAGCCTCAACATTTATTATAGACCCACATTTAATATAGAGTCCGAAATATATTCTAGCTCCATAACTATCGGGGTTATTATAATTTTCAAAATTCATATTTCTATATACTAAAAGAGGCAAAAGAATTTTAAAATCTCTATTGCCAATGACAAAATATGTCATTGCTGGTGGGTATACTGTACTCATACTTAGTGTTTTACAAGTGGTATAAGACCACGGAAAGGAAATGATTATGAATTTTTGGAAAGTGTTAATGGAATCAATTACAGCGAAGCAACGACAAAAAGGACAGAATGTACGGATGGGGACACAATGGTTTGATGTATCTCAAGACACATCAAAGGTGGTAGTGCCTATGGCACATCCTAGTCAGCTTGGAACGGAAGTTAGTGTACATGGTCAACCTACAGTTAGCACAATTACTGAGGTAGTAAAATCCCAAGTAGTGCCTTGTACTAGTGTACAAACAGAAATAGATATCACAGAGGAGCTTGTGAAAGAGCCTACGGTATCTATGCCAGTAGAACTAGCACAAGAGGATACTATAGCTCAAACGAAAGTATCTGTAGAAGGTCAAGCACAGGTTGATAGTGCAGAGAATGCGCAATTATCTGCACAAGCTAAGGACACAGTGGAATCAGATCAAAGCCATACGATTTCAGTACTATCCGGAGCGGTGCACTGTGCAGTGGAAGCCTTTGCACGATTTGGACGAGCAGATATGTTAGATCAATTAGTGAAGGAACATTCAGTACATAAAGAGATTGAATACTTAGTAGGTTCTTTAGGAGACTTTGCGGAGGCAGCTCATTTATGTAAAGGGGATGATATGGATTTTGCCGTTCATGCCATTCGTCAAGGTATTAAAGATTGTGAATCCATCACAGCCAATAGCGAAGTGGATACAGCGTTCTTACAGTACTTACCAACATTAAAAGAAAGCTTAGGGGACTTGTTAGATGCTACTGTTCATAGTCAAGAATTACAATTAGCTATGATTCAATGGTGCTTACAATGTGGTTTATACCAACAATCGGTGACATTAAGTACAGAATGGGTGCCAACAATCTTATTCAATAAAGGAGTGTACTACACCGATCGTACTGACATGGAAGTGTTATTTAAAAAAGAAATCGAATCGATGCAACGGACTTGGAAAGAATGTTTTGTCATTACGTACCGTGATTACGCTGGGAATAAAGCAGTCAGTGTGGCTGGTGGTGATACAGTAGGAGCAGAACTATCTGTAATCCGTGATGAGTTGCGTGGGGCTATTAATAAAAATCAAGTGATGAAAGCCTTTGCTAATTTCTCTTATAACAAAGAAAAAATTCTACCATTTATGCTCGATTTATACCCAGCCTATTTACATGTACAGCAAAATATACGGTCTGTTGTGGATGTCATGTATTTTCAAGCGCAATACCCAGAGATTGAAAGCTACTTACGTGAATACTATGAAATCCAATGCACTAGCATTAGTTACCATAAACAATATTATCAATTCTTACAACAAAGTGCATCCGATTACGGCGCTTTCATTCGTCAATTCTTACAAGCACCGACAGCAGAGTTAGTAGAAAGATTTGATTTGTACAAAGGTGTTTGCTTTGATGAAGAGGATGAGGAATCTTTGGAGTCTGTAGCGGAGGAGACGTTCCAAAAACAACGCATTAAGCTAATCCGTGATTGCCAAGCTATGTTTGCTTACGGCAGTGCAAAAACAGATTTACCACAATTAGAAGCGCTACAATTCTTGGTGGAATTCCATTACATTCGCCATCTTCGCAACAATATTAACCATGCAGCAGATAAAACTTTGGTCATCACTAGTGATATGGTGAAAGAAGCAGTGTCTACTTTGGTATCGTCTTTACAAGCTGGTCAGTGGTTGGGGACTTTCACAGTGGAAAATGAATTGGAAAAAAATAGAAATATTATATAAAAAAGTATTGCCAATGACAAAATATGTCACTTTCATATGGCATACTAATAGCATAGAGCACATAGTTCTAATACTTGGGGACATAGAAGAGAGAGAACATGTGATTTCTAGTTAGAATATTGTTAATCATTTAAGGAGGATGTATGGAACAAAAAGAAACAGTGTTGTCTGCTGTAGAACAGGCAAAGGAGAAAATGAATGCACTGCTAGAGGATGTGAGCCGCTTTGAAAGCCATCAATTTGATGCGGGAAATAAGGATTTACAGTACTTTTTCGGTGTAGATGTGATTGCAGCACTAGAGTCTAGAGAGGACGAGCATAATACTGAAAGTGGAGCTCGTAAAGCGAGGCTAACATATTTTAAAAACAAAGTGTATAGCCAACGAAAAGAAGCTGTGAAAGAGATGATTGCTACCTATGTAGATCGGACGCTAAAACGATATGACTGGACCAATGAAGTGGAATATGTAGCGGACCCGTTCGGACAGGATGGTGATACAGAAGCATATCAAGAAATCCTACGAGAAACAAAGTTCCCTGTACGTAATTATCTTTCCTTAGAATCAGATGGTATTTACCAGCAATGTAACGAACAGGTTCGCCAAATTTTACAAGAGTTGCAGGATACAATCGTAGCTACTTGCGGTGACAGTATTTTATTGAATAGTCAGTTCACACAATGCTTTGTGGTGCCGTCCTTACAAGATGTGTTGGATAACTTGAACGGCTTGGATACGAATGCCTATTGGGTGAATACCATCGTGCAAGACTTTGAAAAGGGGTACTATCATAAACCTGAGCGATATATTGACTATATTGAAGTACACGATATGATACGCGATAAAGGATTTTTATCTCTACTTGGTTTTGATACTTGTTATATCTATGGTGATATGGGAGAGGCTTCGATGGAATTGTCGAAGGACCTAGCCGGTGCCGTGGAACTTAGCGATTTAAACTTATATGTAAAAGAACAGGTGCAGTTACTGATGAAAGAATATGTAGCAGCTGTGAAAGCCCTAGTTGATGCAAAATGTCAGTCTATTATAGAACAAGTAGCATAATGTATAGCAGGTAATACCTGAAAGAGAAAGCCACCATCTTGCCTATGACATTTCATGGTGAGACGGTGGCTTTATGTATACATAAAAAACTATTGCCTTAGTTGAGAGAGTTTTTTATAATTAAAGTAATTGGTATTTCGAGAGCAAATACTTTCATAAGAGAAAGGACAAAAAAGATGAAACGATACATGGTCAAATTTCACTATCCTAATAGCACGACGGTACATACTGCCTATGAAAGCGCCCATTCCCGTAGCGAGGCAGCGAACAAGGTGAAAGCTCGTGAAGCAGGATGTGGTCGTATTGTGAAAATTATTGCTACTGTGGAGCGATAAGATGGGGGATAAGATAGACAAGACGCAGCGAATATTGACGATGCAACGTCGCCTATTACAAGGGGAAGTGCTGTGCAAACCAGAACTGGCAAAAGAATTTCGCATTAATGAACGGTCCGTACAACGAGATATAGACGATTTGCGAGCCTATTTACATGATGAAAGTACCCTCTATGGAAATGAACAGCTCATCGTCTATGATCAAAAGCGGAAAGGTTATGTCCTCAGCCATGGAGAATCAGCTTGCTTATCTGTCAACGAACTAGTGGCCATCGCTAAAGTGATGTTAGATAGTCGTTCCCTATTACGAGATGATATGGGTCGCATATTGAATAAATTATTGAAAACATTTTTGCCTCATGAGGAAGTAAAATTAGTCGAAAATTTAATTCGCAATGAATTGCACCACTATGTAGAATTACGACATAAGAAAAACGTGTTGCCTCTATTGCAAGACTTATCGAGAGCCATCCAAGAACAGAGATACATAACAGTATCCTACGAAAAGAGTACAAACAAGGAATTGGTAACACGGAAATTATCCCCATTGGGTATCTGTTTTTCGGAATACTACTTCTACTTAACTGCCTATATGGACCGGGAAGAACGGAGCAAAATTCCGAAGGAATTACAGGATTTTCCTACTATTTATCGTTTAGATCGCATCCATAGTATGATCGTCGAAGAGGAACATTATCAAGTGCCATCCTATACATCACGGTACCAAGAAGCGGAGTTTCGTAAACGAATCCAGTTTATGTACGGCGGTAGATTACAACGAGTGACCTTTACCTATGTGGGGCACGATATCGATGCCATACTAGACCGCTTACCAACAGCGACCATTACCTGGTACGAAGAAGAAACACATACCTACCATATCCGGGCGGAAGTGTATGGAATGGGTATTTGGCGATGGATACGGAGCCAGGGGGATGCGGTGACGGATGTGAAAGTAGAGGAGTTGTAAGGGTTTCAGTAAACTTTACTAGGTATATAAATTAATTATAAATACAGGAAGGAATTAGTATGGGTAAAAGAGCAATCATTGCAATTATGTTGGCACTTGGCACTATGTATTCAGCTGAAGCTACAGTACCGCCCACCACTTATTTAAGTAATGGAACACCAGCCTATTATGATTTTAATATTAATTTTCCAGAAGTATATTATCGAATGAGTACAGCAATGTACTTGGATAAAACCTCTGCAGTTATTTTAAAAGAGAAAGGTCCTTATGTATTTATTGCTGTAAATACATTTGTAGTGAGTGCTGCTGATACTAGTCATCCTAAAATATTTAAAAATAATACACATACATTTGTATTTGACCGTGAACTTGGTGATTTATACTCTATGAATCAGTCAGGAAATGTTCGTTATGTTAATCCTAGAGGACCGGAATATCAGGTTCGTGGAGCTATGGAGCCAGCAGAAGCGGTATATTATATTATGACAGGTAAAAAATTCTTTGGAGAGAAATATTTTACACAAGGATTTTATGATAGATTGTAAAACTTAATACTTCATGCATACATACTATATGTAATGTCCCTCTCTCGCGTACGATGTACTCGGGGGGGGGGGACATTTTGTATATATTTTTTAAAAAAGTATTTATAACAAGGTACTTGGGAAAGGAATTTATATGGAGAAAGAATTGACACTGGGGAAAATCGTTATCGATGAAGATATATTGGAACGAGTGATGCGGAAAGTGATGAGGGAAATTGCATCGGAACAAGCAAATGTAGTGTCTAATAAAATAAATTCTAGTATGACAGTAGACATGTCTGGTGAAGCAGAGCTAAATCGTTCAAGAAAATCTGATGATATTAGTAAATATAGTGAATCGTCAAAAATGGACCGCCCAGCTGGATTTCAAATGGCAGTACAGGATAGAAGAACTACAAGAGAGTATGAAGAATTAAAGGAATCCTATAAAGAGTTAAAAGAAAAATATAATCACCTAGTAACAAATGCTAAGGAGATTGCCACTGAATATGAATCTTTAAAAAAAGAGCATCAACAAATTAATGATATTATGACACAAAAAATGAAGAACTATGGCATACAAGGAGAAGAAGCTATGGGTTTACTAGATACAATATTATCAATTTTTTCACATCAAGAAAAAACACATAAAAAGAATACTGATACTTTAAAACAAGAACAAAATCGTCTGAATGAAGAAGTATTGCATGTAAAAGATACAAATCGCAAGGTATCTAGTGAATTGAATAATACGCAAAATGAATTAGCTCAATTACAACAAAAATACCAAGAATTATCTATAGCGTATGACAAATTACACTCTAACCATGGTGAATTAGAAAAGGAATACCGTGCATATAAAGTACAGAATCAAGAATTAGCAGAGAAATTAAGACTTTCTTTTGAAAGAGGGCAAGAATTATTTGCAGCGGTTCAATCATTACCAGAATCCTATACTACATATATTGGCTTTGAAGTTAAATTTGATGATCTAGAAAGTTTTATCATTAGTAGCACCATGAAACAAAGTGTATTAGAGCGAATTTGGGATGCGGCTAAGAATGCAGCATTGTCTAATGATACAGGTAGCTTTAATGTGCTATGGGCATATTTTGAATACGCTTGTGAACTATTTAATAAAGGACGAGAAAAGGATATTTTCGTTATTGATTCAGTAACTGAAGGAGATAGCTACGTGGTGCATGACTATGAGGCAGTGCAAGGTAGTGCTTCTCGTGGAAAAATTCAAACCATTTATATTAAAGGGTTTAAAAATGCCTATAATGGAGATCGGTTAAGAAAGTCTTGTGTGCGAGTATAAGGAAGTAAATCATGAGTGAATTGATATTAGAAAAAAATAGACCCTTTCGAGTGGATTTAGAGAATGTAGATTTCTCTAATATTGCGCCGGATAATAGTACGAAGTTTAAAGACTTAGTAAAGATATTTGATACAACAATGAACTTTACTATTGCTGAAGCAAAAGAGTTTGATAGTTTCAACGCAGCCACAGAAGCTTTTTTAAATACTATGACAGGTGCTGATATTGGAGGCGTCAGAACAAGAACTGTTGAAGGTGTTGTGAATGGCAATCAGTTAACATTATCCTCTGGAGAGAAATATAATCTATCTAAAGAAGCATATTATATTGTAAAAAAAGAAAAAAAGATACAGAAAAAATTTAAGGAAGTAGTATCAAAAGCTAAAGAGTATCGGGATTGGAAAAAAAAGGTTGATGCTGGAGAAATTGATTTATGTTATTCCAGTATAGCATTAAAATATAGAGGAATGTTACATTTGGCCATTATGGTTGTAAATACAAAAACTGGCGAGATTACTCCATCAGTTTATGCTGACAGAATGAATAATACTAGTCTTTTTGTTTTATCAAAGTATTATAGTGCTAAGGAAGATACAATTAACTTTTCATTGGGACAGGATAAGGTTTTACTAGAAAGTATTAATCCTAACGATGAGAAATTCTACGAACATATCTACCATGTCCAACTTTTTGATATTACTGTTAATTTCAGAGATGTTTTTAAGTATTGGTTACACAAAAAAGCATCTGAATCTGCTATTATGAATCTTTTATCCCACCCACGTTTTAAAAACATCCGTGAGGAATTGGTTTCCTTTTTAAACTCTCATCAAACAACGATGGAAGATTGTCGTATTGCAGATTTAGACTGGTATAAAAATTGGTTGTTACATTGTGATACAGAACGTGCGAATATCACACCGTATCATGATAATACCTTATTAGATCCGAACTTGGGTCATTGGGAATTGTATGAGGAAGCTTTAGACCGTGATAATTTTGATATAGAGGAAGAATCTGCTTCCACAGAGTTTGCCTACGCTCGTGCGCCTCATTTAGATGTACGAGATACAGGGGTATGCGCCATTGACTTTGGTACGAAAAGTACGGTGGTAGCATGTCGTGATCAAGAGGAACGATTATTACGTGTTGGCACAGGGGATTATACACAAGCACCACGCAAAGAAGATTATGAAAATCCTACTACTGTGTATTTCAGTAATCTTAAAAGTTTCTTAAAAAGCTATGCACAGCAAGCTGGTAGACCCTATACAAAATGGGAAGATGTGATGGTATCCCATCAGGCGGCAGAACATCTTTATGACCATATCGAAGATAATACTACCTACTATGCGACTTTCAGTGAATTAAAACAATGGGCGAACGATAAGAAACGCCATCAAGTGTTGAAAGATGAAGCTGGTCATGAAATTGAACTCATTCCATATTTGACGATTCAAAATCGTGCGAAACATATAGACCCTATAGAGCTCTACGCATACTATTTAGGTTTGTATATCAACAATATGACCAATGGTATCTATTTAAGCTATATTCTTTCTTTCCCAGTAAATTACGGAAAAGAAGTCCAAGAAAAATTGCTGGAAAGTTTCACTAAAGGATTGAAAAAATCCTTACCACAAAGTATTTTAAGCGATACAGAATTGATGGAAAATTTTGAAGTCTATGGTGGGGCTAGTGAACCAGCTGCTTATGCTATTAGTGCTTTGGAACAATATGAGCTAGAACCAAAAGTAGAAGGGGAAGAAGTACCATATGCTGTATTTGATTTTGGTGGCGGTACTACGGACTTTGATTTTGGTATTGAAAAGAAACCAGAAGATGGACGACGCAAGTTTGAAATTCACCAATTTGGTAAAGGTGGGGACCCATATTTAGGGGGCGAAAACTTACTACAACTATTAGCCTATACAGTGTATGAGGATAATGTTGATGTGCTACGCCAAGAGGGTATTCAAATCGTATTGCCGAAGAAAGCCACACCATTTGCAGGTAGTGAACTACTTGTGATGGATATGGATCAAGCCTCTCAAGAAGCACATTTAAATATGCGTACCTTAATGCGTCTATTGCGCCCTATCTGGGAAGAACATAAGGATTATAAAGATGCCTTCGTGGATGGTCCAGTTACCATTGACCTGTATACAAAAGAAAATGGGGAAATGCAACGGAAAACGGTTAGATTGAATGTAAATATCAATCATCTTCAAGATGTGCTCCGAGACCATATCAAGGTAGGCGTTACAAGCTTTATTAGCCAAATGATGTCTGTTTTCACATTGCGTACTGATGTACAATATCCAATTCATATTTTCCTAGCCGGCAATTCTTGTCAGTCCCGTATTTTACAAGAAGAGTTTGTGAATGCCCTACTGGATATTACGAAAGAGGCTACAGAAGAATTGGGTAAAAATGCCTCTAATATTTATCGCTTATATCCACCATTAGGAAGTACGATGGATATCGAAGCTATTAATGGTAAATTAGGTAGTGATTTAGATAGAGCTATTGTAGCTGAGTTGATTGGTGCAAGTTTAACACAAGCAGAAGCACGTCATTCTACTCAAATCGATCGCATACGTACAGGTAAAACAGGTGTCGTATTTGGTTTGCTTCGTAGCCGTCGTGGTGGTAAAGATATAAAAATTGTCAATAATAACGAAGTGTCTATTGGTTCTGATGCGACTGAAAATACTTTCCCTTACTATTTAGGTAAAGAAGGGGAAAAACGAAATTTTGAAGTGGAGATTAACTTAGCGACTCCATATCATCAATGGCAAAGTTTCTGCTGGGCTGATGAAGCTAAATTTGAACTTTATTATACGGATGATTCACGGGCTTTGTATAATGGTGTACCTATTAATGAAGTAAAACGTGTACATTGTCGCATTGATCAAGATGATGTAGATGAAGACAAATTAATTCTGATTAAAAAGGTAGCTATCGATACTATTGAGTACGTGGTGGCGGACCCAGATACTTTCACAGGTGACACATCGGAGTTAAAAGTGTATTCCAAAGTATTAGAAGCATAAACACTGTTATATAGAGAGAAATTCATAAGGGTTAACAATGAAAGAAACAGGAAAATTGTCAAAAGAGTTGACACAAAGCATGCTTCGTGCGGAACAAGTCATGCAATCCATGGAACGATATAGTATGAAACGCATGGATGGTATCTTTTCTGGCAAGGTAGATACGTCAGTGCTTACCTATTTAGGTGATGAAAGTATTGATTTAAATGAATGGCATCTATATCGTATCGATGAATTGGTCTACTCTGAAAAAGAAGGCCTGAAGCGGGAAGCCATCGAAAATGTATTGTCTACATTTAGAGGCATGGATGATGTCAACATTCTCTATTTAATCCTAGGAGATACAGATAAAGTAAACTTTTATATGGGGGTTAGTAAAAACCTCTATTTAGAAGCATGGGGCGAGAAGCAACAGGGGAAAGCCGACTTGTCTATTGAAAGCTATGGACCTCATATTATGAAACCTAGCTTAGAAGGTAATTTTGTGGGCAGTCAGATTACTGAAGTGGCAGATTACTCTAAGAAACAAAGTATTATTGACCGCATTAGAGCGTCTAAATCTTCTGGATTTATCAATGGTGTTCCTGGATTTGTGGAACAAGCATTGGGAGAATCCAAGGACTTTCAAGGGGTAGAGCGTTTGGTGGACACCATGGTGGGAACTGATTTTGCCTTGGTGGTCATTGCTACACCGTGTACCGGTAAGGACGTCGTAAAGTTAGAACATCGAGTGAATCGTCTTGTAAATCTAGTGGAACCAATTGGTAAACTGAGTAAACAAGAAACTTTGATGGATCAATATCAAACTAGTGAAGATACTACAGAAGGGGTAAACCGCAATGTAGGGACTGCAAAGTCAGTTGATTCTAGTAGTTCAATAAGTAACACTAAGAATGATGTAAAAGATAGTCGAGAAGATTTTTCTGTACAATCCAATGCATCAAAAAATGATACTACCACTGATCAAAGTGGGCAAACACAAAGTCATGGTATGAATACGGTTCAATCTAGGGATATATCGAATCAAACAGGGTCTGAGAGAAATCCAGATGTAAATAGACGTTCGGAATCAACAGATAACAATATGAGCTATCAAGATAATACATCTAAAAGTGTGGCTCATACGAACCAGTGGTCAGATTCTAAGACTACTTCCACTAGTACTACATCAAGTCAAAGTGTTTCCAAAGGTAGCGATACGAGAACTTCCCAAAGTCGTAATATGTCTGTGCAAAAAAGCCATAATATTTCTAATCGAACAGGGAAAAGCAGTAGTGATTCCACCCAAACTACGTATAGTTTACAGTTAGAAAAGAAAGCTGTCCTCAACGTCTTAAAATATATAGATGAGGTCTTTCAGCAACGGGTAGACAAAGGGAAAAGTAAAGGAAGCTACGTGGTTAGCACGTACTTGGGAACACGGACCAATCGTGCTACATTGTACCGCTTGGCGAACACGGTAATGGGCCTATATGGTGGTGAAAAAGGTAATTTGGAGCCACTTACATTTGTAGAATTGACACATTGGCAAAATAAGGATAATGAAGAAGCCTTATCAGCTCGTAAGATTTTTGAGAATTTCCAGATCCCTATTATTGAAAGTAAAAAGGAAATTTGGAAATCTGTATACTCTAAAGTTGTGTATGAAACACTGGACAAGGAAAGTGTTGGATCTTGGCTGACTGGTGATGAACTTGGATTGCTAATGGGTATGCCACAACGTGAGGTACTAGGTGTATCCGCAAGAAATGAAGTGGAATACGGGTTAAACCCTAAGTCAACCACTGAAATTGATGTGGATAAAAGCATTGAATTAGGTTCTCTTGTGCACCATGGAGATGTACGCAAAGATAATAAGATTTACATTGAAAAGAAAAACCTTAGTAAGCATACCTTCATCTGTGGCGTTACGGGTAGTGGTAAAACAACAACTTGCCAAAGTATTTTGCTAGGTACCGATTTGCCATTTTTAGTCATTGAACCAGCTAAAACAGAGTATCGAGCGCTTATGAATCAACAAGGGGGAAAAGATGTCATCTATTTCACTTTGGGACGACAAGATATTGCGCCATTTTTCCTAAACCCTTTTGAGATTATCGAAGGAGAAAGTATTACCAGTCGTGCAGATATGTTGAAAGCTGCCATTAATGCTGCCTTTGAATCGGAAGCGGCTATACCTCAAATTATTGAAGCAGCTACCTATGAAGTGTATAAGAAAAAAGGGTGGAATATTCGTACCAATGTATGGACAAATCCTAGCACAGGTAAAGAAGATAATCCATTTGCACCAGATAGTTATGCATTCCCTATGTTAAGCGATTTCATCAATGTTGTAGAAACGGTAACAAAAGCACAAGGCTTTGGAGAACGCTTAGAAGCTGAATACTTAGGGTCTTTAAAAGCAAGATTACAGGCACTGACAGTAGGCGCTAAAGGGATGATGTTAAATACCCCTCGTAGTATTGATTTTAAAAGTTTAGTGAATAAGCGTGTCGTTATTGAACTAGAAGAAATTAAGGATGGTACAGAAAAATCCTTAATCATGGGCTTTATTATTACAAACTTATTAGAAGCTATTAAATATCAGTATAGAGAGAATCAAAACTTTCAGCATATTACATTGGTGGAAGAGGCCCATCGTTTATTGAGCAAATACGAACCAGGGGACAGCCCTAATAAAAAACGTGGTGTCGATATTTTCGCAGACATGCTAGCCGAAGTTCGTAAATATGGGGAGTCCCTAATTATTGTGGATCAAATTCCAAATAAAATGACTCCAGAAGTATTAAAAAATACGAATACTAAAATTGTTCATAAAATCTTTGCTACCGATGATAAAGATGCAATTGGTAATATGATGGCATTGAATGATGAGCAAAAAGAGTTCTTATCCTATTTAGAGGTAGGTCGGGCTATCGTTATTACGGAAGGTTGGAAGAAACCCGTACAAGTGCAAGTGCATCCACGCGCTGAAACCAATGATAGTATATCTGGATTGAATCCTAAAGAACTGGAGAAACAGCTAGCAGAAAAGGCATATGCTTATTATGCTGAACATAATGGTACTGGAGTATTGCCAGGGTTTACTACATTTCATGATACAGTAACAGCTGAAGTGGTAAAACAATACTTTGAGTTACATCAGCAAGATGTCATGTTGCATGATCAACGGTTACGAAACTTATTATCCGGTAGAGTAAACATTTCAGATGCTGATACGTTATTTACTTATTTAACATCAATTTTTACGGAATTTAATCTGTCTATTATGACAGATAAAGTATTATCGAAAAAAGAAAATTTATATAAATCTTATTTTTGGGGACAATTAGGATGTAGAGTGAACTCTGAGAATAGAGAAACATTATACTCAATATTGAGTGAAATTATACAATTAATTTTAGAAAATGATGAGTTAAAGAGGGAACAATATATGTCCTCTGAGCAAAAAGGATTTCATGCAAAACAAAAAGAATTTATTAAATATTTGAAATAAAAGGAGGAAAATAGGAGTGTTTGGTTGGATTGGATCAGCAATTAGCTCAGCTTGTAGCTTTGTAGGTAGTTGTATAAGTGGTGCGGCAAAAGTTTGTGGTGGTATTGTAAAAGGAGCAATGGCTGGTTTGGCTAAAATCGGAGGAGCTATTGCCAGTAAAGCATCAGCTTTTTTAGGTAGCCTTACAGCCGGGTTAACAACCTTTCTAACACCTGTTTTAGGCCCGTTAGCACCGATTGTTAGTGATATTATTGTTAATATGTTGGCTAATGTAATTATGAATTTACTGATCGACAAAGGTGAACCAGAAATGGAAGAGGAAGAAATTGAAGAATATGGATTCCTTGTTGAAGAGTCTGAAAAGCATCCCGAGTGGCCTAAAGAGGAAAGCTTCAGTTCCGCAAAAGAACATTATCTAAAATTAAAAGAGCTAGCTGAAGGTGAAGGTATTCATATGACAGAAGCGAAGCGTTTTTCTGTAGAGTCCCTCCGTCGTCGCGCCTCTGGTATGACTGCTTTATGGGAGCGATTGGAACGAAAAGAAGGACTTACGATTGCTAGAGAGTTCTTGGTTCATGCAGGGTTAAAAAAATTTGATAAAGATGAATTTAGATCTGTTTTAGATACCTCTAAAGAGTTAGGATACACAACAGTTCCCTATATGGATTTTAAAGAAGGCAAGATGACGCCTGAAGAGGAAGAAAAATATATCGAAGCAGTAGTCAATAAGATTCGTGAGATAAAAGCTGAGAAGGGTGAAACCTTGGATATTGTTTCTGCGTATAAAGAGTTTAATAATATGAAGGCAGATCCAAGTAATGACACGATACTTCAAGCATATAAATCTGAAATTCAAGCATTTGAAACAATGGGTGAAGAAAAATTATTTGATATAAATGCACTTAAAGCAGAATATAAAGAGCATAATTTACAAGATGAATTAGAAACTTTAGACGAAGTTGAAAAACACAGCTAAGGATTAATTATGAGTGAAAAACTGAAAAAAAGTGCTACTACTGAAGAATTTTTAATCTTTCATGAAAAACTTAGAGCAGGTTTTAATATAGAGAAACGAGCAAGTATATCAGACGTATCATCTAACATAGAAAGATTACAACAATTGAAGGTAGTTGCAGATCGGAATATTTCCAATGCTTACCTTGACTTTCAACAAATTCAGGCTAGTCTATGCTATCCTCACTCACAAGAGGTAGGTACGCAAGAGCAGGTACTCACAAAAGTTCATTCTAAGAAAGAACAGATTTCTAATAAACAAGGGGCTATTAAAAGTCAAAGTTTATTAGGTAATTATGATGAACTTGTGTCTCGTCATGAAAAAGAAGGTCAGAGATTGGCGAAAGCAAATGATAAAGACTTATGTCGAGTTGTCAATCATATGGATTCTCGATATATGATAGATATACCTGACTTGTCGGATAAGGAAGAAGTACAAAACTTTCTATCTATGGAGCAACTTGCTTTAGAGTTTACTCAATTAGAAGATGAAAATTTAGATGCTTGGTTGAAGGCATAATATACAAGAGCTATCCTATGATTGTATTGTAGGATAGCCTCTTATGCGAAAGGGATACAGATGAAAATAAAAAAATTACTTTGGTGTATTCATCATCATCAACTGCAATTGTTCTACTATCGTAGAGGCCATTTGGAAATCAAAAAATGGGATGGCGATGTGATGTTCACCTTTGATATAAGTAAAGAGAACAATAGAACTGTCCTAGTAGATAGCGAACTAGAACACTTTAAGGACCACTGTTGGAATAAAATTGGCATCACTTCTAATGAATATATTTCTTCTATTGTACTAGTTGATCGTAGTTTTGCTTTCGATGCAGAAGTGGCAGATGCAATTTCTAAATTGATTCAATCCCATAATGGCTCCACTGTGGTAGATGAAGAGGAGTGCATTTGGGAAGAAGAGGATATTCAAACCATACTCAACGCTAGAGAAGATGAGCTATTAATCGATGATCCAGAGATTGCAGAAACAACGATTACACATGCTACGGGCACTATGGACATTGTGGCTAGTCAAGGAACGAAGTATATCGTGTTAGAACCAGTGGTGATAGAACCAATCATTATAGAGGAAACTGAAGATACGAACGTTTCTGAAAGTGAAGTAGCAGTAAAAGATATTCCAACACCTGAACCATCGCAGGAAGATGCTCCGTTACCACCTGTCATTAATAAACCGAAAAAAACTAGAACTAAGGGAGTTCCACAAGTTTGTTTCCCAGATACAACACCAAAATCAGAAAAGAAGAAGCAGATAACAACTATCACAGAAGCAGAGGCTAATGACGAACTAGAAGAGTCACAGTCTCTACTGAACCCATTGGGAAAAAACTTTGCCAATAATCAGGACCTTTCTAAATTCATTAGTAAACGGACAGAAGGATATAACCATGGAGTCAAAGAACCTGAGTAGTATAACCAAAGTGGTCAAAACTATCATTAGTGTAAGGGATACAAAATCTATGAAGAATAAAGAAAAACGGACAAATGGTGTGGGTAATGAAATGACAATGGAACCTAAAACAAGTGTACCTATGTCCAAGGATAAGGAAGAGTGGAAACGATTGCGTGAATCCTTAGTGGCAAAACAATCTACAGCACTCACTAGTTATCCAATGAAAGTCACACAATTACAAGAGATTACTAAAGGGCTAGTAGTTGAAAAAATAAAATCCTTTCTCGATAAATTAGCCGTTATATTTAATGAAGAATACATTGTATTTAAAGAAGATGGATTTGGATGGTTGCGTAATTCGAATGATTTAGTGCCGTTTTATAAAGGGACTGAGGATATCATATATCATGATGTGATGGATAATTATAAGAATGGAAACAGGATTACAACTTTCAATAGCGGTTACGGTAAATATGCACCTATTCCAAACGAGGTGATAAATCTTTATAAAGCAAAAAAAATTAATTATGCTGATGTGAATAGATGTAAAATGATTTCTAAAAATGTTATACAATCATATTATGAAAATTATGGACAATGCTTATCTAATAAGAATGTGGAATTATACAAGCATGAAATTATTAGTCCTGGGTATAAAAGTGGGTTTAGCCAATTCATATACTACTCAGTTAATAAAGAAGAACAGGGCTTTCAGATATTTCCGTATAGCTCATATCAGTACAGCCATACAGGTAGCTTTGCTATTGTTGTCACTAAACACGTCGATGTATCCAACCCAAATGAGGTTTTAGCCTATGCTCTTTGTGAGTTTAAACAACCAAATCATCCACTAATGACAAAGTGGGACAAAAGGTTGTACACATTGTTGGAACAGTTGTATAAACAAGGAAATTTTTCAGAATCTGAAAAAATTTCTATTAGTAAGTTTGCCATTCTAAAAGTGAGAGAAACAGATACATCAGAAAATTCTGTTTATACCTCAGATGAACAAGCAGTGATTAATAAACTACACCAAGCGCTACTCAAAGAAGAAGAGCAAGCTCATACATTTGAGCAACTTAAAACATATGATGACATGGTTAATTATCTTGATGTAGATGCACGTATAGAGAACGCCTTCTTTAATCAATCTCTTACATCTCTATTAGAAGTAGAAACTACTCGTGCCAATATTCAACCCTATGAAATGGATATATTGCGAGATGTAAATAAAGGTCACTGGGACTTATTTGAAATCTTAAAAGGCGATATGGGTGAAGATGAAGTGCTACTTCCAGTACCAAAAGGAGAAGCGTTAGTGGCACGTGACCCATTAGCTGATGTAAACACAAAGGCTACTTGTGCCATCGACTTTGGTACAAAAAGTACGGTAGTGGTGTATCACGAAGGTAAATCTTCGTTATTGCGTATCGGTGCTTCGGATCAATGGGCAGAGCCTCGTATGGAAGATTACGAAAACCCAACAGCATTGCATATCATTGATTATGACCGCTTCATGGAGGACTATCATAGCAAAGAGGGGCGTCCACCTACACGCTGGGAGGATATGACCGTATCCCATCATGCAGCAGAAAAAATCTATCAAAAAGATATTCACGCCGATGTGTATTATTCTGTGTTCAATGAATTAAAACAATGGGCCAATGCCACAGGTCGCCGTCAATTATTACAAGACAGCACAGGGAAAAAGATTGAGTTAAAACCATATACTACATTGGAAGATGGCGATTTTGATCCTATTGAAATCTATGCCTATTATTTAGGTTTATATATCAACAACATGCAACATGGTATCTGTGTTAAATACTATCTATCATTCCCAGTGAACTATGCTTCAAATATTCGAGATTGCATTAAAGAAAGCTTTGAAAGAGGCATTCGTAAATCCTTGCCAGAGCGTGTACTCAATGACGAACAAGTCATGAAGCGTTTTAAGGTAAAAGATGGGGCAAGCGAACCAGCAGCCTATGCATTGAGTGCTTTAAAAGCATATGATGTGGAACCTATTGAAAGAGATATAGACCCAGCTCCAACCTATGGTGTTTTCGATTTTGGTGGAGGTACTACTGACTTTGATTTTGGTAAAGAATATATTTCAGAAGATAAAAAATTCTATTATGAAATCAAACAGTTTGATAATGGCGGAGATCCATTGCTAGGTGGTGAAAATATCATCAATATCTTGGCCTATGAAGTGTTTAAAGCGAACCAACAAGTGATGCGTGACAATAAGATTACTATCGTTCTTCCTAATGAGAAATGTAAGCGCTTTGATGGTAGCCAAATGCTCGTAAAAGATGTAGATAGTGGTGATCAAGTTTCCTACTTGAACTTAAAACTATTGGCGAGTCGCTTGCGGTCTATTTGGGAAGAAAAAGGCGATTATGCTACGGAATATAGCACTGGCGATGTTAACATTGATTTATACAATACGAATAAGGAAAAGAAAACAGTACCTGTAAAAGTAGATGTAAGCATGTTACAAAAGGTTATCAAACAACAAATAAATGATGGTATTGATAACTTTATGTCAACGTTCCATCGTGCTTATAAAGGGAATGAATCAGAATGGACATGGCCTTTACATATTTTGCTAGCCGGCAATTCTTGTAAAGCTCGTCTATTGCAGGAACAATTAGTAATTCGTCTCTTAGATGAACTAGAAGACCTAGATGCCTATCTATCAGGGGAACGAGATGTGTCTAATATTTTCCGATTGTATCCACCGTTAGGAGCATCTTTCAATGTAGAAGCACTAGTGAAGTCGATTACAGATTCTGGCGTAGACATCACAGAGGAACGGAAGCATATTTTAGATTCTATGTTGTATAGAGAAAAATAAGTATAGAAGATGATTCACATCTTATATGATAGTTAAAGAGGAAACAGATATGCAAAATTTTGAAACCATGCGCACAGGTAAAACTGGTGTTGCGTTTGGACTTATTAGAAGTATTGATAGTGCTCGTGATGTTTTTGTTATTCCTTATGAGGTGGATGAAGAGGGTGAAGTTCCATTTCCTTACTTATTAGGTATCAAAAGTCGTAAGGAGACATTTGAGTGCTTGATTGGCGAGAAAGTACCATATCAGTCATGGGCTCCTTTCATGGCATGCACTTGCGATGAGTTAGACATTTATTACACAAAAGAAGCGCGGGCTCACGAAGGGAATATGCCTATTGATGAAGTTGGTTATGAGAACTTATTCATTGAAGAAGAGCATGTTGACACTGACGACGGCTATGTTTTTATCCGTAAAATAGACCCTACTACTATCGAATGTGTAGTAGCTACTCATGATGAAATGAGAAAGAATCCGAATGTAGATGCATCTCGTATTTACAAGTTAACATTAAAGGGATAATTTCTTTACTTTCACTCTACGCAGTGCCCATTCTCTATGCTATAATGTATATTACGTATCGAAAAATGCATTGTATAGTATTCATGTAGAAGGGAAGACACAGTATGCCACCAGAGTTAGAAGAACCGCATCAAGGGCTCGGTTCCAGACAGAAAAAACGTATTATAGGAGTCAAACCAGGTCAGTTTGTAAAAGGCCTTGACGGGCTAAAAGGCTTAGCCATTCTAGGAGTCACGATCTTTCATCTATTTCCCCATGCAGCCAGTGGCGGGTTCATGGGGGTTTCCCTTTTCTTTGTATTATCGGGGTATTTATTAGCTTTCACCACGAATCAACAATGGAAGTTGGGGAATTACAGCATTTCAAAATTCTTTCAACGTAGGGCGGAGCGGATTCTCATTCCCTTAGTGTTGATGGTGGCAGTCATCTTAGGACTGTGGCATTTGCTATTACCTGACAAATTAGCGGGCATACGCCCAGAAGTGATGTCCATTTTGCTGGGCTATAATAACTGGTGGCAAATTGCACAAAATGCAGATTATTTCACCCGTTTAGTGAACACATCGCCATTCACCCATATGTGGTTTATGGGTGTAGAAATCCAGTACATTGTCATTTGGCCCATCTTATATTGGACCTATACAGCATTGAAAAAACAGTGGAGTTATACCATAGGCCTTGTATGGATGTTGGTGTTGGCATTAGGATCCTCTGTCATTATGCCACTACTATATACAGAGGGTATGGACGTATCTCGTTTTTATTATGGTACAGACACGCGGATATTCGCCTTGCTATTGGGCGCCTTTTTGGGATTACACCGAAGTGAACAAAAACTATATCCGTTGGGCACTATGAAAGGAAATGTCATCAGCAGTATATTCCTATTGGTAGGTGTTATTGCCACCGTACTAGGATATATCTATTTAGATGGACAAAGTCCTTCTCTTTACACCTATGGTATGGTAGCATTTACTTGCTTATTTGGTTTCATGGTGTGGTTAGTAGAACATCCTAATGCGCCACTTGGAAAATTGGTGGATATGCCTGTTCTAGCATGGTTAGGTAAACATAGTTATGGATTGTTTTTATGGCAATATCCAATGATTTATCTCTTTGAACATATGGGGCTTATGGAATTTTTTGCATCGCCAATAGCCTACTATTTCGTCTTAGTGGTGGCTATCATCGGTCTTACACTTTGGTCTGAAGCGGTGACGAATTGGTGTGTCCGTCAAGACAGTGTCCGTGCCATTGTGGATGTCATTCGTTCCTACTATGTGAAAGTGCTATCTATCGTTGGGGCTGTTTGTATTGTCCTAGGCGTGTATGCTTTCGCTACAGCACCTGCAGAGAAGCAACAAGACGTGACTGAGTTGCAAGTGCGATTGGCGAAGAATGCAGAATCCCAAGCTGCAGAAAATGCAAAGGTCATCGACCTTTCTACCGTCAGCGATCCACAAGATATGGTGCATATGGCAGCCATTGGTGATTCCGTCATGCTTGGCTCCGCTCATGCATTGCGACAGGACTTTGCAGGTATCCAAATTGATGCCAAAGTATCTCGCTATGTAGGGGCAGGTTTAGGGATTGCGAAACAAATGGATGCAAACCAGCAACTAGGAAATGCGGTACTCATTGGTCTTGGTACCAATGGTCCTATCACAGGGTACTATGAAGATGAAACAAAAGCATTGGTGCAGTATTTAGGTTCAAATCGTCAGATTTTCTGGATTAACAATTATGCGCCAGGTATCCAGTGGATTGAGGCCAACAATGCGTACTTAACTAAGCTTGCCAAAGAACATCCGAATGTACATATCATCGACTGGGCTAGCCTAGCATCGAAACATCGAGATTGGCTCGGAGATGATGGCATCCATCCGAATGATACCGGTGTGAAAGAATACTCTAAATTCATCCATGATGAAGTGAAAAAAGTATTGCTCCAACAAGGAGAAATAAATACAAAACAGAAAAAACGCTAAACACATATCGATAGATAAGGGAATTAGCTAAACATGCCAATGCATAAGGGCTGTAACGAAATGTAAACTTACATTTTGTTACAGTCTTTTTTTGATTCTTTCCTTCTAAAATAGCACTAGCAGTCAAGGTTGACTGGTAGGAGTGTTTTCTAGGATTTTAGAGGGTGCACAGAGAAATCCTAAGTACGCAAGTAAAGGAGGTGACATTATGTACCATGTGGAGATTGAGCTGGATCATTTCTTTCAGCGTGCTTATGAAAGTGGAGCCAGTGATATGCATTTTGATACCTTAGAAAAAGAGGTGCAAGTTCGATTTCGCTTGGATGGTCGTTTACAGGAGATAGCGCGGATTCCTATGCCAGAAGGTGAGCAAGTGATGAATCGTTTGAAAGTGTTAGGGTCTTTAGATATTAGTGAAAAAAGATTGCCCCAAGATGGGCGGTATGTGTGGACTCATGAAAATCACTCAGGAACGATACGCATGTCTTCTTTACCCTCTGTATATGGAGAAAGTCTTGTATGCCGTCTCTTCTGGCATGATGAGCAGATAAAATCCTTAGAAGAATTAGGCATGCCGGATTATATTAGTGCAGAGGTGCGCAAGTTATTGGCACGTCCACATGGGTTACTGCTTGTGTGTGGGCCTACAGGGTCTGGTAAAAGTTCTACCTTGTATGCATTATTGCAAGAACTCAATGGAGAAGAGGAACAAATCATTACCTTGGAGCATCCAGTGGAACGTATCGTAGAAAAAGCTGTTCAAATTGGTGTGCAGCCACAGATTGGTATGACTTTCAGTACAGGATTACGTGCCATTTTACGACATGACCCAGATACCATAGTGGTCGGTGAAATTCGGGACCAAGAAACGGCGCAGCTAGCGGTACAGGCAGCGCTTACGGGGCATCGTGTACTATCTACGATTCATACGAACCATGCTATAGGTGTAGTGGAACGATTGGTAGATATGGGGGTAGAAGAGTATCTGGTGCGTGCCACCTTGACCGGTGTTATCTCGCAACGATTGGTACGGACTTTAGTAAATGGAGCGTATCATGGTCGTTGTGGATTGTATGAGTTACTAGCCATTCCAGGTTATGATTGCCATTGGGAACAGCTAGATTCTTATCTGCTTTGTTCTTTGGAAGAGTCAGCACGTCGAGCCATCGAGCAAGGGTTGACTACGGAAGAAGAGGTACTTCGTGTGGGGGTAGTACTATGATTTGGTCACAAGTATTACACGAAGCTATCAAGCGAGGAGCTACAGATATTCATGTACAAAGTGGTACGGTCTTTTGGCGCTTGGGCATGGACGTAGTACCTACAGAGTACCACTTATCTGATGAAGACATGCTAACGTTTCTAACCGACCAAGTACATACCATATCGGATACTATGATGTCCTATGATGGAGCCATGACCTTTGAAGGCTTACGCATTCGGGTTCATCTATTCCGTTGGCGTTCTGGTTGGGGCGGTACCTTACGTATTTTGTATCCCCCTAAAACAGGGCTAGACACTTCGGAAGAGGGCAATTTATTGCGCCGGATATCTTCTTTCAAAGAAGGTCTAGTAATTATCGCTGGTGCTACTGGTTCAGGAAAATCCTACACTCTTACTTCTTGTTTAATGCACATTAATGAAAGCATGCGCCGTCATATTATTACACTAGAAGACCCCATCGAATATGTATTGGATCATCAACAGTCCTTGATACATCAACGGGAATTGCATACACACTTTCATCATATGGCGGACGGTATTCGAGATGCGTTGCGAGAAGATCCAGATGTGATTTTAATCGGTGAGGTACGGGATAGGGAAACCTTGGAAGCAGCATTACATGCGGCGGAAACAGGGCATCTCGTATTTGCCACTTTGCACACGCAGCGTGCGACTATGTCCATTAATCGGATGATTTCCATGTTCCCTGCGCACCAACAAGAAGAAGTTCGGATGCAACTTTCACAGATATTACGCGCCGTTATCTGTCAACGATTGGTTGTTCTCGATGATAGATTTATACCGGTACGAGATATTTTGATTAATACCCCAGCAGTGGCAAATTTGATACGGCAACGGAAGGAACCGCAAATCGTATCCTTACAAGAAACGCAAAGGCCTATGAAAACATTGGAAATGGCAGTCGCTGAGTTGCGGGCTATCTATGGGTCATCGCCAGTGTTAGAGTCTGTATTACAGGTAAATTAGTGGAGAATATGTATGAGTTGGTATACCTATGAAGGATTTTCAACGGACAAAAAAATAGTGTCAGGCAAAGTATGGGGTGATTCAGAAGAAGAAGTGCAGGCAAAGCTAGCCTATCAATCCATAACGCCGATTCACTTGGAATGTGTTGTGGGGAAGGAAAAAAAGAAACAATGGAAAACAGCTCATATGATTCACTTTGCCTATCGATTACATATGTTGTTGGGTGCAGGTATATCGTTACGAAAAGCTTTAGATATGATGACCAATACGAAAGGATCCACAATCCCCTATGAAGATATTCGTGAAGATGTAGGGCGTGGTATGGCACTATCAAAGAGTTTAGCCAAGTATCAGTGTCCTATCATTGTCACCACTATACTGGAGGCGGGGGAAGCATCAGGAACTTTAGTGGAATCATTAGGCATGATTCAAAGTATGTACGAAGAAGAGCATCGATTACGCCAACAATTGGTATCAGCCATTACGTATCCATCGTTTTTGGTGGTGCTTATGATGATATTTGTAGGTGTTGCAGTAGGTTTTATTTTACCGCAATTTAAAGCTGTCTTTGAGAGCATGCAAATCGAGTTGCCACCCCTTACAGCAACACTTTTTACAGGGGGCATTTGGTTACAACAAAAAGGTGTGTATCTCCTAGTTGGCTTTTTAGTATTAGGGATGGGTTTGTGGAAATCATACCAACGAGACTCTGTGAAGTTCAGCGTGCATCGTAAGGTTTGGCTATGTATGGCACGAAAGGAATGGCTTATGGCATATACGATGGTACGCATGTGTCAGATTTGGAAGCTACTGTTAAAAAGCGGGATACCTTTGTTACAACTGTTGGATATGACAGAATCGCTTTGGGGTAACCGTTGGGCTAGCACCTTGCAAAGAGAGGTGAAAATTCGTATCTCTCAAGGGCATGGATTTACAGATTCATTAGAAGAGGTGCAATTAGGAACTTCTTTTGTATGGGATTTACTTCGTATTGGAGAAGAAACGGGTGACCTAGAAAGTATGCTAGATCAAGGGCATGCGTATTATAAGGGTATTTTGGAACGAACTGTGAAACGAGGAGAACAATTATTAGAACCTATCATGCTCAGTATTATGGGCAGTATGATCGCTTTACTTGTGGTAGCAGTAATGCTGCCGATGTTTAATTCAATTTCAGCTATTCAATAGGAGGAAGTATGGAAGCACTTCGACAACGTTTGTCCTTACGACAACGGAAGCAACAAGATGGATTTACCTTAGTGGAATTAATGGTTGTGGTAGCAGTCATTGCTATTTTAGCATCCTTGGCAATGCCACAGTTTTTAAATGCTTCAAACAAGGCGAAGGAAGCGAAAATTAAATCGGATGTTACAACGATTTCTAATGCAGCACAGTTGTATATGATGGAACAATCTACGGATACAGTACCGTCTGTAGATACATTATACAAAGAAGGGTATTTGACAGAACATGTGAAAACCCCTAAAGGTGGAGAATACACCGTGACGAGTGTACAAAATGAAGGCGGTAAAGGTAAACATATTGCTGTCACAGCACCTGATGCGGACAATTAATTAGTAGAAGGAAGAGGGAAATATGGAGTATGTGCTAGGAGGTATTGCAGGGATCACAGGAGTTGCAAGCCTCTATCTCATTGTTTCTTGGACCTATATGAAAACACATAGTATGTGGTGCCTTATGTCCATCTTTGCTCATATCATAGGGACAGTAGGGCTTTGCTATGCCTATCAAATTGGATACATTACGAATATCTATGAACTGGGACTTCTTTATATGCTGGAGGTAACGCTCTTTTGGGGATCAACCATCGATAAGCTATATTATATTCTTCCCGATGAGGGAGCTATTCTAATTTGTATATGTGGATTTGTTTACCAGTGGATAGGTAATGGTGATGTGCTGATGATAGTAGTCAATGCTCTCTGTATGGGCGGATTGTGGTGGTCATTGCGGTGGTTTAGCCGTGGTGGTGTGGGACTCGGTGACATCAAATGGTTGATGGCCATTAGTTGTTGGCTCACATCGGTGGAATGCATGGCATTATGCGGCCTTTCCTCTCTCATTGGCATCTTGTACAGTTGTGTGTGGCGTGTTACATCTCCGAATCATACCTATATTCCCTTTGGCCCTTCTTTTAGTATGGCAACGATGCTACTATTCATCTATCCTTTTGAGAGGTGGCTATAATGAAAGCAGTTAGGTGCCCAGAAGAAGGCTCATTATTAGTGGAAGTGTTATTATATATGACAATTTGTTCTCTTATCATTGGCATGGTGTTGCTCTTAAATAATGGAGAACAACGAGAGTACTACCATTTTGATCGAGAAGGACGCATTTTATTTGCGCATATCAAGCGTATGCAAATAGCTACCTTGTATGGGAATTTACAGCGTATTAGCGGTGGTAACCGTATAGTATTAGACGGAACTAGATATGGATATATTAATGAGTCCAGTGCTATGGTGTATCGAGAGTTACCTCCCTCTATGCATATTGAATTTACTGGTACATCTCAGGTGTTGCGCTTTGCCGGTCATAAAGGGGTAGGAAAAGTATTTACCGTTACGTTAGTGGATACCGCGATTCGCTATAAACGCACCTTTATATTTGCTCGACAATCTGGGCGTATACGTTGGGAGGAATCAAAATATTGAAAGCACAACAAGAGGGATTTCTCTACATGGATGTATTAGCTTCATTGTTTGTGATGAGTCTATTATGCTCTACTTTATTTGTACTCATGATGAGTAGCATCCAGCAATATGGGAAACTGATGGAAGAGGATAAAACCTTGCAAGCTATGATTTTGTATATGGAAGAGGGGAAAGCGAACTGGGCAAATGGAGCTAGTTCTGAGTCTGATGAGCTGCCAAGTGTGGGGGTCACAAGCTTTCAAAGAGTAATGGAAGCAAATCAAGACGGTATACAAGTATTAACAGTGATAGCCTATCGACATGGAGATGAAATACATAGGTTCACTACCTATCTGTTGGAACCTAGTCAATAGTTATATCATTTGTAGTAGAAGGAATAAACACTAAGAATATAGTGCAGTTACCTAATATAGATTTTGAACAAAGCAGCCTACTATGATTGCGAGATGATTATATAAAACTTTGGATGAAGAGTTTGTTTGATAGAGTTTGAGGATACAAAGCTAACGGAGTGACAATGCAATCAGATGAGATTACAACATAATGGAGCACAATACATGAAGTGTATGAGGTGTTATAGAGAGGCAAGATACATGGTCGGTATATATGGGTGAAATGTATGATGTTAAGTTTAGAAAAAGCAAGGGCTTTTTCGAAGAGAAGTAAAGGTAAGCAGGGGACAGCAGGTTTTCTAATGGTAGAGGCATTACTAGGTAGCCTATTATTAGTGACTATCGTAACAGGATTTTTCCTAATCACATCACATAGTGTGAAGTGGCTACATATGTTGCATCATCGTCATGAGTTATTATTAGATGCTAGGTTTAGTCGTATACAGATTATGAATCGTCTTCGTTATAGTGAGAAAAAACCAAGGGTTAGCGAAGATGGGTCCTGGTTACTATCTCCATCAAATTGGCGGATACGGGTCTATCAAGATGCTTTCGTGACTATTCTATCTGATGGACAATTACAGGATATTACGGAAAGTGAGATCAGTCCCAAGATAGGGAAAATACATGTGTTTCCCCAAGGGTCTACATTTTTTCAGGAACGGTTAGATGGGTTAGTTGATTTGCATTGGTACTCAGAGGCACGACCCTATTGGCGGCGAGATCATATTCAACTCATGGAAGGTGGACAGAACCAATATGATGTACAGACAGGCATTCTGCCGTATGCTACCTATCTTCAGAGATTACACCATACGGCAAAGTAAGGTGGTACTTTGTCATAATAGATAGAAATACGCATATGAGCAGAAATACCGAGCATACATGTTAATATACCTAATCTATTTATAAGAGTATGAATTGAGTCATGAGCAAGGGAGATTACATATAAAATATATGTAAAAAATGATTGCAGTTAGTGCAGGTAAAAGGTATATCTAGAAAAATGGGCAAGGAAAGCAGTTGTAGTTAGAAATAGATATTGTAGAACGGTGATATTGAGGAATGCATGAGAGGTTAGCTAGTATGTTCCGCTGGAAAGGGAGAAAGAAAAATGGTTTTGTATCGTACATGATTTTGTTAATAGCTATGATGACCATTGGTACGTGGGTAGCTTGGCAACATACGATGCAGATTACGTATCAAAGTATGATGGATGAATACCGTTTTGTTCGCTGTCAGTATGGCATAGAGCGGGGCATAGTATTAGGTACAAGAAAAGAATTTTTTCTAGCTCATCAAAAGGAAATAATTGGTAGTGGTTCACCGAAGTATGTACTAGAAGAAACAGATACGGAACGAATTGAAGCCATTATATATAAAGAGCGCGAGTCACAACGATATTGCTTACGGCTTATATGTATCGATGTAGGCACAGAAACAAATGTGAGGCAAGACGTATACTTCCAAACTATGTATAAGGATGATGTGTTAGAAACTATACGCATAGAAGGTGTGCAAGAATAAGGAGGTTAATATGAAAACAAATCCAGTATTGGCTATTGCCATTGGAGATGATGAAATTGTGGGGGTGAAAGCCTATAAAATTGAAGGTACTAATGTGTTAGAAGATGTAATAGTTCAAAAACGACATAGTGATATGGGAACAGATATGAAAGAGTTTTTTGACTATTATGGAGAAATAGGCATATCCATTGGTTGTGTTTTTACCTCGCCATTACAATCTGTGTACATGGAGACACCGAGGATGCATAAAATAGATCAATACTTATTTGCCCAACGTGAGGGAAAGCGAATCTTTCAGAATGAAGAATTTCCTAATGCCATCGATTTTGCATCTAGACCAGGTACGACGGAGGAGTTAATGTTTATTCTTATCGTAGCCTTAGAGCGAAAACGAGTTAAACAGGTGGCACGAGGGGTTCAACAAGGAGGGGGCGATCTTCGTGTTATCGACTACTGGCCAGCACCACTTGCGTTCAGCCGTGGTCGAGAATCGTCTATGCTTTGTATCACCCCAGAAGAAGGTAAGGTACGAGTATCTTTATGGAATTATAAATTCTGTACCACCCATGTTTTGGTATCTCCTGAGATAGAAGCAGTATTGACTGCCTGTAAGAAAGTCTATGAAGACAGCAAACAATTTAACGTGCCCTATCCAAAGGGAGCTTTTGTAGTTGGTTTTGATGACGAGAAAACAAAAGCCTTTGAGCCTATCCTAGAAACCTATGGAACCATCGACCAGGTCCCTTTCCATATAGTGGATAAAGGAGAAGCTTATAATCCACAGAATATAAATCACGAAATGGCATGGGGTTTAGCGATTAGGTTACTTGTCGATGGAAAATAAAGAGAATGTTAATTTTATAGGACCAGATATACAGTGGATGTGTTGGTATATTCGGTATCAAAAAGTATGGTGGCTCCTCTTGGCTCTAATGATTGCTCTTTTAGTAGGTTCTGTGACGATGGGTACAAAAGCATATATACAGTATCAAGATATAATAGAAAAACAAGGAGAGGTAACAGCACGTCATATTGATGCTAAGGAGGCTCATAGCGTGTATGAAACTATGGTTCATGAAAATAAAAAAGATGAACTATCATCGCAGGGAACGTTGAAGGAATGTATATACTTATTAGATGCATCGAACACCTATCATATCCAATTGGTCGAGTGGTCTACCATGAATCAATGGTATGTGGAAGCTAGAGGGACTAATGAAAATGAATTACATCAGTTTAGTTCGGTGTTAAGTCGATTAGGAGGTCACCGTCACTATGATGAAGTGGTGGAAAAAGAATCCGGAACTACACTATACCGCAGTCGTATTACAGGCACTGTGGAAAGCTCAGCCCATTCCCAAAAGAAGTCTGCTCCTAGTCACTAGTGTATACTGTTGTGTAGTGGTTACGGGTATTAGTATGATGGTGTACTTTCAAGGAGAGAAGAAACGAATCTCTGCAGAGATTGATGAAGAGATACTTTTACAGGAAGCAGAAACAACATTTTTAAATAGTGAAAGTTATCAATTTGTCAAACAATTAGATGAGAATGTGTTAGACCTAGAAGGCTTGTATCATTTGGTATTGTCCTCTATAGGAGACACACCTTTAGTGGTGGTCAGTACGCACAAAGAAGCAGAATCCCTAGATGTGGTAGTGCAAGGGTCTACCTTAGATATGGTGCAATGGTTGGTAGGTATGCAAAAGGCACATCCTACCTTGCGTTTTAGGATAGAGAAAATTATTCATGTACAAGGTGTGACTACTTTACAATGTAAGATTTATGAAAATACTAAAAATTAGCTTTAATGGTTTGTCAAAGTATAGTCGAGTATAGTAAAATAAAGTTAAAATTTACTACTAGATGGAAGAATGAGATATTATAAAACATGAAAACGACTATCAAGAGAAACATTATCCTCATTGGTTCTATGGGGAGCGGAAAAAGTCACTTAGGTCGAAATTTAGCGGATGCCAAAGGCTGGCAGTTTGTTGACACGGATCGAATCTTAGAAAAACGATATAATATGCCTATTGCTGATATTTTTAAGACAATAGGTGAAAAGGCATTTCGTCGTGCAGAATTTGAAGTAATTAAAAAGGTGGCCATGTATCATGAAGCGGTGATTTCTGTAGGTGGAAACTTCCCTATTGACATGCGTACATTACGATATATGCAAAAATACTCTTTTATTGTAGGTATACGCGCTTCACATTATCGGATTGTAAATCGTGTCAATCGGTGGATTGGTAAGCGGCCGACTATGAATTATGATGATGTATCTGGGTATGTAGCATGGATGATGCGACGGTGGAAACCCTTATATCGCAAATGTGACCATGTGTTAGATACTACATACAGTCATACGGATGAATTGGTGACGAGTATTGACGGATCCATAAAGTCTAAAGGCATATATTTTAAACGGCGAAAAGTACACCAAGGTGAATAATATGAAACGTATAGCTATTTTAACAAGTGGTGGAGATGCACCAGGAATGAATGCAGTCATTCGTTCTATCACAAGAAGTGCAATATATGAAGGCCTCGATGTAGTAGGAATACAACGAGGCTTTTTGGGCGTTTTAGAAGAAGACTTTATTTCTTTGACTCGGCGTAGTGTAGGGAATATTGTGAACAAGGGAGGGACGATTTTAAAATCTTCCCGTTGTCTTGAATTTAAAGAACCTGAACATCAACAAAGAGGCTATGATAATTTACGTCGTCATGGTATTGACGGATTAGTCGTTGTTGGTGGAGATGGTTCTATGTGTGGTGCTAAGGTGTTGTCTGACCTAGGATTACCTACGGTGACAATTCCAGGCACTATTGATAAAGATATGAATGGTACCGATTATACAATCGGCTTTGATACAGCTCTTAATACCATCATTGATGGGGTGAGCAAAATTCGTGATACCTCTACAGCTCATGATCGTGTAGCTATTGTAGAAGTGATGGGACGACATGCAGGTCATATTGCTGTGTACGCTGGCGTCGCATGCGGTGCTGAGGTGGTACTGACACCAGAGGTGCCAATGACATTAGAAGAGGTAAAAGAATCATTAGAAAATACTACTCGTAATGGTAAAAAGAATAGTATTATTATCGTTGCGGAAGGAGCCTATAGTGCTTTTGAAGTGGCTCAATATATTAAAGCACATACATCCTATGCACCCTCTGTGACAGTGTTAGGTTATTTACAACGTGGTGGCTCACCGTCTGCCTATGATGCACTATTGGCTGCTCGCTTAGGAGAGGCGGGAGTACGTGCCTTGCTAGAGGGGCATACACATCATCTAATAGGGGTTCATTGTAATCATATTAATGCCATAGCCTATGAGGAAGCTGCAACGTGTGAATATCCGTTAGATACGTCTTTATACCAATTAATACGTGTATTAGGACAATAATTCCATAGTTGTTTTACTATTGTATTGTATAAGATAAAGAAAACTAACTTTAGTTTTCTTTTCTTTTTATACTCTATCTATGGTATGTTTTGTTTTATACTATAGTAAAGGGTTACTTATATAAGGAAGCTATCAGCAGGCGTAAACCAGTTTATGGATATGAAAGTCTATACTATATATTAGAGTTGGGGACTATGAGAGTAAGGAAACACCATTTTGGTGACATTCTATATATAATCGATGGACGAAAGGAGATATTTCATGTGGAAAAATAAAAAATTATGGATTGCCATTGTGGCTATCTTAGTGGTAGCTATTGGTGGATGGCAATGGTATAGTAGTAGCCAAACAAAAGAGGCACCTACCTATACAACGGGAAAAGTAGGAAAAGGTAGTATTTCATCTACTATTAATGCAACGGGAACGATTAATCCTGTTCGTTATGTAGATGTATCTACCAATATTCCTGGCAAATTAGAATCTGTTTTGGTGAAAGCCAATCAGCATGTAACAGCAGGTCAGGTCATCGCTACTATTGATTCTCGTCAATTACAGGCTTCTGTAGATAATGCAAGGGCCACACTTAACCAAACAGCCACAGATTTGGATCGATACCGTACGTTAGTGTCACAAGGCGCCATTTCACAGCAAACCTATGATAATGCCTTAGCAGCCTATGAAAAAGCAAAAGCTAGTTATGATCAAGTAGCAGCAAACTTAACAGATAGTACTATTACAGCTCCTATGGATGGGACCATTATTGGAGAACCTTTGAAAGCAGGTCAAACTATCGCCACTGGTATTTCTACACAAATGATCATTGCCACTATCGCTGATTTGTCTGATTTAGAAATTTATTTAACAGTTGACGAAACAGATATTGGAAATGTAAAAGAAGGTGCCAAAGTAGATTTCACGGTCGATGCGCATCCTGGTAAGACTTTCACGGGTACTGTTAAAAGTATTTCTTTAGGTACAAAAGGTAGTATGGGAACGACCAGTTCATCTGTAGTGTATTATACAGTGCGCGTAGCAATTCCTGCTGGTGATGTAAGTCATTTCTTTCCTAGTATGACCGCACGGGCTACGATTCATGGAGAAGAACGACAAAATGTATTGGTAGTTCCATTGGCTGCTGTTCGTTCTGATAAAGTGGGAGAATTTGTGTATGTCATCAAAAATGGTAAACCTCTTAGAACCAGTGTAAAAACAGGCATGACGGGTGATTCTACAATTGAAATTATTTCTGGAGTAGAAGAAGGTGATGAAATCATTATTAGTGGTGATGTAAGTACGACGAAAAAACAACAACAGAGGGGGCCATTCTAATGGAAACTCCAAAAAAAGCGGCTATTACCTTGGAAGGTATTGCAAAAACCTATGTGAATGGAAAGTTAACAGTACCAGTATTACATGGTATTGATTTGTCTATTTACGAAGGGGAGTTTACCTCTATCATGGGACCTTCAGGATCTGGGAAGTCTACGTTTATGAATATTTTAGGATGTCTTGACAGACCTACCAGTGGTTCCTATCGATTAGATGGAGAAGAAGTAGCCCATCTAGGGGATGATGAATTGGCTTATGTGCGGAACAAACGAATTGGTTTTGTGTTTCAAAGTTTTAATTTATTGCCAAAATTAACAGCCCTAGATAATGTAGCATTACCAATGGTATATGCAGGAGTGTCTAAAGCAGAACGTAAAGCTAGGGCTAGTCAATTATTGACAGATTTGGGGCTCGGTACTCGGTTGGATCATATGCCAGCAGAATTATCAGGGGGACAACGACAACGTGTAGCCATTGCGAGGGCATTGGCCAATGACCCAGCGATTATTATGGCCGATGAACCTACAGGTAACCTTGATTCAAAAGCAAGTTTAGATGTAATGCATATCTTTACGGAATTATATCAAGAAGGGCGTACCATCATTTTGGTTACCCATGAGCCAGATATTGCTGAATATGCGGGGCGCAATGTGGTCTTAAAAGATGGTCTTATTGTAGAAGATAGAATCAATCCTCATATGAAAGGGTTGCAGCTAGGAGGTGAAAGCCATGTATAAGGAAGGTTTCTTAATGGCTTGGTCATCTCTAATAGCCAATAAGATGCGGTCGTTATTGACGATGCTAGGTATCATCATTGGTGTAGCGGCTGTGATTGCACTTGTATCTATTGGATATGGGGTTCGTCAACAAATCACAGAATCTATTTCCAGTTTGGGCAGTAATCTATTAATGGTCTATCCAGGAGCTCCTAGAACACCAGGGGTACGCCCTGTATCTGGTGCTAACAAAACGATAAAAATGGGCGACTATGAAGCGATTTCGAAGATGGATAGCGTGCAAGCAGCTTCACCAGTAGCAGCTAATTCGTATTTAACTGTGTACATGAGTAAGAATTGGACTACAACTGTGAATGGTGCTAATGCTGACTTTCAGTATGTAAACAATTGGACTATGAAATCAGGTCGTTTTATTACAGATAGTCAAATTGAACGCCGTGAACGGGTGGCAGTCATAGGTGCCACAGTGGCAAAAAACTTATTTGGTAATGAAGATCCCATTGGTAAGGATATTCGGATTCATAAAAATTCTTTTAAAGTAGTAGGTGTCCTTGATGAAAAGGGTTCTGGTACTATGGGGAATGATCAAGATGATGTCATTGTAGTACCGTATACAACTATGATGGAACGTGTGATGGGTGTTGATTATTTGCGTATGATCTACATTCAAGCAAAAGAAGGCGAAGACTTAGAACGGGTGCAAGCAGATATAGAAAATATTTTGCGTGTCCGTCATGGCATCAAAAATCCTGATCTCGATGATTTTAATGTGAATAATATGGCATCCATTATGAAGGCGGTAGAAGAAAATACAGCTACCATGACCTTATTCCTAGGTGCTGTGGCAGCGATTTCTTTATTAGTTGGTGGCATTGGTATTATGAATATCATGCTTGTGTCTGTCACAGAACGTACTCGAGAAATTGGTGTTCGTAAAGCCTTAGGAGCGACGTATCGTACGATTATTACACAGTTTTTAATTGAAGCCATCTTTATCTCTCTCGTAGGAGGTGCTATTGGTATTGTGGTAGGAATAGGGGCTTCACAACTGATTGCTACAGTAGCTAAGTTAAAAACTGTAGTGACCACAGGCCCTATTTTATTATCCTTTGGATTCTCTATGACGATAGGTCTTGTATTTGGTTTATATCCAGCTAGAAAAGCAGCTAAGTTAAATCCTATTGATGCTTTACATTATGAATAGCTGATTAAATACCAATATGTATAGGAAACTAGACCTATTATATATTGGTATTTTTCATTTTCCCGAGAGAATATGATATAATATATAAATTGAAAGGATGTGTGTCTATGAAAATTAGTCAAGAGGAAATTAAGAATATTGCCTTATTATCCCGATTAGAAATTAAAGATTTAGAGGCTGCTGAAAAAGCCCTCAGTAATATCCTTACCTATGTGGAGGAATTAGAAGAATTAGATTTAACAGATGTAGAGCCAATGGCTCATGCGGTGCCATTACAAAATGTGTATCGTCCAGATGAGATGAAACCATCATTGCCACGTGAAGCGGCGTTACAAAATGCACCTGAAGAAGAGAATGGGTATTTCAGAGTACCTCGTGTTGTACAGAACTAGGAGAAGATACATGACTCTTTTTGAATTACATCAAAAATTAGTAAATAAAGAAATTTCTGCCCTAGAGCTTACAAAAGCTGTATTGGCACATAAAGGTAATGTAGAGCCAACAGTACATGCGTACTTGTCTGACTCTCATGAAGCGGCGTTAGCACAAGCAGAGGCTGTAGATGCTAAAATTGCAAAAGGAGAAGCTATTTCTCCATTAGCAGGGATTCCTGGGGCGATTAAAGATAATATTTGTACAAAAGGGGTGGCTACTACATGTGGATCCCATATGTTAGAAAATTTTGTGCCTCCGTACAATGCTACTGTTATCGAAAAATTACAAGCTCAAGATGCTGTTATTTTGGGTAAATTAAACATGGACGAGTTTGCTATGGGTAGTTCCACAGAGAATTCTGCTTTAGGCAAAACGACAAACCCATGGAATCCAGATTATGTTCCAGGCGGATCTTCCGGTGGTAGTGCAGCGGCGGTTGCCAGTGGTAGCACTATTTGGGCATTAGGCTCCGATACAGGTGGATCCATTCGTCAACCAGCATCCTACTGTGGCGTGGTTGGTTTAAAACCAACCTATGGCAATGTATCTCGCTATGGCTTAATTGCTTATGCATCTTCGTTGGACCAAATTGGCCCTGTAACAAGAGATGTACGTGATGCAGCCATCGTGTTGAATGCTATTACAGGCCATGATTTCCATGATTCTACATCCATCCCAGGAGATCGTGTCGATTATACAAAAGCTCTTGTGAAAGATGTAAAAGGCTTGCGTATTGGTGTGCCAAAAGAATATTTTGGGGAAGGCTTACATCCAGAAGTGCGTGCAGCTTTGGAAAAAGCTATCGAAACGTATCGCAATATGGGTGCCACTATCGTAGATATTTCCTTGCCAACTACAAAATATGCCTTGTCTGCTTACTATATCATCGCTTTAGCAGAAGCTAGTTCCAACTTAGCTCGTTATGACGGAGTTAGCTACGGCCTTCGCGTGCCAGCAGATAACTTAGTGGAAATGTCTACCAAAACTCGTACCCAAGGCTTTGGGGAAGAAGTACAACGTCGTATCTTGTTAGGCACTTATGTATTGAGTTCTGGCTATTATGATGCATACTATTTGAAAGCCTTAAAAGCTCGTCGTTTGATTAAAAACGAATTTGATGCGGCCTTCCAAGAGTGTGATGTATTGTTGACTCCAACAGCTCCGAATACAGCTTTTAAATTTGGTGAAAAAATTAACGATCCATTGACAATGTATTTAGAAGACGTATGTACAGTGCCAGTTAACTTGGCAGGTATCCCAGGTATCAGTATTCCTGCTGGATTTGGCTCAAATGGTATGCCAATTGGTATGCAATTATTGGCGCCTGCTATGGGTGAAAGTACATTGTTACAAGCTGCCTATAGCTTTGAACAAGAATGTCCTGAATTTACAAAATTGCCAACTATGGGAGAATTGAAACTATGAAATATGAAACAGTCGTAGGCCTTGAAGTTCATACTGAACTGAAAACAAATTCAAAAATTTTCTGCTCCTGTACAACGGCCTTCGGGGGCGACCACAATACACATGTATGTCCAACTTGCTTAGGTTTGCCAGGAACGATGCCTGTATTTAACCAAAAAGTGTTGGAATATGCTATCAAAGTCGGTTTAGCATTAAACTGTGAAATCGTACTATTCAATAAATTTGACCGCAAAAACTATTATTATCCAGATTTGCCTAAAAACTGGCAAACCTCTCAATTTGACTTGCCTATCTGCGTAAATGGTCATCTTGATGTAGAGGTAAATGGGGAAACTCGTCGCATTCGTATCAACCGTATCCATATGGAAGAAGATGCTGGTAAATTAGTGCATAGTGGTGCTACTATTTCTAGCTCTGATAGCTCCAATGTAGACTACAATCGTACAGGTGTACCATTGTTAGAAATCGTATCAGAACCTGATCTTCGTTCTGGTGAAGAAGCGCGCCAATATGTGGATAAAATTCGTGCTATTGTACAATATTTAGGCGTATCTGACGGACGTATGGAAGAAGGTAGTTTGCGTTGTGATGCGAACATTTCTATTCGACCAGTAGGGGAAACTAAATTAGGCACAAAAACTGAAATCAAGAATATGAACTCTTTAACAGGTATCCAAAAAGGCATTGAATACGAAGCACTTCGTCAAGCAGAAGCATTGGAAGACGGAGAAACGATTGTTCAAGAAACTCGTACTTGGGACGATAGTAAAGGTATCACTCTTTCCATGCGTAAGAAAGAGAAGGAAAATGACTACCGTTTCTTCCCAGAACCAGATTTGGTACCTATTGTGGTAGACCCTAACTATGTAGAAGAAATTCGTCAATCCTTACCAGAATTGCCAGAAGCGAAACAACAACGCTTCATGGAATCCTATGGATTGTCTAGTGAAGATGCGCGTACATTGACGAGCCAACGCGGTACAGCGGACTATTTCGATGCTGTCGTAGAGGCTGGAGCAGATGCAAAAACGGCATCTAACTGGATCATCGGTGATTTGGCAAAACTTGTGAACGATGCTGGTATTTCTTATGCGGATAGCAAAGTACAACCAAAACAATTGGCTGATATGATTAGCCTAATTGAAAAAGGCACGATTTCTGGTAAAATTGCAAAACAAGTGATTGTCAAAATGTTTGAAACTGGTAAAAATCCAGACAAAATTGTAGAAGAAGAAGGCTTAGTTCAAATTACCGATACAGGAGCTATTGAAGAAATTGTAAAACAAGTCATTGCAGATAATCCAAAATCTGTGGAAGATTTCAAATCTGGTAAAGGTAAAGCTATCGGATTCTTGGTGGGCCAAGTGATGCGTGCCTCTAAAGGTAAAGCCAATCCTGGCGTAGTGAATGAATTGTTGGAAAAACATTTACAAGCTCTATAGGAGTGACTATGAGTCAAGAACAAAAGTATGATGAAGGAACGCGCGTTCTTTCAGAAGAGGAATTGCGTGACTTTGATGGTACAACAATAGATGAAGAGGGGCGTACATATGACGCTCCTCGTTATCAATCTTCTCAACAGGAACAAGACCAATTTCAAACCATTCCTAATATGAAGATATTTTTGTGGAATGCTCTTAGCTGGAAGTGGAAACTAGGCATAGCAGTAGGCATCGTGATGCTTATTATAGTGTTATTTGCACTAGCTAAATTTATCATTGCTGGTGCTTTTGTGATTATTTTAGCTTGGCTAGTAATGCGTTTGTTGGGGAAACTATTTTTTTAAATCTGAATACAGAGGTTGTATTGCTATGGAACAAACATTTTCATGGAAGCGGTTTGCATGGCTAGGGATAGGAACGTTTTTGTTCTACTTGTTTATGGCATGGGCGTTGCCTGTGACGGATACAGTGGAATCAAACTACGCTTTGTCTGCCGTGACCATGATGAAACATGGAGAGTTTTTGTCTCCTATGATTTATGACATGTATTGGTATGATAAACCAATTATGGCATATTGGGGGCTTATACTGTCCTACTCTTTGTTTGGTATCTCTGATTTGGCTGCTCGATTGCCATCCATTGTCGTTTCTACTTGTACAGTATTAGCGATGTATCGGATGGCTTTCAGTATATATCAAGTAGAACGGATTGCTATGTGGAGTGCCATTGCCCTAGGAACGGCGTTAGAATTTTGGTACATCGGTCATGCTGTCGTGACGGATGGATATTTATTTCTCTTTTCTATGGGTATTTTTTACTATTTATATCGTGGTATCACAGGTGAAAGTCATCGCCATATGGTCTATGCATATCTGTTTGCTGGGTTAGCGGTACTTACCAAGGGCCCTGTAGGGATCGTGCTACCAGGGATTATTTTAATTCTATATGTGGCCTTGAATCGTCGTATGGATTGGTTCAAATATGTCTTTTCTTGGAAAGGTATTCTTGCTTTTATCCTAGTCGTAGCACCTTGGTATGGATATATGTACCATGTTCATGGAGATGCTTTTATCCAAGGATTTTTAGGGCTACATAATGTGACGAGAGCGACGGTACCAGAGCATCCAGAGCATAATTGGTGGTATTTGTATTTTGCCTTATTACCAATCTGTATGATGCCTTGGACTAGCTTTGTAGTTCGTGGTATTAATGAACAGAAACACGCCTATATTTGGTATTGGTCTATTTTCTGGTTTGTAGGAACTGTTCTATTCTACACGTGTATGGCCACTAAATATGTTACCTATACATTTATTATGCTGATTCCTTTGGCATTATGGGCAGGCATGGGCATTCATGCTTGTATAGAAGGATACAAAGAGCGTAAGATGCCGTGGAAGGTGTTTACCTTATATGCACTGGGTGGATTTCCATTTTTACTAGGATTAGTCATAGTGGGATTAAGTATCTCTTTGTCACATAGTGCGTATCTTTGGATTAGTTTAGCGGTAACAGTGGTGAGTTGTATCTATGCCGCTAGTAAACGAACAGGACATGTCTTAGTGTGTAGTATGGCAACGAGTGCTATCGTATTCTATTTGGCATTAGTTCCTAATTTAGTGCCAGTTATGGAAGACCAATCTGGAAAAATATTAGCTAATGAAGTGATGACATTGGAAGGTACTACGCCATTAGAGGTGTATCAATATGGCAATTATCGTACGTCTTTATCCTATTATTTGGGACGGACTACTTCCTTCATACATTACAAAGAACATGAAAGTGTATGGGAAGATGGAAAGAATATTATGCCTATGGTAAAACCTATTGCGCTTGTAAAGGATGCAGAGAAGCTATCTCGCGCCTTAATTTATGTGCCAAATAAATACGCCACATATTTTAAAGAAACAAGTTTATATGACTATGTTCAGCCTGTAGAAAAAGATTCTCGAGGAGTCTTCTACAAAGCGAAATAATGGTGATGATAGTATTGGGGATGCTCCTAGGGAGTATCCCCAATATGTTTCTGTTACTATAGGACAGATAGTATGAGTCCTCTATGTGAGGTATATTTTTTATGCCTCGATAATAATTTGGGGAAGGACTGTAAAAGATCTTCTCAAAGACTTATATTTATATAAAAGAAGGCTCTATAATATATTTTGGAGGACAGTAAAAGCCATCGCGCTAAAGTATATTTTTTATGCATAAAGAGACTGAACTGATTAATTGCTACCCCAAAACTTGACAAAGAGCCTATAAGAATAGATATGAAACAGGCACCAACTGCGATAGCTGGTGCCTGTTTTGTACTTGTATTATTTTATTTCGCCTCAGGGTCTAAGGACAATGGTTGTGTACCTAACATTGTGGTTAAGTTATTAACATTAAAGCGATATGCTTTGTTAGAAAAATCTCGTGTGACATCGTAGTTACCAGATGGAGCATGTATGATGCCTACGAGCATATCATACAATAAGTCATTGGTGAAATATTGTTGCTCATGATTGCGTAGGGTATTTGCCGTTTCTGGATATATTGTACGATATGTAGGAGATAAGTACACCCACATTGGTATTCGTGTCATTCCAAAATTGAAGATATCTGGATTGTGAGATGTTTTAATATTTTCTCCGTGGTCAGAGAAATAGACCATAGCTTGTAGGTTTAAGTTATCCTTAGCATAGGTATAAATTTCTTGCAATAACCAATCTGTATAGAGTTGGCTATTGGCATAGGCTTCAATTCCTTCAGGGTTTGGACCTTGTTTCCATTTGCTGAACTCATGAGGATATCTATCGTTGTAATAGATGTGACTACCCATAATATGAATAACAATAAAATTATTTTGGTCCTTTGGTACGTCTTTTAAGAGTGGTAACAAAGCGCCATCATATTGATCGGAGAAAGCATAGGATTCGTGAGCCCATCGAGGAGTATCACTTGCTTTTGCAATGAGAGAGATAGCTGTATCGTATTCACCATATACACCTTGGTTAGATAACCAAGAGGTGTGATATCCAGCTTTTTTTGCTACATCGATAATGGTTGTGGCATCAAAGAACGGTTTATCATCATATTGATTGCGCTCTGTTAAGGCTCTTTCTAAAGTCGGTACAGTCTGCACATAGGATGAGTAAGCGTGTTTAAAAACATTGAAGTTTGGATTTTGATACAGGGAACCTTGCCATGGAGTATCATCGTAAGGGAAGTCAGGAGTATACATTTTCATGTAATCTCTAGAAGAAGATTCTCCAATGACTAAGATGATAGTACCTGGAGTTTTTTGCGCCGCTGTTTCCGTAGTGCTTAATTGTAAATTGTTAAATACACTAACATGCTTATCATTATAAGATTGCAACTCTTTCATATAGGCTCGAACTTCTAGCCAATTGCTGACGATATCTGTACGAGGAAATAAGTAATATCCACCATACACGATGAGTGCGATGGATAGAATCCACTTTATATCATTTTGATACTGCTTAAAGAAAGAGGAAAGGAATACCATAGGTTCATCGTTCTTTTGAGCTTTTACATTGGCAAAGTATAAAAGACCAAATATGATAGCGATACCTATGATAGCCCCTCCGATGCCGCCTACACCGATGATGTTTTTCACAAAGCCTAAGGCCTCTTCTGGGTTGGTTTGATACAATGCCATCATAGTGGCAGGAGTAATACAATGCCAAGTGGATAAATAGTACCCGATTTGACCAACTGGGATGAGGAGCAATGCTACGTCAAGGATGCTGTATAGAGCAGACCAAATACGTTTTGCCTTTCCCCATTGTAGTAGCCAATAGTGGGTGACACTAAGACCACAGAATAAGACTAGACCAAATAAAAAATCGTTGGCGAATTCGTAGAAGTAAAATGGTTTTTCATAGGACCAATGGAATAAGAGGGGGAATGTTAATGCCCAACTGATACCCACGATACCATGACCAATGAGATATCCTTTTGTAAAGGAGCTACGAATGATCGATTGTAAGACTGTTAGGCCTACAATGGTAGGAACGAATAAGGTAAGGATATCTTCTATGTCAAACCCTAAAGTGATGGGTTCGTAGATATAAAATAGTGCCACTGCAATGATAGTGGACACGATGGTATACAGTCCTAGCTGTTTCCATCTTTGACGATGCATAATGTCGCCTCTCTTTCTGGGTGTAGCAATTTTTGCCCATTTCCTTTATAATACTTATTAGATACATACGTTGGTATGTCTATGTATTATTCTAACTGTTTCTAATAGGAAATGCAATTTTTTCATACAAGGTGTGGTGAAAGCCATACCTTTATTTTTGGTAGAAAGGAGTTTTCATGAATACCTACGATTTTAAACTGGATATTTTTGAAGGCCCTTTGGATCTTTTGTTGCATTTGATTGAAAAGAATCAGATTGATATATACGATATTCCCATTGTGCATATCACCTCACAATATATGGATATACTCAAAACTTGGAATCAATTTGATATTGCCTATAGTAGTGAGTTTTTAGTGATGGCAGCTACTTTGTTGCAGATTAAGTCACGCCTTTTATTGCCTAAGATAAATCATAAGGATGAAAGTGATACGGAAGATCCACGAGATGAATTGGTGAATCGATTGGTGGAGTTCAAACGCATCAAAGAATTGACGGGTCTTCTTGAAGAACGTGTATCCGATGGTTCCTATGTATTCAATAGACCGGAAGAGCTTAGCCAAGTGGGATTAGATCTTGTTTGTACTGTGGAGTGGGATGCATTAGTGGCATGCTTTCAGAAAGTGCAGGAACGATATGACCGACCTGAGGTAGAAGCGCCTAAAGTCATGATGGAACGAGAAGAATATACATTGGAACAAGGGATTGAAGATGTATTACTAGCGACGAGACATCAACAAGTGCCATGTATACATTTATTTGCTCAGGCACAGACGAAGGAAGAAAGTGTAGTTACATTTTTGGCGTTATTAGAGTTGATGAAACGTCAATTATTGCGGATTATAGTGGGCAATCACGATATATATAACGTGATTGTAGAAGGTATAGAAGAAGGAGAGGTCCTGTGAGTAGCATTGAATTTCAGCAGTTAGAGGCTGTTTTATTTGCAGCGGCTACTCCTTTAACGGTAGAGACATTAGCAGATATTTTTGAGGTCTATGTGCCAGAAATAGAACAGGCTGTAAGTGCTTACGAAGAAACATTGGTTCAGGAGCGACGAGGTATTCGCATTCGTAAAAGTGCATCGGGCATAGAATTAGTGAGCGCCCAAGAATGCAGTGAATTTGTTACGAAAATTCGACACAGAGATGAAAAATTATCAGGAGCGGCTATGGAAACATTGGCGGTAATTGCTTTCAAACAGCCTATTACAAAAGGTGAGGTGGAAGAGTTTCGTGGTGTGAACTGTGAAAAAGTATTAAAACAATTATTGGCCCGTGACATGATTGTGGAGTTAGGACGAAAGGAAACTATCGGACGTCCTGTGATTTATGGAACATCGGATAATTTTTTAAGGACTGTAGGTGCTAATTCTATTGAAGAGTTGCAACAGTCTATGCCTCTTTCAGAGGGGTTATCCATGGATATAAAAGGAGAATAATATGGAACTAGAACGTTTGCAAAAATATATTGCCCGTTGTGGTGTGGCATCACGACGAAAAGCAGAAGAATTGATTACTTCTGGCAAAGTACTTGTGAATGGTAAATATGTAAAAGAACTGGGTGCAAAGGTAAATCCTACACGGGACCGCGTTAAAGTGGATGGACAACTATTGGAGCCAGAGGCATTGGAATATTATATTTTTAACAAGCCAAAAGGGGTGATTACATCCATTACAGATCCTGAAGGACGCAAAACTGTTATGGATTATATTAACTCTGTAAAAGTTCGTATTTATCCTGTAGGCCGATTAGACTACCATACAGAAGGATTATTACTATTGACGAATGATGGAACTATGGCGCAAAATTTAGCCCATCCATCAAAAGGTGTGACGAAAACCTACGAAGTAAAAGTAAAAGATCGTGTGCTTGATGAACATTTGGAACAGTTAGCAGTAGGTGTCAAATTAGAAGACGGTATGACGGCGCCTTGTGAAATTACAGACTACGGATTCAATGGAAAAACAGGTCTTACCACTGTAGAAATTACCATCCATGAAGGGCGTAATCGTCAAGTCCGTCGTATGTTTGAACACTTTGGGTACTCTATTCATAATTTGAAACGCATCAACTATGCAGGATTGAATTTGAAAGGGTTGAAACGTGGGGCTTTTCGTAAATTAACTCGTGAAGAAGTGAAACAATTACAAGCGATAAAATAAGGATACATATGAAAAAAATTATTGTCATCGGTGGCGGCGCTGCAGGTCTTATGGCTGGCGTTCGAGCTGCACAATTAGGTGCCTCTGTGCGCATCATTGAAAAAATGAAGATGGTGGGCCTTAAAATGGGGATTACAGGTAAGGGACGCTGTAATGTGACGAATGCGGCTCCTATAGAAGATTTTATTAAGCAAACGCCTGGAAATGGTAAATTTCTATATAGTGCGTACCAACAATGGACGAATGAAGATATGGTTCATTTGCTCAATAGTTGGGGTGTCCCCACTAAGGTTGAGCGAGGTGGCCGTGTATTTCCAGAGTCTGATAAAGCAACGGATGTACGCAATGCCTTTATAGACACGTATCGTAAATTAGGTGGACAACTTCATTTAGAAGAAACTGTTAAGGATTTAATCGTACGAGATGGCGCTATTACAGGTGTGATTACAGATAAAGGAACCTATGAGTGCGATGCAGCTATCATCGCAACAGGTGGGATGTCCTATCCATTAACAGGATCTACTGGAGATGGTTATGAATTAGCCTCTTCTGTTGGACATACTATCGTGGAACTAAGGCCCTCCTTAATTCCTTTAGAAACGAAAGAACATTGGGTGAAAGACTTAATGGGGCTAAGCCTAAAAAATGTAGAAGTCTCTATTATTGCAAAAAACAAAGTGCAAACAAAACAATTTGGAGAAATGTTGTTTGCCCATTTTGGGGTGACGGGACCAATTATTCTATCGGCTTCTCATACAGTGACCAAATTATTGAAGAAAAAGGTAGATCCCATTACTATTGAAATTAATCTAAAACCAGCATTAACTAAAGAGGTTTTAGATAAGCGGGTACAACGTGATTTCAGTGAGTCTCAAAATAAGCAATTAGTGAACGTATTGAAAGGTTTATTGCCATCCAAGTTAATTCCAGTTATATGTCAATTAGCAGAGTTGGAAGGAACCAAGGCTATTCATGATATTACCAAAGAGGAGCGTTTGCGACTGGTGGATACCATACAACATATGCGACTCACCGTACATAAACCTCGCCCTATAGCGGAGGCCATTGTCACAGCTGGTGGTATTTCTGTAAAAGAAGTAGATCCCAAAACGATGCAGTCTAAGCTAGTGAACGGTTTATATATGGCAGGAGAAGTCTTGGATGTGGATGCTTTCACAGGGGGCTATAATCTGCAAGTTGCGTTTTCTACAGCCTACGTAGCTGCTACTCATGCAGCAGAAGGAGGAGTCTAACATGAATCGACGAATTTCTGTAGCTATTGATGGTCCTGCTGGTGCAGGTAAAAGTAGTATTTCTAAAGTAGTAGCCAAGAAATTAGGCTATTTATATATTGATACAGGAGCTATGTATCGTGGCATTACATGGGCACTACTGAATGCGGGTGTATCTATTGATGATGAAGATGCAGTAGAAGCTGCTTTGTCTAAGATTCAATTAGAACTACGTGTAGAAGAAACGGGTTTATCTGTATGGGTCAATGGAACAGATGTATCCCAAGATATCCGTACGCAATATGTGACAAGTCATGTGTCTCAAGTGGCTGCACAAAAAGCAGTGCGCACTAAGTTGGTAGAAATGCAACGTCACATGGCATCAGCGGGCGGTGTGATTCTGGACGGTCGGGATATTGGTTCCGTTGTGTTACCTAATGCGGAACTAAAGGCCTATTTAACAGCATCTGTGGAGACTCGTGGGCATCGACGTTGGTTGGAGTTGAAAGATTCCGAGAATATCTCTTTGGAAGAAGTATGTCGTACTGTAGCAGAGCGAGATGCTATGGATATGAATCGAAAAGAATCTCCTCTTGTATGCGTAGATGATGCAGTGGTTGTAGAAACGGATCATCTCAGTATAGAAGAGACAGTACAAACTCTTATCGACTTAATTCGCAAAGCAGAATTAGGAGGCCATCATGGATAAATTTTCTGAATGCTTATGGAGATCTGCGTTTACCATCGTTTATGGTTGGTGGTATAGAACAAAGGTATATGGAAAAGAAAATGTACCTAAAGAAGGACCGGTTATCATTTCTCCCAATCATAAGAGCAATAATGATCCTCCTTTATGTGGATTTGCTTTGCCACGTCATGTGAATTTCATGGCGAAAGAAGAACTATTTAGAAATCCGATTTCTAAATTAGTTTGTACTTGGTTAGGAGCTTTTCCGGTACGCCGTGGTGGAGTCGATAAATTAGCTATCCGTCATGCTATGAATTTGCTAAAAGATAATTTAATGCTAGGTATTTTTCCAGAAGGTACACGACAAAAGGGTGACACCTTAGGTCGCTTTCACGATGGAGTAGCTTCGATGGCATTGCGCACAGGTGTACCAGTAGTACCGGTTGCCATTGTAGGTAGCGACAAAATGATTCGTGGAGAAGTAGCTGTTATTATTGGAAAGCCGATTCCTGTAGCAAAAGCAAAAGCAACTGTAGAAGCTATTGCAAACGTGAATGATGTGGTAAAAACAGCTATTCAAACTATGATTGATGATTATAAAGCAGGTAAGTATAAATAGGGGAATGCTATGTTTACAATACGATTAGCAGAAAATTGTGGCTTTTGCTATGGCGTAAAGCGTGCTGTTACGATGGCAGAAAAAGCAGCAGACTCAAAAGATGTGAGTTATACATTAGGGCCTATTATTCATAACCCTCAAGTAGTAGGCCGACTAGAGGATAATGGTGTATATGCCATTAATGAATTGAATGATGTAGAAGAAGGTACTATTATCATTCGCTCCCATGGGGTTGGACCAGAAGTATATGAAGAGGCAGAAGCACGTGGATTACCAGTGATTGATGCTACTTGTCCACATGTACAGAAGGCACAGCGAGATGCAAAGTCTGTAGTGGATGAAGGGTTAACTTTAGTCATTCTCGGGGAGAAGAAACATCCAGAGGTAAAGAGTATTAATCTGTGGGCAGGTAATAAAGGTATTATTATAGAAACAGAAGAAGATGCCAAAAATATTCGATTCGTGGAAAAAATTGGAGTTGTAGTACAAACCACCTTTTCACAATTTAAGTTTCAAAGTATAATAAAAATATTAGAACAAAAATCTAATGATCAAAAGATCTTCAAGACAATTTGTCAGGCTACTGAGGAACGACAAAATTCTGCTGTAGCTTTGGCAAAAGAAGTGGATCTTATGATCGTGGTAGGTGGGAAGAACTCTGGCAACACGACTAGATTAGCAGAAGTATGTCGTGATGTAGGGTGTACTACATATCACATAGAAACTTCTACTGAAATACAAATGACGTGGTTGAAGGACGTCACAACAGTAGGAGTCACGGCTGGTGCATCGACACCAGACTGGATAATTAAGGAGGTCATTCAGACGATGGAAAATTTTGCAGAATTATTTGCAGCATCAGAAGCGCAAGCAGAAGAATTTAAGAAAGGTAATGTGATTGAAGGGGAAGTTGTACAAATGGATGACGAACGTGCATATGTATCCTTTGGCTACAAAACAGAAGCACAGTTAGAAAGAAAAGAAATGGCATACCCTACACCAGCTTCTGCTAAAGATGTATTAAAGGAAGGCGATAAAATCAAAGCTGTTATCCTTAACCACATCAAAGAAGATAGCCCAATCTATCTTTCTATCACTCGTTTGGCTAAAGATGAAGATTGGCAATATGTTATTGAAGCACAAGAAAAAGATGAGCCAATCATCTGTAAAGGTGTGGATGCAATTCCTGCAGGTTTAGTCGTAACTGTTAAGTCTTTACGTGGTTTTATTCCACTTTCCCAAGGTGACATTCACTTCGTGAAATCCCTTGATAACTTAGTAGGTACAGAATTCGAAGCTAAAGTACTTGAAGTTGAAGAAAAGAAAAACCGTTTGGTTCTTTCCCGTCGTGAAGTACTTGAAGTGGAACGCCAAGCTAAATTAAAAGAAGCGTTAGCAAATGTAGAAGTTGGCGGTACTTACAAAGGTACTGTTCGCAAAATCATGCCTTATGGTGCATTCGTTGATATCGGAGGAATCGAAGGTTTACTTCACATTTCCGACATCTCTTGGCAAAAAATTAAACGCGTTGAAGACGTGTTAGCAGTAGGTCAAGAAATCGACGTTAAATTACAATCCTTTGATGAAGAAAACAGCAAAATCTCTTTATCTTTAAAAGCATTATCCAAAAGCCCATGGGACGTTGCAGAAGAAACTATCCATGTAGGCGATAAAGTAACAGGTAAAGTAGTTCGCACAGTTCAATACGGTGCATTCGTTGCTATTAACGATGACATCCAAGGTTTACTTCACATCTCTCAAGTGACTAAACAACGCAATGCAAAAGTAGAAGATTACTTGAGCCGCGGTCAAGAAGTTGAAGTAGAAGTAATTTCTTTCAACAAAGACGAAAAGAAATTAGGTTTAAAATTAACTGAGTTAATGGAACCAGTAGCAACTGAAGAAGAAGCTGAATAATTTCTACATAATAGAAGAACAGTAGGTCCAATGGACTTACTGTTCTTTTTTTGCTTTCATTTATATGTTACAATATAAGTCGATAAACTATGTGTTCTTACTCTTCCTGTGAGGAAGTTGAAATATGAGGTGAAAGTATGTCGAAACCATTAGTTGCGGTCGTAGGGAGACCAAATGTAGGGAAGTCTACATTATTTAATGCCATTGTGAATAAACGAATTTCTATTGTGGAAGATATTCCAGGTGTAACACGAGATAGAATTTATTTCGATGCAGAGTGGTTACAACGAGAATTTACTATGATCGATACTGGTGGAATTGAGTTCATCACTGCAGAAAGTCATGAAATTCCTAAAATGATGCGCTTTCAGGCGCAATTAGCTATTGAAGAAGCGGATGTTATCCTTTTTGTTGTAGATGGTAAGCAAGGGATTACCATTGCTGATGAAGAAGTGGCAAATCTATTGCGTGCTAGCGGTAAGCCTGTGATTCTTGTAGTTAATAAAATCGACAGTGTGAACCAAGAAGCAAATATTTATGAATTTTATAATTTAGGAATTGGTGATCCAATCGGTATTTCTGCGAAAAACTTGATGAACTTAGGTGATTTGCTAGATGATGTGGTGAAATATTTCCCTCCACAAAGTGCTAGCGAGGAAGATGAAGATACAATCCATGTTGCACTGATTGGTCGTCCTAATGTGGGTAAATCTTCTCTTACAAATGCATTGTTAGGGCAAGAGCGTGTTATCGTCAGTGATGTGGCTGGTACAACACGTGATTCTATCGATACCCATTGGAGCCATGATGGACAGGATTTTGTATTAATCGATACAGCGGGTATGCGTCGTAAATCTCGCATAGATGCGCCTGTAGAGCGTTACAGTATTGTTCGTTCACTTCGAGCTATTGATCGCTCTGACATTGTAGTATTAGTGTTGGACGCTACAGATGGGGTTACAGAACAGGATAAAAAAATTGTTGGTTATGCCCATGAATCTGGTAAAGGTTTGGTCATCGTTGTCAACAAATGGGATTTGATTGAAAAAGATGACAAGACCACTTTACGATTTACAGAAGACATTTATGATGAAATGGCTTTCTTGCGGTATGCACCAATCTTGTTTGCGTCGGCTTTAACAAAACAACGCGTTCATCGCTTAGCAGAATTAATTAAATATGTATCTGAGCAACAACATATGCGTATTTCTACGAGTGTATTGAACCAACTGTTATCGGATGCACAAACAGTCAACCCAGTGCCATCTCGTGGAGGACGGATTCCTAAAATTTACTATATGACACAGGCAAGTGTAAAGCCGCCTACATTCATTTTATTTGTGAATGAACCAGAACTAATTCACTTCTCTTATATGCGTTTCTTGGAGAACCGCCTTCGTGAATCATTTGGCTTTGAAGGGACTCCAATTCGATTAGTACTTCGTGGTAAGAAGGGAACTGATGAAGAATGATAACGATGGAAATTGCTGTATTAGTTTTGCTTGCCTACGTAATAGGTTCTATTCCCACAGGGTTAATTATTGGAAAACTCTTTTTCCATACGGATGTGCGCCAATATGGTAGTAAAAATATTGGTGCTACTAATACCTATCGAGTGTTAGGTATGAAAGCGGCCTTACCTGTGTTCTTAGGTGATGCTGGAAAAGGTGCGGTAGGTGTACTCTTGTTTTCACCGAATCCAGAATGGATGATTGTAGGTGGATTATGTGCTATGATTGGTCATAATTGGTCTATTTTTCTTGGGTTTTCCGGTGGTAGAGGGGTTGCTACTGGGTTGGGAGTGCTTATTGCATTATCACCGATAGCAGCGTTCATTTGCTTTGCTGTATGGGCTATTATTGTTAAGTTTACTTCTTATGTATCCCTAGGCTCCATTGTAGCGGCTACACTAGTGCCTATCGTGATGTACTGTATATCTGAACCTTTACCATATATTATCTTTGGTGCTATAGCGGCGTTGTTCGTTGTATTCCGTCATAGAGAAAATATTATGCGTCTTTTACAAGGAAAAGAGTTAGCTGTGAAACGTATTACAAAGGATGAGTAAGTATGAAAATTGCAGTTATTGGATCTGGTAGTTGGGGAACAGCATTAGCTCTGAAAGGAATAGAGGCAGGTCACCAAGTGACCATGTATTGCCGTACGGAAGAGAAAGCAAATTATTTACGTGAATATCGTATTAATCCTTATTTACCAGAAGTTGTATTACCAAGTTCACTAGAGTTTCAACATTCTTATGAGGCTACCTTAGCAGATGCAGAGGTGGTGTTACTGGTAACGCCATCTAGTTATGTGCGAAGTACTCTACAGGAGTTAAAACAATATTTACAACCATCTATGATTATCGTAGGATGCTCTAAAGGGTTGGAAAAAGATAGCGAAAAACGATTATCTTTGGTCATTGAAGAAGAAGTGCAAGGTTTAGTGAAAGCGACGGCTATTTTATCTGGTCCTAATCATGCAGAAGAAGTAGGACGTAATTTGCCAGCTGCTACGGTGGTAGCAAGCCAACATGAAGTGGCCATTTGCACACTACAAAAAGCCTTGGGTGGACCAACTTTTCGGGTCTATGGTAATACAGATGTAATTGGTGTTGAACTAGGGGGAGCTACAAAAAATATCATCGCTTTAGCAGCAGGTATTGCCCATGGTATGCATTTAGGAGATAATTTGTTAGCAGCCTTACTGACTCGTGGACTTCATGAAATGACGAAGTTTGGCGTTGCTATGGGAGCAAAAGCAGAAACCTATGCAGGACTTTCAGGAATGGGAGATTTAATTGCTACGTGCATGAGTCCTCATAGTCGAAACCGTCGAGCGGGTCAAAAATTAGCCGATGGAGAGACGATGGAAGATATTATCAACCATTCCCAGATGGTGGTGGAAGGTTTTTTTGCAGTTCGTATTATTTATGATTTAGCTAAGGCAAAAGGAATCGATATGCCTATCACTAATGCTCTGTATGAGGTGTTATATCATAAGGTTCCGCCGGCAGAAGTGCTAATGCAGTTGATGATGCGTGATGTAAAACAAGAAGTTTGTAATGAGTCATAGACTATGAGGAAGATTTCATAAAAAATCTATTGTACCCCATAGTAAAATCATGTAGAATATACAAGTACAGGTAGTAAAATATATGAGAATTATTTCAGGGACAGCTAAAGGGCATACCATACAAGCTCCGAAAGGTATGGATACAAGACCGACACAAGATCGTGTGCGTGAGAGCATTTGTAATGTCATACAAAGTCGAAGAGGATTTTTTGAGACTCAGGTGCTAGATTTATTTTCGGGGACAGGTGCGCTAGCTATCGAATCTTTGAGTCGTGGGGCTAGTCATGCTATTGCTGTAGATACGCGTACTGATACGTGTATTAAGAAGAATGCACAACATTGTAAGGTAGAAGACCGATTGGAAATTATGAAATGCACTATGGAATCGGCACTTTCACGGTTACAAGGAAAGCAGTTTCAGTTGATATTTTCAGATCCCCCTTATGAGAAAGGGTATATCCAAAAAACATTGGATTTAGTGGAAGAGTTACAATTACTTACCGAAGATGGCTTTTTGATTTTAGAACGCCATAAGAATGAAACATTAGAATTATTACCCAAGTGGGTGCTTGTGAAAGCTTTATCCTTTGGGTATACTCGCGTTGACATTCTGTGTCGAGAACCGTAGAAAGGGGCTTATATCGTGAGAATTGGGGTTTGTCCAGGTAGTTTTGATCCAGTTACAAATGGACATATAGATATATTTGAGCGTGCTAGTAAATTAGTGGACAAGCTAATCGTAGTGATTTTAGAAAATCCGAATAAGAAGTACTTGTTTACCTTGGATGAACGGGCTGAGTTAATTCGTCAATCTGTGTCACATATTCCTAATGTTGAAGTGGACTTTGGAGCGGGATTATTGAATGATTATGTAAAATCAAGAGATAGTCATATTATCATTCGTGGTCTCCGTGCGCTGAGCGACTTTGAATATGAATTTCAACGAGCTTTATTCTCAAAATATTTAGATGATGAGATTGAAACTGTATTTATTATGACTAATAATAAATATGCCTTTGTTAGCTCTACAGGAATACGAGAACTAGCTAAATTCGGTGGTAAATTAGAAGGTTTAGTACCATCGGTTGTGAAACAAGCATTAGAAGATAAATTTAATACAGTACAAGAAAAATAGGAGGACGCCATGAGAACAGAAAAATTATTAGAAGAATTAGAAAATTTGATTGTTACTAGTAACAATATGATTATGACAAATAAAAAGTTAATTGAAGAAGAAGAGATTATGCGCATTGTAGATGCGTTGACAGAATCTTTGCCTCTTGAACTAGAAGAATCTCGTCGTATTGTGGCAGAACGTGACCGCATTGTAGCAGAAGGTCAAAAACAAGCCGATGCATTGATTGAGCAAGCAAAAGAATATATTCAAAAATTAACAGAAGAAAGTGAATTAGTGAAACAAGCACAAGAGCATGCTAATCATATTATCGCAGAAGCTAATAAATCTTCTGAGGAGCTTAAGAATAGCTCTATCCAATATGCTAGTGATGTATTCAAATATGTAGAATCTAATTTAGAACGTACATTAGAAGCCTTAGAAGAAAATCGTCAAACATTATATAAATAATTACATTGAGACTGTAACAAGTATAGTTTGTTGCAGTCTTTTTTTATGTAATATAGATGGGTTGTACTTATATTCTATGTATTGGTAGTGTTATGTTGGATATCATTTGTGTTAACTGCTATGTGTTTATGTAAGTAAGAAGTAACTAATATAATTAAAATGTTAAAAGAAAATAAAAGGAGTTTTAATAACTTCGTCGAATACTAACAATATCAGTTTCATGTAATACTAAGAGGAGGTATACTATGAATTTTGAAATTCGTAATGGCCACGATTATATTGATGAAGTAAAAGATTTATTTGTAGAGTATGTACGATCCTTAGGCGTGTCCGCTAATTTAAGAGAGTTTCATGGACTGGAAGACAAATATAAAGGTGAAGGTGAAGCCTTGTATATTGCCTTTATCGATAACAAACCAGCGGGTTGTGTCGCATTACGCTATGTTGATAGTAAAACAGCAGCTATGAAACGGTTGTACGTTCGTCCTGCTTTTCGGCATAGCTCTTTAGGTACGAATATGGCTAAAATGGTAGTAGAAGATGCTCGTGAGTTTGGGTATAAAACATTGCTTTTAGATAGTTTACCTAGTATGGAAAATGCAAAAGAGTTATATACGAACTTAGGGTTCAAAAAATTAGATGGAACGAAGAAATCAGTGAAAACTGTTGTTCATTTATCTTTACCTTTATAGAGGCCAAGACTTGATGGATTTGTCATCCATTCTATACATATGTAAAAAGCTGTAGCAAATTATGTATATTTTAATTTGTTTACAGCTTTTTTTGCAGAGAGACTATCTTGAACTTTCATAGTTTAAAATAAAGATGTATTACTGAGTCAGATACTGTATAATAGGGTAAGTACAGATAGTCTATTAATCGAATTAGTTCTATAGGAAGGTGAGACCTTTGAAGGGTAAGCATATTGTAGTAGGTGTAACAGCAGGAATAGCAGCCTATAAAGCAGTAGAGTTAGTAAGCCGTTTATATAAAGCGGGAGCAGAAGTAAAAGTGGTAATGACGAGAAATGCCACTAAATTTGTGAGTCCCCTTGTGTTTGGTGAAATTAGTAAACACAAAGTGGCTGTGGAAATGTTTGAAAATGTACAGGATTGGAATGTAGAGCATATTGCCTATGCAACTTGGGCGGATGCCTATATAGTAGCACCAGCAACGGCTAATATGATTGCTAAGATGTCCCATGGTATTGCAGATGATATGTTATCTACCCAATTATTGGCCACAACGGCCCCTGTATTTGTATGTCCAGCTATGAATAGTAACATGTATGCTCATCCAACTGTGCAAGAAAATTTAACTATCTTGAGTAGTAGAGGCATCCATGTGTTAGAACCTGACAGTGGACTCCTAGCATGTGGGGTAGAAGGAAAAGGTCGTTTACCAGAACCGCAAAAAATTATGGACTGGGTGGACTTTCATTTAGGAAAGACAAAACTATTGGAAGGTAAAACTGTGATTGTCAGCGCTGGTGGCACACAAGAAGCTATTGATCCGGTTCGGTATATTACGAATCGTTCCAGTGGAAAAATGGGATATGCAGTGGCTCTAAAAGCGGCCCAGGCGGGAGCTAAGACAATTTTGGTATCTGCTCCCACAGATCTTGCTGTACCAATTGGTGTAGAGCGTACTATAGTTCGTTCTGCTACAGAGATGAAAGAGGCTATAGATAGTCACTATGACTCTGCAGATGCTGTGATTATGGCTGCGGCTGTGGCGGACTATCGTGTAGCTGAAGTAGCGGACAATAAAATAAAAAAACAAGAAACTATGACATTAGAGTTGGTAAAAAATCCAGATATATTAGCAAGTTTAGGAGACCGCAAACAGCATCAAAAGCTAATTGGTTTTGCCGCTGAAACGCAAGATGTCATTACCTATGGAAAAGAAAAAGTGCGCAAAAAGAATTTGGACATGTTAGTAGCTAATGATGTAAGTAAATCAAATGCTGGATTTGATGTAGATACCAATGAAGTGACATTTATCTATCCTGGAGATCAAATTGTGAATTTACCGAATATGTCAAAACTTGATGTGGCGGAACGTATTATTCAAGCCTTGGCAGACCTATAAATATGTGTTATAATGACTTGTAGTGATTTTAAACTAAGTATTATATGTATGATACAAGTCTCATCAAGAGTAGTGGAGGGAGAGGCCCTTTGAAGCTACAGCAACCATTCCTTAGGGGAGAAGGTGCTAAATCCAACGATCTTTGATCGGAAGATGGGGATATGATTCCTCATCTTGTGATGAGGAATTTTTTTATTGGAGGTTTATTCATGGCAGAAAAACATGTATTTTTCACTTCTGAATCTGTAACAGAAGGTCATCCAGACAAAATTGCTGACCAAATTTCAGATGCTGTATTGGATGCGATTTTAGAAAAAGATCCAACAGCGCACGTTGCCTGTGAAACATTAGTAACTACAGGCCAAGTTCATGTAGTAGGCGAAATTACTACAAAAACGTATGTAGATATTCCTCATATTGTTCGTGATACAATTCGTGAAATCGGATATACACGTGCAAAATTTGGTTTTGATGCTGATACTTGTGGCGTTAATGTAGCGATTGACGAACAATCTGCAGATATCGCAATGGGCGTAGATGAAGCATTAGAATCTCGCGAAGGCGGTAGTGATGCGTTCGATAAAATCGGTGCTGGCGATCAAGGTATGATGTTTGGTTTCGCATCTAATGAAACTGAAGAGCTAATGCCTATGCCTATTAGCTTGGCGCATCGTTTATCTCGTCAATTAACAAAAGTTCGTAAAGATGGTACGTTGCCTTACCTTCGTCCAGATGGTAAAACTCAAGTAACAGTAGAATATGTTGATGGCAAGCCAAAACGCATTGAAACAATCGTTATTTCTACACAACATGGACCAGAAGTGACATTGGAGCAAATCCAAGCAGATATTAAAAAATATGTGATTGATCCAGTTCTTCCAGAAGGATTTATTGATGAAAATACAAAATACTTCATCAACCCAACTGGTCGTTTCGTAATCGGTGGTCCACAAGGTGATGCTGGTTTGACTGGTCGTAAAATTATTGTAGATACTTATGGCGGTATGGCTCGTCATGGTGGTGGAGCTTTCTCCGGTAAAGATCCTACAAAAGTTGACCGTTCCGCAGCATATGCAGCTCGTTATGTAGCTAAAAATATTGTGGCAGCTGGTCTTGCTGATAAATGTGAAGTACAAGTAGCTTACGCAATTGGTGTAGCAAAACCTGTATCTATCATGGTGGAAACATTCGGTACTGCAAAAATCGAAGAAGAAAAAATCTCTGCATTAGTAAGCAAACATTTTGATCTTCGTCCAGCAGGCATCATTGAAATGTTAGACTTGTTGAAACCACACTACAAAAAAACTGCTGCTTATGGTCACTTTGGTCGTACAGATGTAGACCTTCCATGGGAACGCACAGATAAAGCAGAAGCACTTCGTAAAGAAGCTGGTTTATAATAGGTAAAAGATTTGTCATTCGCTTTTGAGTGATACATATATAGAGGATAGAGACACATGTCTTTGTCCTCTATTTTTTGCTGTCCCCGTTGTCATGTACATAAACTATCGGCGTATAGATTGTCATGTGTGTATACTTGTTATAAGAAGAGATGATTTGTGTACTAACTCATTTGCTTCTATAACCTTGTATATGTTTGTTTCAAAAGAAATGCCATGACGTGAAAATGTGCAGGACTAGGATATGAAATAGTATGAATCATAGGTATAAACGTGGTATAATGGAGAGTGTTTAGTCAGGAGGTTATGATGCGTTTAGGTGAAATTATTATCAATCGTCCTGCGAAACAATTGAATAAACCTTTAACCTATGAAATACCTGACTCATTCGGGGAGGTACCTATTGGAACTCGTGTGGCAGTTCCTTTAGGTGCTTCTAAAGAAGAGGGCATCCTTGTAGGTTATTGTGACATAGAAAATCCACCATTTGTGATTAAACCCATACTAGCAGTCTTAGATCCCACACCTTGGTTTTCATCGGAAATGTTAAGTACTGCTCGTAAGTTAAGCGAGTATTACTTGTGTACCTTTGCAGAGGCATTAAGTTTATTTACTGTCGATAAAAGTAAATTAAAATCTTATGACCGGCCTAAAATTGAATGGCTTGTGCCTAGGGATTCCTTTCATGTAGAACTATTCGGAGTGAGGAAACAAAAGCAGCGTTTATTAGCAGAATACTTATTAGAGCATGGAGCAACTTCGGTGAATGCCCTGCGATTGGCAGGATTTAGTTTACCTGTTATCAAGCAAGTAAAAGAATGTTCTGCTATTGAAGTAGAATGGCGTTATGAAATGACGAAAACACGGTATGAGGAAGTTGTGGATAGTATAGATATTCCTTTAACTGAGTCGCAGCAGGCTGTATACGAACCTATTCAGGAGTATATTGCTAACCAGAAAAGTAAAGCGTTTTTACTCCATGGTGTGACAGGTAGTGGAAAAACACAAGTATATCTAAAAGCTGCACAAGAGACGATTCAACAAGATAAGATTGCTATTATTCTAGTTCCAGAAATTGCCTTAACTACGCAAATAGTGCGACGATTTGTAGAGAAGTTTGGTCAAGAAGTGGTCGTTTTTCACAGCCAGTTAACAAAATCGGAACGTTATAATAATTGGGAACGTTTACGCCGAAAAGATAGCCATATTATCATTGGCGCTCGCTCTGCTGTGTTTGCACCTACAGAAGATATTGGTCTTATTGTAGTAGATGAGGAACATGACCCATCCTACAAACAACAAGATATGACTCGATACGATGCACGCATGGTGGCTAGATGGCGCAGTGCAAGCCATCAATGTCCGCTTATTTTGGGGTCTGCCACACCATCTGTACAGGCTTATTATTTGGCAAACCAAGGGGTCTATCAGTTACTATCTTTGGAACATCGTATTTTTCATCAACCGATGCCTAAGGTCACTGTTGTGGATATGAAAGAAGAAATGTTCTATGGGAATTACTCTGTATTTTCTATGGCATTAGATACGTTAATCCAAGAAACGCTACAGAAACGGGAACAAATGATTCTCTTGCTGAATCGAAGAGGTCATAGTACATTTGTGATGTGTCGAGATTGTGGTAAACCTATCCAGTGTCCTCACTGTGATATATCGATGGTGTATCATCAAGCGGGACAGGACTTACGTTGCCATTACTGTGATCATCATGAAAAAGCACCTCAAATTTGTCCTCATTGTGGTAGCCGTAAGATTAAATTCTTTGGTACAGGCACACAAAAGGTAGAAGAAGAATTAGCAAAGCGATTTCCTCAAGCTAGAATTGCTCGTCTAGATCAAGATACAACTTCTAAAAAAGGAGAATCTCAGCGTATTTTAGAAGCCTTTGGTGCTGGTCAATATGATATTTTGTTGGGCACGCAAATGGTGGCAAAAGGACATGATTTTTCAAATGTTACCGCAGTGGGAATTATTACTGCTGATTCTGTATTGCATATTCCTGTGTATACGGCTTCTGAAAGAACATTTAATTTGCTAACGCAAGCAGCTGGTCGTGCTGGTCGTGGTAATAAATCAGGAACAGTCGTGGTACAAACCTATAGTCCTGAACATTATGCTATTCAGCACAGCACGCACCATGATTATGTTAGCTTTTATGAGGAAGAAATAGAGGCTCGAAAAGCTTTGTTGTATCCGCCAATTGGTGAAATGATACAAATTACCTTATTAGATGAAAAACTTTCAGTGGTACGAACAAGAGCGACAGAATTAGCTAATACGTTGCGTCAGGCTTGTACAGGTCAGCGCATAGATATACTAGGGCCCTATGAAAATGGTGCCGTAAAGATACGAGATATGTATCGACTTTGTATTATGATTCGTGGTATTGATTTAACAAAATTAAAATCATACATGTATCATTCAGATATATTTACATTGCCCCATATCTATATAGATGTGGATCCAGTATAGGAGGGAATATGGCAGTTTTAGAAGTCATGAAAACAGGTCATCCTGTGTTAAAACAAATAGCAGAACCGGTAGAGTTCGTAAATAAAAAGATTCGTCAATTATTAGATGATATGGCAGAAACGATGTACAAAACAGATGGTGTAGGTCTGGCGGCACCGCAAGTCAACGTATCTAAACGAATCATTGTATTAGATGATGGAAATGGTTTAATCGAAGTTATTAATCCAGAAATCGTGAAAAAAGAAGGCTCTCAAATAGGATTAGAAGGCTGTTTAAGCGTACCAGAACTATTTGGTGATGTAGAGCGATATGATAAAATTGAAGTACATGGTATCAATCGAAATAATAAAAAGATTAAGATCAAAGCAGAAGGCTTTTTAGCTCGTATTTTTCAACATGAAATCGACCATTTGAATGGGATTTTATTTGTGGAAAAGTTAGTGAATCCCAATGAGATTTTTATCCATAAAAAGGAACAATAATAATGAATCCATTACGTATAGTTTTTATGGGAACTCCAGATATAGCGGTTCCTACCTTACAGGCTTTAATTGACAGTTCCCACACTGTGGTAGGTGTATTTTGTCAACCAGATAAACCGAAAGGACGAGGCAATAAATTGCAAATGCCACCGACGAAGGAATTGGCATTACAGTATGATATTCCTGTATATCAACCGAAATCTTTGCGCAATGAAGAAGCAGAAGAATTGTTGCAAACTTTAGCTCCTGATATTGTCGTAGTTATTGCGTATGGTAAGATTTTACCTCCTTGGCTCATTCATCAGCCTCCATTGGGGTGTATTAATCTACATGCCTCTTTATTGCCGAAATTTAGGGGTGCAGCACCTATTCAATATGCGATTCTTCATGAAGCGTCAGAAACTGGTATGACGATTATGCATATGGACGAAGGATTAGATACAGGTGATACTCTGTTAATGGAACGTATTCCTGTTACAGAAGAGGATACATCTGGTACAATCTTTACAGCTTTGGCACAATTAGGGGCACAAATGATTGTACCAACTGTAGATGCTTTACAAGCAGGTACGTTAACAAGAGTCCCTCAAAATCATGAAGAAGCTATTGAAACAGGAAAAATTACAAAAGAGATGGGGCATCTCAAATTTACAGAACCAGCACATACATTAGCTGCAAAAATAAGAGCTTTCAATCCAAGTCCTGGATGTTATACATTCTTAGAGGGTAAACGGATTAAGTTCTGGCATGCAAAAGTGGACCCTACCTCTAAGTATGCGCCTGAACATTTACAAGGAGCTTGTGGCTATCCTAAAGAGGGAACAATAGTGCATGTAGATAAAGAGTCTTTCAGTATTTTCACTGGTCATGGAGTCTTACGTGTTACTGAAGTGCAACCTGAAAATAAGAAGCGAATGAATGCAGGTGATTTTGCTCGTGGTCATCAGTTAGCAGTGGGAGCTTGCTTTGGTGATGAATAAATCCTATCGTCTATATTTAACAGTGACGGCTGTGGCATTGCTATTGATTTCCATGGTATGGAGTTGGGTGGTTTGGATGATGCATCCAAGTTTATCGCAATGGGGACCTGTTGCAGGACCTATCGGAGAGAGTGCGCTACTACTCCCCATATTGATTGGGTGGTCCATGTGGATATACATGGCATTAGTTACAATGTATCCTATACAACATCCGATTCTATTGCGATTATCTAATCGAGGTTTATATCTCTTATTTCCTTTGGTAACGGTCCTAGGTAAATGCTTTGGATATACCAAGGATGAAGTGAGTCAATCCTTAATTGCATTAATCAATCATCTTGTGAGCACCCAAGTATATCGCGTGGAACCCAAACGATTATTACTACTTACACCGCACTGCATACAATTATCTAGCTGTGTACATAAAGTGACTACAGATGTACATAACTGTAAGCGCTGTGGAGGATGCCAAGTAGGAGCCTTGCTAGATATTGCCGATACCTATGGATGCCACTTTGTGGTAGTGACAGGTGGTACATTAGCACGTTTAAAAATTAAGGAAATTCGTCCTCAAGCCATTGTGGCGATCGCCTGTGAAAGAGACTTAGTTAGTGGTATGGCAGATGTGTTTCCCATTCCTGTGATTGGTGTCTTAAATGAACGACCTTGTGGTCCTTGTTGTAATACGAGAGTCAATACAGAAGACATTAGACTTGTCATAGAAAGGTTACTATATGGAAACGAAACAAAAGAAAGAACATAAAAATATTAGACGCCTAGCTATGAAAGCCTTAGTAGATATACATCGAGATAAGAAATATGCCAATATTGTATTGCCTCAGTATATGATGCAAGAAAGACTAGAGGATTTAGATCGTAGATTCTTTACAGAATTGGTATATGGTGTGGTACGACGTCAAAACTACTTGGATGCGGTTATCGTTCACTTCACGAAGAAAACGGTTAAAAAATTATCTCCTTTTGTACTAGAGATTCTTAGACTTGGGGTGTACCAATTACTTTATATGGATAAGGTACCATCTAGTGCTGCGGTGAATGAAAGTGTAAAGCTTGCCAAAAAAGTGGCTCCTGGTACCGATCGTTTTGTTAACGCTGTACTTCGCAATGTAGATAGAGAACGTGAAGATGTCGGAGTCGATGCCTTAGCCACTTCGGAAACGGAACGGATTTCCTATATTTATAATCAACCTTTGTGGTTAGTCCATTTGTGGATAGAGCAACGAGGTCTAGAAGAAACAATTGATCTTTGTGAATGGTTCAATGAAACTCCATTATTGACAGCACGAGTGAATACTTTACGAATTAGCCGGCAAGATTTATTAGAAGAGCTTTTAGAGGCAAAGTGGGTGGTAGAGCCTAGCCATATGATTTCAGATGCGATTATCATCAAATCTCATAAAGGTCAATTGCAGGAAGCAAAATGGGTACAAGAGGGATTGATGACATTCATGGACGAAGCCTCTATGGCGGTAGCTTATGCAGTACAACCTCAACAACATATGCGGGTTTTAGATGCCTGTGCAGCACCGGGAGGTAAAACATTGCATATGGCAACCCTTATGGGTAATACAGGAACTATCGTAGCTACGGATATTCATGAACATAAGGTAGAACTGTTGCAGGCAAATGCAAAACGTATGGGCATATCCAATGTGCAGGCTCAACAAGGCGATGCTACAGTAAATGAAGAACAATGGAAAGAGTCTTTTGATGCCGTGTTAGTAGATGCACCATGTTCAGGCCTAGGAATCTTACAGAAGAAATTAGATATGCGTTGGCGAAAAGAGGAATCCCAATTACAAGAATTGCCAATGTTACAGCAACAAATATTGCAAAATGCTAGTTCCTATGTCAAAGTAGGAGGGCACTTGGTATATTCTACGTGTACTGTAAATACGTTGGAAAATGAAGGGGTTGTGGAAAGATTTTTACAAGAAAACCCTAATTTCCTCTTAGAAGATGTGGCTCCATTGTTGCCGTTTGAAACAGAAGGTCCTATGGTTACTTTATTGCCACATGTATATGATATGGACGGATTTTTTATAGCCCGTTTACGTAAGGAGAGAGCATGATAGAATTACTCGGCCTTTCATTGTCAGCTTTAAGTAAAGTTGTGACAGATGGAGGGTTTCCAAAGTTTAGAGCGAAACAGATTATGGATTATATCTATCAACGTCACGTATTCTCTATGGAAGATATGTTACAGCTTCCACAGACAATGCGTGAATGGCTTGCTACGCACTGTACGATTACACTTCCTACAGTGGTGCGGGAATCTACTAGTTCTGATGGAAATACAAAGAAATTATTGCTCAGATTTTCTGATGGGCATCAAGTAGAAACGGTACTGATGAAGCAACACTATGGGAACTCTGTGTGCTTGTCATCTCAAGTGGGATGTGCTATGGGATGTATTTTTTGTGCATCCACCACAGAAGGTTTATTTCGTAATCTAACAGTAGCTGAAATTGTAGGGCAGTTATTACTGTTTGAAAGCATCATTAAAGAAGAAGTGCACTCTATCGTTGTCATGGGATCTGGAGAGCCATTACAAAATTTTGACCATACGATGGAAGCATTGCAATTCATTCATGAAAAAGAAAGCTTTAATATAGGTTATCGTCGTATGACAGTATCCACTTGTGGATTAGTGCCGAATATTTACCGATTTGCCGAGATGGAATTACCCATAACATTGGCCTTATCACTGCACGCTACTACAGATGAAAGTAGAAAGAAAATTATGCCTATCGGTGCTACCTATGCCTTACAAGATGTGCTAGATGCTGTGGCAGAATATTATCGACGGACAGAACGCCGTGTAACCTTTGAATATATTTTAATTAAAGATGTGAATGTCTCTGAAAAAGAAGCTCATGAGCTAGGTACGATTGCAAAAGAGTTTCCTCATTGTAATGTTAACTTAATTCCTGTGAATGGAAATGAACATATTAATTTATATAAACCGTCTATGAAAGCTATGCAAGAGTTTAAGTCTATTGTAGAGTCCTACGGCGTGTCTGTAACGATTCGTAAAGAAATGGGCGATGAAATTCAAGCAGCTTGTGGACAGTTGAAAATACAACATCAACAATCTTTGAAAGAAGGGATGTTATGATTAGTTTAGGAATCAGTAAAACTGGATTAGTTCGCCAACGAAATGAAGATCGTTTTTATGCCCAAGGGCCACTGCTAATAGTAGCAGATGGTATGGGTGGATACACCGGTGGAGAATATGCTAGTACCATGGTAGTTGATACCATTGTAGAAGTAGTTAATGAGGCTACTGAAATGTCTACAGAAGTATTAAAGAACGCCATTCTAAAAGCAAATCGCATTGTCTATGAAAAGAGCCAATCCTACAAGGAGCTGGAAGGTATGGGTACAACAGCGGTTGTAGCCTATGTACAAGAAGATACCCTGTATTGGGCTCATGTAGGTGATAGTCGCTTGTATAGGTATGGAGAAGATGGTTTGCACCGTATGACAAAAGATCATTCTATGGTACAGCAATTAGTAGAAGCAGGAACGATTACTGAAGAAGAAGTCATTCATCATCCGAAACGAAATATGTTGACTCGAGCCATCGGAGTGTATGAAACTGTAGAAGTAGATACAGGCGTAGTTGAAGTGCATCAGAATGACCGTATCCTATTATGTAGTGACGGTTTGTCTGGTTATATTGAAGAATCTAAGATTGAACAAGTGCTTTCAGAAGAAAACAATGAAAGTAGAGCTTTGGAAGATTTAGTGCACCTTGTGTATGATGCGGGAGCACGAGATAATGTAACAATCGTACTTGGACGTATATAAAGAGGTGACTTATGGATAGACATACATTAGTGGGATTGGTCTTTGACCATCGCTATGAGGTACAACAGAAGATAGGCGTTGGTGGTATGGCCGATGTATATCGTGGAAAAGATACACTATTGGGACGACCTGTGGCTATTAAAATTCTGCATCAAAATTTTGGTAGCGATCAAGACTTTGTAGCTCGTTTTAAACGGGAAGCACAAGCGGCAGGGAAGCTAAATCATCCCAATGTAGTGAGCATGTACGATGTTGGATTTGATCAAGGCTTTCATTATATTATCATGGAATATGTATCTGGATGTACGTTGAAAGAATACATTCAGCATCATGGCGATCAGGTGACAGTGCAAGAAGCGGTGAAAATTACAGTAGCCATTGCAGAGGGCCTTGAACATGCCCACATGATGGGCATCGTCCACTGTGACGTAAAGCCACATAATATATTGATTACTGATTCTGGACGTGTGAAGGTAACAGATTTTGGTATTGCCAGAGCTATTAACTCAGCAACAACTATGATGTATACTAACTCTGTTATGGGGTCAGCCCATTATATTTCTCCAGAACAAGCTAGCGGTAAGAGCATCAATGTGAGTACCGATATTTATTCATTAGGTGTTGTTCTCTATGAATTACTAACAGGAGAAGTTCCATTTAGAGGAGAAACGCCTGTTAGTGTGGCATTACAACATGTGAAAGACCCTGTAGTAGCACCACGTATTAAGAATGCTATGATTCCACCACAATTAGAGCAGGTGGTATTAATAGCTTTAGAAAAAGAGCCAGGCAAACGGTTTGGATCTATTTCTGAAATGATCCAGGCATTACGTATGTCATTAGGCTATCGTGGCGGCACATCAGCACGGCCAATGCAACATGATTTTGCGACACAAGTGCTGCCTCCATTGGAGACAGAGGTACTAGAAGAAGAGGAAGAACAGCAAGAAGGCATATTGGCAAAATTAGGTAGTTTGCCACAAAAATATGTCATTGGTGGTGCCGTATTTGCTTTCTTACTTGCCTTTTTATGGGCCTTCTTGAGCTTTGGCAACTTCTGGAGTAATTCTACTGTGGACGTACCGAATGTCGTAGGTAAACAGTTAAGTGTAGCTACAAGATTGTTAGAAGAACGACATCTACGGGTATCTAGCTCAGAAGTAACGAATTCGGATGTGCCGGCAGGACAGGTCATTTCACAGAGCCCTGAAGCAGGGGAATCTGTCAAAGAACAGCGTATGGTACATTTAGTAGTCAGCAAAGGTGCGGGAGATATTACGATACCAGACTTGCAGGGTATGAGCTTTGACCAAGCTAGAGAAAAATTAAAAGCCTTAGGCTTATCAATTGGTAAAATATCTTATGAAAGTGATTCTAGTAAAGAAGATGGCGTCGTGATTAGCCAAGGCCTACAAGCTGGAGGTAAAGCTTCTAAAGGGGCCACTGTAGATATTACGATTAATCAAACTAAATCGACTACTGTAGAGATTCCGAATGTTGTGGGTATGACCATTAAAGAAGCGAAAGAAGCCCTAGGAAATTTAGGGTTAAGTATTAGTAAAATTTCTGGTTCTAATGAAGATTCTGCTGTCGTTACAGCTGTCAGCCCTGCTCCAGGGTCTTCGGTGAAACGAGATGAAAGTATCACATTGGTAGGCCAACCAAAAGATGGTAAAAAAGACGGGGCCAATGCGAAACAAGGTACTACGAAAGGTGTTGTGGATGTAACGGTGCCGAATGGACGTGCCTCGCAACATGTGAAATTAGTAGTTATCGATGATGACGGTGGACGTGTTGTCTATGATGGCACTAATGCACCAGGAGATCGTATTGTAAAAAGTGTGTCTGGATCCGGCAATGTACGAGTTCAGATTTACTTAAATAATGCATTAGTACAAGAGCAATCCTTATAGGAGAAACTATGAAACAAGGTGTTGTAATTAAGAATATGAATGGCTACTTTTATGTGCAAACTCCAAGTGGAGATGTACATGAATGTAAGGTTCGAGGGCGATTAAAGAAAGAACGATATTCCCTCTTAGTGGGAGATACGGTCAATATTACAGAAGATGGATGGATTGATTCTATCGAAGAGAGAAGAAACTCATTACGTAGGCCAGCTATTGCCAATATTGACCAAGTCATTGTAGTAGTAGCCGCACGAGAGCCAGATATTCATCCTTTATTATTGGATCGTTTATTAGTGATGATTCATCATAGTCATATACCTCCTATCCTAGTGATTAATAAATATGATTTGCATACAGAAGACACGGTAAAACTGAAATCCATCTATGAAAAGATCGGTTACACTGTACTGTGTACATCAACGTATACTGGTGAAGGGATTGATGAGTTACGCCATGTATTACATGGTAAAATCAGCGCCTTCGCCGGCCCTTCGGGGGTAGGTAAAAGTAGTTTGCTCAATGCAGTAGATCCGAATTTTGCCTTTCAAACAGGAGCTGTTAGCGATAAGATTAAACGTGGTCGCCATACGACGCGCCATGCCTCTTTATACAGCTTAGATGAAAGTTCCTTTATCATGGATACACCAGGATTTTCAGCTCTAGAGCATACAGGAATGACTATAGAAGAGTTAGTGCATACATTCCCCGAGTTTGGTGACCATGATAGGGGATGCAAGTTTAGTCCTTGTTCCCATAGTCATGAACCTATTTGTTCTGTGAAAGATGCCTTAGCTAATGGGCAGATTAGTGAGCAACGATACCAATCCTATTTGACGATTAAATCAGAACTTGAAGATCAAAGGAGACGATAAAATGATTCAAATTGCCCCATCTATGTTATCGGCAGATTTTTCTAATTTGCGAGAAGATATTCGTACTATCGAAGAAGGTTGTGCTGACTTATTACATATTGATGTGATGGATGGACATTTTGTGCCAAACCTAACATTTGGTGCTCCTGTGGTAAAAGCATTGCGTCCACATACGAAATTGCCTTTTGATGTACATTTAATGGTAGAAAATCCAGGCGATTATGTAGAAGAGTATGCCAAGATAGGTGTGGAGTATTTCACCTTTCATTGGGAAGCTGTGCCACATGCGCATCGTTTGATTCAAGCTATCAAAGCAACTGGTATGAAAGCAGGCGTTTCTTTAAATCCATCTACGCCAGTTTCCTTACTAGAAGATATTGCAGAAGATTTAGATTTAATTTTAATTATGAGTGTAAATCCAGGATTTGGCGGCCAATCGTTTATTCATAATGCAGTAAAAAAAGTAAAGCAAGCTCGAGAACTATTGGACTCGGTAGGCAATACAAAAGCTGTTGTAGAAGTAGATGGTGGTATTAACTTGGAAACAGCTCCATTAGTGCGTGAAGCAGGGGCTACTCTATTAGTAGCTGGTTCTGCTGTATTCGGAGCAGAAGATAGAGCGATGATGATTGCCAGATTACGAGGCTAAGATGATTCGAGTAGGTACAGATATCATAGAAATTCATCGTATGGAACAAGCGATTGAACGGGATACTTTTTTACAACGAATATTTACAGAATACGAACGAAACTATGCGTGGGGACGTAACAAACAAGCAGCAGCATCCTTTGCGGGCATCTTTGCGGCGAAAGAAGCTTGTGTAAAAGCCTTGGGGACAGGATTTCGCCACGGTTCTTGGCAGGATATTGAGATTACTCACGATGCATGGGGGGCACCTGTCCTTACTTGTACAGGCTATTTTGGACAACAAATGAAAGCCTTAGGATATGAAACGATGCAAGTTTCTATTAGTCATTGTCGTGAATATGCTACGAGTACTGTCATTGTATATTAGAGGATAGACCTATGCGACTTTTAACTCCAAAGCAAGTTAACATAGTAGATCAATATATTGAAAGTTTAGGACTTCCAGTATCTCATTTAATGGAACAAGCGGGACGATCTGTTTTTGAGGTAGTATATAGATACATACAAGAAATAAAGAGGCCAAAGGGAGTTTTATTTCTTTGTGGCATTGGCAATAACGGTGGTGATGCCTTAGTGGCAGCACGATTGTTAACAGAAGTGCCTGAAGTGACGCCCTATGTTGTTGTATGTGGGAATCCAGAAGAAGGTTCTCCTTTGTTTCAACAACAATGGAAGGTGGTACATACTCTAGAAGATACGATTACGATTGTGACTGATGAGATGATGGAGTTTAATGGAAATCTAATACCCTCCCATATATTACGGGATGTAAGTGTTGTGGTAGATGGTGTGTTTGGTACAGGTTTCCATGGTGAACTACCCAAACAGATAGGAACTATCTTTGAGCAATGTAAAGCATGGCGTTGTAATAGTGAGACACGAACATGTATTGCCATCGATATTCCTAGTGGGGTTAATGGGTTGACTGGTAGTGCAGATATATCTTCATTTAGAGCAGATGAAACGATTACATTATTAGCCCCTAAAGTGGGAATGCTTTTCTATCCGGGAAGAGAATATGTAGGGCATATGAGTATAGGCAGTATCGGATATCCTTTTCCGCATCATGCATTGTGGGAATCGGATCATAATTGTCCTGAAATCTATTGGAATAACGCAGAGTCCTTGCATATAGATTCCCGCTCTCCCGTTGCTCATAAAGGGACCAATGGTCACGTCTATATTGTGGGTGGATCCCCAGGGATTTATGGGGCACCTATACTAAGTGCTGAAGGAGCTCTACGCAGTGGAGCTGGAAAAGTCACTATACTATCTGGTACAAATGAGTTAGATGCATTGCGGTCCTTGAGTCGCCCTGAAATGATGATTCGTGATAGTAGCAATTTAGAACAACTAGATGGGAATAGCACAGTAGTCATTGGCCCTGGTGGTGGCAGAAGCAATAGCGATAAGAAACATTTACTTCAATGGATGCAATCTATTACAGATAGCCACATGGTACTTGATGCAGATGGTCTCATAGCTGTTTCTAGTGATGTATCGCTGTTAAAACAGTGCGCGTATACATTAGGTAAGAAAGGGTATGCCGTTGTAGTAACACCGCATTTAGGTGAATTCTCTGCTCTTACAGGAAAAAGTATAGGAGAGATTAACAAAGATCCCATTGGACATGCTAGTGCCTTTGCAAAGGAGCATAGTATGTATGTTGTCCTAAAAGGACAACCAACTATAATGGCTACACCTAATGGTAAGGTGTTTGTCACAACGAATGGTAACCCTTATATGGGAACTGGGGGCATGGGTGATGTATTGGCTGGTGTTATTGGTTCCTTGCTAAATCAAGAGCAGGATCCTATGAATGCTATTAATGTTGCTGTGTATGCCCATAGTCGTGCTGGAGATCTAGCGCTAGATGATTGTGGTCCAGGCTTTACTCCTACAGAAGTGGCACAGCGAATTGGTCGTGTACTACGAATAATCGATGGATACAAACCGGGCTTACCACTGTAATAATTGTTGTAATACATAGAGGTTAGAAAGTACTTACATATGAAAAAAGCAATATATAAATATCTGCTCTTATTAGGTGTGTTGGTGGTAGCAATACTAAGCTTAGTAGGTTGTGGAAAAGAACTTTCACAGGTGAATGCAAATTCTTCAAAGACGGAAGTCAGTCAATCTACGCAAGCTCCGACGGGAACCATAAAGGTTCATGTATTGGATATCGGACAAGGAGATGCAATTTTACTCCAAATTGGGGATAAATTTTCTATGATTGATACCGGTGATATTGAACATAGACCACAGGTGGTAGCCTTATTAAAAAAATATGGTGTGAAAGAATTAGAAAATGTCATTTTGACACATCCACATGCGGATCATATTGGCGGTTTCTATGCCATAGCCAAAGCAATCCCTATTAAGCATGTCTATGATAATGGCATCGAGCTCGATAGTGGAACCTATAGAACCTATCTAAAAACAATAGATACAAAACAGATTCATCGTGAAACACTTCATAAAGGTGATCGTTTAGATTTAGGGAATGGAGCATATTTTGAGGTCTATGCCCCTTGGAGTGGAGACGTGATGACCGATAAAAAAGGGGAAGTTCATCAAAACAATAACTCTATTGTTGGTAAGCTGACATTTGGTAAATTTTCTATGCTCATGACTGGTGATGCTGAAAAAGAAGAAGAGGCGCGCCTTATTAAAGAGCAAAATACGAAAATGTCTAGTAAAATCTTAAAAGTTGGACACCATGGTAGCAATGGTTCTAGTCAAAAAGATTTTATTCGTTCTGTTAGACCAGAAGCAGCTGTTATTTCTGCAGGTTTACATAATTCGTATGGACATCCTGGTGAGAAAGCTATGGCACGCTTATTGGAAGAACATGTAGATATCTATCGTACAGATACGATGGGGACTGTTACCATTCGGACAAATGGTACAGACTATGATATCCAGCGAGAACGATAATAAAGTGTACTATATAAGTATCTAAATTAGGGGAGGTATAGAAATGAAAAACATTTTAATTGTAACAGGTCATACCCACAAAGAAAATTCTGTGGCAAACAAAGAGATTCTTGCGTTGCTTAAAGAAAGATATCCTAATGCCGAGTTTGATCGTTTGGAAGTGCTCTACGGAGATTACAAGATCAATGTAGAAGCAGAACGTGAAAAGCTGCTGTGGGCAGATACGATTGTGATACAGTCTCCTCTATTTTGGTACTCTTTAACATCGCTGATTATGAGATGGTTTGAAGAAGTGTTTGCTTATGGTTGGGCCTATGGAGCAGATACCTATGCAGTAGCCGGTAAGGATATGGTTGTTGGTCTTACCGCCGCTTGTGGTAATGATGAATATGCGTTGTATGGTGATAAAGGCATTACCATTGATGAAATATTTAAAACCTGTGAAGCTACTTGTAAGTTCTGTAAGATGAATTTTAAAGGTGGTGTTTTCACTGGTAATATGCTGTATACAGGTGAAGATGCTCAGCTACAAGTGATTCATAGACAAGCAAAAGAACACTGTGAGCAATTAGTTCAGTATATAGACGCTTAAGTGCGCCATAGGATACATACTATTGCGATATACTAGATACGGTGTATAATTTATATTACTAAGATAGTCATTGATACAGGAATGAGGAATATGAATATAATTGTAACAGGCGGTGCCGGTTTCATTGGATCACATCTAGTAGACAGATTGATTCAAGAGGGACATCGTGTACTTGTCATTGACAATTTAAGCAGTGGATTGCGGACATTTGTGAATGCACAAGCTGAATTTTTAGAATTGGATATACGAGATAAAAAGATACATGACGTGTTTGAAGACTTTCAACCGGACTATGTATTTCATGAGGCAGCGCAAACAGTAGTAGCAGAATCCATGGTACATCCAACAGAAGATTGTGATATCAATTTAATGGGACTATTGAACGTATTACAAGCCTCAGTTAAAGTGGGTGTAAAAAAATTCCTTATGCCATCCTCTGCCGCAGTATATGGTGATTTAGAGGTATTACCTCTTACGGAAGAATTGGCAGGAGTGCCTCGTTCTTGCTATGGATTGACAAAATTAACTACGGAAGGCTATTTGCGTATTTACCAAGAATCTTTTGGATTACCTTATATTTGCTATCGCTATTCTAATGTATATGGACCACGTCAAGGCAATGGCGGTGAAGGTGGCGTTGTTAGTATTTTCTGCGAACATGTAGCGAATGGTGAATCCATCAAAATTTTTGGCGATGGAGAACAAACACGTGACTTTGTCTATGTAGATGACGTAGTAGAAGCTAATATATTGGGATTGAATAATGATGTAACAGGGGTCATCAATGTGAGTACAGAAATTGGAATTTCTGTGAATGATTTAATCGACACATTAGAAGATATTGCTGGCACAACGGTAGAACGTCATTATGAAGAACCGCGCATTGGTGATATTAAACATTCTTTATTGAGTACTGCAAAAGCAAAACAATGTTTAGGGTATATGCCTAAATGGACGTTACAAAAAGGACTGGAAAATACCTATCACTATGTGAAAGATAATAGATAACATCATAAGAGCTTTGCAAAGGCAAAGCTCTTTGTTATTGAGGAGGAACTATGCAAATTAATGCAGCTGTACTGGAAGTATTTGACTTTACGTCTTCTATGTCGGCTTATTCAGATCATCCTATGGATATTGCTGAACCAGAGATTCAGAGCTATCTTGAAATGCATGTAATGAAAGCATTACAAGATCCTGGAGCCAGAACTGGTTATATCTTGGACCAAACACCATGGGGGCGAAAGATCAAACAATTGGAGAATCAAGAAGTAAGCCTTGTAGAGTTTGGTAAAGAACTAGGTGAGACTTTATTTACCTATATGGCACAAGCAATGGACCCTTGTGTACTAGATATGATTGTCTGTGAAGCACAAGGAGAGCAAGCTTACCTTTGTGTTCTTCTTTGTAAAGCTCATGATGGATATACTCATCAATTATATTCAGAAGAGGATGGTTCATTAGCAACAAAATTAGTAGAGCATCGTGTGGTCTTACCAACAGTGACACAAAAACTATATGCCTTTGCAAGTATTAAACTTTCTGATTTATCCATTCGTCTCTTTGAGCCGAAAGGTGAATATGATGGAGAGAAAATGCACTTCTTGGAAGAACGAATCTTTCAGGTTACAACGAATCCGTCTTCTAAAGATACAGTGAAAAAAGTACGCACTGTGGTAGATCGAATTTCTAAAGCTCATGAGCAAGATGGTGTGGCAGCTATGGCTAAAACAAAAGAATTACTGGCTAAGAATGCAGAAGTATCTGACACGTTAGAAGCACGACATATTATTGAGCAAGTGTTTAGTACGAACCCCATTCAGCGAGAAGCAGCTATGAAAGAGCTAGCAGAAGAAGATTTACTTGAACCGTTGCCAGTGAGTCGGACCTATGCTACAAAAGTGGGTAAGCAACATAAAATTAAAACAGATACAGGTATTGAACTTTCATTTCCAGTAGAATATATGAATGATCGTGAGTTCATAGAAATTTCAACGAATGAAAATGGTACCTTACGTATTGAATTAAAAAATATTTCAAAGATTACCAACAAATAGGGGGTCTTATGAGTAAAAAAGGACATAAAAAAACAAATGCATTACGCATATTAGATACTCATCATATTGACTATGAAGTATTTACCTACGAATGGTCTGAAGAACGAGGTGCCGGTATACACGTAGCAGAGTCGTTGCATATTCCGACTGAACAAGTATTTAAAACGTTGGTGGGGAAAGGCAATGTAACTGGCCATGTAGTATTCTGTATTCCTGTAGAAGGGGAATTAGATATGAAACAAGCCGCACGAGTGAGTGGAAATAAATCGGTAGAACTGATTGCGGTAAAAGATTTATTGCCTTTGACAGGTTACTTACGTGGTGGCTGTTCTCCATTAGGGATGAAAAAAGCATTTCCTACTTTTTTTGATGACAGTATTAGATCCATTCCTATGGTCTATGTCAGTGCAGGCCTTAGAGGAATGCAAGTGAAAGTCAATCCACAAGCATTAGTAGACGTAGTAGGTGGCACGATAGCGCCACTGACAATGGGGTAAGTATGGCAAAGAAATATTATGCTGTTCGAGTAGGGCATAATCCAGGAATCTATGTGACTTGGTCTGATTGTGAAGTGCAAGTAAAAGGCTTTCCTGGGGCGCAGTATAAATCATTCCCTACAGAAGCAGAAGCAAAAGCCTATATGGGCTCTATAGATATACCTAAGTGTGCAGGGATTAAAGCGGCTAGAAACGGTACAAAGAAAACATCTGCTAGTGCGTCTAAAGGTATGAGCGTAGGTGAATACCTTAAGACACAGACTGATAACATAAGTCAAATCGTAGAATCAGATCCTTGTGAAATTCGTGCTTTTATCGACGGCAGTTTTGATAAGCGAAAAGGTGTGGTTGGCTCTGGAGGGGTTATTCTTCTTGGTGCAGAAGAAGTAGAATTTTCTCTTTCGAGTACAGAACCGAATCATGTGGCCTATTGGAATGTGTCTGGGGAATTATTAGCAGCACTTCATGTAGTGGATTATGCACTAGACCATGGGTATACATCATGCTCTCTCTATTATGATTATATGGGCATTGAAATGTGGGCTACAGGTAGATGGAAAACAAATAATCCATTAACAACTAACTATGCGAAACGAATGAAAGAAGCTAGCAAAAAACTTCGTATCGATTTTCATAAGGTAAAAGCTCACTCTGGTATCGCCTATAACGACCGTGCAGATGCATTAGCAAAGAAAGGAACGCTACTAAAATAACACTGGTAGGAAATTTCTCATAAAATTCCTTTAATCTCTCCATGATTTGATGTACAATAAAAGTACGATTACAATCATACTGTACATAGGAGGAAACTATGAAACGGATTCAATTAGACTCTGGTTTTGTTTATGATTATACAAATATGATGTTGCCTGGTGGGGTGACGGAAGCAGATGTAACAAACTTAGGCACTGCGATTTCTGATGCCTTAGCAGCAGCGGAAGAAACTCGTCATCATGGTGTTGTAAAAGGCCATCTATCCAAAGATGGAGAGCCTGAATTAGTACTTTTTCCACAATTGCCGTATGTAGTGGAAGGCCATATTAACAACCCAACAGTGATGGCTCGCCTTGATGCTTTGAAAGAAAAGAAGGTTAGTACTGTAGTCAGCTTTGGTATTGGTGGTTCTTTCCTAGGTGGAAAAGTATTATTTGACGTACATTGTGGGGAGTTTTGGAACTCCATGAGTGATGAAGAACGTAATTACCGCCCACGTATGTATTTCAGTGGTAATAATGTTGACCCTGTACGTACCCAAGAATTAATCAAGCAATTACAAAGAGAATGGAAAGAGCAACAATTTTTAGAAGACCATGCCCATGTACCTAATGAGTATAAAGTGCTATTGGTGCTAATTTCTAAATCTGGTTCTACTATTGAACCAATGACAAATTTCATGATTGTGAAAGAAGCTCTAGAAGTAGCAATGATTAATTATGAAGTGCTAGTAGTGACAGATCCAAGAGATGATGACAAAGAAACGTTGTTACATAAGTTAGCTGTTGCAGAAGGTTGGGGAGACTCCATCTTCGCTGTACCTGATGGCATTGGTGGTCGTTTCTCTGTGTTCTCAGAAGTAGGGTTGGTAATCGGTGCTTTATTAGGATTTGACATTCATGATTATTTAGAGGGGGCTAAAGCAGCAGATATAGCAGCTAAAGAACAAGATGTCTGGAAGAATCCAGCCTTGTTAAGTGCTGTGTTAAAATATATTGGCTCTGAACAATATGGTCGTCATATTGAAGTATTTATGCCTTATGCAGATCGTTTGAAATCCTTATCTGAATGGTATGTACAATTATTAGCGGAATCCTTAGGTAAAGAAAAAGATGATAAATCTGGACACTATGGTCGTACTCCAATTGTAGCGGTAGGTACTACAGACATGCATGCCCAAACACAGGAACATCAAGAAGGTCGCTATGATAAAGTTGTATCTTTTGTAGATGTAGAAAATTGGCATGTGAATCTAACAGTGCCACATATGTATGACCAATATAGTAAACTAGAAGCTTTAGCCGGTCTTGACTTAGGATTTATCAATCGTGCGGCCTTGGCATCTAATGCAGAGTCCTTAGCCAGTGATGGACGATTTAATGGGACCTACCAAGTTCCAACCATGAATGCCTTCCACTTGGGAGAATTGATGTTTACTATGTGCTGGGCCATCTACTTTGAAGGACAATTGGCAGGGGTGGATGCTTTCAATCAACCAGGCGTAGAAGTGTATAAAAAATTATTAGGACCTAAACTTTCAAAAGCATAGGAGAAGTAAGAATGAATATTTTAGTGACAGGTGGCGCAGGGTACATTGGTAGCCATACAGTACGTGCCTTATTAGGAGCAGGTCATCAAGTGGTGATTGTAGATAATTTATCTCGAGGCCATAAGGAGTCGATTCCTGCAGGAGTACCGTTCTATGAAATGGATATTACAGACCCTGCATTAGGTGAGGTTCTAGATACGCATAAAATTGATGGCATTATGCACTTTGCAGCTCATTCCCAAGTTGGTGAATCCATGGTAAATCCATCTATCTATTATGAAAATAATGTAGTAGGTTCTTACCGCTTAGTAGAAACAGCTCGTAAACATGGCGTAAATCGGTTAGTATTCTCCTCTACGGCAGCTGTTTATGGTGAACCAGAAGTAGTACCTATTACAGAAGATGCGAAATGGAATCCTACCAATGTGTATGGTCGCACAAAATTGATGATTGAAGATATGCTACGTGACTATAGCAAAATTTATGGATTTAAATTTGTAGCACTACGTTATTTTAATGCAGCAGGTGCCGATCCATCTGGTGAAATTGGTGAAGATCATACACCTGAAACACATCTAATTCCACTTATTATTGATGCAGCTTTGGGTAAGCGTGAATCCATCACTGTATTTGGTACAGATTATGATACTGCGGATGGTACATGCGTACGTGACTATGTACATGTAAATGATTTGGCGTCAGCTCATATTTTAGCTATGGAATATTTGTATAATGGTGGAGAATCAGACGTATTTAACTTAGGTTCAGGCAATGGTTTCAGTGTGAATGAAATCGTAGCAGCTACGAAAGAAGTGACTGGAGTAGATTTCCGTGTTGATTACGGGGAACGTCGTGCTGGGGATCCAGGTACATTAATTGCATCTTCTGAAAAAATTCATGCTAAACTTGGTTGGACACCTGTACATAGTACAGTACAAGAAGTGATTCGTGATGCTTGGAATTGGCATCAACTACATCCAAAAGGATATTAATCGTATATAGGAGGGCATGATGAAAGTATCATCTGTGAAAGACCTCTACAACCAAATAGAAAGATATATACGTACACACGGTCGTCTCGTTTTCGGGGCGACCGTTTTATTGTGCCTTATTTGCTATCTAGGTTGGAGAGAGTCTGTTTGGTCGGAAGTAGAACAGTTAGAAAGCCCTGTGCAATCTCATCGTGAAAGTAACAGGGCAGAGGGAGGGAAACAGAGAAATACAGATATAGATTCTGTTTCTTCTGAGGCTAGTCCTAGGAAAAAGCATACTGCTCAAAAGGGGAAACCATCTACAATGAAAGAATCATCAACAAAAGAGGGCTCATCAAATGGCACGTTGATATTCCCTATTCGAAATGTATTACGTCCCTATTCATTAGTGGACACATTTTCTAAGGAGATAGTAGGAATTAAGGGGAAAGAGATGCAGGGACTAGATAGTAGTGGTATAGATACTAAGGAAAAAGAAATACGTAGAGGAAGACATATTAGAGAAGGAAATACAGACCATGTGTATCAACCACTAGAGATAAAAAGAACGTCTAAACATCATGATCGTGTACATCATCAAGTGCCAGTAGTTCATCTGTTAGGTATCGTGTATGGAGATGCTCCAGTGGGAGTACTAGAGATTAATGGAAATACATATACAGTACATGAAGGCGAGCAGGTTGAGGGTGTACAGGTTATTACAGTTGGAGAGACAAAGGTTCAGGTTCAAATGAATGGGTCTACTCGTTGGATAGAATAAAGGTAGGGTGGAAAACTTAGATGTAGTACAAGGTAGAGATATGAAGAAAGGAGACACATATGTGGATGAGAATAGTAAATTATCTTAGAAAGAATGTAGCAATTCCTATCCATCAATCTATGTATCGATATGGAATGGCATATGTTTTACTGCTGACATTCTTAGGAGCTTTCCCTGTAGAGGCAGTTCATATTATAGCCAAAGATATGCCGTTACGAACATTGGTGCAAACCATAGCTAGGACGGAAAAACTTTCAGTGGTAGGACTAGATACATTAGAGGGGAAGGTTACTTTAGAAGTACAAGAAAATTCTGGGAGAGAGGCTATTACTAAATTGGGCTCACAGTTAGGTTTTTTAGTCTATGAAGAAGGTGGCACCTTCATTGTAGAGGGGCGCCACGAAGAAAAAGAACGTCGACATGTGCGTAGAATCGTAGCGGAGTCGGCCACCCCTGAAGAATTGAGTAATCTTGTTCAGTCCGTAGTGCCTAAAGAACATGTACAAGTGATGTCAAGCACGAATGAAGTCATCTATTACGGGACAGTTCATGAAATTTTAGAAGTAGAAAAATTACTTCGATCTTGGCATACAGCACCGAAGCAGGTTCAGTTAGATGTGGCGGTATTGGCTATGGAAAAAGGCTATGCAAAAGAAATAGGTGTACAATGGTCATTTCCTGGATTACAAAGTTCAGGGCTTTCCATGAACGGGAAATCTGAATCAGGTATGGAAGGAAATGTTCATATCGGTCATATGCCTAAGGGTACATCGTATTCGTTTTTAGCGCACCCTACAGTCGCTGCTAAAGAAGGAAGTAGTCGTATGGCATTGATTGCAAGACCTAGTATTGTAGCTCTTAATGGAGAGGAAGCAAGCATACTCATTGGTGAACGCGTGCCGGTGACAGTAGAATCTATTCAAAATGGTGTCACAAGAACCAGTATTCGCTATGAAGAGGCGGGTATACGGTTATTATGCAAACCTTATGTATTACAGGGGAATCACATTGATACTATTGTGGAAGCAGAAGTGAGTAACCCTACTTTGGTCCCTGAAATGAAAGCTTATCGCATTACCACAAGGCAAGCCAAAACAAGAGTACGCATACCTGATGGAGAAACATTGGTTATTGGTGGATTAATGGATCGACGTACCATGCGACAATGGCAAAAAGTACCTATTTTGGGAGATATTCCACTTATTGGTAAACTATTTCAACATAGTCGTAAAACAAAAGATGAAGTAGAATTATATATTTTAGTGACGGCTAAGGTAATTCAATAAATAAAAAGTTAAAATACTATATATACTCATTCTCTATTCCAATACACCTTATCAATATGATAAGATAAAAATATAGAACATATCGGGTTTTATAGGTATGGTCGTTATGTAATAGAGGTATTGATCATGAGAAAAGAAAGAAAAGAACTCTTAACGTTATGGATTACATTGTCTTTGCAGTTAGGAACCTATGCATCGCAGGGCATTGTCAGTCAAGAGGTAATGGTGGACAATAGTCAGACTGTTCCAGTTATACAAATTACCAATCCAGTACATGGTGTATCCCATAATCGGTATGAGTCCTTTTCTACAGATACGGGGGCTATCTTTAACAACGCCACTACACCTACAGTTAGCACTCAGATTGGTTCTGTAAATGCAAACCCTAACTTACGAGAGTCTGCGAGCCTTATTGTCAACGAAGTAGTAGGGACTTCTACATCACA